>LNFB01000263.1 GCA_001464385.1 Deltaproteobacteria bacterium Ga0077550 | reverse complement strand
CCCCTCGTCGGTGCCGATCGCGGCGACGAACGCGTCCTCGAGGTTCGCCTTGCCGGTCTGGGCGAGCAGCTCGTCCGGGGCCCCGCGCGCGACGACCGTGCCGCGGGCGACCACGACGATCTCGTCGCACAGCGCGGCGACCTCCTGCATGACGTGGCTCGAGAACACCACGCAGCAGCCCTGCTCCCGCAGCCGCCGGATCACCTCGCGCATCGCCCGGGTGCTCATCACGTCGAGGCCGTTGGTGGGCTCGTCGAGCATGACGTTGCGCGGGCCGTGGATGAGCGTCCGCGCGATGGCGACCTTCATGCGCTCGCCCTGGGAGAAGCCGTGGACCCGCCGCGACGCGAGCTCGCCCATGTCGAGGAGCGCGAAGAGCCGCTCGATCTCGGCGTCGAGGACGTCGTCGGCGATGCCGTGGAGCTGGCCGAAGTAGCGCACGTTCTCGCGGGCGGTCAGCCGCGGGTAGAGGCCGCGGGCGTCCGGCAGCACGCCGAGGCGCGTCAGCACCTGCTCGCGATCGCGGCGACAGTCGAGCCCGTCGACCTCCGCGGTGCCGCGATCCGGCGCGACCAGGGTCGACAGCATCCGCAACGTGGTGGTCTTGCCGGCGCCGTTGGGCCCGAGCAGCCCCGTGATGCGCCCGTCCTTCGCCTCGAAGGTGACGTCCTGCACGGCGATCTTGGCGCCGAAGCGCTTGTGCAGCCCGTTCGCGCGGATCATGCCGGGGGCCCCGCGTTGTCGACGAAGAACGGCGGCCGCACGTCGTCCTCGACGCAGCCGATCTCGAGGGTGTCGGCGCCGTCGAGGAAGGCGTGGATCATCTGCTTCACGCACGGGAGCGCCATCGTGCCGTGCCCCGACCCCGGGACGATCACGTGGCGGCCCGCGGCGAGGTGCGGCAGCACGTGGGCGCCCCACCGCGGCGGGGTCACCGGATCGAGGGCACCGGACAGCACGAGCGTCGGTTGCGTCAGGGCGACGGGCTCGCGGTAGCCCGGCGCCAGCGGAGCGCGGGGCCACACCGCACAGGACTCGCGGATCATCTCGACGTAGCTGCGGCCGAGGAACGTGCCATCGCTGGCGGCCGCCGCGGCGTCGTCGATGTACGGGACGTCCTCGGCGCACACCACCGAGAGGAACATCCCGTAGGAGAAGCTCTCGCCGATCGAGTCCCCGAGGGTGAGGCCCTGGGCGACCAGCGGTCCGAAGTCGCCGGCCTGGGCCTGCGCGAGCGTCAACGGGAGGATCGACGTCAGCGCCGGAACGTAGAGGATCCCGCGGAGCATGAGCGCGACCTCGCGGGCGCCGACGTCGACCTCGACCACCTCGCCGGTGCGCGGGTGCTCGAGCCGCGTGTGGACCGGCGTGCGGGCGAGCTCGGCCATCCACGCGTCGAACCTCGCCCGCGCGTCGGGGAACGCCGCGGCGCACTCGGGGGAGGCCGCACAGTCGGCGAACATCGCGTCGAGCACGGCCTGGGCGTCGGCGCCGAACGACGCCGGCAGGGCCATGTCGACCGGCGCGACGCCGTCGAGCACGATGCGCCCGACGTGGTCGCCGTGGGCCCGCGCGTAGACCATCGCCGCGCGCGTTCCATACGAGCCGCCGATGAGATCGATCGTGTCGTGACCAAGCGCGACGCGGACCGCGTCGAGGTCGGCGGCGGCGATGGTGGTGACGAACATCCGCGGATCGTGGGGGTAGCCGGCGAGGCACGCCTTCAGATCGTCGGCCCGCACGCGCGCGCTCAGCAGCTCCGCGAGGCCGGGATCCTCGGGGCCCTCGCAGTCGAGCGGCGCGGAGGATCCGGTGCCGCGCTGATCGACCAGCACCAGATCGCGATCGCGACCGACGTCGTCGAACGCGGCGAGCAGCGGGCCGAAGGCCTCGGTCGCCGCCTGGCCGGGCCCACCCGCGAAGAAGTACAGCGGGTGGCGACGCGTGGCCTCGCGCGCCGGAAAGACCGCGACCCGCAACGCGAGGCTCGGGCCGTCGGGCTGCGCCGGATCGACGGGGCGCTCGAGGGCCCCGCACTGCGCGACGCGATCGCTGCCCGCGATGCGGCAGGGGGCGAGCTCGAGGGTCCGCGGACTCGCGGATGCACCGTCGGCACAGGCGGTCAGCCAGGCCACACCGGCCAGGACGAGCGAGCGGGTCACGCCGGCGGGACCCTAGCACGCGGGACAACTCGACCTGCCGCCCCCTGGCCACTGCAGTGGCCGATCGGGGCGGGTCCGGCCGGGATCTCGCCCGTGTCACGGGGCGGTCAACCCGCGGCAACCCCTGACCTTTTGGGCCAGGTAGCGAGATATCCCACCTCGGCCCGCGACTTGAACCCCGGGGTCTCGATGGCACGCGACACCGTCCGCTCCGCGACCTGGGCCTGTGCGCTCGCACTCTTCGCCCCCCTCGGGGCCGGCTGTCAGGGCGGCGGCGACGACCCGGTCGACGGCGAGCACGACGGGTTCGGCAGCGGCAAGGCCGACGGCGCCCTCGACCCCGACTCGGCCGAGGCCCACGCGGTGCTCGCCCTCGTCAACGACCTCGCGGTCGACGTCGACGAGCTCGACGACGACGCGCGCCTCAACGCCAAGGCGGCCGGCGGGATCATCGATCACCGCGACGGGCCGGACGGCGAGCCGGGCACCGACGACGACGATCGCTTCGACGACCTCGCCGAGCTCGACGCGGTGCCGTTCGTCGGCCCGACCGCGCTGGACCAGCTGCTCACCTACGCGATCGACCAGGGCTATCTGCAGCCCGACGCCGAGTCCGGCACCGACGTCATCTTCTCGCCCCAGGTCTTCGCGCAGAGCCACAACGCCCGCATCGCGGGGATCATCGACGGCGCCGAGCGCTCGCTCGACATCGCGATGTACTCGTTCTCGGACGCCGGCATCAACACTGCGCTGGCCAACGCGGTCGCGCGCGGGGTGAAGGTCCGCTTCCTCTTCGAGACCGCCAACGCGGACCGCAAGCTCACCGGCGCGGCCCTCGCGGCGTCGAAGTCGGGCCGCCTCGAGACCGCCGGTGTCGACGTGCGGTGGGTGAACAAGATCATGCATCACAAGTTCATGATCGTGGACGGCCCGCGCGACGACGCCGGCGCCGCCGCGACCGCGACGCTGGTGACCGGCAGCGGCAACTGGTCCAACGGCGCCGCGACCAAGTACGACGAGAATACCCTGTTCCTCGACGGCCACCGCGAGCTGAACCTCCGCGTGCAGCGGGAATTCGACCTCATGTGGGACCACTCGCGCGATCTGGTCGCCAACCCGGCCATCGTCACCGAGCACAGCACGCTGGCGATCACCGACGAGCTCATCGGCGACGATGCGGGCGAGGACGTGTACTTCACCTCGGCGAACTTCAAGATCCAGGGCGCCGACACCTTCGTCATCAACGGCAGCAACACGGTCGCCGACCAGCTGGTCGCCGCGATCCACGGCGCCGACACGTCGATCCACATCGCGTCGGGCCACCTGCGCAGCCGCCCGGTCGCCGAGGCCCTGATGCAGAAGGCCGCGGACGCGCCCGAGGTCGACATCCGCGTCTACCTCGACGGCCAGGAGTTCATCAGCGAGGCCACCCACGACATCCAGGTCGACGAGCTCGAGGAGTGCATCGCGGAGGCCGGCGCGAGCGCGTCGAAGATCCGCGACTGCAACGACAGCGGCTTCCTGTTCGGCTTCGTGGTCGGCAACAGCGGCATCGACGTCCGCTACAAGTACTACTCGTACCGCTGGAGCGCCGCGAATGCGATCCAGATGCACCACAAGTTCATGATCGTCGACGGCGACGAGCTGTGGACCGGCAGCTACAACCTGTCGGACAACGCCGAGCACAACACCTTCGAGAACATGTTCCACTTCTCGGGCCCCGCCGCCGCCGACCTGGTGGACGACTACGAGGCCAACTTCGCCGCGCTGTGGGGGACAGGCGTCGCCGACGACCTGCTCGGCCAGCTCCGCGACACCGTCACCAGCGTCGCCACCACCGACGTGCCGCTCCTGTTCGCTCCGATGTCCCTCGACTGGCAGCAGATCAGCGACCTGAAGGACCTCCTGCGCGCCGAGTGCCCGTCGGTGAACAACGCCGACTTCCGCACGCGCCCCGAGGCCCATCCGTTCTGCCGCTGACGGCGCCCCCCCTCGTCCGGCGCCCACGGTCGTTGCCGCTCGCCACGCCGCGGGCGCGGGGTTATCAAGGATCCGTGAGCGACACGCCCGAGACCCCCTCGCCCGGTGGCACCCTGCCCAGCTCCTCGGCCGCCAACCGCACGCTCAAGCTGCTGGCGGGCCCCGGGGGCCTGGGGCTGCGCAGTCTCGCCGACGCGGGCGCCATCGCGAGCAACCCCGCGGTGATCGCCGACGTGTTCGGGGCGACAGACGCCGGGCGCGTGCGAGCGAACAACCAGGATCAATTCCTCATCGCCGCGCTCGAGCGCTCGCTGCTGATCGAGGGCTCGAGCCTGCCGGCCGACGCCGGCACGCGGCTGGTCGACACCCCGCAGGCGCGCATCATGATCGTCGCCGACGGCATCGGTGGCCACGGCGGCGGCGAGGTCGCCAGCGCGGTCACGATCGACGCGATGGCCCACTACTGCTTCGAGACGATGCCGTGGGTGCAGCGGCGCTCCGAGTGCTCGACCGACGAGCTGGTCTCCGGGCTGCAGCAGGCGGTGCTCACCGCCCAGCAGCGCGTGCGGCGGGTGGCGAAGCGCAAGGCCCTCGACTCGGACCTCGGCACCACCCTGACGATGGCCTACGTCCACTGGCCCGATCTGCTGCTGATCCACGTCGGCGACTCGCGCGCGTACCTGCTGCGCGACGACACGCTGTTCCGCCTCACCGTCGATCACACGCTCGCCCAGCGCATGGTCGACGAGCACATGATGACGCCCCAGCAGGCCCAGCGCTCGCCGCTGAGCCACGTGCTGGTGAACGCCGTCGGCGGCAAGTCCGACGCGATCAACGTCGAGCTGCGCCAGCTCCCGCTGCAGCTGGAAGATCAGCTGTTGCTGTGCACCGACGGCCTCTACGACATGGTCGACGACGACGCGATCGCAGCGATGCTGCGTCGGACCGATCGCGCTGCGTCGGACGTGGTGAACGACCTGATCGCGGCGGCCAACGCCGCGGGCGGTCGCGACAACGTCACGGCCGTGCTCGCCCGGTTCTGATCCGCCCTCACGGCGCCATGTCGAGGATCTCGAGGTCGGTCGGCGCGTCGACCAGCCGCGTGAAGAACGGCTGGATCGCGTCGAACGCCTGCACCGCGACCACGCGGTCGTAGGCGCGCTGGGTGATGAGCGCGACGCCGCCGACGTCGATCGCCACGCCGCGCACGTACGGACCCACGTCGGCCGCAGCGGTCGAGTACGCCGTGAACGCGCCGGCCAGATCGCCGCGCAGCAGCTGCGCCGGGGCGCCGGTGGGGTTGTTCGCGATCCACAGCTCGGCGTGGACCGGATCGTAGGTGACGCCGATCGGCGTCGACAGGCCGTCGCCACCGTCGGCGAAGACGCTGGTCGTCAGCCCCGGCAGTTCGACGCGGATCAGCTGGTTGCCGGTGCCGGTGGTGACGTAGAGCGCCGAGGCGTCGTCGGCCGTCATGTCGACGACGCCGAGGTCGTCGCCGAGGTCCGTCACCGCGCCGACGGTGCCGGCGGCCGGATCGATCGACACCAACCGCGTGGTCCCGCCGACGAGCGCCGCGATCCACAACAAGCCGTCGCTGCCCCGCGCCATCGCCTGGAGCTCGCCGTCCGCCCCGAGCACCGCCGCGTCGAGGGCGTACTCGTCGACGAGCGTGCCATCGAGGGGATCGAGCGCGAGCACCCGATCGACCGCGCCCTGGGACTGCAGCGCGTACAGCACCGCGCCGGCGGGCCCGAGCGCGAGCTGGCGGACACCGTTGTACGACGCATCACCTTGCACGATCGCGACCGGCGGCCCCTCGCGCGTGCTCCGGAGGATCGAGACGTCACCGCCGCCCGCGAGGTCCGGCGAGTTCAGCACGAAGTACCAGAGGTTCGAACACGCGTAGCAGGTGTCGCCCCACGCCTCGTTGCCGTCGTCGCATGGCTCACCGAGATCCTGGACGCCGTCGCCGCAGCTCGGCAGCAAGCAGGTGTCGCGGCACGCGTCGGGGTCGTTGCCGTTGGCGCTGCCGTCGTCGCACTCCTCGCCCGCGCCTGGGTCGACCACGCCGTCGGCACAGTGCGCGGTGCGGCAGTCGGTGCGGCACGCGTCGGGCTGGCTGTCGGAGTTGGCCTCGCCGTCGTCGCACTGCTCGTCACCCTCCTGGATCCCGTTGCCGCAGCCGGGCGCGGTCGGGTCGCCCTCCGCGGATCCGGCCGAGGTGTCGGCGAGGGTCGTGCCCGGCGTGGTCCCGGGCGTCGACTCGGTCCCCGTCGCGCCGTCGGTGCCCACGGTCGCGTCGCCGTCGTCGGCGTCGCCCGATCCACACGCGCCGAGCGGGATCGAGCCGAGCGCGAGCGCGAGGCAGAGCGTCGGAGCGGCGGGCGTGCACCGTGGGCGTCGCATGCAGACTGGGAGCGTAGCAGACCGGTCGCCGCCCCCGGCGCGGCCGTGGTAAGCCCACGGTCGATGGACCCCTACCGTCTGGTCTCGGCCGTTGGAGCGTTCGCGATGGTCGGCCTGGCGCTGGCCGTCGGCCGCGATCGTGCGTCGATCCGCTGGCGACCGGTCGTCTGGGGCATCGCGTTGCAGTGGCTCGCGGGCGCCTTCTTGCTGCGCGTGCCGTGGGGCCGCTCCGCCCTCGAGAGCGCCGCCAAGGCCGTGCAGACGGTGCTCGACCAGTCCTACGCGGGTTCGTCGTTCGTGTTCGGCCAGCTCGGCATGGCCCGCGGCGGCGAGACCGGCCTCGGGGTCGTGTTCGCGTTCCAGGTGCTGCCGACGATCGTCTTCGTCGCCTCGCTGTTCGCGGTGCTCTACTACCTCGGCGTCATGCAGATCATCGTGCGCGGCCTCGCGTGGGTCATGATGCGCACGATGGGGGCCAGCGGCGCCGAGTCGCTGGTAGTGGCCGCGAGCATGTTCATGGGCCAGACCGAGGCGCCGCTGACGGTCAAGCCGTTCCTCGATCGCCTCACCGAGTCCGAGCTGTTCACGATCATGGTCGCGGGCATGGCCTCGGTGTCGGGGGCGATCCTCGGCGCCTACGTGACCATCGGTGGGGTGTCGATCGAACACCTGCTGACGGCGGTCGCGATGACGGCACCGATCTCGCTGGTGATGGCGAAGATCGTCGTCCCCGAGACGGCGACGCCGGTGACCGCGGGCCGCATCGACGTCGAGATCCCCAACACCGACGCCAACCTCTTCGACGCCGCGGCGACGGGGGCCAGCGACGGGCTCAAGCTCGCGGCGAACGTCGGCGCGATGCTCATCGCCTTCATCGCCCTGGTCGCCCTGTGCGACGCGGGACTCGGCCTCATCACGATCGGCGACGCGCCCCTGTCCCTGGCCCGCATCATCGGGTGGCTGTTCTGGCCGATCGCGCTGCTCATGGGGGCGCCGCCCTCCGAGGCGTTCGAGGTCGGCAGCGTGCTCGGCACGCGCACCGTGCTCAACGAGCTGGTCGCCTTCGACCAGCTGCACACCGTGGCCGCGCACCTGAGCGAGCGCTCGCGGACGATCGCGACGATCGCGATCTGCGGCTTCGCCAACGTCTCGAGCATCGGGATCCTGATCGGCGGGCTCGGCGGGCTGGTACCCGAGCGCAAGTCGGACATCGCGCGCCTCGGCGTGCGGTGCTTGATCGCCGCGACGCTCGCGAACTTCTCGTCGGCGTGCGTGGCCGGGGCCCTCTCCTAGTCCGCTGGACTGGTCCCTAGCGCCGACGCAGGCGTCGCAGCGCGCCCGCCGGCAGCGCGACCAGCCGCGCCGCGCCGGGGTACCCGAACGCACGCAGGACCAGGGCGAACACCGCGAAGCCGACCGTCATCGAGACGCCGAGCACCACTGCATCGACGCCGCGCTGGCCCCACGTGCCGTCGATTCCGAGGCGCGCGCCGAGGGCGACGCAGGCGAGGCCGACGGCGGCGAGCGCCGCGTTCGCGACCACGAGCGCCAGCGCGTTGCGCCCCCCGCCCGAGCGCGCCGCGCCCTCGACGGGCCCGCTCGGCGCGACCACCCGCGCGAACATCACCCGCAGCACCGCGACGTTGACCAGCGCGCCGGCGGTCGTGCCCAGCGCGATGCCGGGCGCCCCGAGCTCGCGGTGCGTCAGCGCGTTGAACACCAGGTTCGTGACCACACCGGCGATCGACGCGACCATGGGGATCCGCGCGCGATCGATCCCGTAGAACGCCGGCGCGTACAGCTTCACCAGGCTGTAGGGCACGAGCCCCGCGACGTAGCACTGCAGCACGGTCGCGATCGCGGCCGCGTCCGAGGGTGACATCGCGCCCCAGCGATAGACCAGCCGCACGATCGGCTCGGCGAGCACCGCGATCCCCACCGCGCTCGCCGAGGTCAGCATCCACGACGCCCACGCACCGTCGGCGGTGCGTCGGGCCAGCGCCGCACGATCGCCGCGCGCGGCCTCGGCCGAGACCTCGGTCATCGTCACGGTCGCGATCGCCATCCCAAAGACCCCGAGCGGCAGGTAGAACAATCGAAACGCGTAGGTGAGCTGCGCGACCGGGCCGTCGCCGAGCTCCGCCGCGAAGCCGGTGTTCACGAACACGTTGACGTTGACCGCGGCGATGCCGATGACCGCGGGCGCCATGAGCCCGACGATGCGACGCACGCCGGCGTCCGCGAACACCCCGCGCAGCCGCAGGCGCGGCCGATAGCCCATGCGCACCAGGGCGACGAGCTGCAGGCCCGCCTGCGCGAGCCCGGCCAGCGTGGTCCCGACGCTCCACGCGACGATCGCCGTGGTGGCGCCGTAGCCGGCGACCGCGAGCCCGAGCCCGACCGCGATGCTCACCACATTGAACAGCGCAGGTCCGACCGCAGGCACGACGAAGCGACGCTGCGCGTTGAGCATGCCCATCCACACCGCCGCCAGGCTCACGAACACCAGGATCGGCAGCATGATCTGCGTGAGCTGCACCGCGAGCGCGAGCTTGGCCGCGTCGCCGGCCATGTGCTGGGTCATGAGGCCCACGAGCGGGCCCGCGAACAGCAGCGCCGCCGTGGTGATGAGCCCGGTCGTGACGAGCAGCGCCGACATCACGAGATCCGCGAGGACCTCGGCGCGCGCGCGGCCGTCCTGCTGCAGCGCGGCGGTGAACGTCGGCACGAACGCGCTCGACAGCGCCCCCTCGGCGAACAGATCGCGCAGCAGGTTGGGCACGCGGAAGGCGACCTGGTACGCGTCGGCGACCGCGCCCGCGCCGAACAGCGCCGCGAACACGACCTCGCGCACGAGCCCGAGCACGCGCGACGCGAGGATCGCCAGCGACAGGGGCAGCGACGAGCGCAGCGCGTCCTTGGGCGCGTCAGGCATGGGGCCCCGCAGTCTGACCACGGCCCCGCCGCCGCGAGAACGGAAGACGCGTCGGCCCGACGCGAGACCTGCCGCACGGCCCTGGCCACGCCCGTGGCCGCCGACGTGGCTGCATCGCTCGCCACTCTGGCCCCCCGTGTGCCGTCGCACGGCCCAAGTCGCTGGATCCGTTGGCGTCGAGGTCCACAGCGCCGGCACGGGTTTCGCTTAGGGGCCGGGCAACTCCCTTCGAATCGTCTCTGTCATGAACGTCTTCCTGACCCTCGCCATCGTCGCCGCCGCCCTCAACGTGCTCCTCGGACTCCTCGCGTTCTTCGGCGAGCGCGGCTTCACCGTCGACCTGCGCCGCGGCCCGCGGCGCCGTGACGATCGCCGCTTCGGTGGCCGCCGCGCGCAGGACATGCTCGCCCGCTGAGGCCCGCGTCGCGCCGCCGCTCGTCCTCACGGCCGGCGCCACAGCACCTCGACGAGGGTGAGTCCGCCGGGCGGCGCGGTGCGTCCGGCCTGGCCCCGCGTGCCGCCCTCGAGCAGCGCCGCGATGTGCCGGGGCTCGAAGCGGCCGTGGCCGATCTCGACGAGGGTGCCGACCATGATCCGCACCATGTTGTGCAAGAAGGCGGTGCCGCGGACGTGGATCTCCACCATCGCAGCGCCCGCCGGGCTGGTCGTCGGCTCGACGTCGACGGCGTGGATCGTGCGCACCGTCGTGCTCGCCTGGCACATGCTGGTGCGGAACGCCGCGAAGTCGTGGGTACCGACGAAGTGCGCCGCGGCCTCGTGCACGCGCGCCAGGTCGATCGGCTGCTCGAGCTGCCACACATAGCGGGCCTGGCTCGGCTCGCGCACGGCGCCGAGGAAGAGGCGATAGCGGTAGTGCTTGCCATCGTTGGCGTGGCGCGGCTCGACAGGTCCCCCGTCGTCCGCGGTCTGCTCCCACGCGTCGCGCACCGCGACGTCGACGGGCAGCATCCGGTTGAGCGCGCCCACGAGGCTCGCGCAAGGGATCGGCGTCACCCGCTCGAAGGCGACGAGCTGCCCCTCGGCGTGGACCCCCGCGTCGGTCCGCGACGCGCCGCGGGTCGCGACCTCCTGCTTGCACAGCACGCCGAGCGCGCGCTCGAGCTCGCCCTGGACCGTGCGCACCGCGGTGCCGTCGGCGCGCGCGTGCTGCCGCGCCCAGCCGTGGAACCCGGTGCCGTCGTAGGCCAGCCGCAACAGGATGCTCACGGGTGCTGGGCGCCAGCATAGCGCACAGCCGTGCTACGTTCCCGCGCCGCGACCCCGGCCGACGTCGGCCTCGGGTGCGGACAGGAGCAGGCCATGCACAAGGTACTCATCATCGGCGCGGGCGGTGTCGGAGGCGTGGTCGCGCACAAGTGCGCGATGGCCCCGCAGGTGTTCGGCGACATCGTCCTCGCCAGCCGCACGCAATCCCGGTGCGACGCGATCGCGGCGCAGATCGCCGAGCTGCACGGGCGCACGATCACCACGGCGCGCGTCGACGCCGACGACGTCGCGCAGACCGCGGCCCTGATCCGCAAGCTGCAGCCGTCGCTGGTCGTCAACGTCGCGCTGCCCTACCAGGATCTCCCGCTGATGGACGCGTGCCTCGACGCGGGCGTCGACTACCTCGACACCGCCAACTACGAGCCGCCGGACGTCGCGAAGTTCGAATACAAGTGGCAGTGGGCCTACCGCGAGCGCTTCGAGAAGGCCGGCCTCATGGCGCTGCTCGGCTCGGGCTTCGATCCGGGCGTCACCAACGTGTTCTGTGCGTACGCGCGGGACCACCTGTTCGACACCATCGAGACCATCGACATCGTCGACTGCAACGCGGGCAGCCACGGCCACCCGTTCGCCACCAACTTCAACCCGGAGATCAACATCCGCGAGGTCACCGCCCGCGGCAAGTACTGGGAGAAGGGCGAATGGAAGGAGATCGATCCGATGTCGATCTCCGAGGTCATCGACTACCCCGGTGTCGGCCCGAAGAAGTCGTACCTCATCTACCACGAGGAGCTCGAGTCGCTGGTCCAGCACATCCCCGGCCTGCAGCGCATCCGCTTCTGGATGACGTTCGGCGACGAGTACCTGACGCACCTGCGGGTGCTGCAGAACGTCGGCATGACCCGCATCGATCCGGTCGAGTTCCAGGGGCAGAAGATCGTGCCGATCCAGTTCTTGAAGGCGCTGCTGCCCGACCCGGCCAGCCTCGCGCAGAACTACACGGGCAAGACGTCGATCGGCTGCATCATCGAGGGCAAGAAGGACGGCAAGGCCCGCAAGGTCTTCATCTACAACGTCTGCGATCACCACGAGTGCTGGAAGGAGGTGCGCGCCCAGGCGGTGTCGTACACCACCGGCGTGCCCGCGGCGGTCGGCGCCGAGATGATGGTCACCGGCACGTGGAAGCGCGCCGGCGTCTGGCACATGGAACAGATGGACTCGGTGCCGTTCCTCGAGCGCCTCGGCGCCTCGGGCCTGCCGTGGCACGTCCAGGAGATGTGATCCCGTGTTCATCTCCGACCGCGTCCCCGCGCTCGACCTCGACGCCGTCGAGACGCCCTGCTTCGTCATCGACCTCGGCGCGCTCACGTCGAACCTCGAGCTGTTGCGGCAGGTCCAGCAGGCGGCGGGCTGCAAGATCCTGCTGGCGCTGAAGGGCTTCGCGGCGTTCCCCACGTTCGGGCTGGTGCGCCAGTACCTGCCCGGCGTGACCTCGAGCTCCCCGCACGAGGCCCGGCTCGGTCGCGCCGAGTTCGGCGGCGAGGTCCACGTCTGCGCGCCCGCGTACTCGGACGCGGACTTCGACGAGCTGCTCACGCTCTGCGACCACGCGGTGTTCAACTCGTTCTCGCAGTGGCAGCGCCTGCGGCCGCGCTACGATCGGCACCGCGCCGCGGGCGGTCGGCCGCTCGAGTTCGGCATCCGGCTCAACCCCGAGCACCGCGAGGTCGACGTCGAGCTGTACGATCCGTGCGGCGCGTGCTCGCGCCTCGGGGTCACCCGCGAGCAGTTCCGCCCCGACCTGCTCGACGGCATCAGCGGCCTGCACTTCCACAACCTCTGCGAGCTCGGCTCGGATGCCCTCGAGCGCACGCTCGCGGTCGTCGAGGCCAAGTTCGGCGAGTTCCTCGGCCGCATGAAGTGGATCAACATGGGCGGCGGCCACCACATCACGCGGCCCGACTACGACGTCGAGCGGCTGGTCCGGATCGTCCGGGCGTTCCGCGAGCGCTGGGGCGTCGAGGTCTACCTCGAGCCCGGCGAGGCGATCGCCCTGGGCACCGGGGTGTTGGTCGCCCGCGTGCTCGATGTCGTGCGCAACGGCATGGAGATCGCGATCCTCGACACTTCGGCCACGGCCCACATGCCGGACGTGCTCGAGATGCCCTACCGCCCCGAGATCGTCGGGGCCGGCCTGCCGGGCGAGCGTGCCCACACCGTCCGACTCGGCGGGCTCACGTGCCTGGCCGGCGACGTGATCGGGGACTACAGCTTCGATCGGCCGCTGCAAGTCGGCGACACCTTGGTGTTCCGCGACATGGCCCACTACACGATGGTGAAGACGAGCACGTTCAACGGCGTCCGGACGCCGTCGATCGCCACGTGGGATCCCGCGGTGCGCCGCTTGCAGGTGCACCGGCGCTTCGTCTACGGCGACTACGCGTCCCGCCTGGGCTGATCGCGGCAGAACATCGTCTCCCCCGCGATCCGCCCGGGTGCGACGACACCCACCGCTCCCCGTTCGCGACGCGGCGTGCTCGCAGCGATTTTTTCGTTCCGCATTCGGGGATGCGGCGCTAGGCTGGTGACTTGGCATTGGCTTGTTGATCCGCGTTGGACTGCACCGGCTACGAAGATCCCTTCGCCGGTCCTCGCTCACCTCGATGCGCAGCAGGAGAACGATGTCATGCAAGTCGACACGAACCCCAGGCACCTCCGCCG
>LNFB01000262.1 GCA_001464385.1 Deltaproteobacteria bacterium Ga0077550 | reverse complement strand
AGTGCGCGGCTGATCGCGAGGACCATCTCGCCATAGACGTCGTTCTGCACGTGGTGGTGGGCCTGGTTGCCGACCCGCACGGGGCCATCGCCGCGGTAGCCGGCGAGCGAGTCCAGGATGCGCTCCTCCATGTCCCCGTCGCCGGCGATCGTGTACACCGGCCGCAGCACCGCGCCGTGACTGGCGCTCAGGTTGCGCAGGTACATGATGAAGCGCTCCATCTCCTCGTGGTGCCCGATCTGCTCGAGCGCATCGAGGGTGAAGTACGCGTCGCGCAGCCAGCAATAGCGGTAGTCCCAGGTGCGTCCGGAGCCCGGATACTCCGGCAGGCTCGTCGTCGTCGCGGCCAACAGCGCGCCGGTGTCCTCGTATTGGTGGAGCTTGAGCGCGAGCGCCGAGCGGATCACCTCGCGCTGGTAGTCCCGCGGGATGCGCGTGTGCTTCACCCAGCCACGCCAGTAGTCGATCGTCCGCTGCAGGAATCGCTCGGCGGTCTCCTCGAGGTGGTCCTCGAGGGGCTGACCCCACGTGAGCACGAAGTGATGATCGCGCGACAACACGAACGGCTGGCCCTCGGCCACGTGGAGCAGCGGCGCGTTGGTGGTCAGGCGCAGTGGATCCGGCAGCCCGTGGTAGGCCAGATGGTTGCTGGCGATGCTCGCCGAGGCGCTGCGGGCCCCGTAGTCGTAGGTCGGGGTGCAGCGGACGCGGACGAGCGGCGCCCCCTCGAGGCGCCGGACCACCCGCACGATCATCGTCGGCCGGTAGTAGCGGCCCCACTGCTCGAAGCGCGGCGCGAAATCGAAGACATCGAACGCGCCGTCCTCCGCGACGAAGCGCGTGCGCAGCACGTTGGTGGACTCGACATACTGCTGGGCGACCGAGCGCATGCGCACGGCTTCGATCGCGTAGGCGCCGCCGCGGTGCTCGTCGAGCAGAGATCCGAAGACGAAGCTCGAGTCGGGTCGCGGCCAGCACAACCACTCGATCTTCCCGTCGCGAACGAGTGCATTGGTCGCACAGTTACCGATGATCGCCAGACCGTTTGCCATGGGGAGAGCCGGGAGGATACACTGTGCGAGTGAAACGTTCGCCCTCGAGGAGCGATGGATGGAGGGCGTGATCGATCGACCGCTCGTGGTCGTCAGCAATCGCCTGCCGACCGCCATCACCGTCGACGACGACGGATCGATCACGCTGCGCGACACCGTCGGTGGCCTGGCGACTGCGTTGTCCGGCGCACGCGAACGGCTGCGCTTCACGTGGGTCGGGTGGCCCGGGCCGCTCGACGCGCCGGGGGCCGAGGCCGCGCTGCGCGACGCCGGCTACGAGCCCGTGCACGTGCCCGCCCACCTCGAGGACCCGTACTACAACGGCATGTGCAACGCGGTGATCTGGCCGCTGTTCCACTACTTCCTCGGCCGCGTGGCCTCGAACACCGCGTACTTCCCGGCCTACGCCGAGGTCAACGCCGCGTTCGCCCAGGCGGTCGCCAAGGCCGCGCCTCCGGGCGCGCACGTGTGGATCCACGACTATCACCTGATGCTCCTGCCCGCGCTGCTGCGGGCGCTGCGGCCCGACGTCCGCATCAGCTTCTTCCTGCACGTGCCGTTCCCGTCGTCGGAGGTCTATCGGATCCTCCCGGCGCGCACCGAGCTGCTGCGGGGCCTGCTCGGCGCGGACTACATCGGCTTCCACACCGGCGATTACACCCGGCACTTCCGCTCGTCGTGCCTCCGCGTCCTCGGGCTCGAGTCCGGCTTCGACTTCGTCTCGTACGAGGGGCGCCGCGTCGGCCTGGGTGTGCACCCGATCGGCGCCGACGTGCAACGCCTGCGGAACGCGCTGCGATCGCCGACCTGCGTGACGCGCTTGGCCGAGCTCCGCACGCACTGGCGCGGCCGCAGGGTCCTGCTCGGCGTCGAGCGGCTCGACTACAGCAAGGCGATCCCGCTCAAGCTCGCGGCCTACGAGGAGTTCCTCCGCCGCGATCCCCAGCGCGCCGTCGACAACGTGCTCGTCCAGGTCGTGGTCCCGTCGCGCCTCGACACCGACGAGTACCGCGACCTGAAGAACGAGATCGAGCTGATGGTCGGCCGCATCAACGGCTCGTACGGCGTCCCAGGATCGACGCCGATCGAGTACCTCCACCGCGGGTTCGACATCGACGAGCTCGCGGCGCTGTACCGGGTCGCCGACGTCGGCGTGGTGATCCCCGCGCGCGACGGGATGAACCTCGTCGCCCACGAGTACGTGCTGTGCCAGAGCGA
>LNFB01000261.1 GCA_001464385.1 Deltaproteobacteria bacterium Ga0077550 | reverse complement strand
GCAGACGGCGTTGTTGTCGGGATCGATCGTCGGCATCTCGTCGCAGTCGAGCACCGAGCACGACCCGTCGTCGTTGCAGTACTGGCAGGAATCCAGCGTGGCGTCGGCGCAGTCGGGATCGACCACGCCGCACCCACAGTCGCAGCCATCAGCGAGGCCGTAGTAGGTGGGATCGCACGTCCACTCGTCGGGAACGACCGGCGGGATGAGGACCCACGAACACGCGAAGTCACCGATGCACTCCATGCCGTCGGGGCACACTTGGCCAGCGCTGCAGTCCAGGCCACAGGCGGTGCCGCCTCCCTGGAGATCGAAGCACGTCGCGACCGCCTCGCCGGTGGCGGGAAGCGGGCAGTCGCCGTCGTCGGCGCAGTCAGGGAGGCCGCAGACGCCGTTGCCCGGACCGATACTCAGGCAGAGCTCGCCCTGCGGCGTGCAAGCCTCCTCCTCTGTGAAGTTCGCGCAGTCGTTGTAGTTGTCCATCGGGGTGACGCCGGTCTCGCCCGTCGTGCTCCCCGTCGAGCCGGTGTCCGTGCTGCCGCTCGTGCTCGGATCCGTGCTCGTGCTCGCGTCCGTGCTCGTGCCCGGATCCGTGCTCGTGCTCTCGTCGGTGGTCGTGCCCGGATCCGTGCTGCTCGAGTCCGGGTCGGTCGGGTCCGTATCCGTCGTCGGATCCGTGTCCGTCGTCGGGTTCGTGTCCGTCGTCGGATCCGTGTCCGTCGTCGGGTTCGTGTCGCTCACCGTGACGGTGACCGAGTCCGAGACGCTGTTCGAGTTCGAGTCGGAATCCGAGTCGCTGGTGCTCGAGTCGGCGTTCGTCGAGGTGGACTCCTCGTCGCTGCCGGGGCAGCCGAACAGGAGGACCGAGGCGCAGAGCATCGGCAACGCGGAGATCAAGTTGGAGTGCTTCATGTTCTGGTTCACTTTCAACGAAGGTCTTGAGGAAGCCCGCCGCGACGCAGCCAACACGCCCGAAACCAGCGAGGCGCGTGCCAATACCGCGAGACGAGGGCGCCACGCAACCGTCACACATGGGTCAACCGCACATTCCTGCCCGCCCTACGCGAACATCGATCCGCGGGGGGTGCCGCCTGGCGCCCCCACGCGCCAGCGTCCGCGGCGCCGCTACTCGCCGGCCCGGATGAACGCCGCCGCGCGGCTCAGCACGGCCGGGCGCCACTGCATCATGCCGTGCACACCCCCGACCATGACGGGCTCGACGCCGGGCATGCCCATCTCGCCCACCGCGACGACGCCATCGTCGTCCCCCTCGAGCAGCGGGTTGTAGCCCCGCGGATCGCCGCGGCCCCCCGCGAGCACGAGGACATCCGCGTTGTCCGGCGCCGGCGGCAGTGCCCGCGCGCGCTCGGGCACCAGCTCCCGCGCCGCGTCCCCGTAGACCCACCGGAACAGCACGCCGTCGCGCTGCCGCGCCGCGAGGGCCGACCCCTGGTTCGGCGGCGACAGCATCACCACGCGGTGCCGCGTCCGCGGGTCGGCGTGCGCGGCGAGGTACGCCCGCACGACCAACGCCCCCATGCTGTGCGTCACGAACCCGAGGATCGGCGGCGCCTCGCCGAGCCACCCGTGGAGGAACTCCTCGAGCCGACGGGCATGGTGCTCCAGCGTCCCACGGCGCGTGGGGTAGTCGAAGCCCCGGACCCGCAGCCCCTGCCGTCGCAGGAACACGGCGGTCGGCAACAACCCCCACGACGATCGCAGCGCCCCGTGCAGCAGCACCACGGGCACCGCGGCGGGCGTCACTTCGGCGCGGTCGGACTCCACGGCCCCCCCTCCCATGGCCGTGGCGCCTTCGGGTTCGCCAGCGCCTTGGCCCGCCGCGAGCGCCACGCGGCGAGCAGCGCGACGACGAGGATCACCGCGACCGCCTGCCATGGCGACAGCGGCCCGAGCGTCGCTTCGGCCCGGTCCGCGCGCAGTGGCTCCTCGACGAAGGCCCGCGCCGCGAGGAGCCACGCCATCGTGGCGAGACACACCTCGCCGACGAAGCGACGACGCGCCCGCAGCCGCATCGCCAGCGCGAAGCCGGCCAGGGCCAGCAGCGCGGCGATGATCTGCGTCGGGTACACGGGCAGCGACTCGAGCGCCCCGGCGGGCATCAGCTGCGCGAGCCCGCGGCGGTGGGCCTCGTACGCGGGCGACCCGATCGGGAACCGCATCGCCAGGGCGAAGTCGGGGGCGTAGCGACCGAAGCCGATCCCGCCGAACAGCGCCCCGATGCGCTCGAGCGCGACCCCGAGCGCCAGGGCCGGCGCGACCGCGTCGAACCACAGGAGCGCCGGCAGCTTCATTCGGCTGGTCTGGACGATCGACACCACGATCGCGACGACGAGACCTGCCCCGGGGCTGAGCCCGCCCTGCGACAGCGTCACCAGCGAGCCGAAGCCGGTCCACGCCCCGGGGTTGGCGAACAACCAGGCCGCGCGGGCGCCGATCATCGCGAGCCCGAGCGCCACGACGTAGCTGGTCCCGAGTCGATCGGCGGGGAGTCGGTCCTTCGCGGCCAGCGTCAGGGCGAGCAGCCACCCCGTCACGAGCGCCAGCCCGAGGAAGAAGCCGTACGCCGAGACTTCCCACGCCACGCCCGGGACGGTGAACAGGACGGGAGACACGGCCGTTCGCGATCTATCGCACCCCGGCCGAGGGAGCAACGTCCGGGCGGGAGGCCCTGTCAGGCCTCTCGCGCGGCGCTATCATGCGGCCGCGCTCCTCGGGCGCCCGCGTGTCCAACCACCCCGAACCCCGCAGCTCGCCGTTCGACGCCTACACGGCCGCGCGTCGGCGGGTGATCTGGGCGCTCGCCGTCCTCGTCCTCGTGGTGACCGTCGGCGCCGTCGGCTACTGGTACATCGGCTACGTCCAGCGCCCCGGCGTCTGGAGCTTCGACGACTGCGTCTACATGACGGTGATCACGATCACCACCGTCGGGTTCGGCGAGATCCTCGACTTCTCGATCATCGGCGGCGGGCGCGAGTGGACGCAGCTGCTCCTGGTGTTCGGCGTCGCGGCCGATCTCTACGTGGTCTCGACCATCACGAGCTTCTTCGTCGAGGCCGACTTCGCCGACATCCGCCGCTGGCGCCGGCTGGAGAAACGCATGCACGACATCTCGAACCACTACATCGTCTGTGGCGTGGGCCGCACCGGCATCCACGTCGTCAACGAGCTCGTCGCGGTGGGCGAGTCGGTCGTCGCCGTCGACGCCAACGCGGCGCTGCTCGACGAGCTGCGCGCCCGCGACATCCTGACCGTCGTCGGCGACGCCACCGAGGACGAGATCCTCGAGCGCGCCGGCATCCACCGCGCCAAGGGCGTGGTCGCCACGCTCGACGACGACAAGACCAACATGTTCGTCGTCGTCAGCGCCCGACAGTCGAACCCGCGGCTGCGCATCGTCGTCAAGGCGGTGTCGCCCACGGCGGCCGAGAAGCTGCGGCGCGCCGGCGCCGACTCGGTCGTCGCCCCGAACTTCATCGGTGGGATGCGCATCGCGTCCGAGCTCCTGCGGCCGCACGTCGTGCGGTTCCTCGACGAGATGCTCCGCGACAAGGAGGCCCGGCTCCGGATCGAGGAGGCCAACGTCGGGCTCGGTGCGCCGCTGGTCGGCAAGACCCTGCGCGAGGCCAACCTGCGCGAGGCCGCGGGCGTCCTCATCCTCGCGGTGCGCTCGCAGGACGGGGGCGTCAGCTACGTGCCCCCGTCCGAGCTGCGACTCGCGGCGGGCCAGACGCTGATCGCCATCGGCCGTCCCGACGAGATCGCCCGCCTGCGCGACCTGGTCGCGCACGCGTGAGCGGGGTTACTCCTCGGCGTAGACGGCTTCTTCCTTCTCCTGCGCTTCCTTGCACTGGATGCACAGCTGCGCCTCGGGGCGGGCCTGCAGGCGCTTGAGCGAGATGGGCTCGTCGCACTCCTCGCAGATGCCGAAGGTGCCCTGGTCGATCTTCAGCAGCGCGTGCTCGATCTTGTCCATCAGGAACCGCTCGCGGCCACGGAGCCGGAACGAGAAGGCCTGCATGTACTCCGAGGATGCCTGGTCGACCTCGTCCATCCGTTCGTCGGAGTCGATCACCATGTCGTTGTCCAGCGTGCGCCTGGCCTCGTGGAGCAGGCGATTGCGCTTCTCTTGGAGGAGCAGCCGGAAGTCTTCGATCTGCGACTTGTTCAGCGCCATGGGCTTTCTTTCGCGGCGTTGTCGCGCCGGCGACTGCCGGTGCGAACGGACCGCGAAAGATAGGATCGATGGGTGCGCTCGACAACTGGATTCGGGCGATTCGCGGCCGCGCGTTCGGGCAATTCTCCGCGACCGCGAACTCGGCGGAATTTCCGGGGGCACACGTTGTTCCGCCGCGGATCGAGGCCGCGCCCACCCGCGCCGAGGCTCGCGGGCCGGCGGAGCCTTCGTGCGATCCCGCCCGAGGCGAGGGCATCGCGGGGCGATCGCTCGAGGCCGCGACGGGGCGACGCGACACGAAAAATCCCCCGCCGAGTTGACAAGATTTCGCACCGTATCCTACCCTCTGGACGTCCTTTTTGCACCGCGAAGGCTGCGTTCGACCCATGGCAAGCTCCGACAAGCGCAAGCAGAGCCTCTACTTCCCGGAACAGATGCTCAAGGAGATCCAGGAGGAGGCCGCGCGCCAAGACCGGTCGCTGTCCTGGATCGTCCAGAAGGCGTGGAAGATCGCCCGCAAGGACATCATGAAGTACCCCAGCGTGAACGAGCTCGCCGACGACGCGCCGGATGACGAGCGCGGCCGCGACGAGTGAGCGGGACCGACTCGGCGTCCGCTCCGCCGCGCACCGTGCCGCCTGACCAGACCGTCGATCGGGCCGTCGATCAGGCGCCGCCCGCGGAGTTCGAGTGCATGGTCGAGCGCCCCGACGGCGCCGCCCTGTGGGGCCGCCGCCTCGGGCGTCCCGGTGCACCGGCGCTGCTCATCCTCGACGGCATCGGCTGCAGCGGCTGGGCCTTCCGCAGGCTCGCCCCGGCCCTCGCCGAGGATCTCTGCGTCGTCCAGACCCACTACCGCGGCCACGGGCGCAGCCCCGAGCCGCCGCGGCCGTGGCGGCTCTCGATGCCCGAGCTCGCCGACGATGCCGTCGCGGTCCTCGACGCCCTCGAGGTCGAGCGGGCGACGTGTGTCGGCTTCTCGATGGGCTTCCAGGTCGCGCTCGAGGTCTACCGCCGCCACCGGCCACGCGTCACCGGCCTCGTGTCGATCGCCGGACCGGCTGGGCGCGCGCTGGGTCAGTTCCAGGGCACGGATCTGTTCGTCCACCTGCTGCCCTTCGTGCAGGCCGCGACGCGCCACGCCTCGGATCTCACGCTGCGACTGTGGCGTCGCGTGCTGCCCTCGCGCTGGTTGCCGCTCATCGGGCTGCACACGCAGCTCAACCCGATGCGGATCGAGCTCGCCGACCTCGAGTTCTACCTCGGCCAGATGGCGGCGATGAACCCCCAGCTGTTCGTCGACATGCTCGGCGAGGCGACGCGGCACTGTGGCGAGGATCTGCTGCCGCGGATCCACGTGCCGTCGCTGGTGATCGCCGGCGCGCTCGACCGATTCGTGCCGGTCGACACCCTGCGACGCATCGCGTTCGCGATCCCCGGCGCGCAGTGGCAGGTCATCGACGAGGGCAGTCACGCGCTGCCGGCGGAGTACGGGCCCGAGCTCACGCGCCGCCTGCGGGACTTCGTCGCCGAGATCGAGCCGGCGTCGGCGTCCTGACGCCGACCGCCCTCAGCGCTCGTCCACGTTCGCGGGCTTCGCCGGATCACGCTTCGCGTCGTCGGCGTCCATCGCCCCGCGCACCAGCGCCTTCAAGGTCTCGTTGCGCTCGAGATCGTCGAAGAGCTTCACGAGATCGTCGTGGACCTTGCTGTCGCTGATGAGCTTGCCGACCGTGCCCTCGCCCCGCTCGATCTTCGCGGCGATGAGCGCGACCTTGCCCGTGATCTTCTCGACGTCGTCGAGGATCTTCTCGAGGTCCTTGGTCATCTCCCCCGAGTCGTCGCGCAGCAGCTTGGCGACGAGGCTCTTGTTCTTGGGATCCTCGAGGTCCTCGAGGAGCTCGCGGACGTCCTGCGCCACCTTGCGGCCGTCGTCGACCAGCGGCTGGACGTTCTCCTCGACCTTCTTCAGCGTCGAGTTGGCACGGGTCACGAAGGAGTCGAGGCCCGCAGCGGTGTCCCGGACCTTGCGCAGGGTGACGCCGACGTCCTCCTTGAAGTTCGGATCGTTGAACAGCGCGCCGACCAAGCCCTGGCCCTCGGCGACCTGCTTGGTGATCTCGTCGAGGTTCTCGACGATGCCCTTGACCGCGCCGATGGTGCGCTCGTCGTTGAGCTCGGAGAACAGCGTCGAGATCCCCGAGAGGCTCGAGTCCACCTTGTCGGTGAGGCCGGTGAAGCGCTCGCGGAACAGCTCGATGTCCTCGATGAGCGAGGGCGTGGACTGGATGCGGCGATCGGGGCCCAACGCCTCGCGCATGCCTGGCGTGACGTTGATGAGCTGGTCACCGAGCACGCCGTTGCTGGCGACCGTCGCGCGAGAGTCGCTGCGGATGAGCTCGAGCTTGTCGGCGAAGACCTTCATCGTCACCTGCACGCGGCGGTGCTCGGTGATGTACCGGGCGCAGACGCCGTCGGTGCCGGACCAGCTCACGCGCTTGGCCTTGCGGCGGAACTCGGCGGTGACGCAGACCTCGTCGTCGCCGCAGTCCTCGGAGGACAGGCACGGCGCGTGGAGCCCCTTGGCGGCGTACGGCTCGAGCTCGGCGCAGATCCCCGTCGGGGCGCAGAAGAGGAACTCGTCGCAGTTGTCGGTCCGGCCCGCGCCGTACCGGCCGACGTCCTCGGTGAGGGGGTCGCAGAGGTACTTGCGGCTGACGAAGTCGATCGACTGCACGCGCCCGACCTCGACGCCGGCGAGCTGGACGGGGCTGCCGCGTCGCAGGCCGGTGATCGTCCGGAAGTCCGTCGTGATCTCCGTCTTGCTCTCCCAGGTGCCCTCGCTCTGCCCGATGATGAACAGCGAGATGAACAGCAGGACGCCCATCGCGAGCACGAACAGCCCGACGACGAGCCGGGTGCGGGCCTCGTTCCTACGCGCCATGGCGGACCTCCGTACCGGCGGCTGCGGGCCCGCCCACGCGCCGTAGCGTGCCGTGGACGAAGTCGCGCACCTCGGGCTGCGAGCTGTTCCAGATCTCGTCGACCGTGCCCACGAACGGGAAGCGCCGCTCGTACAGCATCGCCACCCGGTTGGAGACCTTGCGCGCGGTCGGCATGTCGTGCGTCACGACCACGCTGGTGACCTCCAGCTCCCGTTGCAGCTTCATGATCATGTCGCCGATGCGGGTGATGTTGCGGGGATCGAGGCCGGTCGTGGGCTCGTCGTAGAGGATAACCTCGGGCTTGATCGCGATCGAGCGCGCGAGCGCGACCCGCTTGCGCTGCCCGCCGGACAGGTTGGCGGGCATCATCGTCAGCATGTCCGTGGGCATCGCGACCATCTCGAGGCACTCGCGGGCGCGGGTCTCGATCGCGGCATCGTCCATCTTGGTGTGCTCGCGCATGGCGTAGCCGATGTTGTCCAGCACGTTCATGGAGTCGAACAGGGCCCCGCCCTGGAACACGTATGCGACCCGTCGTCGCACGCGGCTCAGCCCGGCGGCGTCCAGGGTCGAGAGGTCCTCGCCGCCCACGCGGACGACGCCAGCGTCCGCGCGGAGCAGCCCGATCATCAGCTTCAGGCACACGCTCTTGCCCTGACCGCTGCCCCCGATGATGGTCAGCGTCTCGCCGCGCATGACCGTGAGGTCGAGGTTCTCGTAGACGACGTTGTCGCCGAACGCCTTGTGCACGCCGAGGAACTCGACCAGGACCGGCGTCGGTGGGAGGGGCGCGGCCATCAGAAGAACATCATCGTGATGAAGAAGTCGGCGATGATGATCCAGATCGAGATCGCGACGACGGTCTCGGTGGTCGACATGCCGACGGCCTCGGTGCCGAACTTCGTGCTGAAGCCCTGGTAGCAGCCGATCATCCCCACCAGGAAGCCGAACACGGTGCCCTTGGTGAGGCTCTGGATGTAGTCGTTGGGCGAGAGTTCCTCGATGTACGTCTCGTAGAAGTAGCCGGCGGGGACGCCGTAGACCCACTCGCCGATGAGCATGCCCCCGAGCAGGGCGATGACGTTGCCCAGCACCACCAGGAGCGGCTGCGACCAGGTCGCCGCGACCACGCGGGGCCAGACCAGCTTCTTGATCGGGTCGGCGCCCAGGGCCGCGACGGCGTCGATCTGCTCGGTGACCTTCATCGAGCCGAGCTCGGCCGAGATGCCCGCGGCCATCTTGGACCCGACCGTGAGAGCCAGCAGCGTCGGGACCAGCTCGCGGACCAGCGCCAGGGAGCTCGCGTCGCCCAGGGCCATCGTCGCGCCGAAGTCGCGGAGCGCCGAGCCGAACTGGACCGCGAGGATCATCCCGATGAACAGGGACATGAACAGGGCGATCGGCAGCGACCGCACCCCCAGGTGGACCATCTGGGCGGCGATGTCGTCGATGCCCCACGGCCGGCGGGGACCGACCCGCACGAGCGTGAAGGCGAGGCCCGCCAGGCCGCCGAGCCACTCGAGGCCGCCGATGACGATCTGGCCGAGGCGGGCGATCGGCTTCATCGCGACTCCGTCGGGAAGCGAAACCCCTCGACGACCTGGACGAAGCCGGGCCGCGCCGAGTCGAAGGAATCCGGGCGGGCGGAGTACTGCAGGTCGAACAGGCAGCCGCTGCGCTTGACCACGACGTACTCGTTGCGCCGGGGGACCCCATCGAGCTCGGCGTCCACGACGGTGCGCAGGGCTGCGCGATCGATCAGGCGCTCTTGCTGCTGCGATAGGACCTTCCACCCGGTCCAGTCGATGCGCATGTGATCGGTGTACTGCTCGAGGCTGCTGTCACCCTGCTCGTCGCACTGGGCGTGGATCGTGATCACGGCCCCCGCGGCATCGTTCACCCACGCGACCTGGACATGCTCGGCTTTGCGCACCTCACGCCATGCCGCGCCGGGTGGCGCGAACGCATACGACGTCTCGCGGGCCGCCCGGGAGGAGGGGGTCCGGTGCCGCAGGTACTGGTCGCCCTGCCAGCCCCGGCAGCCCGCGAGGATCAGCACGGAGGCGAGGAGTGGAATCGAACGGGGCGACACGAGACGGCGGCGACGCCAGTCTATCAGCAGCGCGGGGCCGCGCGAACGGGCCGGATCGCCCGACGAACTGCGCAGCGCCAGGTCGGCTTCGCGCAACCGTCTTCGCACCAAGCACGTGCAGACAGGTGCACAGTGACGGCTCGAATCCACTTCGGGGAGCTGCACCTAGACCCCTGCAATCCATGGAGAATGGCGCCCATGCCCCCGACGCGGCCCGAGCGCGGCACGTGCATTGCTGACGAGGGGTCACCGATGGAACTCCGCCCCGAGACCACCCCCGAGGCACGCCCCGACTCCCGCGGCGTGGAGATCCTGGCCCGATCGCTGTTCCGCCAGATGCGGCACCAGGGTTACTCCCCCGAGCAGATCATCACGCTGTCGAGCGCGCTGCTGGAGCTGGTCCGCGACGATCTCGCCCACTCCCTGCCCGCGCAGTAGCTGCCCCCCGACGGGCCGGGGGCCCGCGCCGCGTGCGATGGACGCCCGGCCGAGGCTCGGCTACAGATGGCGCCGCCATGGCGCTCGCACCCATCCCCAGCCATCGCGATCTCGACGTCGACAACCGCCGCGTGTTCGTGCGCGTCGATTTCAACGTGCCCCTCGGTGAGGGCGGAGTCGTCCGCGACGACACGCGGATCGTCTCGTCGCTGCCGACGCTGCGCAACCTCATCGAGCGCGGCGCGAAGCTCATCGTCGCCTCGCACCTCGGCCGGCCCAAGGGCGGCTACGAGGCGAAGTACGCGATGGAGCCCGTTGGCGCCCGGCTCGCCGAGCTGCTGCAGACTGAGGTCCGCGTGCCGACCGAGGAGGTCGTCGGCGACGCCGCGATCAAGCTGGTTGCCGACCTGCGCCCCGGCCAGATCGTGCTCCTGCAGAACCTCCGCTTCGAGGCCGGCGAGACCAAGAACGACCCCAAGTTCTCGCAGGCGCTCGCGGGCCTCTGCGACGCCTACGTCAACGACGCCTTCGGCGCGTCGCACCGCGCCCACGCGTCGGTCGTGGGTCTGCCCCGGCTGGTACGGGCGCGCGGCGCCGGTGACCTGCTGCTGGCCGAGCTGCGGGCCCTGTCGCGGCTGCTCGACGCGCCCGATCACCCGTTCGTGGCGATCGTGGGCGGCGCGAAGGTCTCGGACAAGCTCGGCGTCATCGTCTCGCTCGTCGAGCGGCTCAAGGCCGGCGACACGCTGGTGGTCGGTGGGGCGATGGCCAACACGTTCCTCGCCGCCGGCGGGGCGGAGCTCGGCGGCAGCCTGCAGGAGGCCGATCGCTACTCCGACTGCCGGATGATCCTGCAGAAGGCGGCGGCGCGCGACGTCGCGGTGGTGCTGCCGACGGACCTGCGGGTCGGCGCCGGCATCGACGCGAAGACCTCGCGCACCATGGGCGCCGCGGTCGGCCTCGGCGCCCAGGACATGGCCCTCGACATCGGCCCCGACACCGCGTCGCGCATCGGGGCCATCATCGGCCGGGCCCAGATGGTGCTGTGGAACGGCCCGATGGGGCTGTTCGAGAACCCCGCCTTCGCCGAGGGCACCAAGACCGTGGCCCGGGCGATGGCCGAGTGCCGCGGCTTCACGGTGGTCGGGGGCGGCGACAGCGTCGCGGCGATCACCGAGGCGGGCGTCGCCGATCGCATCGGCGGCGCGTCGCTCGAGTTCCTCGAGGGCCAGACCCTGCCGGGCGTCGCCGCCCTGATGCCGGAGGGTGAGTGATGTCCCAGCGCGCGATGTGGGTCGTCGGCAACTGGAAGCAGAACCACCTCCCCGAGGCGGCGCTGACCACCGCGCGGGCGATCGCCGACGGCCTCGCCGGGGCGAACGGCGGGGTGCACCGCGTCCACGTCGGCGTCGCGCCGCCGTACCTGTCGATCGCCGCGGCCCGCACGGCGTGCCGCCCGATCAGCGACCTTTGGCTCTTCGCCCAGGACGTCGCGGCCCAGGACGCGGGCGCCCACACCGGCGAGGTCGGGCCCGCGATGATCGCCCAGGCCGGCTGCGCCGGGTCGATCGTCGGTCACTCCGAGCGCCGCGCCGACTTCGGCGACACCGACGCGCTCGTGCGGCGCAAGCTGCACGCCACCCTCGGGGCCGGTCTGCACGCGATCCTCTGCGTCGGCGAGCGGCTCGAGGCGCGCGACGCAGGCACCCACGAAAGCGTCGTCATCTCGCAGCTTTCGGCGGCACTATCGGATCTACCGCTCGAACTCGTCACCGCGCGCTTGATCCTGGCCTACGAGCCCGTCTGGGCGATCGGGACCGGGCGCACCGCGACGCCGGAGCAGGCGGCCTCGATGCACCGCTGCATCCGCGGGTGGCTCGCCGAGCGGTGGTCCGCGGCGGGTGCCGACAGATCGATTCTCTATGGTGGTAGCGTGAAGCCGGACAACGCCGGGGCGCTGGTCGCCGCCGGGGACATCGACGGCTTCCTCGTCGGGGGCGCCTCCCTCGAGGCCCCCTCGCTCCTCGCCATCGTCCGCGCCACCGCCTCCGCGCCGAGCCATACGCCATGACGCTCTTCGTTCAGATCATCTACACGCTCATCACCGTCGTGCTCATCCTCGTCGTCCTGCTGCAGGCGGGTCGCGGCGGTGGCCTCGGCACGGCGCTGGGCGGCGGCGCGAGCCAGAGCGTCTTCGGCGGCTCGGGCGGCGCCGACTTCCTGGCTCGGCTGACCCAGGGCCTGGCGATCGGCTTCATGGTCTGCGCGGTCTACCTCGCCTACGCCGGGGCCCACAGCGGCTCGGATCGGCTGAAGGCGGAGAGCGAGAAGCTCGCGGGCGACGAGCAGCTCGCCGCCGGCGACGAGGAGGTCAACTACGAGCGGGTCGGGCCCAATCCCCTGCCCCTGCCCGCCCCCGGCGGTGTCCCGGCGCCGGTCACTGCCGACGACGAGGTGCCGGCCGAGTCGCCGGAGCCGGCCGCGGTCGGGGCCGACCCCGACGCGCCCGCCGAGGAAGTCCCGACGCCGTGAGCGACGCCCCGGGCGCCTTCGCCTTCGTGAAGGCCGAGGGCCTCGGCAACGACTTCTTGATCGTCGACGCGCGGGAAGTCGACCTCGGCGAGCGGGTCGCGGCGCTCCAGCCCCACGCCGTCGCCGTGTGCGATCGCCGGACCGGGGTCGGCGGGGACGGACTGCTGATCGTCGGCCGCCCGACCCTGCCCGGCTCGGTCGCGACCATGCGGGTCCTGAACGCCGACGGATCCCGGCCGCAGATGTGCGGCAACGGTCTGCGCTGCGTGGCGCTCTGGCTCGCCGAGGGCGGAGCCCCAGGGACCTTCGTGGTCGACACCGACGCGGGGCCACGGCGGTGCACGGTGACGGTCGGGGAGGCGGCCGAGGTCGACATCGACATGGGCCCTGCGCACCACGGCCCGGCGGTCGAGCTCGCGGCCGCCGACGGCCACGTGCTGGCCCAGGTCTCGATGGGCAACCCCCACGCGATCGCCTTCGTCGACGGCGACCCCGAGGCCCTGGCCCGACGGCTCGGCCCCGGGCTCGAGCGCGACGCGGCCTTCCCCGAGGGGACCAACGTCGAGTTCGCGACGATCGAGGCCGGGGCCGTGACGCTCTGGGTCTGGGAGCGCGGCTGCGGGATCACGGCGGCCTGCGGCACCGGGGCGTGCGCGACGGTGGCCGCGGCGGTCGCCCAGGGGCGGCTCGCGGCCGAGCGACCGACCCGCGTCCGCCTCCCCGGAGGCGAGCTGTGGATCACCGTACCGGCGGATCCGCGGCAGGGCGTGCGGATGCGCGGCCCGGCGCGGCTCGTGTTCCGCGGGCAGTGGCCGTAGCAGGGTGCGGAAGAACGCAAAGCGTTCTTCCGGACACCCTGCTCCGTGCCCGTGCCCGTGCCCGCACCCTCAGAAACAATTCGGACACTCCGGCGCCGCGTCGGCCGCATTGACGCACGCCTCGTCCCACATGCCGTCGCAGCAGAACGCGTCGGCGTCGCACACCGCAGCCGCGCAGTCCGAGCACGCCGCGTCGAGCGGCCCCCCGGCCTGGCACTCGTCGTGGGCACAGCCCCCGCCGGCGCCACAGATCCCGCACAGGTCCTCCGCCTCGCCGACGCACGTCGCGTCCCAGTCGGTGCTGCAACAGAACGCATCCGCGTCGCACACCGTCGTCGCGCAATCGGAGCATGCCTCGTCGAGCGGGCCGCCCTGGCTGCACTCGTCGTGGGAGCAGCCACCGGCCGAGCACTCGCCATTGCACGTGTCGGCGACGTGGCCGACGCACACGTCGTCCCACGTGGTCTGGCAGCAGAACGGATCGTCGGCGCAGATGGCCGAGACGCAGCTGTTGCAGCTCGCGTCCATCGCCTCGCCCGTCTCGCACTGATCGTGGCAGTTGCCACCGCCACCGCCACCACCGCAGCCACCCGCGCACAGGTCCTCGACCTCGCCGACGCAGGTCGCGTCCCACTCGTTGTTGCAGCAGTACCCGTCGGCGTCGCACACGGCCGCGGCACAGGTGCCACAGCTCGGATCGAGCGCGGTGCCCTCGGTGCAGACGTCGTGATCGCAGGTGCCGCTGCCGCCACCGCCACCACCGACGCAATCGTTGACCAGCGTGGGGCACGGCACGCACACGCCGTAGTCGCCCGCGACCGGCTGGCAGAACATGTGGATGAGGTGATCCTCGGGCCCGAACAGCTGGTCCAGCAGCAGCGCCGCCGCGACCGCGCCGAGGGCACCGAAGGCGTCATCGGCGACCTGATCGATGTCGATGTCCATGCAGTCGTCGTCCTCCTTGCAGGGGACGCACACACCGCAGCTGATGCTGGTGTCGCCGACGCCGACCGTGACCGCGGCGCAGGCGTTCATCGGGTAGTTGATGTTCGCGTCGCCGATGCCCTCGATGCCGGTCAAATCGCGCAGCAGCAGGCCGACGTTGTACTCGATGCCGACGCCCGCGCAGTCGCCGTCGTCGGAGCAGGTGTTGGTGACCTGGTCGAAGGGCTCGGGCAGCACCACGACGCCGTTGCCGAGATCGGAGCAGCCGCTCGCCGACGGCCCGCACACCCCATGACCACCGTTGATCGGCGTGTTGCAGTTGTCGTTGTCGCCCTGGCAGCCGGCGCACTGGGCGTCGAGATCGCAGGTGCCGACGACCATGCCGGGCAGGCCGCAGACCGGCGTGCAGACGCCCTCGTCGGAGCAGGTCTCGCCGGCCGGGCACGGCTGCGTGTCCGAGCACTCGGCGCACCGGTGGCGGAAGCAGGCCGTCGCCGGTTGCTGGGTGTCGACGCCGCACGCGGCACAGTCCGCGTCGACGTCGCACTCCGAAGGGCACTTGGCCACGCACTCGTTGTCGACGCACTGCTCGGTGGTCTGGCACGCCTCGGTCGCGTCGTTGCGGCAGGCGACGCAGGCCCCCGCGCTGCAGATCTGGTGCAGCGGATCGCACGCGGCGCAGTCCGGATCGTCGTTGCACGGGGTCGTCTGCTCACCGTTGTCGTCCACCGGACACACCGCGCCCGCCGGCACGCAGTAGCCGAACTCGGTGCACTCCTCACCGTCGGCGCAGCCCTCCATCGTGTCGGGGTTGCACGCGACGCAGCGCTTCTCCGGCGCGTAGCAGCTGTTGCGCCCCTCGGTACACCCGCCGCACTCCGAGTCGTCGTCGCAGTTGTGCAGCAGGCACACGCCGCCATCCCCCGCGGTGGTGTCGACGCCGCCGGTCGGATCGAGCGTGGTGTTGTCGGTCGCGGAGCCGATCGAGCTTCCCCCCGGATCCTGGTCGGCGCCCTTGGGGCACGCCGTCAGCAGCGCGAACGAGGCGGCGAGGAACGAGGCACGAAGAGTCGACTGCAGCACGCGAACCCCCAAGGCAAAGCCGCTTCACACGGCGCGTCCGACGATACCCGATTTCGATCGCCGTCGCGCGCCGGGCCCACGCGCGAGCGGTTTCGTCGCGGGCAACTCAACAGGTGCCACAGCCGAACGACGCGACCTCGGAGACGCACACGTCGTCCCAGCTGGAGGAGCAGCACAGATCGTCCTGCGCGCACACGCAGGCCTCGATCGTCGCGTCGGCGCAGCCGGGGCCGTCGTGGGCGGTGCAGCAGTCGTCCGCGGCCGCGCCACCGTCGGTGCCCGTGGACTCGGCCTCGCCGGTGCTGCCGGTGTCGGATCCGCCGGTGTCGGACATCTCGCCGGTGTCATCGGGCGGCGCGATCATCGAGCAGTCGAGTCCGCCGATGTGCGGCGCGTTCGGGTAGGTCTCCTTGGCCTCGCACGCCTTGGCGTTGCGCACCGGGGTGAGCACGGATCGGCCCGTGCTCTCGATGGCCTTGAACCGCGCCTCGATCATCGCGCCGAGCCCGTCGGCGGTGGTCAGGCAGTGCCCCGCCCCGTCGGCGGCGCACGTCGCCGCGCCGAGCTCGGCCGTGGCGATCGACTCGGCGAGCGCCTGGATCGTCGCATCGTCGGCGACCGCGAGGCTGACGAACTTGCCGGCCTCGGCGCTGGTGATGGGCATCGACGCGGGCAGATCGAGCCCCGAGATGCCGAAGTCACCCTTGTGCAGGGTCAGGATCTGGTCGAGCAGGGGCACGAACAGGTCACTGTTCTTCGCGCCGGTGGCGATGGGCGGCGGGCCGGCCTGGATCCGCGGCAGCGCGTTGGTGAACAGCCCGCAGCGGAACGACGACAGCGCCGGGTTGGCCCAGTCGAGCGCGCGCACCCGCATCACCTGCTCCCACGGTAGGGCGCGGGTGGCCAGCAGCTGCTTCTCGTAGGTCACGACCGCAGCGCCCCGCGTCGGGAACATCGTCAGGCGATCGGGGGCGCCCGGCGGCTGCAGGCGCATCTGCTTGTCCTGCCACCAGTCCCACGGCCAGCCCGTGCCCTTGATCTGGAAGTAGACCGACGCGAGCCCGTCGTCGACCGCGACCGCGGCGCTGAGCAAGCCGCTCGAGCCGTCCTCGGTCGCGTATGTGAGCTGCTCGTCGCAGAACAGCGGGCGCAGCAGCGACATCGCCTCGTCGACGTTGGCGGGGTTGCGGCGCAATCGCAGCCGCGCGGTCGCGATGCGCTGCTGGTACGCCGACCGGATCGTGGTCTCGAGCTGCGACGCCGAGGCCCGGAACACCGACGCCTCGCCCGCGAGTTCCTTGAACACCGGCGCCTGCTCGACCTTCGCCGGGACGGCGTGGTCGAAGCTCACGGGCTCGGCGTGCCAGTGCTGCCACGGCGCCGCGAGCTCGTTCATGATCGGCGTCATCGGCATCTTCTTGCCCGGGATCTGCGAGGGCTGCTCGTGGCACTCGCGGCACTCGCCGGGGTTCAGCTCGATCGCGACCTTGGTGTCGCTGCCCTCGACCGCGCGACCGCGATAGAACCGGTACTCGAAGGTGGTCGCGTCCCAGGCGAACATCTCGATCTCGCGGGGGTCGACGTCGGTCTGATCGGCGTTGCCGAACGACAGCGCGAAGAAGGCGAGGTCGGCCTTGGTGCGGTCCTCGGAGCAGACGGTGTTGACGACCCGCGGAAACGACTCCTTGCCGTCGGCGACCAGCAGGTCGGAGATGATGTACGAGTCGATGCTGCCCTTGTCGTCGCAGCCCTGCTGCTTCGAGATGGCCTTCAGCATGTCGAGGTAGGCGACGTCGAACTCGCCGTTGGCGTCGATGTTGGCGCGCAGCCAGGTCGCGATCGGGTCGTTGAACGTCGCGAGGGCCTGCCCGACCTCGCCGAGGTCGTCGCACTTTGCCTCGCCGCACATCGCGTCGTCGCCCTCGCCGTCCCCGTCCCCGTTGCAGCCGGTGAGCGCGAAGCCGAGGGCCGCGGCGAGGAGCGCGATGCGAGGGGTATGGCGGCGGAGCGAAGACATGGCAGGGGACTCCAATGGTTCAGGGACAGGCGTCGGTGCCGGGGATGAGCGGCGCGGTGGGATAGATCCGGCGCGCGGCGCAGCCGCGGCGGAGGCGTTCGTCGGCGAGGCGAGCCCGGCCTTCGGCGGACTCGACCGCCGCGAGCTCGGCGTCGATGGCATCGCCGAGCGCGTCGATCGTCAGCGTCGCCCCGTCGAGGAGGCCGGCGTCGAGGCGCGCCAGCGCGTCGACATCGGCGGCGTCGGCCAGCGCCACGACGGCGTCGTCGCCGACGTCGGCGAGTGATCCACCGGGGACCTCGAGGGCCAGCTCGAAGAGCGCGCGGGCGAGTTCGGCTGCGTCGGCGAACGCCGCGGGGTCGAGCGCCCCGCCCTGCCCTCGCGCGAGCGCGGCCTCGAAGCGATCGCAGCGGACCGCCGAACCCACCGGGTGCATCCAGTCGAGCGCGCGCACGCGCAGCACGTCGATCGGCGCGAGCAGCCCGCGCGACAGCAGCGCGGCCTCGAGCTGTACGGTGGTCTCACCGCGCACCGCGACGAGCACCAGCGGCGCGAGGCCGGGCGACGGCGGTGGGAGCTGCAGCGCCTCGTCGAGGACGAACGACCAGGTCGCCTCCGGCCGCAGCAGCGTCATCGCCCGTCGCAGGCCGGGGTCGAGCGCGGCGGACAGGGGGAGTTCGCCGCTGTCGTGGATCTCGGAGACGTAGTTGACGTTCTCGTCGCAGAACACGGGGCGTACGAGCGACGCGGCGGCCGCGAGCGTCGCGGGCCCATCGCGCTCGGCGACCCGCGCCGCGGTCGTGCGGTCGATCGCAGCGCGGACGACCGGCTCGAGGTTCGACGCCGAGTCGAGGCGACCGTCGGCGAGCAGGGCCTCGAAGACCGGCCCGTTGCGCGCCGGGAATTCGTCGAACGCGAACGACACGAACCCGGGCTCGGCGTTCCACTGCGCCCAGGGGTTCGTCATCTCGTTCATGATCGGCGTCCAGTCGGGCAGCGCGTACGGACCGCCGTGGCAGCCACCGCAGAACTCGGGCTCGACCGCGACGGTGAGGCCCGCGTCGGTCGGCGCGACCTGGTAACGGCGGAAGCGGGCCGCCTCGTCGTCCCACGCCGCGAGGCGGAAGCGCTCGGCGTCCACGTCGTCGCCGGCCTCGGGCTCGAACACCGCGAACAGGCGGCTGGCCACCACCGGATCGTTCGCGCACTGCGTCACGATGACCTTGGGCTCGTACTCGTCGTTCGACAGCACGACGAAGCTGCGCTCGTCGGCAGCAGCGCACCCGAGCTGCTCGCGCAGACCGGCGAGCCACACCTCGTGGCTGCCCTCGACGGCGCCGGCGTCGTTGGCCGCGCCGCGCAACCACTGGGCCACGGGATCCGCGAAGCCCGCGAGGCGCTCGAGGAGCTCGGCGCGGTCGGACGGCAGCTCGCACACCTGCTCGCCACACGCGCTCGCGTCGTCGTCACCGCAACCGACATCGACGATCGCGACGGCGACCAGGCAGCGCAGGCCGAGGCCCCGCGTCCGTCGGCCGGCCGCGGCGAGATCGGGGCGCCGCGGGCCGAGGACCGGCCGCTGCCCCCCGTCGCTCACGGCTCGAGCACCCACGGCTGCGCCGGGCAGCCGTCGGCATGGGGACCACCTTCGGGCGGCGCGCAGACGATCGCGTCGGCAGCCACCGCGATGTGGACCACGACGTCGTCCGCGTAGCGATCGCGACAGTAGGACTTCAGCTCGGCGGCGTTCTGCAGGACCTCGGCGCCGGTGAGGTCGCAGACGACCAGCGTCTGCGCGCCCTCGACGACGTCGTGGTAGCGGCAGCCCGGCGGCAGCTCGCTCGCGGCCGACCAACCACCGAGACGGAAGCCGAGATCGGACGTGGGCGCCAGCGCCTCGGCCAGGGGCGTGCCATCGGCGACGGCGCAGCCACACTCTGCCAGCCGCACGCTCGCGCTGCAGATGATGTTGTCGGACTTGCGGTACTGCGTCTCGTTGATGTCCGCGTTGAGATGGCACGCGCGGAAGAACGGATCGTTGTACGGATCCTCGGGGTCGCTCGGGTCGCCCTCGGTGGGCAGCAGCTCGGTGCAGTCCTCGACCAACGCCAGCGCGGCCTCGTTGGTGTTGGGGTCGAACTTCATCCGGAAGGTCTCCGTGTCGACCGGGACGCCGAGCACCGGGTCGACCTCGCACGCATCGCCGCACGGCGCCTCGATGTCGGCGTTCCACGAGGTGAACACGCACGCGCCGACGACGGAGTCGGCCGCGTTCTCCAGCGCGGCGATCTGCTCGCTGTCGAGCTGCAGGGGGATCGGCGTCTGGCCGTCGATGCCGTCGGGGCCGAGCAGGCGCCCGAGCACCTGCGGCTCGGGCGTGGGGTAGCTCGGCGACGGCGGCAAGGTGACGATGCCGAAGTACTCGCAGTACTCCTGGCCGCGGTCCGCCGCGGGTGTGCTGTCGATGTCGGAGCACGACCACCGCAGCGCGTCGGTCGTGAACGCCAGGCGGTTCGGGTTGTACGCGTCCTCGCGGCGCTCCCAGCAGGCCGTGTCGACCTCGCTGGGCTCGCCCGTGGTGCCGCCGTCGGTGGTGTCACCCTCGGAGCCGGTGCCGTCGAGGGCATCGCACTTGGCCGAGGCGCATGCCGCATCGTCGCCGGCCGCAGCGTCGTCGTCGCGACAGGCGGTCAGCGCCGCGACGCCGAGGAGCGTCGCGGCCACGAGTCCGATGCGGGCGTGGGGTCGGCGGTGCATGACGGTGGGCTTCAGTTGCAGGTGCCGCAACCGAACGAGGCGACCTCGCCGACGCAGGTGTCGTCCCACTTCGTGGTGCAGCAGAAATCGTCCATCGCGCAGACGCACATGGAGATCTCGGGGTTCGTGCAGCCCATGCCCTCGTGACCCGAGCAGCAGTTGCCCACGTCGCCGCCGCCGTCGCCGGTGGTCGCATCGCCGGTCGTCGCATCGCCCGTCGTCGCGTCCGTGGTACCGCCATCGGTCGCGTCCGTCGTGCCGCCGTCGGTCGCGTCCGTCGTGCCGCCGTCGACCTCTGCGTTCTCGTCGCCGATGTTCCACGGGATGGCGCCGCAATTCGCGGCCTCCTTCGTGTTCGGCGGCGTGCAGGTGATCGCGGCGCGGGGGACGTCGACGTGCACCACGACGTTCTGGCCGTACGTCGCGCGGCAGAACTCCTTGGGGTCGTTGAGGCTGCCCATGAGGTCGGCGGCCGTCATGTCGCACTCGACCAGGTAGCCGGTCTCGCCCGTGTTCGCATAGCGGCAGCCGTTGGGCAGGCCGCGGCTGTCCTCCCACGTGCCGAGGCGGAAGCCACGGCGGTGGTCGGCGGACTTGACAGGCGGCAGGACGGCCTGGGCGAGCTGGGTGCCGTTGGTGACGCCGGGCGCCGAACAGCCGCACTCGGCCATGCGGTTGATCGCCGCGCAGATCGTCGGGTCGCTGCGGCGCCACTCGGTGCCGAACAGCTTGTTGGTGCCCATGCAACCGCGGTAGTAGGCCTGCTGCGCGGGGTCGTCGGGGTTGGTCCAGTCGACCGCGACGCGGTTGGCCGGCGCGAGCGGGAAGCACTTCTCGATGAGGTCGATCGCGGCCGCGTTCGAGTTGAACCCGACCTTCATGCTGTAGTTCGTCCGCGTGAACGGCAAGCCCATGATGTTGGCGTCGGCCGGGCACTTGTCGTTCGGGCACACCGGCACCGGCTTGGTGACGTCGGCGTGCCACGAGGTGAACACGCACTTGCCGACGACGTCGGTCGGGTTGTCCTCGAGCTTGGCCTGCTGCTCGTCGGTGAGCGTCACGCGGCACTCGCCGCCGGTCTCGCCGGGGAGACACACCGCCAGCGGCGTGACCTTGCCCTGACCATCGAGGGGGCGACCGAGGTCGACGCCCTTGGCCGCGCCGGGCGGCTGCACCATCGCGAAGTACTCGCAGTACTCCTGGCCGCGATCGTCCTTGCCGCTGCCGTCCGCAGTGACGCCGGTGACGTCGCCGCACTGCCAGCGGATCACGTCCGGCGTGAAGCCGCGGTTGCTCGAGTTGATGACCTCGGCCATGCGCTGCAGGCAGACCATCGAGGCCTCGCCCTGCGGCGTGTCGCACTTGCCCGCCGGGCACCCGTCGTCGGAGCCGGCGTCATCGGCGTCCTCGCCACAGGCGACGGTGAACAGACCGGCGAGCGCGAGCGCGAGGGGGGCAGCGGCGAATCGAAAGCGGTTGGAGGTGTTCATGGTGTACGTCCTAGGGGAGTCGGGGTCACTCGACGACGGTGCAGCTCGCGGCGTCCCAGTGGGCGGCGCTGCTCACGTTCAGCTTCGTCTGCGCCATCGTGGCCGGGAACTCGAACACCGGCAGGGAGAAGGCGTTGTTGCGCTGCCAGGTCTGCATCTTGAACGCGTCGTCCATGAGCGCCCGCTCGTCGCGGTCCTCACAGGCCTTCAGGAAGGCGTCGACGCGCGCGCCGTGGGCCGAGCCGTCGCCGACGTTCTTCAGGTGCTCGAGCAGCTGCGCGGCCGCGGTGCCAGCGGCCGGTTTGGCGGCCTCGAGGTTGGCGATGAACGCCGCGCGGATGTCCGCGGCGGTGACGGCCGCGGTGACCTCGGGGTCCGCCGACAGCTCCAGGTCGGCGTCGTCGACGACGCCCGCCCCGCACACCGCGGAGCACTGGCTGGTCGCCTCTTCGACGCAGGTCGAATCCCAGCTGTTGTCGCAGCAGAAGGCATCGAGGGCGCAGGTGCACATCTCGATCGTGTCGTTCTCGCAGCCCTTGCGGGTGTTGTCGGGCGTGCAGCAGTTGCCCGCCGCGCCGCCGCCCCCGGTCGCGTCCCCGGTCGTGCCGCCGGCGGTCGGGTCGGCGCCCGTCGTGCTGGTGCCGCTCGAGTCCTCACCGGTCGTGCCCGCGGTCGGGTCCTCGCCGGTCGTGCCGCCCGCGTTGCCGCCGGTGAGCTGCTCGAAGGTCGGTGCGAACTCGAGGAGGCCGCAGCGCGCGTCAGAGAAGATCGGCCGCGTGAAGTCGACCATCAGGACGTCCTTCATGAAGTCGTCGTCGATGACGCCGCGCGAGACCAGCTCGTCGACGTACATCTTGTCGGACTTGCTGCGCTCGATGAACGGGAACTTGAAGATGGTGTCGGGCTTGTTGAGCCCGGGGACGTTCACCCCAGCCGCGGTGCGGGCCGCCGTGTAGACGTCCTTGTTCATGCCGATCGAGCCGAAGCTCTTGAGGCTCGGGTCGACGAAGAAGTCGGCGGGGAGGCTCGACACGTCCGAGGTGTCGAAATCGGCGGCGTTGTCGAGGTTGACCTCGACGCTGCAGAACAGCGGCTTGAGCAGGGCCTCGACGGTGCTGCGAGCCGGGTTCAGCGCGTTGGTGACGCGGGTCTTGGTCCACTCGCGGTTGCCCGCGTTGGTCAGGCTCTCCATGTTGGCGCCCGAGCTCTCGCTGCCGAGGTCGTTCTTGTTGGCGTCGATGACCTTGTTGGTGCCCGGCGTCTGGAAGTGGCCGGTCCAGTGGAGCCACGGGGTGTCGAGCTCCTTCATCACCAGGCCGCCGCCGGTGTGGCACATGCCACAGCGACCGCCGCGGCCCTCGACGAAGTCGGACGAGCTGCCGAAGAAGTGCCACTGACCGCTGGAGATCTCGTAGTAGTTGAACTCCTTCGACTCGGGGTCGAAGGCGATCACCTCGGCCGAGGCCGGCAGGTTGCCCGAGGCCGGCACGCCGAACAGCGAGAAGAGCAGCTCGAACTCCTGGCGGTTGTTGCAGCGCCGCGAGGTGACCAGTCGGAAGTTCTGCAGCAGCTTGCCGGCGTCGAGCTGGCCGCTCTCGGTGACGAACCGGGTCGACAGGCCGGCCGCGGCGCTGTCACAGCCGGTCTTGTCCTCGGTGCGGAGCTTGGCCATCGTCTCCTTGTACGAGGTCGGACAGCCGCTCCCGCCGCGGAGCACGAACACGGAGACGGGGTCCTGCAGCTCGGCCAGGACATTGGGGCGGCCGCGACCGGACTCGTCGACGACCTGCTTGCAGGCGAAGTCCTTGGGGTCCGTCGGCGCGTCGCACTTGCCCCCGGCACAGACGACGTCGTTGCCGTCCTCGTCGCCCTCCTCGGAGCAGCCGGCGAGGGCGAGCATCGGGGCAACGGCGAGCAGGGCGGTCCACTTCGAGCTGGAAAGGTGCATGGATGAATCCGTGGGCCAAGGGGCCGGTTCTGAGTGATACCTGTACCTACACGGTTCACCGGAGCGCGCAGAAAGTTCCCCCCGCGCCCCCCACCTCCCCTGCCCGACCGCGAATATCGCCGATCTGACGGCCTCTGGCAATTTTGCCGAGCCGTATGAGCGACGTCACATACGGGGTTTCCTGGCTCGATTTCGAGCCGCGGGCTTCAACCCGGCTGCGTCAGGACGTGCACCGCACCCGCGCCGAGACGACGGTGTTCGGAACGGGATCCATCGGGCCAGCGCACGACGATGTCGGCGGTCTTGTTGCGACCCAGCCCCACGTGCACGACCTCGTCGTCCTGCCCGAGGTAGCCGAGCCCCGCGGTGATCTGCCGGCGCTGGACGAGCTTCGGGGTGCGGACCTCGAGCACGGCCCCGACCGCCCGCGTGTTCTCACCCGCGCCGCGCAGGCGGATCCGCAGGGCGCTGTTCGTCGTCGCCTGGACGTTCTCGAGCAGCCGTGGGGGCTGCCCGAAGTTGTTGACGGCCAGGTCGAGATCGCCGTCGAGGTCGGCATCGAACGCGACCACCGATCGCGAGTTGCCGGGGAACGCCTCGGGCGCGCCCTGGGGCGTCAGGTAGAACGTCTGATCGGCCTGCACGAACATCTGGTTGCGCTGGTCGTTCGCCGGCGAGCCCGGGATCCAGCCGTTCGCGAGGTAGATGTCTTCGTCGCCGTCGTTCTCGTAGTCGAAGAAGATGCCGGCCCAGCCCCAGCCGCGATCGCCGGGCTCGAACCACGTGCCCTCGGAGGGGAGGAACGCCCGAGCGCCCGCGTCGTCGACCACGTTGAGGTAGAGCTTGTTGCCCGAGAGGTACTGGAACGAGCGCAGGATGTTGTCGGTGAGGTTCACCGTCGACTCGTCCTTCGGGAAGACGATCTTGATCGTCTTGCTGAACATGTCGATGTTGCTGACGAAGACGTCGAACGCCCCATTGCCGTCGAGATCCGCGAAGCTGACGTTCATCCCGCTGCCGCGATCGTTGGCGCCCAACGCCGGCGCGACATCGACGAACGTGCCGTCGCCCTCGTTGCGGAACAGCGGATTGGCGCCGAAGTCGTTGGCCAGGTAGAGATCCACGTCGCCGTCGAGGTCGTAGTCGAACGTGCCGGACGCCAGGGTCCACCCCTCGTCGGCGACGCCCGCAGCGGCACCCACCTCGGTGTAACGCGCGCCGTCCTTGCGGAAGAGCTGGTTGGGCGAGCCATTGCGACCGTCGACGGACGGGAGGTTGCGGCCCTCGCACTGCCCGCGGTTGCAGGCCGCGCTCCCGTAGTAGCCGACGTACAGATCGAGGTCGCCGTCCGCGTCGTAGTCGAACGCCGAGGCCACGTGCGCGCCCGGGCCGGTGACGAGGCTCCGATCGGCGGCGACGTCGACGAACTTCCCGGCTTGGTTGTCGTACAGCAGGCTCGGCGTCCGCCCGCGCACGACCAGCAGGTCGAGATCGCCGTCCCCATCGTGGTCGAAGAACATCGCGTGGTGGCTGTCGACCATGTCGGCCGTGATTCCCCACGCCTCGGTCGCATCGACGAACCTGCGGCGCTCGCCCTCTTGCTGGTTGAGGAACAGCCGGCCCAGGCCCGCCCCGGCGACGAAGAGGTCGGCGTCGCCGTCGGCATCGACGTCGCCGACCGCCGTCCCTGCCCCCATCACCTTCTGGATGTCGAAGCCGGCGGCGCCGGCCTGCGCGCCCGAGTGCGCCCCCACGTCCTGGCCCGCGGGCACCTGCGCGCCCGAGTGCGCCCCTACGTCCTTGCCCGCGGGCACCTGCGCGCCCGAGTGCGCCCCCACGTCCTTGCCCGGCAGCGCACCGCCGGCATGCGCCGCTGCGTCGCCGGTCGCCGACACGACGCCGGGCAGGCCCCACGCGGCGCTCACGTCGGCGAACAGCGCCTCTCCATAGGGCGCCAGGGCCCTCTCCTTGGCCTTCTGCCGCGCCGGCGTCCACTCGGTGCGCTGCTCGTGGTCGACGGGCATCACCATCGTGAAGCGGTTGTCCTCGACCGACTCGAACAACTTGCCGTCGAGCGTGGTCGCCCCGGCAGCGCGGGCCATCGTCTGCGCCCGTCGCATCCAGAACGTCGCGACGATCGACACCAGCTCCGACAGGTACTCGCCCGCGAACGGGTCCATCGCGAACGGCTTCGCGGTCCACACGTCCTGTAGCACCAACCAGTGGATCGCCGTGTCGCGCACCGCGTTCATCTGGTGATCGAGGATGAGCACGTCCTGCGGCGCGATGTCCCCGGTGATGATGGTGCCCGGGCGGGCCTCGAACCGCAGCCGCACGTCGCCGTTGGGCATGATGACGTAGGGGAACAGCTGCATCGTCGCGTTCTCGACGTACGTCGCGTCGATGTAGTCGCGGCCCGCGAGCGTCTTGTCGGCGAAGCTGCCGTCGGCGAGGTAGTTGTCGGCGCGCATGGGTTCGTGCCCCGCGGCGATGAACTCGGCGAAGCGCACGAGCTTGGCCCGCAGCGCCGCTGCGCCGTCGTCGGTGACGGTGAGCTTGCTGATCTTGTTGAGCTCCGGCGCCAGCGCGTCGCCGGCCTTGTTGAACTTGCGCAGCGCCTCGATCTTGGCGTCGATGAGCATCCGCGTGAGCACCAAGAGGGTCGGCCGCACCCCCTCGATGTCGACCCCGCCCTCGACCGGCGCGACGTCGAGGACCCCGAACTTCTGCTTGAGATTGGTGAACGCGACCTTGACGTGGGCGCTCTCGATGAGCGGGCTGCGGGCCTCGGCCGCGACCTCGCCCGACTCGGTGAGCAGCGCGAGCGACAGCTTGGTCGCGACCACCGCGAGCTCGTCGGCGGCCTCGGCCGCCAGCGGCTTGACCCGCGGCGTCGGCAGCAGCAGCTCGTCGTTCGCGATCGACGACAGCACGCGCCAGTGCTCGCTGGTCGTGCGGTAGTCCTTGAACTGCTGCGCGTCGAGGTCGACCGCGAGCTGCTCGAGCCCGGGCTGCTTGGCCACCGGCAAGCTGGCGTCGACCTGGGACACCGCGCGGATGTCCGCGGCCGTGATCTCCGGGCCGCTCGCACGGGCGGAGGCCGCGACCCAGATCCCGTGCGCGAGGGCCTTGCCGGCGACGATCTTCGTCAGCGTGGCGAAGTTGCTGTACGACTTCGAGGCGATGAAGTTGTCGAGCTGGCGGAAGCTCGTCCAGCAGGTCACGTCGCGCTCGACCTCGAGGGTGCGGATGCGATCGACGATGAGCGCCGCGGTGCTCGCCAAGGCCGCGCGGGCGGGCGAGAGGCCGCGGGTCGCCTCCGCGAGGTCGGGCACCGGCGCAGCGGCGGGCGGGGCCACGGGCGCCGCGGGGGCCTTCTGATCCGCCTCGAACTCGCGGGGCTTGGCCGCGGGCCGGTCCGGCGCCGGCGTCTGGCCGCACGCGAGACCAAGGGCGAGCGCGATCGTTGGGACTGGCCGCACGGTCATCGACCTCGGAGCATACCCGAGGCCCGCCCGACGGTTCAGCAGTACGGTCGCTCGATGGTCGTGTCGGGGTCCGACGTCGGTAGGATCTCGCGCAGGTAGAAGTACTCGTCGTCACAGAACACGGCCGGGCCCTCGCCCATCAGCTCCGCGCGCTCGGGGAGCGTTCGCGCACCACCGGCGTCCATGAGCCGGTTGGGCGCGTCGCCGAGGTTGTGGAATCGCGTGCCGAGGGGATCGGCGAGCCCGAGCGAGTGGCCGTTCTCGTGGCTGACGGTGGTCCCGATCATCGAGCCGAGCACCCAGACGGCGCACGCCGCCTGGTACAGGCGCTCGTCCGTGGGGCAGCCGCCCCCCGAGGTCAGCTTCGGCACCTGGCCCATGGTCAGATCCGCCGAGGTGAACGGCGCACCGGTGTCGGGCCGGAACGGGTCGAAGATGTCGTCGAACAGCGGATCGGAGCTGTCCTGCTCCTTGCCCGTCGGCGGGTGGGTCGAGAACGCGAACAGCGACTCGATGAACACCCCGCCGAAGCCGGGGAAGCCGTCGTCCTGCGTGAGCGCGTTGACGCCACCGATGCGGTCGAACAGCCGCGCGTTGTTGATGTCCTTGCCCGGGGTGTTGTCGTAGCCGAGCAGGCCCAGGCCGTTCGGATCGGGGCCGGCGATCTCGATCGTGGCATAGAGCGCGAAGTCGGTCGGCTCCTCCTCGCGGAACTCGATGTTGATGGTCTCGTAGTCGCGGCGCAGCACCTCGAGGATGCGCTCGCGGATCATCGAGTCGAGGCCGCGCAAGCCGAACGCCCGCAGGCTCTCGACGTACGACGGCTGGAACTTCACCCACACGACCTGGCGCACCGGCAGGATCGCGAACATCAGCGGGGTCGCCGGGCCCTCGACCTCGTCGACGTCGTACGAGACCAGCGGCGTCATCGTGCCGTCGAAGATCCCCGAGTCGAGGCGGACGTCAATCGCAGCGCCCAGGCCGTCGTCCTCGTTGATGACGTAGCGGACGCGCCGCCCATCGACGAACTCGGGCACGAGCTCGAGCGACACCGGGGCGCCCTCGGGCGAGCCGTCGGGGGTGTACGTGCCCTCGAGCCGCAGGATCGTGAGGCCGTCGTCGCCGCCCAGGAAGCCGCCCCCGTCGATGTCGATGTACTGCCCGAGGCTCGCGCCGGTGCCGGTGCTCGTGCCCGCCGCGATGATCTCGGTGGGGATCATCGCGTAGCTCACGGTCACCGCATCCGGGCCGTCGACGACGACGCCGGTGGCGTGCGCGTTGCGGAGGCTCACCATGCCCTCGAAATCGCCGGGGCGGATCCCGGCGATGCGCGGCGAGAAGGCGAACGTCGCCCGCGTGCGATCGAGCGGATCGACGGGCACCAGCGGGACCTCGACGGGGCCGACCGGCACGCAGGTGTCGGCGTCGGCGGCCTGGAAGCACCCCTGCACCACCGCGTAGGTGCTGCCCTCGGCGCCCCCGAGCAGGAATCCGTCGCCTTCGATCGGGAGCGGGTCGTTGACGTAGATCTCGCCGCCGATCTGGACGTCGCCGAGCATCGGCACGAGGGACTCGGCGAACTCGAGCGTGGTCGCCAGGGGGGGCGAGGCCACGCGGGCGCCGGTCGGTCGGTAGTCGACGGCGACCTGGGCGGTGCCGACGAACTGCCCGCTGGGGCTCGGCAGCAGCGCGAGCAGCTCGGGGGTGACGGTGACCTGGAGCTCGTCGAAATCGACGAAGGTCGCCGGCAGCTCGACACTGACCGCCGCCCCACCGAGGGTCCCGCTCAGCTGCAGATGGGAGTCCGCGACCGAAGCGTCGAGGAAGCCGTCGCCGGTGATCACGAGGGTCGTGCCGTTGACGATCGCACCGGGTGCCACGGCGACCAGCGTGATCGCCTCGAGCCCCGCGTCGGGGCGGCCGCGATCGTCCTCCTCGGGGCACGCGGCGAGCAGCGGCGACGCGGCGAGCGACGCGAGCAGCGCCAACGGGAGACGACGTTCGGACCAGCGCATGGCCTGCCGAGGCTAACAGAGGGCAGGCCACAGGTGTACGCGAGGTCACCGGCTCCAGGACGCACGTGCACGCGCGGACTCGACCCGTGCAATCGCGACGACCGCGGCGCGTCCCCGTGGACGCGAGCACGTTGCCCCGCGTACGGGCGACGGCGCATACTCGCCCCGCGATTCCACGAGCTGCCATGAACTCGACCTTGCGACATTCCTCGGTGCTCCGTGCCCTCGCATTGCTGACCCGCGCGGCGCTGCGTTCCCCCGCGGCGCTGCTGGCCCCCGCGGCACTCCTCACGTCCGCGTGCAAGGACGGCGGCGCGCCGGTGATCACCGATCCCGGCGATCAGACCGCGATCGTCGGCCAACAGCTGACGCTGAACCTGCTCGCGAGCGACCCCGACGGCGACGCGCTCGACTTCAGCTTCGAGGCCGGTGGCGTGCCCGACCTCGCCAGCACCGCCACGATGACCGTGGCCCCCGACGGCCACGGCGTGTTCACGTTCACGCCGCTCGCCAGCCAGCTCGGCTCGCACCTCTTCGACTTCACGGTCAGCGACGGCGGCAACGACACGACGCTGACGATCAACATCAACGTCGTCGGGGCCGGCGGCGACGGGACGCTGCCCATCTTCCGCAAGCCGCTCGGCAACGGCACCGTGCTCGACCTCGAGCAGGCCGAGTGCGTCGAGTTCGAGATCGCCGTCGACGACCAGGACTCGACCAGCGTGGTGCTCTCGCAGCTGCCGCCGCTGATCCAGGACGCGGAGCTCACCTCCGACGTGTCGGGCCTGTCGGGTCGATGGACGTGGTGTCCCAGCCGCGAGCAGCTCGAGGCCGCGGATCGCTACGACCTGACGCTGTCGGCCCAGGACGTCCCCGAGAACCCGCCGACGCTCAAGGACTACGTCATCGTGCTGCGGCGGCGCTCGGGCAGCGAGTGCCCCGGCGGCGCGCCGGCGATCGAGCACGCCCCGATGGACGCCGAGACCCAGCTCGATCTGGCCGTCGACGCGCACATCACCGACGACGTCGGCCTCAAGAACGCGCCGATCCTGCTCTACGCCTTCGCCGATCCGGGCAGCCCGATCGACTACACCAAGCTCACCGTCGTCGACATGCAGCTGACGTCGGGCAGCATGCAGGACGGCATGTGGCGCGGCTGGGTGCCCAACCCGACGCTCGCCGAGGGCAGCGGCGCGTCGGCGCAGATCTGGTACGCCATCAGCGCGAGCGACAACGACGACACCGAGGGCGACTGCGATCACCTCACCGACTCGCCCGCCGACGGCACCCACCTGGTGACGCTCACCAACAACGGGATGGGCCAAGCCGGCGTGTGCGAGCACTGCTCGGCCGACGTGCAGTGCGGCGGCTTCAGCAACCTGTGCCTGCCGCAGGAGGGCGGGAACTTCTGCGGCACCGGCTGCGCCGACGACAGCGAGTGCCAGACCGACTACGTGTGCTCGCCGACCGAGGTGCAATCGGTCGACGGCGCCGCGGCACGGCAGTGCATCCCCAACTCGGGCACGTGCCTGGGCTCGGGCGGCTCGTGCACCGAGGACGAGTTCGAGGACAACGACGACATCGATCAGGCGCTGTCGCTCGGGGCCCTCGACGTCGGGGTCGAGCACGCAGCGTCGCTGTGCGACGACACCAACGACTGGTTCCGCTTCGACCTCGACGGCGGCGCGGTGTCGGCCCACCTCTCGGGTCCCGCCGACGTCGACATCGATCTGGTGCTCACCGACGCCGACGGCGTGCTCATCGAGGCCTCCGCCGGCCTGCAGTCCGACGAGAGCTTCACCAGCGGCTGCCTCGACGCCGGCACCTACTTCCTGCGGGCGTTCGCGCCGAACTCGACGGTGAAGGGCGCGTACACCTTCGGCGTCGACGTCGACACCAGCTGCGGCGGCGGCGGTGGCGAGGGCGACTGCTGCACCGACACCAACATGCCCGGCTGCGAGGACCCCGACGTCACCGCGTGCATGTGCGCGATCGATGCGTTCTGCTGCGACAACGAGTGGGACAACCAGTGCGCGACGCAGGCCCAGGCGATGTGCGGCCTCGACTGCGGCGGCGGTCCCACGGACCACGACTGCTGCATCACCGGCGGTGCCGGCTGCGACGACGACGCGGTCGAGGCCTGCGTCTGCGCGGCCGACTCGTTCTGCTGCGAGACCGAGTGGGACGCGATGTGCGTGTCCAAGGTCGGCTCGGAGCTCTGCGCGGCGTCGTGCGATCCGGACGACTTTGACGGGCCGTGCTGCGAGACGAACGAGAGCGGCGGCTGCGAGGTGAACGCGATCGAGATGTGCGTCTGCGAGATGGACGCGGCGTGCTGCTCGACCGCGTGGGATCAGTTCTGCGTCGACGAGATTTCGTCGTTCGGCTGCGGCACCTGCCCGCCCGCCTGAGGCCCGTCACTTCAGCAGGTCCGCGAGCGCGGCGTCGACGTCGGGGAACCGGAAGCGGAACCCCAGCGCCAGCGCCCGCGCCGGCATCGCCCGCTGCGAGCCGAGCACCGCCGAGGCCGCCTCGCCCAGGCCCGCGCGCAGGGCGAAGCCGGGCACGCCCATCCACCGCGGCCACACCGGGCGGTGCAACGCGCGGCCGAGGGCCTGCGCGAAGGCGTGCTGCACCACCGGCGCCGGCGCGGTGCCGACGAGCACGCCCTCGCACCGCCCGTCGGTCAGCGCGAAGCACAGCAGGCCGACGAGGTCCTCGAGGTGGATCCACGCCAGCCACTGCCGACCGGATCCCAGCGCAGCGCCGAGGCCCAGGCGCGCCGTGGGCAGCATCTGCGCCAGGGCCCCGCCGTCGGCGGCGAGCACGACCCCGATGCGCACGCAGGCGACGCGAACGCCCAGCGGGGACGCCGCCTGGGCCGAGGCCTCCCAGCGCTCGCAGAGCTCGGCGAGGTAGCCGTCGCCGCGGCTCGACGACTCGTCGAGCACCTCGTCGCCGCGATCGCCGAAGTAGCCGATGGCGCTGGCCTGGACCCACACGCCGGGGCGACGCGCGAGGGGCTGCAGCGCGGCGGCGATGCGCTGGTTGAGCCCGACCCGCGAGTCCTCGATCGCGCGGCGTCCGGCGTCGTTCCACCGCTGCAGCACCGACTCGCCGGCGAGGTTGATGATCGCGTCGACCCGACCGAGCGCGGCCTGCAGCGCCGCATCGCCGCCGCCCGCGTCGACGAGCTCGACCTCGGCGCCCAGGGAGGTCCGCGCCGCGTCGGGGCTGCGGACCCACGCGATCACGCGGTGACCGTCGGCGAGCAGGCGGCGACACAGGGCGCGACCGACGAGGCCGGTCGCGCCGAAGACGAGGACGTTCATGCGTCCAGGCTACCGCAGCCGCGCTGCGCGAGGCGGCCTACAACGGCAGCTCGCCCTGGTCGCCGCCGCCGCCCGACGCGGTGCTACGGCCGAGGTGCGCGAGCGCCTTGCGGGTCACCTGGCGGCCGCGCGGCGTCCGGATGAGGAACCCGCGCTGCAGCAGGAACGGCTCGTAGACGTCCTCGAGCGTGTCGCGCGGCTCCGACAGCGTGGCGGCCAGCGCGTCGATACCGACCGGGCCGCCGTCGAACAGATCGACGATCGCGGTCAGCACCCGGCGATCGATCGCGTCGAGGCCCTCGGGATCGATGCCGAGCTCGCCGAGGCCGTACTGCGCGTCGTCGCGATCGATCGAAGCGCGGCCGCGGACCTGGGCGAAGTCGCGGACGCGCCGGGTGAGTCGGTTCGCGATGCGCGGCGTGCCGCGGCTTCGCCGGCCGATCTCGGCGGCGCCCGCGTCGGTCGCGGTGAACTTGAGGATCCGAGCGGTGCGCTGGACGATCTCGGCGAGCTCGGCGTCGGCGTAGTACTCGAGCCCCTCGACGATCTGGAACCGCTCGCGCAGCGGCGCGCCGAGCAGCGCGGTGCGGGTCGTCGCGCCCACGAGGGTGAACGGCGCGAGGGAGAACGGCATGGTCCGCGCGCGGTTGCCCTCCCCCACCGGGAGATCGATGCGCCCGTCCTCCATCGCCGAGTAGAGGCTCTCCTCGACGACCGGCGTGAGCCGGTGGATCTCGTCGATGAAGAGCACGTCCCCGGCCTCGAGCGCGGTGAGGTGGCCGGCGAGCACGCCCTTGTGCTCGACCGCGGGCCCCGAGGTGATGTGGATGCGGACGCCGAGCTCGTTGGCGAGGATCTGCGCCATCGTGGTCTTGCCCAGGCCCGGTGGCCCGTGCAGCAGCACGTGGTCGAGCGGCTCGCCGCGCTGCTTGGCGGCGTCGACGAAGACCCTCAGCTTGCGCTTGAGCGCGCTCTGGCCGATGTACTCGTCCATCGTGCGCGGGCGCAGCGACGCCTCTTCGATCGCCGACTCCTCGCGCTCGGTGCGGAGCAGGCCGCGATCGACCGAAGCGACCTTGCTGCGGCCGGCGCCGCCGTCCTCGTGACGCACGCGGGCCATGTCACTCCCACTCGATCGTGGCCGGGGGCTTGCTCGAGATGTCGTAGACCACCCGGTTGATCCCGCGGACCTCGTTGATGATGCGGTTCGACATCGTCGCGAGGACCTCGTACGGCAGCCGCGCCCAGTCGGCGGTCATGGCGTCCGTGCTCTCGACCGCGCGGATCGCCAGGGCGTTCTCGTAGGTGCGACCGTCGCCCATGACGCCGACCGAGCGGACCGGCAGCAGCACGCCGAACACCTGCCACAGCGTGCGGTAGAGGCCGGCGTTGCGGACCTCCTCGAGCACGATGACGTCCGCCTTGCGCAGGATGTCGCAGCGCTCGCGCGTGACCTCGCCGAGCACGCGCACCGCGAGGCCCGGGCCGGGGAACGGGTGGCGCCAGATCATCTCCTCGGAGAGCCCGAGCTCGAGGCCGAGGCGACGGACCTCGTCCTTGAACAGCTCGCGCAGCGGCTCGACGACGCCCATCTTCATGCGCTCGGGCAGGCCGCCGACGTTGTGGTGGGTCTTGATCGTCGCGGACGGGCCCTTGGCGCTGACGCTCTCGATGACGTCGGGGTACAGCGTGCCCTGGACCAGGAAGTCCGCGCCGCCCAGGCGCTGGGCCTCGGCGTCGAACACCTCGATGAACGTCGCCCCGATGCGCTTGCGCTTGACCTCGGGATCCGTGACGCCGGCGAGCTCGGCGAGGAATCGCTCGGACGCATCGACGGCGACCAGCGGGTTGCGCAGCTTGCCGGCGAACATGCGCTCGACCTCGGCGCGCTCGTCCTGCCGCAGCAGGCCGTTGTCGACGAAGATGCAGTGCAGGCGCGAGCCGATGGCGCGCTCGACCAGGAGCGCGGCGACGGTGGAATCGACGCCGCCCGAGAGGCCGCAGAGCACGGTGCCGTGCTCGCCGACCGCGGCGCGGATCTTGGCCACGGCCTCGTCGACGAAGTTGGCCATGCTCCAGTCGCGGGCGAAGCCGCAGGCGTCGAGGAACGAGACGAGCACCGCGGTGCCCCGCTGCGTGTGGCTCACCTCGGGGTGGAACTGCACGCCCCACAGCTTGCGCGCGGGATCGATGATCGCCGCGTGCTCGCAGCTGCTCGAGCTGCCGATGGTGCGGAAGCCGGGCCCGAGCGCCGTGACGTGGTCGCCGTGGCTCATCCACACCGTCTCCTCGCGGCCGGACTCGAACGCGCCCAGCGGCCCGAGGGGCTCGATGACCCGGAGCAGCGCCGCGCCGTACTCGCGCTTGTCGGTGCGCACGACCTCGCCGCCCGTGGCGTCGACCAGGACGTAGAGCCCGTAGCAGATGCCGAGCACGGGGACGCCGTGCTCGAGGATGCCCGCGGGCATGCGCGGGGCGCCCTCGTCGTACAGCGAGGACGGTCCGCCGGACAGCACGATGCCGCGGATCGAGGCGCCGAGCGCCGCGATGCGCTCGGACGCGCGATTGAACGGCACGATCTCCGCGAACACACCCTGCTCGCGGACCCGCCGCGCGATGAGCTGCGTGACCTGCGAACCGAAATCGACGACCAGGAGAGTCTCGTGCTGCATGGTTTACTCGAGCCGATAGTTGGGGGCTTCTTGGGTGATGATGACGTCGTGCACGTGGCTCTCGCGGAGCCCGGCCGACGAGATGCGGCGGAAGCGGGCGCGGGTCTGGAGCTCGGCGATCGTCGCCGCGCCGACGTAGCCCATGCCCGAGCGCACGCCACCGTTCAGCTGGTGGACGGTCTCGGCGATCGGGCCGCGGTACGGCACGCGGCCCTCGATGCCCTCGGGCACGAGCTTGCGATCGTCGGTCGCGCCCTGGAAGTAGCGGTCCTTGCTGCCGGCCCGCATCGCGCCGAGCGAGCCCATGCCGCGGTACACCTTGTAGCTGCGGCCCTGGTAGAGCACGAGCTCGCCGGGCGCCTCGTCGGTGCCGGCGAACAGGCTGCCGATCATCACGGTCGACGCGCCGGCGGCGAGCGCCTTGACCACGTCGCCCGAGTACTTGATGCCGCCGTCGGCGATGATCGGCACGCCGGTCTTGCGCGAGATCGGGGCGCACTCGAGGATCGCGCTGACCTGTGGCACGCCGACGCCGGCGACCACCCGCGTGGTGCAGATCGAGCCGGGCCCGATGCCGAGCTTCACCGCGTCGGCGCCCGCGTCGACCAGGGCCTGCATGGCCGCGGGCGTCGCGATGTTGCCGGCGACGATCTGCAGCTCGCGGTACTCGCGACGGATCGCGCTGACCGTGTCGATGACCTTCTTGCTGTGGCCGTGGGCGGTGTCGACGACGATGACGTCGACGCCCTGCTCGACCAGCGCCGCGACGCGCTCCATGGTCTCGGGGCTGGTGCCGACGGCGGCGCCCACCCGCAGGCGACCCTGGGCGTCGGCGACCGACTCGGGCTGCGACTCGGCCTTGAGGATGTCGCGCACGGTGATGAGGCCGACGAGCTGACCTGCGCGGTCGACCACCAGCAGCTTCTCGATGCGGTTCTTGTGCAGGACCCGCTTGGCCTCGTCCGCGCTGACGCCCTCCTCGGCGGTGATCGGCTGGCGCGTCATCACCTCGCGCACCGGGCGATCGAGCTCGGTCTCGAAGCGGACGTCGCGGCTGGTGACGATGCCGACCAGGCGGGTCTCGTCGACCACCGGCAGGCCCGAGAAGCCGTGCACGCGCATCAGCTCGAGGGCCGCGCGCAGCGGCAGCTCGGGGCCGACGGTGAGCGGGTTGCGGACCACCCAGCTCTGGGCCTTCTTCACGCGGCGGACCTCGCGGGCCTGCTGCTCGGGCGTGAGGTTCTTGTGCAGGATGCCGATGCCGCCGCCGCGCGCCATCGCGATCGCGGTCGCGGCCTCGGTCACGGTGTCCATCGCCGCCGAGATGAGCGGCATGCGGAGCGTGATCTCCCGGGTCAGCCGGGTCTCGACGCTCACCTCGCTCGGGAGGACTTCGCTGTACCCGGGCTCGAGCAACACGTCATCGAACGTCAACGCTTCGCGGATCTCGACGCCCGAAGCGATGGTGGGTCGGTCGGCCATGGCGAAGTATAGAGACCCCGAGCCGAAACGGCGCGGCGATCGTGCGCGCGAGATGCGTGCGTCGACGCACCTGAGCGGGGATCGCCGGTGCACCGTGCGCGGCGCGTGCGGCGATGCCGTCGCGTCGCCCCGCCCTCACTTCTTGCAGCGGCCGAGCGCGGCGAGCCCCGCCTCGAGCGACTCGTCGGCGGGCTCGAGGCCGCGCAGCGCCTCGGCCGCGGCGCGGGCCTCCTTGCAGCGCTTGGCCGCGGCGAGCGCACCGATGCGCCGCACGAACGCGGCCTCGAACTTGGGGTCGAGGGCGATGGCGCGATCGAACTTCTCGAGCGCGCCCACGAGATCGCCCTGCTTCGCCAGTACGCTGCCCCACTCGGCCCACACCACCGCGCTGTCGGGCACGACCTGCGTGAGCAGCTCGAGCTGCTTGGCCGCGTCGCCGAGCTTGCCGGCGCGCTGCTGCGCCCGCGACAGCCCGAGCCGGGCGTCGAGGTTGTTGGGGTCGTTCTGCAGCGCGGTCGCGTAGCGGGCGATGGCGCCCTCGAAGTCGCCCTTCTTCACCAGCGCGTTGCCCCACACCACGAACGGCGTCGACTCCTTGGGCGCGACCTCGCCGGCGTGCGAGGCCAGGGCGATCGCGGGGTCGAGCTTCTCGTCGACGACGTACATGTCCGCGAGCTGGACGAGCATCGCCGGGTCGTCGGGCGCGAGCTTGACCGCGCGCTCGAAGGCCTCGATCGCCTTCGTCCGATCGCCGGCGCCGAGCAGCGCGAGCCCGATGTTGTAGTGGGCGTCGGCGAAGTCCGGCTGCAGCCGCAGGGCCTGCGCGAAGCGATCGATCGCGGCGTCGAACTCACCGCGCGCGAGGAGGATCGCGCCGATGCCGTGGATCGCCGGCACGAACTCGGTCTGCAGCTCCAGCGCCTTCGTCCACGCCAGCGTCGCGCCGTCGTCGTCGCCCTGGGCCTGGCGGACCACGCCCTTGGCGAACCACAGCTCGTGGTCGTCCTTGTGCTGCAGCAGCGCGTCGTCGAGGACCGACTCGGCGCCGCGCATGTCGCCCGACTGCATCAGCTTGCCGGCGCGCTCCACCGGATCGCCCGCCACCGGCGTCGGCGTCGCGTCGCCGTCGTCCGGCGGCTCGACGGGCGCGGGCCTGCAGGCGGCGAAGGCGACGACGCCGAGCAGGAGGGGCGCACACCAAGCCGCGAAACGTCGGGTCGTCACGCGCGCATCGTAGCAAACCGGCGCGCGGTTCAGAACAGACCGTGCAGCGGTCCACCCTTCGCGGCGAGGGCCTCGATGCGGGTCACGACGCGCGGGTCGAACTCCAGCGGCGGCGCGTGGTGGGGCTTCTTCCGCGCGTCGATGACGACCGCGCCGGTGCAGCCCCAGTGCTTGTGCACGATGCTCGCGCCGACACCGTCGACGTCGACCGCCGGGTTGCTGCGGGTGAACGTCACCCACAGGAAGTTCGCCAGCGTGCGCGCGGTGAACTCCGCGTCGTCGACGACGACGACCAGGGGCCACGGGGTATCCGGGCGATCGAGCACGGCCGCGGCCTGCCATGCGGCACACAGCGCCGCGACCGCGCCGGGCGAGGCGTCGGCGCGCGGGCCCTGGATCGCCAGCACGCCGGGCAACGCGAGCCGGACCGGCCCGAAGCCCTCGGGCAGCGGCAACGTCCGCGGGACGTCGGTCCCGAGCGCGCGCCGGATCGGACCCACCGCGGCGATCACCAGCTTGCTGCCCTCGTTGAGCCCGGTGCCGCTGTAGTCGAGGGTGTCGATCGTCGTGCGCGTCTGGAAGTGGAGGTCGCGGCCCGGATCGAAGCGCTCGAGGACGAAGCGCAGGAAGCCGGCCTCGTCGTCGGCATCGGGCGCGCGACCGTCGTCGTCGGCCGCGGCGATGAGGAGGTACTTCGCCAGCGAGGCCTGACCGAAGCCGAGCACGGCGTTGGCGATCGTGAGCAGCTCCTGCGGCCGCCGCGGGCCCCACGGCACGTAGCGCTCGCTGCCGACCGCGAGCATCAGCGGGTGGACGCCGGCGGCGTCGACGGCGTGCATCGCCTTCAGGCCCGCGATCGATCGCGGCACCATGGGCGCGGTCAGCTCGTGGATCATGTGGCCGAAGGCGGTGTCCTCCTGCGGCGGTCGGCCCACGACGGTGAACGGCCAGATCGCGTCGTCGCGCCAGTACACCGCATCCACCCGCATCACCGGGAACGGGTGCGTGAGGCTGTAATAGCCGAGGTGATCGCCGAACGGGCCCTCGGGCTTGGTCGCCGTCGGATCGATGGTGCCGACGATCACGAAGTCCGCGTCGGTCGAGACCACGTGCCCGCCGACGCTCGCCCAGCGGAAGCGACGCGCCGCGAGCATGCCGCCGAACGTGAGCTCCGTGAGCCCCTCGGGCAGGGGCATCACCGCCGCGAGCGTGTGCGCGGGCGGCCCCCCGACGAAGATGCTGACGCGCAGCGGCTCACCGCGGCGCGCCGCGGCGCTGTGGTGCACGCCGATGCCGCGGTGGATCTGGTAGTGCAGGCCGATCTCGGCGTCGGGCACGTAGTCGTTGCCGCCGAGCTGGATGCGGTACATGCCGACGTTGCTGCGCATCGGCCCCGGGCGATCGGGGTCCTCGCTGTAGACCTGCGGCAGCGTGACGAAGGGCCCGCCGTCGCGGGGCCAGCACCGGATCTGCGGCAGGTCGGCGAGGCGGCCGCGGTTGGCGAGCACGGGCCCGTCGCCCACGCGCATGGGCAGCGCGCGCAGACCCGCCAGCGGCGTGCCGAGGTGCCGCCACGGCCGGCGCAGGGCCGCGGCCGGATCGGCGCGGGCCTCGATCACCCGCGCGACGCGGCGGTAGGCGTGCCGCAGCAGGAACCGCGCGCGCTCGGTCGTGCCGAACAGGTTCGACGCCGCAGGGAATCGACAGCCGCGGACGTGCTCGAACAGCAGCGCCGGCCCGCCCGCCTCCTGCACGCGCAGGTGCACGTAGGCGAGCTCGAGGTCGGGGTCGAGCTCGGTGTCGATGCGCCGCAGCTGGCCGGTGCGCTCGAGGTCGACGACCGCCTCGCGGAGGCTGCGATACGACATGCCGCCGGGGTCTTAGCGCACGGCGACGGATCTGGCGAGGCCGTCGACCTTTAGGGCCCCACGAGGTCGACGCGGGCGCCGGTGGAGGTGCGATGCACGCCGGAGAAGCGCCAGCCGGGCTCGAGCTGCAGCGTGATGCGGACGCTGCGGGGCCCGGCCTCGACCGCGCGCACGCGGGCCCCGTCGACCTGGGGCCTCGCGCCGAGGACCTTCGCGCCCGCACCGACGTCGTCGAGCACGAGGCGCACCACGCCGGTCTCGGGCTGATTGGCGACGCCGACGAGCACGCCGCTGCCGGCGTGGATCGACAGCGACGCGCCGCGGGCCGTGGTGCGGAGACTCAAGCGCTCGACCGTCGGTCGCGGCTTCGCGACCTTCGCGACCGCGGGCTCGGGTGGCGCCCTGTGATCCACGGCGACCGCGGGCACCTCGGGCGCCGACACCGGCGTCGTCGGGGCGGGCAGAGGTGCGCTCGCAGGCGCCGGTGCGGCGGCGGGCTCGAGCGCGGCGAGCAGCGCCCGCGCCCGCGCGTGCACCGGCGCGCCCGAGGCGAGGATCGCCGCGCGCGGCCCGGCCGCCAGCGCACCGCCGGCGACCTGGCGCCGCGCCTCGGCGAGCAGCGGATCGCCCTCGACGACGGCGCTGGCCGCTGGAGGCTCGACCGGCGCCGGCGCAGACGCGGCTCGATCGTCGCCGCCGCACCCGACGAGCACCACGACGAGGGTCCACGCGCGTCGCACCGGAGCCGACGCTACGTGGGCGCCGCGGCCCTGTCTAGCCGTTCTCCTGGCCGATGTTCCACGGCATCGCGCCGCAGGTCTTGCCCGCGCTGGTCTTCTTGTTCGGGCTGCACTGGAGGACGTCCTTGGCGATCGGAACGTGCACGACGACGTTCGGGCCGTAGGTGCGCCGACAGACCTCCTTGGGGTCGTTGAGGTTCTGCAGCACGTCGCCGGCCGTGAGGTCGCACTTCACCAGCGTGTGGCTCGTGTCGCCGGTCTCGAGGTACGTGCAGCCGCCGGGCAGGCCCTCGGGATCGTCCCAGGTGCCGAGCCGGAATCCGCGCAGCGTGACCGAGCCGTCGGGCGCGGGCTGGGGCGGGATGATCGCCGTCGCGAGATCCTCGCGGGCGACGCCCGGGATGCCGCAGCCGCACTCGTCGAGGCGGTTGATCGCGGCGCAGATCGACGGATCGGACCGGCGCCAGCCGGTGCCGTAGAGCCCCTGCACCTGCATGCAGCCGCGGAAGAAGGGCTCGGTGAGCGGGTCCTTGGTGTTCGACCACTTCTTCGGCGCGGGGGCCTTGCCGTCGAGGCACTTCTGCACGAGATCGGCGGCGGCGCTGTTCGAGTTGAAGGAGATCTTCATGCGGAAGAACTCCTCGGTGAACGGGAAGCCGAACAGCGTCGCGTCGGCCCCACACTCGCCACCCTCGCACGACGGCAGCGGGCCGGGGACGTCGGCGTGCCACGACGTGAACACGCACGCGCCGACGACCGCGGTCGGATCGTCCTCGAGCTTGTTCAGCGTCTCCGTGGTGATCGTGGTGCGGCACTGCGGGCCGGTCTCGCCCTCGACGCAGACCGCGTTGGGGGTGACGTCGCCGGAGGTCTCCGAGAGCGGGCGTCCGAGGTCGAACGCCTCGGTGCCGCCGGGCGGCTGGAAGATCGCGAAGTACTCGGTGTACTCCTGCCCGCGATCGTCCTGGCTGACGGTGTTGACGCCCTCGACATCGCCCGCGCCCCAGCGGATCGCGGTCGGGGTGTAGCCGCGCTGCGAGCTGTTCAGGACCTCGGATTGGCGCGCGAGGCACTGCTCCTGCTGCGAGCCGCCGGGGGTGTCGCACTTCTCGGCGTCGGTGCACGCCGCGGCGTCCTCGGTCTCGTCGGAGCCATCGTCGCAGGCGCCGAAGGCGAAGGCGGTGGCGAACAGCAGGGCGCGGGACAGGGTGCGGGCGGGGAAGGTCATGGCGTGATTCCGGGTGGGCAAGGCAGGTCGGGATGGCGGGGGAGTCGAGGTCGTGCGCTACGGCTCGAGCACGCAGGTGGTCGGGTTCAGCCGGGCGCTCGTCGGCACGTCCAGGCTGTCGACCGGCATGGTCGCCGGGAACTCCATCACCTGGAGTTCGCGGGCCTGGTTGCGCAGCAGCGACACGGCCTTGTTCGCGTCGGTGAAGAACTCGGCCTCGGGCCGCGCAGCGCAGGCGGTGAAGAACGCGGTGGCCGCGTCGGCGTGTGCGGTCTGGTCGGTGGTGTTGCCGAGGAAGCCGGCGAGTTCGGCCTCGGGCGTGCCGGCGGCCGCGGTCTTCAGCTTCGCGACGAAGCCGTCGCGAATCTTCTTCGGCAGGCTCTTGATGGCCTTGCCGGTGCTCGTGGTGAGCTTGCCGAGGCTCGGCGCGGCGTCGAGGAGCTTGCACCGCGCGTCCGAGAACAGCGGCCGCGTCATGTCGATGGCGAGGACGTCCTGCTTGAAGTCCTCGTCGATGACCTTCAGCTCGATGAGCTTGTCGATGTAGTTCTGGTCCTCGCGCGAGACGACCGGGAAGATGAACGGGAAGTGGGTGTCGACCACGCCCTTGCCCGCCTTGTTCTTCAGCTGCACGCCGCCGTTGCCGACGACCTTCTGCTTGGCGGCCTTCAGCGTCGCGTCGTAGGTGGCCTTCGAGACGCTCACGCTGCCGAAGGTGAGGCGCGGGTCGACGAGCGCCGATCCGGGCACCGCGCTCGGGGTGCTGTTGGGAGACGACGCGCCGTTCTCGAGGTTGACCTGCACGGTGCAGAACAGGGGCCGCAGGACCTGCTTCAGGTCGTTGGTCGCCAGCAGGGTCCGCGCACGGACGTCCATGATCGCGGCGTTTCCGGAATCGACGATGCCCTCGAGCTCGATGCCGTCCGTCTTGGTGCCGAGGTCCTCGTGCTTGTCGACCAGGACGTCTGCGCCCGGCGTCGTGGTGTCACCCTCCCAGTGGGTCCACGGCGAGGCGAGCTCCTTCATGTTGAGCATGCCGTTGGGGTGACAGCCATTGCACCGCGCCGCGTCGCCGGCCGCCGTCATGTACTGGGTCGAGTCGCCGAAGTGGCTGATCTGGCCGTCGACGACCTCGTAGTAGTTGAAGAGCTTCTTGGTGCTGTCGAAGGCGATGACCTCGACGTTGCCCGACAGGGTCTTCTGCGTGCTCGTGACGCCGAAGGTCGAGAACAGCAGCTCGAACGCCGAGCGACCGCCGCACTCGCGCGTGGTCACGACGCGGTAGCTGTCGGCCTTGCCCATCACCTGGGCGGTCTCGCTGACCACCGCGGAGCGGATGCCATCCGTCGGGCCCTCGCAGCCCTCCGTGTCGACCTCGCGGAGCTTGGCCATGATCTCGCCGTAGGTCGTGGGACAGGTGTCGGCGTCGCCCTCGGCGTTCAGCACCAGCCGGGCGAAGACGTCGCCGAGCTCGGAGAGATCGGCCTCCTCCTCGCCGTCGTCGCCGACGCTCTTGTCGAGGACCTTGCCCGCGCAGATCCCCGAGTCGGTCAGGTCGTCGCCCTTGCCCCCGGCCCCGCCGACGCCGCCCTCGTCGCCCGCCTCGTCGCAGGCCAGGGAGTTCGTGAACAGCGCGAGGCAGAGGGCGGTGCGGAGCGTGCGGGCCATGGTCGAGGTCTCCGCCTTAGGTGGGACATCGACGCACGTGGTTCACCGATTCCTTCGGGAACTTCCCCATGGGGCCCGCGAGCCCCAGCCGTCGGGCTCACAGAGCGGGGCGCGTCGGCAACCCACGATACGTCGATGCGGCCGGGCGACGACGCACCGCTACTCGATGGTAATCGGCAGCACCGTCTCGTGGCCCGATGGTTCGCGCAGGCGGATCCAGGCGATGAGATCACCCTTGCCGCGGCGGACCACCGCCCGGAGCTCGCCGAGCAGGCTCCCGAGCCCGTCGAGGTCGGCCACGTCCCGCCCGAGCAGTCCCACGACCACGCTGCCGCGGAGGCTCGGTCCATAGCGCCCGAGGCCGCGCGAGCCGACGGCGTCGACCACCGTCGGCCGGGTCGCCTTGCGGTCGAGCTGGACGCCGAGCACCACCTCGGCGTCGATGAACGCCTGCTCGCGATCGGAGGCCGCGCCCATCTCGACCGCGAGGCGCTGCACCTCACCGTCGCGGACCAGGGCGAGCTCGAGTCGCTCCCCGGGGAACGTCGCGCGGACCGAGTCGATGAACCAGCGGCCCAGGGCGGCGGGCTCGGTGGCCATCGCGTCGAGCCGCGCGCCGCGGACCTCGACGACCACGTCGCCGTCGCGCAGGCCGGCCTTCGCCGCTGCGCCCCCGTCGAGCACCTGGGCGACGACCAGCCCAGCCTCGTAGCCGAGCTGCTTCACCGAGGGCGGCACCGCGCGATCGAGGCCCAGCTGGATGCCCAGCGCCCCAGAGCGGCGTCCGCCGGCGTCGGTCACCGCGCGCAGGAACCCGTGGACATGATCGATCGGCAGCGCGAACGCGATGCCCTCCGCGGCGCGATCGCGGGCGGCGACCAGGCCGACGAGGCGGCCGTCGAGGGTGAACAGGGGACCGCCCGAGTTCCCGACGTTGATCGACGCGTCGAGCTGCAGCAGCGGCACGCTCGCGCCGTTGCCGGCCGGCCGGTCGACGGCCGACACGATCCCCGCGCTGACCGAGTGCGACAGGCCGCGAGGGTTGCCGATCGCGAACACCGACTCGCCGACCCGGAGAGCGGCGGACTCGCCCATCGTCGCGGCGGCGAACAGCTCGCCCTCGTCACCGACCAGCCGCAGCACCGCGAGGTCCTCGTCGCGATCCGCCACGACGATGACCGCCGCGAGCTCGCGACCGTTGGCGAAGCGGGCGCGCACGGTCGTCTCGCCGTCGCCGGGCGCCGCATCGCCGACCACGTGGAGGTTGGTGACCACCCAGCCCGCGGGATCGACGATGACGCCCGCCCCGGCCCCGGTGGGCGTGCGCAGCGAGACCACGCTGGCACGGGTCTGCGCGACCGCATCGGCGAGCGTCGGTGCGGGGTCCGGCACCGCGACCACGTGGGGCGTGACGACCGGCGCCGGCGCGGGGGGACGACTGCCCTGACCCAGCATCACCGCCACCGCGCCCAGGACGACGCCGGCGAGGCCCGCGCTCGCGGCGATCCACCCCGGACGTCGGGCGACGGTCGCGACCTTGGGTGCGGGGCCCTGCATGGCGCCGGCATACCGTAGCAGGCGGGCCGCGATTTCCAGGTTTGACAGGGCCGTGGCCAGGGGGTAAGTCCCCGTCGGGTTCATTTCAATTTGAAACGAACTGGAGACAGCGATCCGGCGCCCACGGCCTCCCCCGAGGCCGATCCGATCCTCGTGCGGGCCCAGGACGAGCTCGCCGAGGTGTTCGGCAACATCGCCGCGTTCTGGGGCTTCACCCGGACGCAGGGCCGGGTCTTCGGGCTGCTGTTCCTGTCGCCCGAGCCGCTGGGCCACGCGGAGATCCGCGCGCGGCTCGGCGTGAGCGCGGGGTCCGTCAGCATGACGCTCTCCTCGCTGCAACACTGGGGCGTCGTGGACCGTCAGGGGCGCGAGTTCGTGGCCCAGACCGACTTCTGGCAGATCATCACCGGCGTCATGCGCCGGCGCGAGCGGGCCCAGGTCGACGACGCCATCCTCCGCGTCCGCAAGATCCTCGATCTCCTCGCCGACGCGCAGGTCGGCGACGCCCCGGCCTCCCCCGCGGTGGCCTTCGCCCGCGGTCGCATGGTGCAGTTGCACGACTTCTTCGAGTTGGGGCGTCGATTCCTCGACGCCTTCGTCTCCCGACACCGCCTGTCGGGGTTGCTTTCGTCCATCGCCCAGCAGGCCGCCCGGTTTCCGGCCCTGCTGCGGCACTGGGGGCAAGATGTCCGAGTCGGCCCGTGAATTGGCGGCAACTGCCGCTCCCTTCCCACCCGAGCCGCCGCCCCACCCCGGGGCGGCAGGGCTGTTGTTCGAGGCGTTGGCGCTGGTCGCCGACGATCTCGAGCTCGCCGAGCGCGAGCTCGGTCGGCTGCTGCAATCGTCGGTCGCGATCATCCCGGATGTCGGGGGTCACCTCGCCTTCGCCGGGGGCAAGCGGTTCCGGCCGCTGCTCACCGCCCTGTGCGCGTGCGCGGCCGAGTACCGCGCGCCGGCCCGCATCACCGTCGCGGCGGTCGGCGAGCTGCTGCACACCGCGACGCTGCTGCACGACGACGTGATCGATCGCGGCGAGTTCCGCCGCGGCCGTCCCACGGCGCGCATGCACTACGGCAACGGCATGGCGGTGCTCGTCGGCGACTACTGCCTCGCCCGCGCGCTGCAGGCCGTGAGCGCCACGGGCGACATCGGGGCGGTCCGCACGATGTCGGACACGGTGACGCGCATGGCCGAGGGCGAGGTGGCCCAGCTGCAGGCGTGCGGCGACCACACCCTCGATCGCGAGCGCTACGCGATGGTCATCGATCGCAAGACGGCCGCGCTGGTCGCCTGGTGCAGCAGCGTCGCCGGCCTGCCCGATCGCCGGCTCGTCGAGGCGCTCACCGTCTACGGCAACGAGCTCGGGTTCGCGTTCCAGATCGCCGACGACGTCCTCGACTTCCACCCCGCCGAGGGCGGCCACCGCGAGGGCCAGCCGGGCGAGACCGGCAAGGAGCCGGGTCAGGATCTCCGCGACGGCAAGATGACGCTGCCGATCATCCTCGCGTGCGAGGCCGATCCGCGGCTGCACGCCCGCGTTCGCCTCGCGCTGCAGGGGCCGTCGCCGATGCCCGCGGGCACGGCCGACGCGCTGTTCGACGCGGTGGTGTCGAGCGACGCGCTGCCGCAGGCCGCCCGTGTGGCCCAGCAGCACGCCGAGCGGGCCTGCGCGGCCCTCTCTGCCCTACCCGCATCGCGGGCGCGCACCGCCCTCGAGCAGATCGCGACGTACGTCGTGCGGAGGACCCGATGAACGAAGTGACCCCTGTCGTGGCCTCCGGACCCGCGTCGGGACCCGCATCCGCGATCGCCGTCGTCGACGACCACGGCGCGCAGGTCCAGCGCATGTTCGGCCGCATCGCCCACGGCTACGACCGCGCGAACCGGGTGATGAGCCTGGGCATCGATGTGCGCTGGCGTCGTCGCGCCGTCGCCGACCTGCTCTCGCACGTGCCCGCCTCCCGCACCGCCGTCGGACTCGACCTGTGCGCCGGCACGCTCGACAGCACCATCGCGATCCACGAGCGCTTCCCCACCGCGCGGCTGGTCGCCGGCGACTTCGTCGCGCCGATGCTCGAGGCGGGCCGCACCAAGCTCGTCGGCGCCGCGGGCGAGCGCATCGAGACCCGGGTGATGGACGCCCACGCGCTGCCGCTCGGCGACGGCGAGTGCGACGCGATCTTCTGCGCCTTCGGGATCCGCAACCTCTCGGACCTCGCGCGGGCGACCGCCGAGCAGGCCCGCGTGCTGCGACCCGGCGGCAAGCTGGTGGTGCTCGACTTCTTCCGCCCGCACCGGCTCACCACCAAGATCGTCCACGCGGTCTACAACCGCGGCGTCCTGCCGTGGGTCGGCTGGGCGGTCACCGGCGATCGCGAGGCGTACCAGTACCTGCCGCGCAGCATCGGCAAGTTCGACAGCACCGACGAGTACGCCGCGCGTCTCGAGGCCGCGGGCTTCGTCGACGTGTCGGCCGAGTCGCTCACGTTCGGCATCGCGTCGATCGTGCGCGCCACCCGGGGCCCGACGTGAGCGCGAAGCACATCGTCGTCGCCATCAGCGGGGCCTCGGGCTCGATCTATCCCCGACGTCTGCTGAGCGTGCTGTCGGCGGCGCGCAGCGGGTCGATCCCCGGCGTCGCGGCCGACCCGGGCCTCGACGTGCACTGGGTCGCGACCGCGAACGCCGAGCTGGTGTGGTCGCAGGAGCTCGGCGAGCCCATGCCCGCGGCGATCGAAGGCACGCGCCGCTGGGACGCCCACGACTTCTCGGCGCCGTTCGCCTCGGGCTCGAGCCCGCCCGACGCCGTCATCGTCGCGCCGTGCTCGATGAGCACGCTGGCCCGCGTCGCCCACGGCGGCGGCGGCGATCTGTGCAGCCGCGCCTGCGAGGTCGCGCTCAAGGAGCGTCGCACGTTGATCCTGCTGGTGCGCGAGACCCCGCTGTCGCTGGTGCACCTGCGCAACATGGTCGCGGCCACCGAGGCCGGCGCGATCATCCTGCCCGCGATTCCATCGTTCTACAGCGGCGTCACCTCGCTCGAGGGCGCCGTCGACACCGTGGTCGTCCGCGCGCTCGATCGCGCCGGACTGCCGCTGCCGCTCGTGCGGCGCTGGGGAGAGCCATCATGAACGAGACCGAAGCCACGCAGAACCCGACGCCCGCATCGGCGCCGATCGGTGCCGCGACGTCGGACCCGCCGACCGTCGAGGTGCTGCTCGGGTTGGTCCGCGAGCCGCTGCTCGCCGCCGCCCGCGGCCGAGCGCGCCGCGATGCGCTCGCCGGCCGCCGCGTCCGCATCGTCGCGCGAGCGTCCCTCGGCGTCCCCGAGCACGCCGTCATCGTGCGCGGCGGCGAGGTCCTCACGCAGGGGCGCTGGCCCGCGACCCGCGGCGCGCTGCAGAACGGCGATCACGTCGTCGTGCAGGTCGGCACCGAGCCGGCCGACCGCGAGCGCTACGTGCGGTGGCTGCACGAGCTCGCCGCGAGCGAGCCGCCACCGATGAGCCTGGCCCCGTGCTCGCGGACCGCCGCCGGGCTCCACCCGCTGTGGTGCATCGCCGCCGCCCGCCTCTGCCTGCCCGCCCACGTCGCCGTCGAGGCCCGCCACGATCTGCTCGGCATCCGCCTCGCCCAGGTCGCGCTGGGCTTCGGCGCCGACGCGCTCGGCGGCCCCATCGAGACCGATCGCAGCCTGCCGCTGTGCGGCGTCACGCGACCCGACGAGAACACCGCCTCGGGCCTCGCGACGCTGGTTCGCCACGCCGGTCTGCAGCCCGTCCACGCCCCGGAGTCCACGCCGTGAACACGACCCGCAACGATTCCCGCCTCGCCGACATCGTCCGCAAGCTCGACGACCGCACCCCGCTGTCGCTCGAGGACGGCGTGTGGCTCTACCACTACCCCGACGTGTGCGCGCTCGGCAGCCTGGCCAACCAAGTGCGCGAGCGTCTCCACGGCGATCGCACGTACTTCAACATCAACTTCCACATCAACGCGACCAACGTCTGCCACGCGGACTGCAAGTTCTGCTCGTTCGCGCGGCTCGAGGACGGGATGCCGCAGGCCTACACGATGTCGCTCGAGCAGATCCGCGGCAAGCTCGTGGAGCGCCGTGGGCAGCCGGTCACCGAGATCCACATCGTCAACGGCCTGCACCCGACGCTGCCGTGGGAGTACTACCTCGACACGCTGCGCGTGCTGAAGGCCGAGCGCCCCGACATCCACCTCAAGGCGTACACGGCGGTCGAGATCCACGACTTCGCCGTGCGCTACGATCGCAGCTACGAGCAGGTCCTGCGCGAGCTCGTCGACGCCGGGCTCGGCAGCCTGCCGGGCGGCGGCGCCGAGATCTTCGCCGAGCGCGTGCGCAAGAAGATCTGCCGCGACAAGGCCACCGGCGAGCAGTGGCTCGACGTCCACCGCACCGCCCACCGCCTGGGCCTGCGGACCAACTGCACGATGCTCTACGGCACGGTCGAGACCCTCGAGGAGCGCGTCGATCACATGATCCGCCTGCGGTCGCTGCAGGCCGAGACCGGCGGGTTCCAGACCTTCATCCCGCTGTCGTTCCACCCCGACGGCAACGATCTGGGCAAGCTACCGCCGCCGACCGGCATGGACGACCTGCGGACCTACGCGGTCGCGCGGCTGATGCTCGACAACATCCCGCACATCAAGGCGTACTGGGTGATGCTGGGCCTGAAGACCGCGCAGATCGCCCAGAGCTTCGGCGCCGACGACATCGACGGCACCGTGCAGGAGGAAAAGATCTACCACATGGCCGGCGCCGAGACGCCGCAGGCCCTCGGGCGCGTCGAGCTGGTGCGACTGATCCGCGAGGCCGGTCGCCACGCGGTCGAGCGCGACACGCTCTACAACGTGCTGTGGGAGGACGACGGCGCGCCACTCGACGGCATCCGAGTCGACGCGAGCGTGCCGTACTCGACGGCAGCGCGGCGCCGCCTGCCGATCGCGGTCGCCGAGCAGGACGGGGGTGCCGCGTGACCGCCCCGCTGCGCCCACCCCTGCGCCCGCCGCTACGTGTGATGGGCGTCGCCTTCCTCAACGCGCGCCCACTCGTCGCTCCGCTCGTCTCCGATCCGCCGCTCGGTCCCGACGGCGCGCCGCTGTTCACCGTCGAGGAGGCCCTGCCGAGCGCGTGCGCCCAAGCGCTGGCCGAGGGCCGCTGCGACGTCGCGCTCGTCCCGGTCGCGACGCTGCTCGATCACCCCGAGTGGGAGGTCGTGCCCGACGTCGCGATCGCGTGCCGCGGCGCGGTCGAGACCGTCGTCGTCGCTGCCGCGCGCCCGCTCGAGTCCCTGTCGCGGATCCTCCTCGACGACGCGTCGCGCAGCTCGGCGCTCCTGCTGAAGGTGCTGCTCGCCGCGCGCGGCCTGTCGCCCGCCCTCGAGGTGGGGCGCGGCGCGGGTCGCCGACGACGTCGGCGCGCTGGTCATCGGCGACGCCGCGTTCGGCCTCGCCGGCCGCTTCGAGCACACGATCGATCTGGGCGCCGAGTGGTTCCACGCCACCGGCCTGCCGATGGTGTTCGCGGTCTGGGCCGCGCGCCCCGGCTGCCTCGAGCCCGCGCACCTCGACGCGCTGCGCGGCGCCAAGACCGTCGGCGCGCGGCACATCGAGGAGTACGCGCGCCAGCACGCCGCGCGGCTCGGCGCCGCCGCCCTGCCCGAGTCCCACTACGCGAGGTACCTGCGCCAGACGATCCGCTACGGCCTCGACGCCTACGAGCGCGAGGGCATGGTCGAGTACCTGAGCCGCGCCCGCGCGCTGCTCGGCCGCGATCACGACGACGAGGTCGCGCACGTGCACTTCGCCGACGCCGGCTACGCGCCGCTGCGCCCCGGGGCGACCGCCGCGACGCCCCGCAGCGTCGCGCAGATCCTCGAGCGCGCCCGCGCCGGCGAGCGAATCTCCCTGCGCGAGGGCCTGCTGCTCTACGACGAGGCCGAGCTGCTCGAGCTCGGCGCCGTCGCCGATGCCCGCCGCGCCGCGCTCCACCCCGAGGGCGTGGTCACGTACATCGTCGACCGCAACGTCAACTACACCAACGTCTGCACCGCGCGCTGCAAGTTCTGCAACTTCTACACGCCGCCGTCGGGCAAGGACGGCTACGTCCTGTCGCGCGAGGTGCTGGCCGAGAAGTTTCGCGAGACCGAGGCCCTGGGCGGCGTCCAGATCCTGCTGCAGGGCGGGCTCAACCCCGAGCTCGGCCTGGCCTGGTACGAGGACCTGTTCCGCTGGACCAAGGCCAACTTCTCGCTGCGGCTGCACGCGCTGTCGCCGACCGAGGTCATCCACCTCGCCAACCTCGAGGACCTGTCGGTGCGCGAGGTGTTGATCCGCCTGCGCGCCGCGGGCATGGACTCGCTGCCGGGCGGGGGCGCCGAGCTGCTGCACGACGAGATCCGCAACCGCATCTCGCCGTTCAAGAACACCACCGACGAGTGGCTCGAGGTCATGCGCCAGGCCCACATGCTGGGTATGAAGACCACGTGCACGATGGTCTTCGGCTTCCAGGAGACCGGCGACCACGTGCTCACGCACCTCGATCGCCTCCGCGGCCTGCAGGACGAGTCGCTCGCCCGCGACAACGGCGGGTGCTTCACCGCGTTCATCACGTGGCCGTTCCAGGCCGACGGCACGCGGCTCAAGCTCCGCGACGACACCAGCGCGTGGCGCTACCTCCGGCTGCAGGCGCTGTCGCGGCTGTACCTCGACAACATCCCCAACATCCAGGTCAGCTGGCCGACGCTCGGCCCCGAGATCGGCGAGGTCGGCCTGCGCTTCGGCGCCAACGACTTCGGCTCGGTGATGATCGAGGAGAACGTCGTCTCGCAGGCCGGCGCGCACTTCATGCTCACCGCCGATCAGATCGAGCACCACATCCGTCAGGCGGGCTTCCGCCCGGCGCGGCGCAACATGCAGTACGAGCTGCTGACGCGCCCGGGCGCGCAGGCCTGACACGAGGGGACCCATGGCCGCGCTCTCGCAGCTCCGTGCGTTCGGGCAGCTCGTCAAGTTCAGCCACACGATCTTCGGCCTGCCGTTCGCACTGGCCTCGACCGCGCTCGCCCACCGCTTCGCGATCGCGAGCGGCGGCGTGGGCCTCGACGCCCTGCGCGTCGTGTGGATCGTGCTCGCGTTCGCGGGGGCCCGCTCGGCGGCGATGGGCTTCAACCGCATCGTCGATCGCCGCTTCGACGCGGCCAACCCCCGCACCGCCGATCGCGAGCTGCCGCGCGGCGTGATCTCGCTCCGCGCCGCGTGGACCCTGACCATCGTCTCCGCGGCGGTGTTCTGCGGCGCCTCGGCGCTGCTCGGACCCCTGCCCGCGGCGCTGGCCCCCGCGTGCCTCGTGGTGCTGCTCGGCTACAGCCTGTTCAAGCGCTTCTCGTGGTCGAGCCACCTGGTGCTCGGCCTGGCGCTGGCGCTCGCGCCGGGCGGCGCCTGGATCGCCGTCACCGGCAGCTTCGCGGGGGCGAGCGTCCCGCTCGCGCTGATGCTCGCGGTGGCGACCTGGGTCGCCGGCTTCGACGTGCTCTACGCGCTCCAGGACGAGGGGTTCGATCGGGCGAACGGCCTTCACTCGATCCCGGCACGATTCGGGACCACGGGGGCGATCGTCATCAGCGCCGGGCTGCACGTGGTCACCCTCGCCGCGCTCGTCGCGGTGCATCGGCTGGCGGACCTGGGCTGGATCCACGGCGTCGGCCTCGCGGCGATCGCCGCGGTGCTCGTGGTCGAACACGCGATCGTGCGCCCGGGCGACCTGTCGAAGCTCGGCCGCGCGTTCTTCGATCTCAACGGCTGGGTGAGCCTCGGATACCTTGCCGCGACGCTGCTCGACCTGACACTCGCCTAGGGAGATGCCGGGCGACGGGGGCTCGTGGGCGGCCTGCCCGCGCCAGGCATGGACGACGGGCGAGCCTTCCGTGACGCCGCGCGGTCGCCCCGGCGTGACGTCGCCGGTGTCACCGGGTTTGACCCCGGGCGAAGGTCCTGGGATGCTTCGACGACGGATGCGTGCGCGTAGGCGTTTGGTGATGGGGCTGGGCGGCGTCGTGGCCCTGGGTGCGGCCGCGCTCGCCCCTGCGGTGGCGCATGCGGCCAAGGACGACGATCCGACGTTCGTCGACCCGCGCCGCCGCCAGCTGCCGCCGACGCACCGCTTCCGCCTGGGCGTCGAGCTGGCGTACATGCGGCTGTCGTCGGCGATCGACGCCGACAGCGGCAAGAAGCAGCGCTTCCACTACATCCCGCTGCTGGCCGACTTCGCCTACCAGGCGCAGTTCCTCAAGTACATGATGGTCCGCCCGAGCCTCGGCATCGGCACCAACACCAGCAACACGCTCGAGGCGATGCCGCTGGTGATCCACCCGCAGATCCACCTCGGCTACCAGGGCGGGATCGTCGGCGCCGCGTTCGGGTACGGCTTCTTCCAGCCGCTCATCCAGCGCAAGGACGTCGTCAGCGCCTCGCGCGGCGGCCTCGGCGAGCCGATCATCGTCAACAACCACCACGTCGGCGGCGAGCTGTCGTTCACCACCCGCGTCGACCGCGGCGCGCTGTCGGTGATCCTCCGGGTCGCCGGCGTGCGAAGCCACCTGCAGCACTTCGAGCTCGACAAGCCCAAGAGCTGGCGCGCCATGATGACGCTGAACATCGGCTGGTACTTCGGCGACGGCAGCAAGCAGCGCGCGCGGCAGAAGGCCCGCCGCGCGGCCAAGGCCGCGGACGACCGCTGACGGCCGGACACGCGCCGCTCGCACGTCCCCCGATCGACCGTCCAGCGCCCCCCTTCTGCGTGTGCGCGGCCAAGCTCACGCGCCCCGCGGCTGCCCGTGCCCGGGGCCCCCGACGCCGCCATGGTAAGGATCGGCGGCGCACGTGGCCCCCCAAGGGCCCGGGCCGCCAGGGAGAACCACCATGGAACGCCAGCTGATGCGCGGTGCCGTCGCCGACCTGACCCAAGCCATCGGACACACCCCGATCGTGCGACTGCAGCGGGTCGCCGAGTCGGTCGAGTCGAACATCTACGTCAAGCTCGAGTACCTCAACCCGGCCGGTTCGATGAAGGACCGCGTCGCCCTCAACATCATCGGCGACGCCGAGAAGCGCGGCATGCTCGGGCCCGGCGGCACCATCGTCGAGGCGACCAGCGGCAACACCGGCGCCGGGTTGGCCATGGTCGCGGCGACCCGCGGCTACAAGTGCATCTTCGTGATGCCCGACAAGATGTCGAAGGAGAAGGTCGACGCCCTGCGCGCCTACGGCGCCAAGGTCGTCATCTGCCCGACCGCCGTCGAGCCCTCGGATCCGCGCAGCTACTACTCCACGGCGCGTCGCATCGTCGAGGAGACCCCGGGCGCGTTCTACTCGAACCAGTACCACAACCCCGCCAACCCCGAGGCGCACTACCTGTCCACGGGGCCCGAGATCTGGGAGCAGACCGGCGGTGAGTTCGACGTCTTCTGCTCGGGGATGGGCACCGGCGGCACGCTGTCGGGCTGCGGCCGATACTTCAAGCAGAAGCGTGCGGACATCAAGCTCGTCGGCGTCGATCCGATCGGCTCGCTCTACTACGAGTACGTCAAGACCGGCCGCCTCACCAAGCCGTTCTCGTACTACGTCGAGGGCATCGGCGAGGACTTCCTGCCGTCGACGATGAACCTCGATCTCCTCGACGAGGTGATCCAGGTCGACGACAAGGAGTGCTTCGCGATGACCCGCGAGCTCGCGCGGCGCGAGGGCATCTTCACCGGCGGCTCGGGCGGCGCGGCCGTCGTCGGCGCGATCAAGTACGCCAAGGGCCTGCGCGAGCCGAAGAACATCCTGGTCCTGCTGCCCGACAGCGCGCAGAAGTACCTGTCCAAGATCTTCAACGACGAGTGGATGCGCAGCAACGGCTTCCTCGCCGACGACGACACCGAGGGCACCGTGGCCCACGTGCTCAAGCACAAGCCGCACCGCCTCATCACGGCGCCCATCACCGCCACGGTGCGCGACGCCATCACGATCATGAAGGAGCACGGCATCAGCCAGCTCCCCGTGCTCGACGAGAACGGCCGGCACTGCGGCATCGTGGCCGAGATCGACCTCCTCAACTACCTCGTGCAGCACGAGGGCGCGCTCGGCGAGTCCCTGACGGAGCTCATCGAGTCGGACTACGCCACCGTCACGCCGTACACCCGCATCCAGCTGGTCCGCTCGATCTTCAACGACGCCAAGGTCGTGCTGGTGGTCGAGGCCGATCGCCTGCTCGGCGTGCTGACCAAGATCGACATCATCGACTACCTCGCGAGCCACCGCGCCTGACGCGACGCCCATCGCGTCGAGGAGGACCTCCCATGGCCGAGTACCGCAAAGACACCGATCACCTGCCCGAGGGCGCGCGCCTCGAGACCCTCGTCATCCACGGCGGTCAGCACCCGGAGCCCGTCACCGGCGCCGTGATGCCGCCGATCTTCCAGACCTCGACCTACGCCCAGAAGGGCCCGGGCGAGCACAGCGGCTTCGAGTACAGCCGCACCCACAACCCGACCCGGTACGCGCTCGAGCGCGCCCTCGCCTCCCTCGAGGGCGGGCGCTTCGGGTTCGCGTTCGCGTCGGGCTGCGCGGCGACCACGACCATCGCGCTGATGTTCGACGCCGGCGACCACATCGTGTCGGTCGACGACGTGTACGGCGGCACGTTCCGGCTGTTCGACAAGGTCCTGCGCCGCCAGGGCCTGCGGTTCTCGTTCGTCGACCCGACCGACCCCAAGGCCATCGAGGCCGCGATCGAGGCCGGCACCAAGATGGTGTGGGTCGAGACCCCGACCAACCCGATGCTCAAGCTCGCGGACATCGCGGCCATCGCGGCGATCTGCAAGCGCCGCGGCGTGCTGCTCGCGGTCGACAACACCTTCGCCTCCCCGATGCTCCAGCGCCCGCTCGAGCAGGGCGCCGACCTGGTCATGCACAGCACGACCAAGTACATCGGCGGTCACTCCGACGTCGTCGGCGGCGCGGTCATCACCTCGGATCCGGACGTCGCGGCGCGCCTGGCCTTCCTGCAGAACTCCTGCGGCGGCGTGCCCGGCCCGCAGGACTGCTTCCTCACCCTGCGCGGCCTGAAGACCCTCGCGCTGCGGATGGAGCGGCACTGCAGCAACGCGGCCCGCATCGCCGCGTTCCTCGAGGCGCACCCCAAGATCGACCGCGTGATCTACCCGGGGCTCGCCAGCCACCCGCAGCACGCCCTCGCCCAGCGGCAGATGAGCGCGCCGGGCGGCATGATCTCGGCCTACCTGAAGGGTGACCTCGACACCGCGCGGCGGTTCCTCGGCGCGGTGAAGGTCTTCACGCTCGCGGAGAGCCTCGGCGGCGTCGAGAGCCTCATCGAGCACCCCGCCATCATGACCCACGCCAGCATCCCGGCCGACAAGCGCCAGGCGCTCGGCATCCACGACGGGTTCGTGCGGCTGTCGGTCGGCGTCGAGCACGTCGACGACCTGCTCGCCGACCTGACCCAGGCCCTCGCGGTCGCGTAGCGTAGGCGGCCGCACGAAAAAGGGCCCCCGATCGTCGATCGGAGGCCCTTCGTTCGTCCGGCGGCGAATCGCCGCCCGTGCGGTTCACTTGCTCGACAACACGAACAGGATCTCGATCCGCCGGTTCTTCGCGCGGCCGTCCTTGGTCTTGTTGTCGGCGACCGGCTCGCCCGAGCCCTTGCCCAGCGCGGTCATGCGGTCGGGCGCGACGCCCTGGGCGGCGAGGAAGGCCGCCACGCTCTTGGCCCGCGACTCCGACAGCTGCAGGTTCTTGCTCTTGTTGCCCTTGCTGTCGGTGTGGGCCTCGACCACCAGCGCGTAGTCGCTGAAGGTCTTGGCGGTCTCGGCGAGCTTGTTGAACGTCGCCTCCATCATCGGCTGGATGTCGACGCCGCCCGAGGCGGAGAACGCCTCGACCACGGTGACCTGCACGCCGCCCTCGACCATCGAGCGCGACACGCCGCTGATCTGACCGACCGCGTCGAACAGCGCCTTGGCGCGGGCCATCTTGGCCTGGTCCGCCTCGGTACTGGTGAACTTGGGCTCCGCCTCGCGCTTGGCCGACTCGGCCGCCGCCTTCGCCTCGATCGCGAAGCTCTGCGCGTCCTTGGTCTTGCCCCGACCGAGCGCGTCCGTGGCGGCCTTCAGCTTGGCCTCGGCGGCGGCGAAGTTCGCCGCTGCGTGGGTGTCGGCGTCGACCGCTTGCGCCTCCTTGAGGGCCGCGAGCGCCTCGTTGATCGCGCCGCGGGCGACGTTCACCTCCTGGGAGTCGGTGACCTTGCCCTCGAGCGCGATGATCTGCGCCATGCGATCGAGCGTGGCCTTGGCCAGCTTCTGCCGCTTCTTGGCCTCGGTCAGCTCGCTCTCGAGCTGCGCCGTCTCCTTGGCGACCGCCTTCTCGGACTCGGTCGCCTCGCGGGTGTCGCGGCGCAGCTGCGCCGACTGCCACCACAGCGCAGCGAGGTGCGCGTGGTGCTCGAGGAGCTCCTTCTCCTTGTCGTCGTGGGCCTCGACGGCCTTGGCGTACTCGGCGTCGGCGTGGCCGACGAGCTCCGGCAGCTCGAGCTTGAGTTCCTCGCCGTCACGAGCCTTGCGCTCGGACTCGAACTGCTGCATCTCGGCCGGCTTGGGCAGCCGCGAGCACGAGACGAGGGTGATGGCGGCGATGAGCCAGAGGCGCTTCACTTGCCACCTCCCAGCTTCTTCTCGAGCTCGGCCTGCTGCTTCTCGAGGGCGTCGGCCTCGCTGCGCACCTTCGCGAGCTCGGCGCGGAGCTCCTCGCGCTTGGCCTTCGCCGCGTCGAGCTTGGCCTTGGCCGCCGCCTGGACGATCTTGGCCTCGATGAGCGACAGCGTCGCCTCGAGCTCGTCGAGCGTGCGGTCGAGAACCTCGCGCTCACGTCGTTCGCCGACGAGCGGCCGGGCCTTGTCCTTCAGCGCCTCCGCCTTGCCGAGCTCGGCGGTGGCGGCGTGGCTGGTGTCGGCGACATCGTGCTGCTTGAGCTCGACGCTGAGCTTCTGCAGCCGGGCGTCGGCGCCGCCGTCCTCGCCGACGGCACGGCCGGGACCGAGGACGATCATCGCGACCAGTGCGGCCGCGGCCAGCGGGAAGTTCCTGCTTCGGGTGGGGACCATCTTGGCTCCTTTTCGCCGACGACGTACGGGTCGATTCGGCTGCGGCGAGTCTATGTGCGTCTGCGCCCGCCCGATAGCCGGGGCGCGATCACAGACGCGTCACGTCGAACGGCGCGGAAACGACACGAGCCCGCCCTTCCCCAGGGGGAAGGAGCGGGCTCGGAGCGTGGCCCGGGTGATCCCCGGGATCGGCCGGTTGGCCTCAGGCGGCGGGCTTGCCAGCGCCCGCGGGCGCCGTGAACGTCCACGTGAAGGTCGCCTGACCCTCGCGCTGATCCGCCGGGTCGAGGGTGAGCCCCTCGAGCGCCGTGACGACGCACTGCTGCAGGGCCTCGGGCGCCGTGCTCTGGTTCGGATCGGCGCTCACGTTGGTGATGGCGCCGGTCTTCTTCTCGACGACGAAGGTCACCACGACGTTGCCGGACTGCGACGGGTTCGCCGCGAGGGCGGTGTCGTAGCAACCGACGACGGCCGAGTTCTTGGCCTCGAGCACGGTGCGGGTGTCGTTCTTGTAGGTCTCCGTGTCGCGCGCCATGAAGCTGCACGCGGCGGACATGGAGGCGAGAAACGCGATTGCGATGGATGTCTTCATGTGAACCTCAGCCTCCCGAGACGACCTTCTCGTTGCCCTTGTCGTCGACCTCGACCTTGGTCTGCACGACGTCCTGCTCGGTGATCGTGAACTCGACCCGGCGGTTCTTCTCGCGACCCTCTTCGGTCTCGTTGTCCGCGATCGGGCGGGTCTCGCCGTAGCCCTTGGCCGAGAGCAGGCCCTCGGTCACGCCGGCCGTCTTGGTCAGGTACTTCATGACCGCCTTGGCGCGGCGGTTCGAAAGGTTGAGGTTCTTGGCGTCCGAACCCTCGGCGCTCGCGTGACCCTCGACCTCGATCTTCTTGATCTGCGGGTGATCCTTGATGACCTTCGCGACCTCGTCGAGGAGGCTGTGCGAGACCTCGAGGATCTTGTCCGAGTTGACCAGGAACTGGACCTTCTCGTTGATGATGATCTTGTTCTCGCGAACCTCGACCCGCTTCTGCGGCTCGGGCGGCGGCGGCTCGGCCTCCACGGGGGCGGCGGTACCGACGATCGCGAGGCCGGAGGTGTCAGCGAAGACCCGCGGCGCGCAGCCGGCCATCGCCACGGAGGCGAGGAGCCCGGCGACGATGAGCCTGGACTTGCGTTGGATATGCATTGGGAAACTCCATCCGCCGAACTGAGGCGGCGATTTGGTGAGGAACGAGGAGGAGCCGGCCGAGTGGGGAAAACCCCGCCGGATGGGCTTGGCGCGCGCAACTTTAGTTTGGGCGGGAAAAACGTCAACCCCGAACCCACACGTGTTTTTTCCCGGAGTTCCGCGAGGCGTTTGGCCACAAATCCCGCCCTCGGGGCTCGCCGACGCCCTCTGGCGGCGCTAGCCTAGGGACCATGTCGTGCGATCGACCCAGGTTCCTTGCCGTGACGATGGTCATGCTTTGCTCCGTTGTCGCGACGATCCCCGCACAGGCCAAGGCCCATGCGGGCATGGCCGGGCCGGAGGCTGGAGCCGCAGCGCCCGGCCCGAGCATCCCCGAGCCAGTGGCCGCCGAGCCCGCGGAGCCGATCGCCCCGACCGAGGCGCCGATCGAAACGCCGACCGCACCGCCGGTCGAGCCGCCGGCCGACGCCACGCCCCCGACCGCGCCGATCCGCGCCGACATGCTCGACGCGCCCGCCGCCGCGACGCCAGCCTCGACACCGGCGACCACGCCGAGCGTCGTGTCGGCCCCGAGCCCGGCGGCCGACGAGGAGCTGACCCCGAACGAGGCCATCACGAAGGCCTACTCGCCGAAGTTCCGCCCCAACGCCAACCCCGGCAAGCTGAATGTCGCCGGCCGGCTGATGTTCGCGAACGCCGGCGCAAAGGATGCTGGCGGCGGGCGCTTCGGTGGGATCGCCGTCGACGTCGGCCAGAGCTGGAACCGCTTCGGCTACGCGATCACGGCGACCGCCTACGGCGGCCGCTTCGCCCTGCAGGAGACGGGCACGCGGGAGATCAACGCGCTGCTCGGCGTCGGCCCCACCGTCGGCCTCGGGCGGATGGCCCTGCTCGGCCGCGGATTCCTCGACCTCCGCGTCGGCTACGATTTCTACTACGGCGTGGTGAACGAGCGCGACGGGGACACGGTCGTGCGCCCGCAGAGCAACGACGCGGTCGCGATCAGCCCGGCCAAGAACCTGCTGCCCCACGGTCCGCGGGTGCGCCTCGATCTCGGCCTCGTCGCGCTCGACGACTCGCGGCGGTACTGGCACGGCATCGGCGTGTCGATGGGCTATCAGGCGCTCGTCGACAGCTTCCGCGGCGACATGCCGGTGACCCACATGCTGACGCTGGGCCTGTCGTACTGGATGGGCTGAGGCGCCCGGCGATGGGCGTCGGCTATCGCAGGCGCCGCTCGAGTCGCCGTGCGGTGTCCTCGAGGCTGGGCCGGTACGCCGCGGGCACCAGCTCGATCTGCTGGCGCAGGTACGGGAGCAGCTCGGAGTTCGTGAGCTCGACGAGCAGATGGGCCGCCTGCTCGACGTACTCGCGATCGCCCTCGCGCAGCCGATCGCAGAGGAACTCGAGGGCCTCGACGGTGTTGATCTTGCCGATGGCCTTCAGCGCCGCGAGCCGGGCACGGGTCGCGTCTGGCACGTCGCGGGCGGCGAAGATGCGGCGCAGGGGCTCGAACGCGTGGGGGAACACGAGCTGGCCGGTCGCCGCGGCCGCGGCCTCGCGCACGTCCGCATCGTCGTCGCGCAGCGCCCGGCCGACCAGGGCGAAGCTGCGCTTGAACCGGAGCTTGCCCATCGACTCGGCCACAGCCCGACGGATGGCCGGATCGCGGGCGCCGAAGAGGCCCTCGAGCGCGGCGATGACCGGATAGGCACGGATCGACTCGAGCCGGCGCACGACATCGATCGCGGCGACCTGGTTGCCGCGGCGTTCGAGCTCGAGCACGAGCAGCAGGGCGTGCCGGCGCACGAAGTCGGGGAAGCGTCGATCGGCCATGACGCCGGCGGCGACGAGCGCCGGATCGCCGTCGAGCTCCCATTCGGCGAGGTCGACGTACCAGACCTCCTCGTACTCGGGGAGCTGCTTGAGGAACTCCGGCACGGGCACCGGGCGCGGCGCGTCGTGCAGGTCGCCCCCGAGCCGCTCGCAGAGGCGACGGTAGCGATCGCGGGAGCGCCCCGGGAGCTCGAGCTGCAGGAGCCGGCGATACACCTCGAGCACCTGCTTGAAGGCGCGGACCGACGCGAACGACTCGGCCGCTGCGAGGTACGCGTTCTCGACGATCTGCAGCGGGTGGCCGGCGGTCTGGGCCTCGAGCGCGGCCTTGAGCCAGGCCTCGGCGCTGCGCAGCCGCAGATCGTCGGCGTACGGCATGCCCGCGCGGGTGCAGTAGTCGGCGGCCTCGCGCAGCAGCCCGGCGGCGGCGTGCCACTCGCCCGCGCGTCGGGCCATGGTCACGAAGGCCTCGTGCAGGCGCAGGGCGTCGAGCTTGAGGCCGTCGTCGCGGAGGATGCGGACGCTGTTGAGGTAGCCCTCGGCGACGTTCTCGAACGCGCCGGCCTCGCTCCCGAGCCGCGCGATGAGCTGGTAGCAATCGAAGGCCCGCTCGCGCAGGCCCTCGGTCTCGAAGCCGTCCGCGACCTCTTCGACCGCGGTCGTGGCCGCGGCCATCGCGACCCGGGCGCGGTCGTGTCCGAGGCGGAGCAGGCACAGCGCGTAGTTGATCTTCGCCAGCGCGGCCTCGTAGCGCCGCTCGTGGAGATCGTCGCGGGCCATCACGTCCTGCCACAGGCCCGCCGCGGCCGCGTCGTCGCCGGCCCGCTCGAGCTCGACGGCGCGGTGGATCGGCATGACGCCCACGCCGAACCAGTCCGCGGCGGCGCGCGCGTGGCCGGCCCGCGACAGGTACACACCCATCAACCGGACGCCGCGCAGCGCGTCCATGTCGCCCGCCGCGACGCGGTTGGTCTCGTGGGCGAGGACCTCGGGTGGCGGCGCATCGGTGGCGCCGAGATACGCAGCACAGGCGGCGGCCTCGCGCGCGTGGCCGAGCACCCGCAGGCACTCGGCCATCGCCCGCAGCCACTCCTCGTACTCGAAGTCGATGCGGTCGACGACCTCGACGAGGTGGCGCAGGTGAACGAGCGCGTCGGCGTGCCGACCCGCGCGCATGCTCGCCTCGGCGCGGATCCACAGGACCGCCGTGTCGATCACGGCCGCCTCCGCCGCTCGACCGGACGGGTGGGCCGGCTCGGCGCCCGCTTCGCGCCGCCCGCCTTCGCGCCGCGTCGGGCGTCGAGGTCGGACTGCACGTCGTCGATGATCTGCCGCGCGCGATGGGCCCTGCGGCCGTGACTGATCGCGTCGGCGTCGATCACGTGCACGCGGTGGAGGTGGTCGAGGTAGGGCAGCTCGAGCGGGCCGCTGGGGAGGATGAAGACCCCGTAGATCGGCGCGCGCGCCGAGAGCAACGCGACCTCGTCGACCGGCAACTGGCACTCGCCATGGGTCAGCACGTAGACCAGCGTGTGGGCGGCGTTGCGCCGCGGCGCGCTGAGCTCGGCGTTGAGCTGGCGGACCACCCGCGCGTAGTTGCGGCCGCGCTCGGCCCGGAACTGCAGGGCGTACGGCACCTCGGCGCTGCCGGTCGCCTGCACGCGAACGCCCTCGTACAGCCGCGAGTCGAAGAACCGCAGCGTCACCTCCTCGCCGAGGAGCGCCAACCGCTTGCAGAGCGCCAGGGCCAGGCCGCGGGCGAAGACCTCGCGAACGCCCCGCATCGAGGCGCTGCCGTCGACGAGCACCTGGTGCACCCGCCGCTCGTTCTCCATCTGCTTCTCGTGGGTGAAGAAGAACAGCTCGCTGTCGACGAGCTTCTGCTCGAAGATGTCGTTGTCGTAGGCGAGCTGCGTCAAGATGAGATCGTCGAGGTTGCCGCGGCGCTCGATCGACGCGTAGCCGTCGATGCTGAAGCTCTGCTGCCCCGCGTCGCGCCGGACCTCGAGGATCGACGGCAGCAGCTCCATCGAGAAGTCGATCACGTCGGCGAGTGACGGACTCATCACGACGTTGTAGAGGTCGGCCAGGTCCACGCCGGGCAGCGCATCGCCGCCGCGGAACAGCCCCAGCAGGCGCAGCGCGTCGAGGTCGATCTGCTCGATCTCCAGCAGCGGGAGCAGCCGATGGACCCCGAGCGTCGCCAGCCACGCGGTCGCGACGCTCTGATCGTAGCGCGTGAACGCGGTGTTGGGCTCGACCCGCGTGTAGTGGACGACGTCGTTGGGCAGCGCGACGGGCCGCAGCACGCGGACGTCGTCGGGCAGCTGCGGGATCAGGCTCGACAGCACGCGCGCGAGCACGACGCCGATCATCGGATCGCGGTGCTTCCACCCCGCCTGCGTCCGCGCGAGCTCGGATTCACCGAGCTCGACCAACAGCCGCCGCCACGCGTCGCTGATCTCGGGATCGCCGAGGCCTCGCAGCTGCGCGGCGGGCCGACCGAGTCCCGCGATCAGGCAGCCGAGGTCGTGCACGACGACGAGCGGCACGGCCATCCCGAGGCGCACGAGCGAGTTGTGCCACGCGACCGCGCGCATCAGGGCCAGCGCGCCGGTGCCCTCGAGCTGCGAGAGGGCCATCGTGCCGATCTGACGCTCGAACTCGGCACCGACCCCGGCTTCGGCGTGCTGCGGCGGACGGGCGGCCATGACGACCGGGGCAAGGTAGCAGAACCGCGACCGCAAGCCGCACCCGGTGACGAACGAACCGAGGCGCGCGACCATGGCGCATGGCTTGGCGTGTCTGGATGCTCTCGGGGATGGTGACGGGGGCGGTCCCCGAGGGGACCACGGGTGCGGCGGAGCACGAGCCGCCCGTGGTCGATGGCTGCACGGTCACGGTGATCGGGCTGCCGGTGCCGGCCCGCGCCCACCACGAGCTCGAGGTCGCCGGGGCGCGCACGCGACTGTCGGGCGATGGCCTGCACCTGCAGCTCGAGCACCTCGAGATCGCGGTGCGCCTGGTCGGCCCGCGCTACCACGGCGAGCTGTCGTTGCACCCACGCGCGTGCACCGGCGGCTCGACCCACGTGCTGAAGGCCCACCCGAAGCCGGCCCGCGTCCGCTTCGAGGCGCCGAGGTCGGTCGCCATGCGCTGCGAGGACGGGCCCGACGCGCTGCGCGATCGCTGGTGGCTGTTGACGGATGTGCCGCCCTTCGACGTCGGCCACGGGGCGACGCTGCGCTGCGAGTTCAAGTCGCCCGGGTACGTGCCGCTGCACCAGCGACTGCCGCTGCTGCCCGGTGAGAACACGGTGGCGCTCGAGATGCGCAGGCTCGGCGCGCCGGCGCTGCTGCCCTGAACGCGGAGGCCGGTGCTAGACGAAGCGGCTGCTGGCGAACATCGTCTCCAGCAGCTTGTCGACCTCGGCGATCATTCGCATCGCCGCCGGGTTGTCGGGCATGCGGCCGAGGGCCGCCTTGATGTCGCCGAGGTTGCGCAGCTGGCTGAACAGCTGCATGTCGCTCAGGACCTCGCTGCCCGTGAGCGTCTCGCGGATGACGCGGAGCTCCTCGAGTAGATCCTGCAGGTTGGTCGGCGTGGCGCCGATGCGGGCCTGATCCGGGTGGTGCTCGTACCACTGGTCGAGCACGGGGCCCACGACCTCCTGCAGGATCTCCTCCTGCTCGGGCGTGTTCCACACGTGGCGCAGGACGAAGAAGTCGCTGTCGTTGACCGCCTCGCGGCCGTCGAGCACCGCCGAAGCGGCGAACAGCTTGAGCAGCTTGACGATGCGGCGGTCGGACAGGCCCACGCCCTCGGAGCGGATCTGGAAGACCAGGCCCTTGAAGGTGGAGAGGAAGTCCTCGGAGAAGCGCAGCAGGTTGCCGAAGTTGCGCTGCAGCTCGCGGAGCTCGCGGGCGCTCATCACCGGCTGCACCGGGCCGACGTCGGGGTTCATGCCCTTGGCCTCGAGCTCGATGCCCTTCTGCAGCAGACCGCGGAAGTGATAGCTGTCCAGGTAGTCGACGCGCACGCGCAGCAAGAAGCGGTCGAACAGCGCCGACAGGGCCTCGTCGGTGGGGACCTCGTTGCTGGCCGCGTACAGCGAGATGAGCGGGACGCGGACCGACGTGTTGCCGTGGGTGAAGCGCCGCGCGTTGAGCAGCGTGAGCAGCGAGTTGAGGATCGCGCTGTTGGCCTTGAAGATCTCGTCGAGGAAGACGACCTCGGCCTCGGGCAGCATGCCCTCGAGGCGGCGGCGGTACGTGCCCTCGCGGAAGGCCTGGATGTCGACGGGACCGAAGATCTCGTTCGGCTCCGTGAAGCGCGTCAGCAGGTAGTCGAAGTAGCGCGCCTCGATGATCTGCGCGAACGAGCGGATGAGCGCGCTCTTGGCCGTGCCCGGTGGACCGACCATCACGAGGTGCTCGCCCGCGAGCGCGCTGACGAACAGCAGGCGGATGATCTCCTCCTTGCCGAGGAACTGCGCCTCGAGCTGTCGCGCGCCGTCTTGCAGTCGCCGGGACAACTCCGGGATCGACACCGTGGGGCGCGCGATTTGGGGGGCCTGCATGCTCACGCCGGTTTTACGATGCGACCGACCAAGGTCGCCAGCAGATTCTCGACCACCGAGCGCGGGACCAACTCCGCCAGATGATCGACGTACTCGGTCCAACGGCGGACGACGGGGGCTGACGTGGCGTCCTGTGCCACCGCGGGCACCGGCTCGCCGAGCTCCGACGACAGGTGCGGGAGCAGCAGCGGCAGGGCCAAAAACGCGAGGACCCCGGGCTCGCGGCTCCCGAGCGCCAGCCCGACGCGGGTGTCGAGCTCGAGGACCTTGAGGAGGTGGAGATGGATCAGCGCGCCGACGATGGCGCCGAGCGCCTGCGGATCACACGGCACGACCGCGCCGGGCAGCGCCAGCGGAGCGCCGGCCTCGGGCAGCGCGGGCCTCGTCCCGGAGTCGAGCGTCCCAGCGGGCGGCGGTGATCCGCCGAGGCGCGGCAGCGACGGGAGCAGCGCCGACATCACCGCGCCGCCGGTGAGCATCCAATCCTTCTGGGTCGCCCATGCATGACAGACCGCGCGGGCCCACGGGCGCTGCAGCAGCAGCTCGGCGGCGAGCAGCGGCGACCAACCACCGGGCGCGAGGGTCGGCCGCAGCAGGCACGTCAGCGGCGACGAGCGCAGCGCGTCCTCGATCAGCCGCTCGACCTCGGGCGCGTGGGGCTGCGGCAGCCACGGGACGCTCTGCTCGCGGCCCGGGCCGCTGGCGCCGCGCAGGAACCGTCGCCCCGACTCGAGCGCTGGCAGGCGCACCTCGCCGATCGGCGTCGCGACGATCACCTCGGCGCGCAGGAGGTCGATGAACGCGCCGACCGACAGGTGCCGCGCCACGAGCGTCGGCGTGTCCTCCGGCGAGGGCAGCGTCAGGAGCGTCCGCGTCGCGCCCTCGAGCCGGCGCCACGTGATCTCGCGGGCCCACACCCGCGCGCGATCGGGGTGCTCGAAGACCAGCAGGTTGTGCAGGCCGATCCACAGGCTGAGCTCGTCGACATCGGGGTCGGGCAGCTCGGGCTGCGCGGTGAGCAGCTGGGCCCGCCGCAGCCGCCAGAAATTCACGTCGGGCAGCGACGCGGCGCCGAGCGCCGAGGCCCACTCGTCGCGATCGCGCGGCCGCAGCGGCTTGCCGACCCAGACGTCCGCGCCCGCGAGCAGGGGCACGACGAAGTCGGTCACGAACGCTCGGAGATCGCGGCTCACGATCGGGCTGGCCTCAGCTCTCGCCCTCGCCCGCGGGGCGGGGCCCACCGGCGGGCAACCCACCGAAGCCCCACAGCGCGAACCGGCTGAGGCGGACGTTGCGGACCGTGCCGACGCCGACCGCGGGCATCTGCGGCGAGACGATCGCGGCGTCGTCGAGCGTCAGGCGACCGACGACCGCGGCGTCGAGCGGGCGCAGCTGCTCGACGCGCACGCGGATCGGGTCGGTGTCGGGCGACAGGTACAGCGCGTAGTCCTCCGCTTGCAGCCCGAGGAGGTGACGCAGCAGCGCCGGACGCACGCGCGGCCACAGCTCGTGGCCATCGGGCACCAGGACCCCCGGCGCGATCTCGCCGAGCCGACGGCCGAGCGGCAGCAGGAGCCCCGCGCCGAGGCCCGTCGGCGCGACGCGGCCGAGGGAGCTCGGACCGGCCAGGACGACCAGGCCCTCCTCGAGCGGGACGATGCGCGCGGCGGCGAGGGCCGCGGGCGGGAGCATGTAGACGAGGTGCCGCAGCAGCGGGACCTGCTCCCAGGCGATGACGACGGCCTTGGGCTCGCGGGCCAGGGCGCTGGGCCGCATGCGGAGCTCGACGCGAAGCGGCTCGAGCTCACCATCGCGGAGCTGCCCGATCTCGCGGAGTCGGACGCCGGCGGTCGACTCGACGAGGTGACGGCCGTCGACGAAGCGCGGCGGGCCATCGAGGCGCTCGACGCGGGCGACCCGGCCGCGGAACAGGAACATCTCGTCGCCCGGCAGGCAGCTCTGCGCCGAGGCCAGCTGCACCGGGTGACGCCAGCCGATCTCGACCGCAGCGCGGCTCGACACCGGCGCGAGCAGCTCGATGCCCGGCACCGCCGCGAGCACGTCGAGCGCGCGGGGTCGCGGCTGTCGCAGGCGCAGCAGCAGCGAGGGTTGGGTGTCGTTGCCGAGCCGCGCGTAGTAGCCCGCCATCGGCAGCTCCATGCGCCACAGGTAGCGCAGCACGCGGTGCGCCAGCGCAGGCGCGACGAGCACGAGCGCCATCTCCTTCAGGCCACACAGCTCGGGATCGCGGGAGACGCCGCCGAGCGGGATCGGAACCGGTCGCAGCTCGAGCCGCTGGATCAGATCGACCGGATCCATGCGGTGCGTGGTGGTGTAGCGGGCGAGGAAGTCGACGTCGGCGACGATGACCTCGTCGCGAACGGTTTGGATCGCGTCGGCGAGGTCGTAGCCGAAGGGGGCCTCGCGCTCGCGCCAACGCACGAACAGCGAGCCGCCGCCCGTGTAGAGCTGACCGCGCGACGTCGTCGCGAGCCGCGCGAGACGATCGACCGCGTAGCCGTCGCTGCTGCTGCAGCGGATCAGCGTCGCGTGGCCGCCACCAGCGCGCTGGGCCTGCTCGAGCGTCATCGTCGGGACGAGATCGTCGAGGCTGGCCTCGTCGCTGTAGGCGCCGAGGAACGACACCAGCGCGTCGATCGACGGCAGCACCACCAGGACCTCGCGGCCGATGGCGATGCCGCGCGCGTCCGAGGCCAGCCCCTGCATGCGAAAGCGCGTCTGGCCGGCGGCGACCGGCTCGAGCAAGGCATGGGCCATCGGGGTGCGCGCAGCATAGGCGTCGGCGCATGGGGTCGGCAAGGCGGGTCCGCTTGGGCGCCGGGGTGGCGCCGTCCGTCGCCCGTGCCGGGGTGCTAGTCTGGGCTCTCCGTGGTGTTGCCACCCAAGCGAGCCGCAGCCACCGACGGCGCCGGGGCGTCCGGGCGCGGCTGGCTCAAGCGCCGCACGACGCTTCGACCCGACCTCCGCGCCGCGATGGCCCTCGAGGAGGCAGGCGAGCTGCTCGAGGCGGCGCGGGTGTTCGAGTACGCCGGCGAGCACGCGCAGGCCGCCGCGCTGCGCGTCGAGATCGCCCGGAGCCTGCCCGATCGGGCGGCCCGCATCGACGTCCTGCGCGAGGGCTGCGCGCGGATCCCCGGCGAGGGGCCCGAGGCGCAGTTCCTCCACGCCGCGCTCGCGGAGATGTTGCTCGCCGAGGCCGACACGGTCAGCGATCCGGCGGCGCGGCGCGGCGCGCTGCTCGAGGCCGCGCGGGCGCTCGAGGAGGCCGATCACGGCAGCGAGGCCGGCGAGATCTACGAGGAGCTCGGACTCCTGACGCGCGCCGCGGCTGCCTACGAGCGCGGCGGCGACGTGACCCGTCTCGAGCTCGTGCTCGCGGTGCTCGAGCACAAGGAGCACCACGACGCCGCGCTGCGCGGCCTCGAGGGGATGGCCGCCGCGCCGAGGCCCACGCGCTGCTGCTCGAGCGCGGCCGCAGCCGCGGCGACACCCTGCCGCCGCAGCACGTCGCCGCGCGGCTCGACGCGCTCGAGCGCCGGTTGCTGCAGGCGCACGCCGTCGAGTTCCGCTGGGGCGCCGATCGCCACACCCGCATCTGCGGCGCGCCGCGGTTCCGGATCGGCCGCGCGCCGGATGCCGAGCTCGTGGTGCCGACGGCGAACCTGTCGCGACACCACGCCGAGCTGCGCCTCGACGCGTCGGGCGAGCGCACGCGCGTCGTCGTCGACGACCTCGGCTCGAAGGTCGGTACGTTCGTCGACGGCGAGTGCGTGGCCGCGGGCGAGCCGATCGCCCTGCCCGGCCCGGCCGACCTCGGCCTCGGCAGCCACGCGGCGATCCGCGTGACACCCGTGCGCGGCGCGGACGGCCATGACGCGGGGGCCGTCGTCGTCTGGCCCGGCGATCCCCGCACGCACGTGTGGCTGCCCCAGGGCGGCCGACTGTGGCTGACGCCGGAGCTCGAGGTGCCCGCCGTGGTGCTCTTCGATCGCGGCTACGTCGTGCTCGATTTCCGGTCGGGCATCCACGTCGAGCTCGACGGCCGCGATCTCGGCGGCGGCGCGAGCATCGAGCTGCTGCGCGGCGATCGGATCGCGCTGCGCGACGCCCCGCTGAAGCTGGAGGTGGTCGGATGACGGTGCCGTGGGCCCAGCGCATGCTCGGCGACGTCCCGGCGCACCCGCTGCGGACGCTGATGGACGAGGCCCTCGCGCGCTTCGCCGACGGCGCGGCGCGGCCCCACGAGGTCGCGCGGCTCGGGGCCTTCGCCGACGCGCTCGCCCGCGACGCGCCGGTCACCGAGCTCGATCCAGAGCTGCGGGCCCTCAGCCACGCCGGGTTCCTGCGCGGCGCGATGGTGGTGCTCGCCGCGTCGCTGCGCGAGCGGCCTCGGGCCGACGTCGCGGTGCTCCTCGCCCGCGAGCTCCTCGACGCGATCGATCCGGACCTCGGCGTGCGACTGCTGCACGCCACCCTCGCGCTGCCCGAGGCCGACGCGACCCGCATGGTCCGCGGCGGCCTGTTCGCCCAGGCCAACCTCCTGCTCGGCGAGCAGCTGCGCGACCGCGGCGACGCGGCCGGGGCCCTGCGCCACTTCGAGGCGGTGCTCGCCCACGACATCGATCACGCCCGGGCGCTGCGCGGCTGGCAGCAGGCGACGGACACGCTCGAGCGCCGCGGCCTGCTCACCGGCCGCGTCGGCCGCGGGTTGTCGCTGCTCGACGGCCTCGAGGAGCTCGAGTCGCAGCAGGCCTTCGGGGTCGCGCGCTACGAGCTCTCGCGACCGCTGGGCCGCGGTCGCCACGCGGTCGTGTACCAGGCCTACGATCGTCACGTCGGTCGCGACGTCGCGATCAAGCGGCTGCTCGACGCGGAGGCCAGCCCGGCCGCGGGCGGGCGCGTGCTGCAGGCCCGGTTCTTCGACGAGGCGCGGACCCTCGCCCGCGTGCGCAGCCCCTACGTGGTCGCGCTGCTCGACGTGCAGCCCCGCCACCGGCTCATCGCGCTCGAGCTCTGCCGTGGGGGCAACCTCCGGCTGGGGATGCGGCGCGGCCTCGTGGGACCCGCCGATCTCCCGCGGATCGCCGCGCAATTGCGCCACGCGCTCGACGCGGTCCACGCCGCCGGCGCGGTCCACCGCGACGTCAAGCCCGCCAACATCCTGTTGCGTACGGCGTTTCGTGGCGCTCCGGTCGCGCTCGCGGACTTCGGCGTGGCCCTCGACGTCGGCCCGGCCCGCGGCAGCCCGCAGGCCGGCACGCTGCGCTATCTTGCGCCCGAGCTCCGGGCCGGGGCCGCGCGGGCGACCGCGGCCTCGGACCGCTTCGGCGCGGGCGTCGTCCTGCTCGAGCTCCTCCTCTACCCGACCGCCCTGCCCGACGCCTTCGATCGCCTCGACGATGAACTCGACGCCACACCGCACGTGCCCGACGACGCGCCGGCACCGATCCGCGATCTGCTGCTCGCGTTGCTGGCCAGGGATCCCGATGCGCGCCGCTGGTAGCTCGGGGGCGCTCGCGCTGGCCCTCGGCCTGGGCGCGTGCGAGGAGGTCCCGCGGACCTACAGCACCCGTGGCCAGGCCGGCACCGAGATCTTCCGCGACGACTTCGAGCGCACCGAGCTCGGCGCGTCGTGGACGCCGACCGCCGACGGAGCGCGGCTCGAGAACGGCGTGCTCAAGCTCGCCGATCTCCGCAACCACCCGCTGTGGCTCGGCGTCGCCCTGCCCGACGACGTCCGCGTCGAGTTCGACGCCTGGGCGGCCACCGAGGAGGGCGACGTCAAGGTCGAGCTCTGCGGCGACGGCAAGTCGGTCGCGACCTCGACCAACTACATCGCCACCGGCTACGTGTTCGTGTTCGGCGGGTGGAACAACACGCTGAACGTGATCGCCCGCCGCAACGAGCACGGCCGCGACCGCGCGACCGCCAGCGAGCCGATGCCGATGGCGTCGCGGCGCTATCACTTCGCCATCACGCGCTCGGCCAACGAGCTCATCTGGGAGGTCGACGGTCGCGCGGTGCTCGAGTTCGAGGACCCCTCGCCCCTTCGCGGCCCGGGCCACGACCACTTCGCGTTCTCCGGCTGGGAGGCCGAGACGCACTTCGACAACCTGGTGATCGAGGCGCTGTGAGCAAGGACCTCCCGCAGATCTTCGGCCGCTACGTCCTCACCGAGCTCATCGGCGAGGGCGGCATGGCCGAGGTCTACCTCGCCAACGTCCGCGTCGCCGAGGGCCTGACCAAGCGCGTCGTCATCAAGAAGATCCGCAAGGACTTCGCCGACCAGCGCGAGTTCACCCGGATGTTCGTCGACGAGGCCAAGGTCGCCCTGTCGCTGAACCACGCCAACATCGTCCAGGTCTTCGACTTCGGCCAGGTCCACGGCACGTTCTACCTGGCGATGGAGCTCATCGAGGGCATCGACCTGATGCGCCTCTTCCACGCCGTGCGAAACGCCGGCGACTCGTTCCCGCCGGTCATCGCCGCGTACATCGTCCACCAGGCGTCCGCGGGCCTCGCCTACGCGCACCGCAAGCATGACGACTACGGCCAGCCCCTCGGCATCGTGCACCGCGACGTCAGCCCGCACAACATCATGGTGAGCTACGCGGGCCAGGTGAAGGTCCTCGACTTCGGCATCGCCCGCACCCGCGAGCACGCCCTGGCGCGCATGGACCCGGGCACCGGCGAGCGGCGGATCGGCGGCGCCGAGGAGACCATCAAGGGCAAGGTCGCGTACATGTCCCCGGAGCAGGCGACGGGCCGCTCGGTCGACCTGCGCTCGGACGTGTACTCGCTCGGCGTCGTGCTCTACGAGACGCTGACCGGCAAGCTGCTGTTCCGCGACAAGGACCGCGTCGCAGCGCTCGAGCGCGTCCGCAGCGAGCCGCTCGCGCCCCTCGCCGAGGTCGCGACGAACGTTCCACCGGAGCTGGCCGCGATCGTCGATCGCGCGCTCGCCCGCGATCCCGATCAGCGCTACGAGAGCGCCCGCGCGCTGCAGAGCGACATCGCGGCGTATCTCCACCGCGCCGATCCGGTGGTCGACGACGAGGTGCTCACCAACTTCGTGGCGCAGTACGCCCGCGCCGCCTCGCCCGGCGCGGCGCCGATCGATCCCGCGACGCGCGACGGGGCGTCCGCCGGCGGCACCCCGATGCCACGGCGGACCAGCCGCGAGGCGCAGCGCGTCGTCGTCGTCTACGCCGCGCTCGATCGGCCGCCCGCCGGGCCCGACGGCGCGCCCTCTGGCCCACCCACCGGGTTCTTCTCGCTGGTCCGCGACATCGCGTTCAAGCGGGACGCCCAGGTGCTCCGGCTCGACGAGCGCAGCATCATCGTCGCGTTCGGCACCCTGCTGCGCACCGCGGACGACGCGGACCGAGCGCTGCGCGTCGCGCTGGCGCTGCGCGAGGACATCGGCGAGGCGGCGCCCGGGTGGCGGTTGGGCCTCTTGGTGGCGAACGCGGCGGCGGTCGTGCAGCGCAACCCGCTGGGGCCCATCCTCGTCGAGCTGCGCCGCGGCGTCGCCGATCAGCTCGAGCACGTCGCGCGTCGCTTCATCGAGGGCCCGGTGATGGTCTCGGGCAACCTCGTCGAGCTGCTCTCGCGCGCGTGGCGGTTCGGCGACGGCAACTTCGTCGAACCGGCCGCGGGGCTCTCCGGCACCGCGACCGTCGTCGACCACGAGATCGAGCACGTCGCGCCCCTGCTCGGCGCCGCGCTCGAGGCCGATCGGCGGGTGCACCTCGCCCCCGGCGGCCGCGCGGTCCTCTATGGTCGCGAGCTCGAGCTGAAGTCGCTGCGCGACGGCCTCGCCGAGGCCATCCGCGCCCGCGAGTCGCGGGCGATCCTCGTGCTCGGATCGCCCGGCATGGGCAAGCGCGCCCTGGTCGAGCGGTTCATCTCGTCGCTGCCGCGCACCGCGTGCTGGGTGCTGCGTGCGGCGGGCGCATGGTCGCGACGCAACGTGCCGCTGGGCGTGTTCCTCGAGCTGCTCGCGCGGTTCCTCGGGATCGAGCACGACACCCGGCCCGATCAGATCGTCGCCAAGCTCGAGGAGCACGGGGTCGGCGACGCGACGATGCTGGCCGAGGCCCTCGCGTCGGCGCTCGGGGTCAAGGGTGCGCCCGACGGCGAGCTCGATCCGTTCACGCGCCGCGATCGCCTCTGGCGACTGGTCCGGCGCCTGATCATCGCGCTGGCCCAGCGCCGACCGGTGCTCATCGTGCTCGAGAACATCCACTTCCTCGACGAGCAGAGCGTGCTGCTGCTGCGCGAGTGGATCCTCGTGCGCCACCCGTGGCCGATCCTCGGCATCAGCACGGGGCGGCCGGGTCACCTGCGCGTCGAGATGATCCGCCGCGAGCCCAACGTCACGACGCTCGAGGTCGGCGAGCTCGACGAGCACGCCCGGCGCGAGCTCATCGTCCGCCGCTTCGAGGACGAGGCCGTCGCGGGGGAGCTCGCCGACGCGATCCTCGCCCGCACCGGCGGCAACCCGCTGTTCATCGAGCAGGTGCTGGCGTCGCTGCTCGATCGCGGCGTCATCGCGTGGAACGCCCAGGGGCGGCTGCTCAGCCTGCGCCAGCGCGGGGCCGCGATCGACGTGCCGCCCTCCGTCGAGGCCGCGCTCGCGGACGGCATCGAGGAGCTCTCGCGGGGCGATCGCGAGGTGCTCCAGGGCGCCGCGCTGCTCGGCCGCAACTTCCGCCCCAACGAGCTCGGCGACCTACTCGAGCGCAACGTGTCGCGCAGCCTCGAGAACCTGCTCGCGCGCCACTTCGTCGAGCGCATCGCGACCCCCTCGCCCCACGACGAGAGCTTCAGGTTCGCGACCGTCAGTCTCCACGACGTGTGCAAGGCCGGCATCGCACCCGAGGCCGCCCAGCGGCTGCACGGGCGCGCCGCCGAGCTGCGCCGCGCCCGGCTCGACTACTCGCCCGAGCGCGACGACGGGCCGATCGCCGAGCACCTCGTCAACGCCGATCGCGGCACCGAGGCGATCGAGCCGGCGATGCGCGCGGCGATCCGCGCGTACGACGTCGCCGGCAACGTCGAGGCCCACTACTACCTGACGCAGGCGCTCCGCGTGATGCCCGAGGACGACCCGCGGCGCTGGGACGCCCTGCTCCGGCGCGAGCGGATCCTGCGGGCGTGGGGCCGGAGGCGGGCGCAGGGCGCCGACGTGCGCCTGCTGCTGCGCACCGCGGAGCGCCTCGGCGACGCCGAGAAGATGGTCGTCGCATCCATCCGATTGCTGCGCTTCTACCTCGAGGTCGGGCGCATCCACCAAGGCGAGCGGTTGATCCCGCGGCTGCGAGAACGGATCGGGGCGCTGCCCGAGGCCCGGGCCGCCGCGTTCTCGGCGGTGCTCGCCGAGCTCCAGAGCGAGCTGCTGTTCGCCCTGGGCGACTTCGACGAGGCCGAGCGGGTCGCCCGCGGCGGGCTCGTGCACTGCGGCACGGGACCCCGCGGCGCACGGCAGCGCTGCCGGCTGTTGCGGGGCATCGGCCAGGTCGCGAACAGCCGCGGGCGCTTCACGCAGGCCCGCGCCGTGTACGGCGAGGCCCTCGACCTCGCGCGCGGGCTCGGCAACCCGCGGCTCGAGGCCAACCTCCTCAACGCGCTCGGCGAGGTCGCCGGACGCAGCACGCACTACCAGGAGGCGGTCGACTGCTTCAAGGCCGCGCTCCTCATCGATCGCGACCTCGGCGATCGGTACCTGACCGGGCGCAAGCTCGCGAACCTCGGCGCGACCTATGCCGCGATTGGCCTGTACCGCCGCGCCGAACGGTGCTTGCGCAAGGCGCTCGAGCTCCACGAGGCCGTCGGCCACCCGGGCGAGTTCAACGATGTGATCGTCCAGCTCGGCGAGGTCATGGGCCACCTCGGCGACCTCGAGGCCGCGCGCGCCCTGCTGGTGGACGCCGCACGCGTCGCCGTCTCGCGTGGCGACGTCCGCATCGAGCTCCGCGCGCGCGTCCGGCTCGCCAACGCGCTGGCGGTCCACGGCAAGACCGAGGAGGACCGCACCACGGCGCAGATGATCGCCGAGCAGGTCGCCACGACCGCGCGGGCGCATGGCCTGCGTACGGCCCGTTGTCGGGCGCTCCACGTCCTCGCGCGGCTCGCCGCCGAGGACGGCGAGATCGACCTGGCGATCGCCCATGAGCGCGAGTCGATCGCGCTCGTGCGGGCCGGCGCCGCGCCGCTGGACGGCGTGCGCTCCATCCACCACCTCGGCAAGCTGCTGCTCGCGCAGGGCGAGGTCGCCGAGGCGCGCGCGCTCCTCGACGAGGCCGCGCAGATGGTGTCGTCGCGGCTCGCCGATCTGCGCGACGAGGATCTCCGCCGCGGCTACCTCGAGCAGCCGGATGCCTGCGAGATCCTCCGTGACGGCGGCGAAGAGGCGCTGCTATCGTGACGATCGTGGACCCCCACGCACCCCGGCCGAGCTGCGCATCGCTCGCCGCGCTGGCGGCTGGCGCACTCGCGATGGGCTGCGCGAGCACGGGCGAGCTCGTCGCGCCCAGCGGGGAGCGCCGGCTGGTCGCCCGCGACGCCGAGAGCGGCATCACGATCGCCCTGACGACGGGCGCGTGGGACGGGGACCCGCCGTCGCTCCCCAGCGAGGTCACGGTGATCCACGCGATGGTCGCGAACATGGGCGACGCGCCGGTGCGGCTCGCCCCCGGCGACCTCGAGCTCGTCGACGCCCGCGGTTTCCGCTACGCCCTGCTCGACGTCGGCGCGAGCTTCGTCCGCGTGCCGAACGACGCCACCAGCGCGAGCTACGATCGCGACGCCGAGCGCAGCTACGACCCCGGGCGGACCCTCGACTTCGTGCCGTTCTTCGCCCCCGGCGACGGCCCGGCGCGCGCGCTGCCCTGGGGCATGCTCGAGCCCGGCACGCAGATGCGCGGCTTCCTCTACTTCGAGCCGGTGGTGAAGACCGCCAACGAGGCTCGTCTCACCTGGCACATCGAGCGGGCCGATCAGGTCCCGGTGTTCGACGCGGTGTTCGAGTTCTACGTCGCGCGGCCCTGAGCGTCGAGGCGAGGTCCAACGACGTGGGCACGTCCTGTGCCCACGTTCCCCAACCCCATGCTTCCAACCCCACGCGCTCGATCCCTACCCACGGTCTCGCTCCACCCACATTCCCGCGTCACCGCGTTCCCGTCTCGCCCGCGCACGGGCGTCTCGTTCCTCGCCCTCGTCGCGGGTGAGACGGGCCTGCACCTCATCCGCGACTTCAGTCCGGGATGACGCACGCTCCGAGCGTCTCGGCGCCGGGCGGCGCCTCGCCCACGTCGAACCAGGCGACGCACTCCTGACCGGCCCCGAGGCACGCTGCGCCCTCGTCGAGGTCGCAGAAGGAGGTGCAGCAGCCGTCCGATCCGGCGCAGCCCGGCACGGCCCCAGCTGCCGCGCACCACAGGCCCGCGTCGCAGGTGTTGATCGCGGCGCAGGGCTCCCCGAACAGGCCCATCTCGCCCGAGACGTCGGGCCCGCAGGCGAACGAGTCGCCGACGGGATAGCACGCCTGGTTGCCGTCGCAGTCCTGCAGCAGCGGATCGCAGATCGGCAAGCACAGGTTCAACACACCGTCGTTGGCGATGACGCAGGTGCTCGAGACGTCCGCGCAGCTCGCGTTGTCCGGCGAGCCGTCGCAGAAGGCGACGCAGACCCCGGCGCCGGCCTCGTCGACGTTCCAGCACATCGATCCACCGGCGCACGTGTCGAAGCCCGACGCGCCGAGCCCCTCGGCCGTGCACGCGTCACCGGGCTCGCCCGGGTTCGCGTCGATGGGCACGCACTTGAGCGCGTCCCAGGAGTTACCGCCGTCGCTGATCCAGGGGGCGCACTTCTCCCCGGTCGGACAGTCCTGCGCCCACGGGTCGCACTCCGGCTCGACCTCCGGGGGACAGATGAAGCCGCAGCCCGTGGAGCTGCTCTCCTCGGAGCCGCCCTCCGAGCTCGACGTCTCGGGCTCGGGGTCCGCCGCGTCGCCGGAGCTCGAGCTCGGATCCCCCGAGGAGCTGCCCCCCTCGCTCGGGTCCTCCGGGCCGTCCTTGGCCGGCGCCGCCCCACAACCCAGTCCCAACACCATCACCGACCAGAGCCAACGCGTTTCCATGGGGTCCCTCCTTCTGGTTCAGAAAACTATCAAAGCAGACGTTAGTTTTGTGATACCTCCACGTTTGAAACTATCAAGGCTTTTTTTACTAACTTTTCTTGGCGGTAGCTTTGCGTGGGCTGTCACCAACTGCACGCCAGGGCGCCATGCATGTGCGCATATCACGCGATACGCAGACGCGAAAAAAGGGAGGCCCCTCGCGGGACCTCCCTCTTCATCTCGAGCGGACCTGGATCAGGCCGGGATCGAGCAGGCGCCGACGTTCTCGAAGCCCGGAGGGGCCTGGCCCTCTTCGTACCAAGCGACGCAGTCCTGGCCACCGGCGGCGCCGGGGCAGTTCGCGCCCGCCTGCGGGTCGGAGAGGTCGCAGAACGGCGAGCAGCAGCCCGAGGCACCGGCGCAATCCGGGACGACCTCTGCGTTGGCGCAGAAGAGGCCGGGGTCGCACACGTTGATGAACTCGCACGCGTCGCCGTAGAGGCCCTCTTCGCCCGAGACGTCCGGCGCGCACGCGAACGCGTCGTCGATCGGGTAGCAGGCCTGGCCCTCGGCGCAGTCCTGAAGAAGCGGGTCGCAGTTCGGCAGGCAGAGGATGAGCACGCCCTCGTTGGCGATGACGCAGTTGGTGGCCGGATCCTCGCAGATCGGGTTCGCCTCGCTGCCCATGCAGAACGCCACGCAGGTGCCGAGGTTGGTCTCGGGATCGACGTCCCAGCACATCGAGCCGACGTCGCAGTTGTCGATGCCGGAGACGCCCGAGCCCTCGACGGTGCACTCGTCACCGACCTGCGCCGGGTTCGGATCGAGCGGCGAGCAGCGGGCCGCGTTCCAGGCGCCGCCGCCGTCGTTCGCCCACGGCATGCACTTCTCGCCCTCGGCGCAGTCCTGCGACCAGAGATCGCACTCGATGCTCACGCCGCCGCCATCGGGATCCTGGATGAAGCCGACCGACGGGTCGTTGCCGGTGTCCGCGGGGCCGTCGGTCGCCGACGGGTCGGTGCCGGTCCCGGCGGAGGGGTCGGTGCTGGCCGACGGGTCGCTGTCCGACGGGTCGTCGGTGCCGGCCTCGCCAGCGGTGCTGCTCTCGCCGTTGGTATCCGACGCCGACGCGCTCGCCGAAGCGGACGCCGACGCGGTGCCCGCCGGGTCGTCCGCCTTGGTGCCGCAGCCGCCGAGGGCGACACCCGCCGAGAGACACAGGCCAATCAGGATCTTGTTGTGCATGTTTGGTTTCCTTCGGAGAAACAAGAGGTTGCGTTTGCCCAGCCCAGGCGAGCACCCCGGACCGGGCGACGCTGGGAACCCAGTTGATGTCGAGCGGACAGGCGACCGGCCCTCCCGAGCCGCACTGCCATCGCCCACCGAGAATCCGCCAAAACCCACGGGCGCGCAAGCCCGGTGTTCATGCGAAGGGTAACAAGGCGCAGCACCCCACAATTGCCGGTTTTCCCACACTGTCCGGTCGCTTTGGCCGTTTCCGGGAGACGGCGCTGGCGTCGCTCCCCTGCCCCCGCGGGGCAGGTTCGGCGTGGGTTTCATCACTGGCTCACGTCGAGATCGCGGGGAGGCTCGGAGGCGCGCAGCGCCCATCGAGTGTCCGCCTTCAGGACATGCCGTCCACGTGGTGCGGCCCACTGCTTGCACATGCCTCGAGGCCATGGACCCTCGCTCCTGTCCCGTCTGCGGCACGGCCTTCGGTTCGGATTGGTGGCTCCTCGGGCGGTATGTGGCCGGGGGCGAGCCTGTGGCGACCCACGTCTGCCCCGGCTGCACCCTGGCGTGGACCGGTCGCCCCTGGTTCCGCGTCGACGCCGGCTACCGCGCCCGCGTCTGCTCGCGCGACGCGGCGGTCCTCCTGGAGGGAGACGATGGCCGCATCGCCCCCGGCCCCGCGGAGCACCGCCAGGCCGTCGCAGCGGCCCGCACCGCAGACCTCGAGCGCGCCTTCGCGGCCGTGCACAGCCATCGCCGACTCCGCGTGCTGCAGATCGGCGCCAGGGATCCGTCATGGCTCACCGCGGCGCGCCGCGGTCGGCGCGTCAACGCCATGGCAGTCGAGCCCTGGGCCCCGTGGGCCCAGGCGGCGCGCGCCGTCGACATCGAGGTCCACCAGCGACCCCTCGAGGGCTGGCGGCGACGCGGCAGCTTCGACCTCATCGTCGAGCACGACGTGCTGCCCCACCTGTGCGAGCCCATGCCGCATCTCCAGGCGATCGCGGCCCGCCTCGCGCCCCAGGGCGTCGCGCTGATCGAGGTGCCGAACCTCCTGCAGGCGACGGGCGCCGCCGCCCAGGACATCCTGACCACCGGGCGACCGTTCTGGTACACGCCGCGGGCCCTGGTCACGGCATGCAAGCGGGCCGGCTTGGCGCCCTTCCAGCTCGCCGCCGACGAGCGCCTCCGCGTGTGGTGCCGACCGAGCGCACCGTTGGCCGTCACCGCCTCGGGACCGAGCGCCGAGGACGTCGTCGAGACGGTCGGCGGCAACGACCTGCGCCTCCACCTCAAGCGGGCGCTGTTCCGGATGGGTGCGACGCCCGCCGCGATGCAGCTCGCGGCGACGATCCACGGCCGCTGCTCGCGGGCCCCCGTCCGCGCCGACCTGGCGATCGAGATCGCGACGGCGTGCGAGCGCAGCTCCGATCTCGACGGGGCCGCGTACTGGCTCGAGGTCTCGCTCCGCGACCGCGCCGACGTCGACGTCGCGCGGACGCTGGCGACGCTGCAGGCGGTCCGGCGGCGCGTCCAGTCGATGTGGATCGAGCTGCCGGCCGCCAATGGCCCGATGTCATCGGCGCCGCTGCGCCTGGTGAGCTAGCGCGACCCCTCGTCAGAGGATGTGGCGCGAGAGGTCGCGGTCCTGCAGCAGCGTGTCCACGCGCTCGTGGACGTAGGCCTCGGTGATCCGGATCTCCCGCGCCCCGATCTCGCTGGCCTCGAAGCTCAGCTCCTCGAGCACGCGCTCGAGCACGGTGTGCAGCCGCCGCGCGCCGATGTTCTCGAGGGCGCTGTTGGCCCGGCACGCCGCGTCCGCCATCGCGGCGATGGCCGCGTCGTCGAAGGTCAGCGCCACGCCCTCGGTCTCGAGCAGCGCGATGTACTGCTTGAGCAGTGAGTTCGCCGGCTCGCGCAGGATCCGGACGAACTCCTCGACGCCGAGCGAGTCGAGCTCGACGCGGATCGGGAACCGCCCCTGCAGCTCGGGGATGAGGTCGCTGACCTTCGCCATGTGGAACGCACCGGCGGCGATGAACAGCACGTGGTCGCTGCGCACCGGGCCGTACTTGGTCGACACCGTCGTGCCCTCGACCAGCGGCAGCAGGTCGCGCTGCACGCCCTCGCGCGAGACATCGCCGCCGCGGACGTTCTCGCGGCTGCAGATCTTGTCGATCTCGTCGAGGAAGACCACCCCGAGCTGCTCGGTGCGCCGGATCGCCTCGCGGGTGACCTTGTCCTGATCGACCAGCTTTGCGGCCTCTTCGCCGGCGAGCAGCTCACGGGCCTCGGCGACCTTGACCTTGCGCTTGTGCTTGCGCCGCCCGAACGCGCCGAGCATGTCGCGGAGCTGCTGACCGAACTGCTGGCCCATCTGCTCGCCCATGGGCAGGCCCGGCATCAGCTGCAGGCCGCCGGGGCCGCTCTCCTCGATCTCGACCTCGACCTCGCGATCGTCGAGCTTCCCGCCGCGCAGGAGCTCGCGGAGCTTCTCGCGGGTGGCGGACGGCTTGGTCGGCGGCTCGCCGGGTCGATCGGTGTACGCGCGCGGCTCGGTGCCGGTGGGCAGCAACAGATCGAGCACGCGCTCCTCGGCGCGGCTCTTCGCCTCCTGCCGGACGTCGCGCTCCATCTCGGTGCGCACGATCTGGATGCCGACCTCGACCAGATCGCGGATGATCGAGTCGACGTCGCGGCCGACGTAGCCGACCTCGGTGAACTTGCTGACCTCGACCTTCACGAACGGCGCGCCGCTCAGCTTCGCGAGCCGGCGGGCGATCTCGGTCTTGCCGACGCCCGTCGGCCCGACCATGATGATGTTCTTCGGCGAAATCTCGTCGCGGATCGACTCGGCGACCATCTGTCGGCGCCAGCGGTTGCGCATCGCGATCGCGACCGCCCGCTTCGCCTTGTGCTGTCCGATGACGTAGCGGTCGAGCTCTTCGACCACCATCCGCGGGGTCCAGTTCCGGCTCTCGACGCTCACGTGGCCTCCGGGAGTTCGAGCACCGTGTGCTCGAGGTTGGTGAACACGCAGATCTCGCCCGCGACACGGAGGCTCTCGGCGACGACGCCCCGGGCGTCGAGCGCCGTGTGGCGCATCAGGGCCCGCGCGGCCGCGAGCGCGTAGTTGCCACCCGAGCCGATGGCGACGATCCCGTCGTCCGGCTCGATGACATCACCGGTCCCCGACAGCAGCAGTGTCCGATCGCGATCCGCCACGATCATCAGCGCCTCGAGTCGGCGATACCGCCGGTCCTGCCGCCAGTCCTTGGCCAGCTCGACGCACGCCCGCGTGAAGTTGCCGCCGACCGACTCGAGCTTGGCCTCGAGCAGCTCGAACAGCGTCAGGCCGTCGGCCGCCGATCCGGCGAAGCCGCCGATGATCCGGCCGTGGGCGAGCTGCCGGACCTTGCTGGCCCGGGACTTCATGATCGTGTTGCCCATCGAGACCTGGCCGTCGGCGCCCAGCGCGACCCGGCCGTCGCGGCGGACGCACAGCACCGTGGTCGACCGCCATGCGGGACGCTCGTCGTCGTTTCTGCCCATCGTCACCGCCCAGTATACGGGCCTGGCGCCGTGGTCTTCCACCGACACCGCAAGTGGGCAAAGCTGCCGCGGATGACCGAGCCCCCGCGCCCACCTCGCCGACTCGCGGTCCTCGCGTCGGGACGCGGCAGCAACCTGGTCGCGATCCAGGACGCGATCGACCGCGGCGACCTGCACGCGAGCGTCGCCCTGGTGGTGTCGAACAACTCCTCGGCGGGGGCCCTCGAGTTCGCGCGGCGCCGCGGGATCCCTTGGGCCCACGTCAGCGCGAAGACGGACGCGGACCCCGGCGTGCGCCTGCTCGAGCGCCTCGAGGCGGTCGGCTGCGAGGTGCTCGTGCTCGCGGGCTACATGAAGCTGCTCGACCCGCGCGTCGTCGCGGCGTACCGCGGCCGCGCGATGAACATCCACCCGGGTCCCCTCCCGCGCTTCGGCGGGCCGGGCATGTTCGGCGAGCACGTCCATGCCGCGGTGCTCGCCGCGGGCGTCCCGACCTCGGGCCCGACGGTCCACCGCGTCACCGAGCACTACGACGAGGGCGACATCCTCGCGCACACGGAGGTCCCCGTCCTGCCCGGCGACGACGTCGCGTCGCTCGCCGCCCGCGTCCTCGCGGCCGAGCACGCGCTGTACTGGCGGACGATCGCCCGGGTCTTCGACGCAGCGCCGGACTAGCCGGCCGCCGTCGGTGTGGCCTCGGCCTCGGGAGGCCGCCGCGCCGCGAGCAGGCTGCGCCCGACGAGCACGGCGACGCCGACGACCAGCAGCGCGTCGGCGACGTTGAACAGGGGCCAGTGGCCGCCCCACGGGTAGTTCACCTGCAGGAAGTCCACGACGCCGGTGCCTCCACCGGGCGCGGCTCGGAACACGCGATCGACCCCGTTGCCGACCGCGCCCCCGGCGATCGCCCCCATCGCGAGGGCATCGATCCAGTCGCGATGCGACCGCAGCAGCATCGCCACCAGCGACGCGACGACCAGCAGCGCGACGACCCCGAAGACCCACCGCGCCGCGCCGAGGTCCGTGATCATGCTGAAGGCGGTGCCGCGGTTGTACGCCAGCGTGACGTCGAGCCACGGGTCGACGACCGACATCGACTGCTCGGGCAGCGCGCCGAGCGTGCGCTCGGCCCAGGCCTTGGTCTGCAGATCACAGCCGCCACCGAGGACGGTGGCGGCGGTGAACCAAGCGAGGCGATGGAGGTGGGTTCGGGTCGCCGCGAGCATCGGGCGACCAGCCTAGCACCGGCCTGCGCGGGCGCACGCCGGTGCCGCGGCCCCTAGCGGGTGATCGCGGTCAGGGGCGGCAGGTTGCGCCGCAGCCAGTCGTCGAGCATCACCAGGCTCGCGATGGTCGGACCGCTCTCGGCCTGCGCGGCGACCTGCGCACAGAAGTCGCCGAGCTTGTACTTCTCGATCATGCCCGCGACGTCGTCGCCCTCGACCATCCGCACCAGCTTGTGCAGGTGGAAGTTGAGCTGGCGGCGCTGCGCACTGACTGCGGGCCCGTCCCACGGCCCGGCGTAGACCATGCGGTCGATCGCCTGGTTGAGGTACAGGAAGTTCACCGCGTCGGTCACCTGCAGCCGCAGGTACAGCAGGTCCTTGGGATCGCGGCCCATGACCTGCGCCATGCGGACCGCGTCGAGCACCGGGGTCAGGTAGCGCAGCTTGACGATCCGCTCGGCGAGGCTCCGGGGCACGCCGGCCTCCTCGAGCTTGCGCAGGCGACCTGCGGTGCGGTTCTTGCTCCCCGCGGGCAGGGCCTGATCCACGTTGGCGAGCAGCGCCCGCGTCTGGGCGATGGCGGCCTCGTCGAGCGGCGGCAGGTTCATCTGATCGATGAGGTAGAACGTCGCGTCCTCGAGGGCGACCTCGGCCGACCACATCGCGCTGTACACCGCCTCCTGGCGGCGCTCGTCCTCCAGCGCATAGACGTCGGCCCGCAGCGCCGCGACGTCGCCGGCCTGCACCGCCTGCAGGTACGCGACCACGATGTCGCGCGTCGAACGGCCGCTGGCGATCCCGACCTCGGCGATCATGCTGCCGCCAGCGTTGTCGATGATGTCGTTGACGATGACCGTCGTGGCGATCTCGCGGCGCAGCAGGTGCTTGGCGACCGCGTCGTTCCCCGCGAGCTCGGCGAGCGCGCGCGGGAAGTAGTCGCGGACCGCGGCGTCGACGTAGACGTCGGGCAGCGGCTCGCCCTCGAGCAGCTGGCGGTACGCGAGCATCTTGGCGTGGGCGCACACCACCGAGGCCTCGCACTTGTACAGGCCGTGGCCCTTGCGGCTGCGGTTGCCGAGCTCCTCCTCGCTGGGCAGCGCGAAGTTGTCGGGGTTGAACGGCAGCGAGCGGGCCAGGTAGCCGAGGGCTCGGCTGTAGCGGAACACGTCGTTGCGGCTGCGCCGGACGTCGTACGAGACCATGCGGCTCTGCGAGCGATTGTTGTCGAGGACCATCTCGACGACCTCGTCCTCGCACTGCTTGAGCATCGCGTCGCGGGCCTGACGCGCGACCTTGCCCGCGCGCAACAGCGGCGCGAACAGGATCTTGATGTTGACCTCGTGGTCCGAGGTGTCGACGCCGCCCGAGTTGTCGAGGAAGGCGTTGTAGTTGTGACCGCCGAGCCGGGCGAACTCGACGCGACCGCGGTCGGTGATCGCCAGGTTGGCGCCCTCGGCGAACACCTTGCAGTGCAGGTCGGCCGCGTCGATGCGCGCGCCGTCGTTGGTCTTGTCGCCGACCTCGGCGTGGGTCTCGTCGCGCGACTTCACGTACGTGCCGATGCCGCCCATCCACATCAGGTCGACCTGCATGCGCAAGATGGCGCGCATGACCTCTTCGCCGTTGACCTTGCGGCCCGGGGCGAAGCCCAGCATCGCGCGGGCCTCGGGCGACAGATCGACCTCCTTGCTCTTGCGCGGGAAGACGCCGCCGCCGACCGACAGCACGGACGTGTCGTAGTCGGACCACTGCGAGCGCGGCTTCTCGAACAGCCGCTTGCGCTCGAGGAAGCTGCGCTCGGGCTCGGGGTTGGGGTCGACGAAGATGTGCGCGTGGTTGAACGCAGCGAGCAGCTTGATCGTGCGGCTGCGCAGCAGGCCGTTGCCGAACACGTCGCCGCTCATGTCACCGACGCCGGCGCAGGTGATGACGTCGCGCTCGGGGTCGACGCCCATCTCGCGGAAGCTGCGCTTGGTCGCCTCCCACGCGCCGCGGGCCGTGATGCCCGTGGCCTTGTGGTCGTAGCCGGCCGAGCCGCCCGACGCGAACGCGTCGTCGAGCCAGAAGCCGTGCTCGGCGCTGACGCGGTTGGCGGTGTCGGACATGTGCGCGGTGCCCTTGTCGGCGGCCACGACGAGGTACGGATCCGTGCCCTCCTTGTAGAGCAGGATGCCGGGGGGCGTGACCGCGACGCCGTCGACGAGGTTGTCGGTGACCGACAGCAGCGCGCGCACGAACTTCTCGTAGTAGAAGTCGCCGGCGGCGCGCAGCTCGTCGCGGTCCGCCGGGGGCTGGCGCAGCACGAAGCCGCCCTTGGCGCCCATCGGCACGATCACGACGTTCTTCACCATCTGCGTCGACATCAGCCCGTGGATCTCGGTGCGGAAGTCGTCCGGGCGATCCGAGAAGCGCAGACCGCCGCGGGCGACCCGGCCGCCGCGCAGGTGCACGCCCTCGAAGTCGCGGTGGTAGACCCAGATCTCGCGCATCGGCTTGGGCTCGGCGCCGAACGACAGCTCGCCCGAGCTGATCTTGAACGCCAGGGGCTGGCCGCCCGCGACGTCGGCGACCCAGGCGTTGGTGCGCCGGGTGGCCCGGATGACCTCGGCGACCGCCTGGAGCACGCGATCGGCGGTGTAGTCGGTGACCGAGCGGAGTTCCTGCTCGAGCGACGCCTCGCTCGCGGCCGCGGCGGCCTCGCTGGCGTTCTTGGGATCGAAGCGGCTGGCGAGCCAGTCGATCAGCTCCTCGGCGACGCTCGGGTAGTCGACGATCGTCTGGCGGACGAGGTCGTCGCCGAACGGCAGCGCGTGCTGGTGGAAGTACGCCAGGTACGCGCGGAGGATCTCGACCTCGTGGGAGTTGAGATCGCTGACGACGACGAGGCGGTTGAGGTCATCGTCGCCGCAGCGGCCCGCGAATACCTCGCGGAACGCCGTGGTGACGTTCGCGCGCCGGGCCATGATCTGGCCGATGCGATCCTCGCGAACCTCGAGCCGGAAGTTGTCCATGTCGACCGAGCGCATGCCCGGCAGCGTGACGTCGCGGGTGTACTGGTCGACGACCTCGAAGCCGAAGTGGCTGAGCACCGGCAGCTCGCGGCTGAGGTTCAGCGGCTCGCGCGAGAAGATGCGGAGGTTGAGGCTGCCGGGGTGCTCACCGTACTCCGAGACGTACAGGTCGCAGTCCGTGTCGGCGCCGCCGCGGAGGTTCTCGAGGCAGCGGATGTCACCGCGCAGCCGATCGACGCCGCAGCGCCGCTTGTGCTCGTCGGTGAAGGCGTTCTCGTAGATGTCGAACAGCTCGTCGACCCGCGAGCCCTCGGCGACGCCGCCAAGCGCCTCGCGGAGCCGGTCGGTCCAGGAGCGCGCGAACGCGAGGACCTGGGCGCGGAGTTCCTCGGTGTCGATGGCGCGCAGCGGCCCGACACCCGTGACGTAGAAGTGGAAGACCGCGTTGTCGTAGCGATCGATGTAGACGCCGTAGTCGGCGTAGGTGCCGCCCAGGGACTCGAGCACGACGTTCTGCACCTGCAGGCGCAGCTCCTCGGAGAACTGCCAGCGGGGCAGCGCCACGAACAGGAACGCGAAGCGGCCGTTCTCGCCGACGCGGATGTGGACGTCGCTGCCGCCCTCGGCCTCGGCGCGCAGGATGCGATCGGTGAGTTCCCAGATCGCCTCGCGATCCTCGGACAGCAGGTACTCGAGCGGGAGCGAGTTGAACGCGTTGGTGATGTTCTTGCCGCGATCGGAGTCGCCGCCGACCTGCCGATCGTTCAGCAGGTCGCGCAGGACGCCGTGCACGACCGGAATCTGCTCGGGCGGGGTGTGCAGCGCCTTGTAGGTGAACAACGCGTCGATGAGCAGCGCGCCGGCCGGGCGACCGTCCTCGCCGAAGCGCGTGACGATGAAGTGGCCGGGCTTGCCCGCGCGGTGCACCGGGGACTCCTCGGCGCTGCGCATGAACCGGACGCGACGCCCCTCGCCGCGCGCGGCGGCGGTGACCAATCGCAGGTCACGCTGCGGCCGCGACACGCGGCTCGTGCCGAACACCCCGATGGGCTCGCCGTGCGCGTCGTACTCCTCGACCGCGAGCAGGACCGAGTTCTCGTCGCAGATCCACCGCAGCAGCGCCTCGGTGTCGCGCAGCGCCGTCGCCTCGTCGGCGGTGCGATCGTGCGCCGCCGCGAAGTAGCCGTCGGCCAGCGCCGCCACGCGGGCCTTCATCGTCGCGAAGTCGGCGACCATCGCCTGCGCCAAGCGCAGGCGGTGCTCGATCCGTGCGGCGAGGCCGTTGGGCACGCCGCCGCCGTCACGGCCCGCGCTGCCGCCTGCGAGGCCGACCTCGGCGCGCATGACCGACTCGGCCGTGCCCGTGCCGATGCCGGTGAGCTTGCCGCTGGGGTCGCGCTGCACCTTGACGATCGCGTTCATGAAGCGACGCACGTCGAGGTGCTCGCTGGCCAGCGCGGCGCGCAGCGTCGACACCAAGAACGGCTGATCTTCGACGCAGGTCTCGACGACGAGGGTGTCGGTCGCGTCCTGGTAGTTCAGCACGACCTTGATCTCGTCGCGCTTGCGCAGTGCGATCGCCGACAGCAGCGCCTCGAGCTGCGGCAGCAGCTCCGCGCTCCCGAGGCCACGCAGGTCGCGGACGTCGACCGAGGCGAGCACGGACTTGGCCAGGCCGGTCAACTGCTCCCGGTCGATCGACGCCCGTGACGGCTGGTACGTCGTGATGGACTGCTGGACCTCGTGGACGAGACGGCTCGTTTGCTGGCGGGCGAACATGTGTGCGCCGAAGCTGCCAGGTTCGCCCCGCCGTCCGCAACCGCCGGCGCGCCGGTCGATGGGGCGCAACGCGTTGCACAGCGCACGGTCACGCGCCGCCGGAGGCGCCCGACCCGCAACGCCGACACAGCGCCGTCGCACTCAGATCGAGAGCCAGGCCATCGCCGACAGCAGCACCGCGCCGAACGGTCCGGCCAGCGGCCAGCAGAACGCCAGCGGATCGTCGAGGATCCCCGCCTCGTCGAGACCATCGAGGGACGCCGCGGACGTGGTCATCGCCAGGAATCTCGCCATCGCGGGCTCGACATCGTCGGTGCGCGCGCGAACCTGTGGGGCCTCCGGGGTCCCGACTTGGGGCCAGTGTGTCCGCGCACGCGTGGCGCCGCGGCCTCGCCCCGCGGCGGGCCACCATGCGATGCTCGCGCGCGATGGTGCCCTTCGAGACGCACGCACCCCGCGATCCCCAGCCCGCCCTCGCCCACTTCGCCGAACGCCGCGCGCGCGTGGCCGCGACCCTCGGCGAAGGGGCGCTCGTCCTGTACGGCGGAGAGCTGCGGACGCGCTCGAACGACACCGAGTTCCGCTTCCGGCCGGACTCCGACTTCCACTACCTCACCGGGCTGCGCGAACCCGGCGCGGTGATGGTGCTGCGCGGCGGCGCGACGCCGCAGTTCGTGCTGTTCGTGCGGCCGCGCGACGCCGAGGCCGAGGTGTGGTCGGGCCGGCGCGTCGGCCCCGAGGGTGCGGTCGCCCGCTTCGGCGCCGACGCGGCCCACCCGCTGGGCGAGCTCGCCGAGCACCTGCCCAAGCTGCTCGACGGCGTGCCCGAGGTCCACGTGCCGCTCGGTCGCTGGCGCGCGCTCGAGCTCGCGGTGCAGCGCGCGATCGATCACCTGCGTCGGCGCAACCGATGGGGCGAGACCCCGCCCGACGTGCTCCGCGACGCGCGGACGACGATCGGCGAGGATCGGCTCGTCAAGGATCCGGCGGCGCTCGCCGCCCTGCGCCGCGCCGTCGACATCAGCACCGAGGCGCATCTCGCCGCGATGCGAGCGACGCGTCCCGGCGTGTTCGAGTACCAGATCGAGGCGCTGCTCGAGTACGAGTTCCGTCGCCGCGGGGCCGAGGGCTCCGCGTACGGATCGATCGTCGGCGGCGGCGACAATGCGACGATCCTCCACTACGTGGACAACGACGCGCAGCTCCGCGACGGCCAGCTCCTGCTCGTCGACGCCGGCGCCGAGGTCGACCTGTTCGCCGCCGACATCACGCGCACGACCCCCGTCGGCGGCCGGTTCTCGCTCGCGCAGCGCGAGCTGTACGACATCGTGCTGCGGGCCAACCGCGCCGGCATCGCTGGCGCGGTCGTGGGCGGGGACATCGACAGCATCCACCGCACGTGCCTGCGGATCCTCTGCGAGGGCCTCGCCGGGCTCGGGCTCATCACCGGCGACCTCGACGAGGCCCTGAAGAACGAGGCGTACAAGCGCTACTACATGCACCGGACCAGTCACTGGCTCGGGGCCGACGTCCACGACGCGGGCTACTACACACTGGCCCGCAAGCCGCGCCCGCTCCAGCCGGGGTACGTCCTGACGGTCGAGCCGGGGCTCTACATCCCCGCCGACGACGAGACCGCGCCGCCGGAGCTGCGCGGCTGCGGCATCCGGATCGAGGACGACGTGCTCGTCCACGCCGAGGGGCCCGAGGTCCTCACGTGGCGCGTGCCCAAGACGATCGACGACATCGAAGCGGTGATGGCCGGCGCCTGATCGGACATCGCAGGGTCATCGGGGGCGATCCGCAGGCACGCGCGCGCGTTGCTCAGCGGGCCGCGCGACGAGACGAGGGCGCAGGCGATCGAGCGTCGCGGGGCCGACGCCACGCACCTCCGCGAGGGCATCGACCGAGTCGAACGGGCGCGCCGCGACGATGCGCGCCGCGAGCTTGGGGCCGACGCCCGGCAGCCCCTCGAGCTCCTCGAGGCTCGCGCCGTTGAGGCACGTCGGCTGACCCAGCGCCGCGAGGTCGGTCGCCGGCATCCGCGACGGGCCGACGTCGTCCTGACACAGCGCCGTGGTGTCGATCGCGTCGCCGCCGTGCACGGGCTGTGACGCCCGCGGATGGGCCGGGCCGCAGAGCTCACCGACCGTGGCCGGCGCCCCGTCGTCGCAGCGCAAGGCGCCGTCGACCGCCACGGCCACGGCGCAGCGGTGCGGCGTGGCCCGCTCCGGATCGCCGGTCGGGGGCAGCACCCCGAGCGCCAGGATCACCACGACGGACCCGGTGACCCACTCGCGGCGCGGTGCCGACACTCCTGGACCCTTCGGCCGGAGCGCCGGCGCGTTGCATGACTCCCACCGCGCTACGGCTGGGGCTTGGTGCCGAACAGCCCGAGCTGCGCGAGCACGTCGTCCGCGTCGCCCCGCTGGGCGCGGCGGCGGAGCTCCTCGTCGAGGAGGATCGCGATGCCGGCCCGACAGCTGCCGCACCCGGTCCCCGCGTCGCACCGCACGCCGATGTCCTCGAGGGTCCGCGCGCCTTGGCGGATCACCCGACGGACCTCGGCCTCTTCGACGACGAGGCAATGGCAGAGCAACCGACCCATGGCCCGTCCTTCCGTTCTTAGCGCACGGGCGGCCGGCGGGCCACGGGCCCCGGCGAATTCACGCCTCGACGAACACCCCGTCGCCCCGGCGACGGCGCAGCTCGTCGGCCCACGGCGGCGCCGCGGGCCCGGAGGTGATCGCGAGATCCGGCCACGCCGCGAGGGCGGCCCGCGCGGCGTCGCGGGCGTCGACCATCAGCGCGGTCGCCTCGGCACCGCCGAGGGGGATCGGCAGGCGCGGCGCCCCGGCCTGGCGGCGACCGAACACCTCGCCAGGACCGCGCAGGCGCAGGTCGGCCTCGGCGACCGCGAACCCATCCGCGTGGGCCGCGAGCACGGCCAAGCGCGCCCCGACCTCCGACGTCTCGGAGGCCGGCGTGTGCAGCACGCAGATCGCCTCGCCGCCGCCGCGCCCCACCCGGCCGCGCAGCTGGTGCAGCTGCGACAGCCCGAAGCGCTCGGCGTGCTCGACGAGGATCGCCGAGGCCGCGGGCACGTCGACGCCGACCTCGATGACCGTCGTCGCGACCAACACCGCGAGCTCGCCGCGGCGGAACGCGGACATCACCGCGTCCTTGTCGCGCGGGTGCATGCGCCCGTGCACGACCCCGACCGCGTGATCGGGCAGCGCCTTGCGGAAGCGGGCCGCGGTCGCCTCGACGTCGGTGACGTCGAGGTCCTCGCTGGCCTCCACCAACGGGCAGACCACGAAGGCCTGGGCGCCGGCGCGCACGCGGTTGGCCACCCGGCCGCGCGCGAGCACCAGCGCCTTCGGCCCGTAGAGCACCTCGGTGACCGGCGGTTTGCGCCCCGGCGGCATCTCGTCGATGACGCTGAGGTCGAGCTCACCGTAGGCGACGAGCGCGAGGCTGCGGGGGATCGGCGTCGCGGTCATCACGAGCAGGTGCGGGCGCTGCCCCTTGTCGCGCAGGCGCGCGCGCTGCTCGACGCCGAAGCGGTGCTGCTCGTCGATGACCACGAGGCCGAGGCGCCCGAAGCCGACGTCCTGGGTGAGCAGCGCATGGGTGCCGACGATGAGATCGACGCCGCCCGCCGCCGTGATCGCGACCAGGCTCTCGCGCACGCCGCCCTTGGTCGAGCCGGTGAGCAGCGCCAGCTTGAGCCCGGCGCGCTCGCACCACGGCTGCAGCGTGCGAAAGTGCTGCTCGGCGAGGATTTCGGTCGGCGCCATCACGGCCGCCTGCCCGCCCTGCGCGACCACGCCGAGGGCGGCCGCGAACGCCACCGCCGTCTTGCCGCAGCCGACGTCGCCCTGCAGCAGGCGCATCATCGGTGGGCCCTCGGCCATCGCCGCGAAGATCTCGTCGATGACGCGCCGCTGCGCGCCGGTCGGGGCGAACGGCAGCGCCTCGCCGAGCCGGGACCAGAGCGCCGCGTCGGCCCGCACGTGCACCGCCGACGCGGTGTCCTGGTAGCGGCGCCGCGCGATCCCGAGGGCGAGCTGCACGAAGTAGAGCTCGTCGAACGCGAGCCGACGATGGCCCGGGGACAGGCCGCGCTGCAGCGCCGCGAGCGTCGCGTCGTCGACGGTGGCGCCGGGGTCGTGCACGGACGCGAGCGCCTCGGCGAAGCCCGGCAAGCCGTGGGCCACGCGCAGCGCCTCGGGCAGCGGATCGGGGCGCTCGGCCTCGCAGACGCGCTGCACCGCGGCGCGCACGAGCTTCACGATCGTCGCCGGCGGCACGCCGTCGATCAGCGGATAGCGGGTCGCGACCGGCGGCATCGGCTGGTTCGGGTCGCGCAGCTGCGGGTGCACGAACGACCACTTGCCCTGGTGCTGCCGCGCGGTCCCGATGACGCGCACGCGACCGTCCTTCGCCCACTGGTTCAGACCACCGGTGGGCTGGAACCACCGCGCGACGATGCGGGGCTTGGGCTCCGTCGGTGCGTCGAGCTCGAGCTCCATCGAGGCGGAGAACCGCCCGCCGAAGAAGCCCTGACGCAGGCCGCGGACGGTCGCGACGAACGTCACGGTGTCGCCCTCGCAGAGCTCGTCGTGGCCGCGATCGTGGCGCAGGTCGAGGTACGCCGCGGGCAGCAGCATCGCGAGATCCTCGAGCGTGACGAGGTCGCGCTCGCGCAGGCGGGCCGCCGTCGCCGGACCGACGCCCGGCAGCGTCTCGACGCCGGCGTCACGCGGATCGCCCGACGTGCTCGCGACCGGGGCGGCGACGGGCTTGGGCGCCGGCCCGAGCTGGGCGAGCAATCGCATCAGCAGCGCGACGAGCTCGACGCGGGCCTGCTTGCCCGACTGCTCCCACGCGGCGATCGATTGCTCGACCCGCGCGCACTCGGGCCGGTCCGCCCACGACGGGGCGGCCTCGGTCCACACGGCGGCGAGCTTGCCTCCGAGCGCGTCGTCGGCGACGCCCGCGAACCCACCGGCGGCGGCCTGTCGCACCAGCGCGCGCAGGCGCTCGACCTGCCGGATCTTGGGGGCTGCCCGCCGCGCTGACTTGGCCACCGGCGCGATCAGGACGGCGGGATGAACGAGAACCGCAGCTCGTGATCACAGAGCCGGTAGACGGTGCCCTCTTGGATGAGGTGGTTGTCCACGCGCTGGCCGTTGAACTCGACGCCGTTCGTGCTCTCGAGATCCTTGATGTAGTACTGGCCGTTGCGCCGCACGATCGCGCAGTGACGCCGCGAGATGTTGGCGTCCTTGATCGGCAGGTCGCTGTACTTCGAGCCGCGGCCGATCACGAACTGGTCTTGGTTGACCTCGTAGACCTGACCCTCGAAGTAGAGGTACAGCGGGCGCGCCAGCGGGGCCGGCGCGGGGGCGACGGCCGCCGCCGGGA
>LNFB01000260.1 GCA_001464385.1 Deltaproteobacteria bacterium Ga0077550 | reverse complement strand
CCGCGAACTCGCGGACCAGTCGCGTCTGCACTGTGGACTCTTAGGCCCACTCTTCAGCTCGCGCTCGACTGCCGACTGGCCAGGACCGCGAACACTGGCCCCGGGCCGGACCCCCACAACGCCTCACCACCTCACCTGGAGCGAGGGCTGAGGGGTCGGTCGGCCCGTGGGTATCGCAGACGTTGGGGTGGAGAGGAAGGGGAGACAACGGCACGCTCGTCTGAGTCAAGCAGGTGCCCCTCAACGCGAATCCTCCGCATGCCCGAGCTCTTTCAACCTCGACGTTCGACCCCAGCGTCGAGTGTCACGGCTGCTCGGGCAGCCGCGCGGCGTACCGACGCAACCACCCGCGCCACTGGCCTGTTAGATGCCGACGGGGACGAGGTCACCCGAGGCGGTGATGGCGAGATCGAAGAGGCCGTCCTCCGAGTACGGGACCAGATCGCTCCCTTGGCGCCCCGCAGTGTCGAACCACAGGGTCTCGCCCGTCTCGGGATCGATCTCGGCGATCCCGAGCTGGTAGTCCCTCACGTCGTGTGCCTCGCTGCCCGCGAGCACGAGCGTTCCGTCCGGCGCGATGGCGATCGCTCTGGGGTTCAGGTCGGGCTCGATGCCCTCGAGCTCACGCTCGAGCGTGCCATCGGGGGCGAGCACGGCGAGCCGGTTGTCGTTCTGGATGCCGGACTGATCCCCGCCCAGAATGCGCATGTCGAGCCGCGTCAACAGCCAGATCGTGTCGTCTTGCGCGATGGCGATGGCGCCGTCGCTGAACCCCTTCTCCGAGGTGCGGGTCCAGCTCGGCGCGAGCGCAGCGTCGAGGCCGACGAAATCGACACGACCGCCGCGACGCACCGCGGCCACGAGCTGCCCGCCGGACTGCGCGGCGATCTCGATCACACGGGGTACCGGGTACTCGACCTCCCCCACGAGATCCCGGGACAGGGGCCCGAACACGCCCGCGGTCGAGATGACGCCGATGTGCACCCCGTCGCCTTCGATCGTCGAGCCTCCGTAGGCGACGCTGCCGTCCGGGAGCGCCGTGACCGCCGTCGCATCGACCGCCCCATCGACGATTCGTTCCCACCGCTGCGTGCCGCCGGCGTCGAACCCGAAGAGCATCGCGACGGGCACCCGTTTGTCGGGCGCCTTGCTGGGGCCCGAGACGTTGTAGCCGCCGGCAGCGGCGACGATCGTTCCATCGCCGGCGACGGTGACGTCGTACGCCCAGAATTCCTCGCGCGCCTCGCCGACGAACGACCTGGCCCAGCGCGGCTCGCCTTCCGCGTCGTACCGGCGCAAGAGGCCCTGCGCACGGGTCGGGAAGTCACCGAACACCACGACGTCATCGTCGGCCGTCACGGCGACCGCTGTGAAGAAGGTGTCGTAGTCGATCGGCTCGAGGATCGTCCATCGCTCGCGCTTGGTGCCGAGCTCGCGGCTGGGCAGATCGCATGCCGCGAGCATCGCGATCGCGGCGGAGCACATGCGGAGGGTCGTGGCGTTCGGTTGCATCACGGGCGCTTGGTGTCCCTCAGCGCGGCGCGTCGTCACTCGAAGTGTCGCAGATCGATTCCACGCGACGCGCCATCGCGGTGCCGGCGTGCGCCTCGACGTAGGCGCGGCCGGGCGCCGGATCGTGCGCGCTGCGGCACGCGACGATCGCCGCGAAGCCCTCGCGCTCGCTCGTCAGCGGCCCCTCGGGGAACCGATCGCGGTGGCGCTGGATCGACGCCTTCGCGTCGTCGTCGCGACCCGCCTGGATCGCGGATCGGATCTCGGCGACGAGCGCCACCGAGGCCGCGAGGTCGGCCTCGGGATCGACCGACGGCGCGGGTGCGGCAGCGGGCACCCGCGGACGCGGGCGCGCGGGCGTCGGTACCGGTGTGGGCTCGGGCGTCATGTCGGCCGGCGCCGTCGTGCTCGACGGGCTCGGCAGCGTCGCGGCGCTCACTGTCCCCGTCGCGACCTCGACCGCCTCGCGCGCGTGGCTCGACCGATCCGCCGGCCGCGCCCACGCGACGCCGACCGCGATCGCGACGACGCCGAGCGTCCCCGCGGCCGAGAGCCCGATCGCGACCCACGGCGCGCGGCCGCCGAGTCCCAGCACGATCGCCTGCACGCGGGTCCGCGCGCGTCGCCGCGTGTCCGCGTCGAGGGTCGCGTCGTCGTGCGCCGCGATGCGCTCGCAGACCCGCTGCAGCCGGGCCCGGATCAGGCGCAGCCGCGAGAACACCGTGTTGCGCGACAGGCCGAGGGCATCGGCGATCTCCTGCGGCGTGCGCCCGTCGAAGAACCACGCCGCGAACACGTCGTGCATGGCCGGATCGAGCCCCTCGGCGAAGCGCTCCATCAGCGCCAGCACCTCGCGCGCCGCGATCGCCTCGTCGAGCTCGTCGGCCGGCGTCGCGCGTGGCATGGCGTCCGCCAGCGCGAGCGCGCGTCGCTGCGCGCGGGCGTGATCGCGACGGCCCCGCGCCGCGACCCGGGCCGCGATCGCGAACAACCATGTCCGCAGCTGGGCCCGACCGTCGAACGCGGCGAGGCGCCGGTGCACCACGAGGAACACCGCCTGGGCGCCGTCCTCGAGCTCGGCCTCGCGGACGCCGAGGGCCCGCAGGCACGACCAGACGTAGTCGAACTCGCGGCGGTACACCGCCGCGAAGTCGGCGGTGGAACCGGAACCCTCGAGCAGGAGCACGCCCATCGGGGGTGGATGCCCGGATGCGGCAGCGATTGTCACCTCAATCCTCCCCCTCGGGCGACCGGGCGGCGTATCGACGCAACCAACCGCGCCACCCCGTGGTCAGGCGATCGTCGTATCCGCCGGCGACGACCAGGTCCCCGGAGGCGGTGACGACCACCCCCGAGATGGCGTGCTCCGCATACAACTCCGGGATGGGGGCGCCAGCGGTGTCGAACCACAGGGTCTCGCCCGTGTCGGGATCGATCTCGGCGACGCCGAGGAGGTTGTCCTCCCGACTGCGGCGGTCGGCACCCGCGATCACGATCGTGCCGTCCGGTTCGAGGGCCAGGGCGCGGACCTGGAGCCCAGGTTCGACGCCCTCGAGCTCGTGCTCGACGATGCCGTCGGCGTCCAGCACGGTGATTCGGTTGTCGTTCGCCAGCCAGTGGTCCGTCCCATCCACGTCGTGGCGGATCCGGTCGGAGTGCGAGAGCAGCAGGATCCCGTCGTCGGGGGCCACGGCGAGGTCGGCCATGTGCGCCCCGACGCGGCCCGCATGCGTCCATGTGCGGGCGAGGTCGGCGTCGAAGGCGACGAGCTCGGGCTGGTTGGGTTCGACGTGCTTCAAGAGGGCCACGAGACCGCCCGTCGACTGGGCCACGACGGACTCGACGGGCGAGACCTCGTCCGGGAGGGTGGGATCGACCAGCCGCGTCATCGGCCCCAACGCACCGGCGGTGGAGATGATCCCGATCTGCACGCCCAGGGGTTCCTGCGTGCCGCCGCCGTAGGCCACACGCCCATCGGGGAGCACCGCCACGGCGCTCACGTCCCAGGTGCCCTCGACGTCGCGCGTCCACAGCAGCGCACCGCCCGGGTCGAAGCCGAGGAGCTTGCCCCGATTGAGCTTCACGTCGTCGCCCTGCGGATCGCGGGTCGCACCGCCAACGACGATCGTGCCGTCCGCAGCCACCGCGATGGCGGTGGGCCCGTAGGCGATCGAGTCGCGTGGGTCCATCAGCGTCGACCACCGCACGCCGCCCTCCGCGTCGTAGCGCCTCAGCTCCGAATCACCCTCGAACCCGTTCCAGTGGGACGCCACGAGGATGACCCCGTCATCCGGCGTGGCGACGAGCGGGCCGAAGTCGCTGTCGTCGCGCTCGGCGGGCTCGAAGATCGTCCAGCGCTCGCGCTTCGTGCCGAGCTCGCGGCTCGGCAACGAGCAGGCCGCCAGCATCGCGATCGCGGCGAGAGACAGGCGGAGCTTCGCAGCGGTTGGTTGCATCACGTTCGCTTGGTGTCCCCCAGCGCGCGGCATCGTCACACGAAGATGCACCCACCGATTCGACCCGGCCCCTCGCGGCGGGAGACTCGGATGGGACGTCATCGCGGGAACTCCACCTCGAGCCCGAGGCTGGGGATCACCGCGGCCGCCGGCTCCACGTACACGTCGCGGGTCGGGTCGCGGAACTCCTCGATGTGGTAGGCCGATCGAACCAACGGCGCCTCCACGTCGACCGTGCCCGTGAGCACGAACCGCTCCGCGAACCGCCAGCGCAGCCCCGCCGAGGCGACCGCGGCGACGCGCGGCGTGTGGACGACGCGATCGGCGTCGGTGCCCTGGCCGTTCGCGCGGGTGCGGCCGGCGAGCGCACCGGCGCACAACGGCAGCGCCACGGGACCGAGCTGCGGCGCGAAGCAGGCCCGCGCCGAGGCGGCCCATCCGTAGATCCGCGCCCCGAGTCCCGGTCGATCGCCGTAGACACCGACGGTCGGCAGCGTGTGCCGCCACCCGAGCTCGACGCGCAGTCGCCCCCGCGAGAGGCCCGCGCGCGCGCCGAAGACCCCGGTGACCCGCGGCTGCACGCCGATGCCGGGCCCCGCGAACACGCCGAACGATCCGCGCGTGCGCCGTCGTCGTCGCGGCGGTGCGTCGACCGCGGGACTCGGGGCGACCGCGACCGCAGGACTGGACGGCGTCGGCGCGGTGGGATCGAGCACCGGCTCGGGCACCTGCGGCGAGGTCGGGAGCGCCTCGATCCGCGCGGCGACGGGCAGCGGATCGATCGCCATCGCCACGAGAAGCGCCGTCGCCTTCGCGAGCGCCTCGCACCGCGGCGCGACCAACATCCGCACCTGGGGTGACGCATCCGGGCTGCGGATCTCGAGGGTCAGCGCGAACGCGTCGGCGCGCCGCTCCACCGTCGCCACCGCGGTGACCCCCGACGTGTCCGCGCCCTCGGCGAGCAGGCCCGCGGTCATCGCGATCACGTCCTGCTCCGCCGGGCACGCCGCGTCGGCGGACCACGTCAGCGCGGGCGCGGTCACGGCCAACCAGAGCGTCCACAGGGCCGACATCGGGTTCTCGAGTGCCCTAGCCCAACGCGCAGCGGCGGGCGGGCTTTCGCGGGCCCGGCGACGCCGGCCGGATCACGACAGCGCCAGCATCCGATCGATCGGCTTGCGCGCGGCCTCCCGCAGGGCGACCGGCATGTCGAGCTCGGGCGTCATGTCGCGCAGGCACACGTAGAGCTTCTCCAGCGTGTTGAGGCGCATGAACGGGCACTCGTTGCACGCGCACGCGGCCTCCGGCGGCGCCGGGATGAAGGTCTTGTGCGGGGCCTGCTTCTGCATCTGCGTCAAGATGCCGGACTCCGTGACCACGATGAACGACTGGTGCTCGGAGTTCACCGCGTACTCGAGCAGCCGCGTGGTCGAGCCGATGAAGTCCGCCATCGCCAACACGTGGGGCTCGCACTCCGGGTGCGCGATGACCTTCGCCGTCGGGTGCTCGGCCCGCAGGCCGGCGAGCTTCCGCGCGCTGAACGTCTCGTGGACGATGCACCCACCCGGCCACAGGATCATGTCGCGACCGGTCTGCTCGATGAGGTAGCGGCCGAGGTTGCGGTCGGGCGCGAACAGGATCGGCGTGCCCTCGGGCACCGAGCGCACGATCTTCACCGCGTTCGACGAGGTACAGATGATGTCGCTCGCGGCCTTCACCTCGGCCGAGCAGTTGATGTAGCTGATCGCGACGGCGTCGGGGTGACGCGCGCGCCAGGCCCGGAAGCGATCGCCCGGGCACCCGCTGGCCAGCGAACAACCCGCGTCGAGATCCGGCAGCAGCACGGTGCGCGTCGGGTTGAGGATCTTCGCCGTCTCGGCCATGAAGTGCACGCCGCAGAACACGATGACGTCCGCGGTGGTGTCGCGCGCGGCCTGGGCGAGCTGCAGCGAGTCGCCGAGGAAGTCCGCGAGTTCCTGGATGTCGGACTCCTGGTAGTAGTGGGCGAGGATCACCGCGTTGCGCTCGCGCTTGAGCCGGGCGATCTCGACCTCGAGATCCAGTCGCGGATCGACATGGGGTTGTTCCATGGGCATCGGCAGTGTACTACCCCCAGCCGTGGGCGCCACCGCCGAGCGGACCGACACTGCCGTGCGATGCAAGGCGCTGGTCAAGCACTTCGACGACGTCCGCGCCGTCGACGGCATCGACCTCGAGATCCCGCGCGGCGAGTGCTTCGGGCTGCTCGGGCCCAACGGCGCCGGCAAGACCACCACCGTCGAGATCCTCGAGGGGCTGACGGCGCCGACCTCCGGCGACGTCGAGGTGCTCGGCGCGCGCTGGGGCGCGGGCGACGACGCGGCGATCCGCGATCGACTCGGGGTGCAGCTGCAGGAGACGCAGCTCTCCGAGTACCTCACCGTCGAGGAGACCGTCCGGCTGTTCCGCAGCTTCTACCCGCGCGGTCGCACGACCGACGAGGCCATCGCGATGATGGCGCTGGGTGAGAAACGCCGCGCCCGCGTCGGCACGCTCTCGGGCGGCCAGCGCCAGCGCCTCGCGCTCGCGTGCGCGCTGGTCGGCGCGCCGGATCTGCTGTTCCTCGACGAGCCGACCACCGGCCTCGATCCCCAGGCGCGCCTGGCGATCTGGGAGGTCGTCGAGACGTTCCGCAAGGGCGGCGGCACGACGATCCTGACGACGCACTACATGGAGGAGGCGGCCAAGCTCTGCGACCGCGTGGCGATCATCGACCACGGCAAGATCATCGCGCTCGGCACCCCGGCCGCGCTCATCGCCTCGCTCGGGGCCGATCGCATCGTCGAGTTCGAGCTCGAGGGCGAGATCGACGTCGCCAGGCTCGCCGAGCTGCCGGGCACCGCGGGCCACCACCGCAAGGGCGCGACGCACGTGCTCACGGTGCGCGAGCTCGCCGATACGTTGCCGGCGCTGCTCGCCGCCCTCGACGCGGCCAACGTCCGCCTCGTCACGATGACCACCCACGAGCCCACCCTCGAGGACGTGTTCGTGCACCGCACCGGGAGGGCCCTGCGCGATGAGTGAGCCACGATCACCGCTGTACGAGCTCACGCTGTCCCG
>LNFB01000259.1 GCA_001464385.1 Deltaproteobacteria bacterium Ga0077550 | reverse complement strand
ACCGGCAAGATCGATCTGTTCGTCGTGCCGGGCGTCGGCGACGCGGCGTGGACGTACCGCTACGACGCGGTGCGCCCCGAGTCGCAGATGGCCCGCATCGCCGTCGACGCGGCCGTGCAGCGCCGGGCCGGCCGCACCGACGTGGTCGCGAGCCAGGACGACGTCCGCACCGAGCCCGGCGCGCGCTACATCGACTTCCTGGTCCCCGGCCTCATCGGCCTCAACATCATGGGCAGCGCGATCTGGGGCATCGGCTTCGCCGTCGTCGACGCGCGCCGCCGCAAGCTGCTGAAGCGCCTGGCCGCGACCCCGATGTCGCGCGCCCACTTCCTGCTGTCGTTCATGCTCTCGCGCCTGGTGTTCCTCGCCGGCGAGGTCATCGCGCTCGTGGGGTTCGGGTGGCTGGTGTTCGACGTGCCGGTGCGCGGGTCCATCGTGGCGCTCTCGGTGGTCGCGACGTGGGGCGCGCTGACGCTGACCGGGATCGCGATGCTGCTCGCTGCGCGACCGCGCAGCACCGAGGTCGCGTCGGGGTTCGCGAACCTGTTCATGCTGCCGATGTGGCTGCTGGGCGGGTCGTTCTTCAGCTACGAGCGGTTCCCGGAGGCCGCGCTGCCGGTGATCCGGAGCTTGCCGTTGACCGCGTTGAACGACGCGCTGCGCAAGGTGATGAACGAGGGGTTGGGGCTCGCGGACGTGGCGTTCGAGATGACGGCGCTGGGGGTGTGGGGGGTGTTGTCGTTCGCGATCGCGCTGAAGTTCTTCCGCTGGCAGTGAGCGGGGGGCGAGCTCGACGCGCGCGACGTCGCGCGCCGCCGAGGGCACGGGGCGGTCGTGATACGCTGGTGCGTGACGCTCCAGCACCGACGGGGACCCATGCACGATCGCGCTCGAGACCTCCGGTGGACGCCAAGCGCGTTCGTGTTGGCCGTCCTCACCGCCGCGTGCGCCGAGGGGCAGGTGCGCCGCCCGTCGACCAGCGGCGTCGTGACGGATCCTACCGAATCCGCGACGGCGTCGGCGACGGACGCGACGACGGGCTCTTCCGACACCGACGACGACGGGTCCACCTCCAGCGACGCATCGACGTCGAACCCCGGGACCGACCCGGGCACCGACGCCTCGTCGAGCATCACGGACGCCTCGAGTTCGTCCGCCGAGTCCGGCGAACCGGTGTGCGGCAACGGCACCGTCGAGGGCGACGAGCAGTGCGACGACATGGGCCGCTCCGGAGCGTGCAACGACGACTGCACGAGCGCGCTGTGTGGCGACGGGGTCGTCAACGCGACCGCGGGCGAGACGTGCGACGACGGGGCCGAGTCGGCGGCCTGCGACTCGGACTGCACTCCCGCGGTGTGCGGCGACGGGCTGCGCAACGCGGCCGCAGGCGAGGCGTGCGACGATGCCGGCGAGTCCGCAGCATGCGACGTCGACTGCAGCCCCTCCGAGTGTGGCGACGGCGTGGTCAACGGCAGCGCGGGCGAGGCGTGCGACGGCGGTGGAGACTGCAACCCCGCCACGTGTCAGCCCGCGTCGCCGTGCGACATCGACCCGGTCGCGGCCGCCCTGGCCGCGTGCCTGCTCGACTACCCCAACTGCGAGGTGATGGACGGCGGCGTCGTGGGCTACGCCGACCCGTCGTGCACGGGCTGCAACTGCGGCGGCGTCGGCGAGCCGTGGCGGTTCTACTGCACGCAGGACGACGGGGCCGGCAGCAACTACCACTGCGCTGCGTGCACGACGGGCGAGATCCTCGCGCCGCACGACCCGTGCAACTGCGACCCGGGCACGTCGGTGGTGACGGGCAACTTCTGCGGGGCGTAGCCGAACGCAGGTCGAGGGCGGTGGACGCCGCTGGCCGCTACTCGCACGCGCCGGGATACACGAGCCAGAACTCCGAGCCGACGTCGCCCGCGTCGCAGGCCGACGTCACCACGAGATCGACGATGCCATCGGCGGTGAGATCCATGCTGCCGTAGTAGAACTCGACCGTGCCGTCGGCAGCGCAGACGTTCGCGCCGCCCAGCTGTCGGAACGGCTCGCCGTCGAGCGTCGCGGTGGGCGTGGGCAAGCCCCACAGCGCGCCGTCGTCGGCGAAGCCCTCGGCACCGCCGGGGTAGACCAGCCAGAAGCCCGAGCCGACGTCGCCGTCGTCGCACGCCGACGTGATGACGAGGTCGGTGATGCCGTCGGCGGTGAGATCGGTGCTCGCGTAGTAGAAGTCGACCGTGCCGTCCGCAGCGCAGACCTCGGCACCGCCCAGCTGCCGAAACGGCTCGCCGTCGAGCGTCGCGATGGGCGTCGGCAACGACCACAGGCTCGCGTCGTCGGCGAAGCCACCGTCGCCGCCGGGATAGACCAGCCAGAAGTCCGAGCCGACGTCACCCGCGTCGCAGGCCGACGTCACCACGAGATCGGTCGTGCCGTCGGCGGTGAGATCGGCGATGGAGTAGTAGAAGTCGACGGTGCCGTCCGCGGCGCAGACGTCGGCGCCGCCGAGCTGCCGGAACGGCTCCCCGTCGAGGTTCGTCGTGGGCGTGGGCAAGGTCCACACCGTCGCCTCTTCGGCGAAGCCCTCCGCGCCGCCCGCGTACACGAGCCAGAGGTCGGAGCCGACGTCCCCGTCGTCGCAGGCCGACGTGACGACGAGATCGACGACGCCGTCGGCGGTGAGATCGGTGACCGCATGATAGAAGTCGACGGTGCCGTCCGCAGCGCAGACCTCGGCGCCGCCCAGCTGCCGGAACGGCTCGCCGTCGAGCGTCGCCGTGGGCGTCGGCAACGACCACAGGCTCGCGTCATCAGCGAAGCCACCCTCGCCGCCGGGATAGACCAGCCAGAAGTCCGAGCCGACGTCACCCGCGTCGCAGGCCGACGTCACCACGAGATCGGGGATGCCGTCGGCGGTGAGATCGGCGATGGAGTAGTAGAAGTCGACAGTGCCGTCCGCGGCGCAGACGTCGGCCCCGCCGAGCTGCCGGAACGGCTCCCCGTCGAGGTTCGTCGTGGGCGCGGGCAAGCTCCACAGCGTGGCCTCGTCGGCGAAGCCCTCCTCGCCGCCGGCGTACACGAGCCAGAAGTCGGAGCCGACGTCCCCATCGTCGCAGGCCGACGTGACGACGAGATCGAGCCGCCCATCACCGGTGAGATCGATGCTCGCGTAGTAGAAATCCACCGTGCCATCGACGGCGCAGACATCGGCCCCGCTCTGCTGGCGATACGGCTCGCCGTCGAGGTCGGCGATCGGCGTCGGCAACGTCCACAGCTGGGCGTCGGGCGAGGTGTGCGTCGCCTCGCAGGTCGGCTGCTCGCCGGTGTCCGCGGTGTCGGCCGTGTCCGCGGTGTCGGCCGTGTCCGGGCCGTCGGTCGTGCCCGCGCCATCGGTGGCCTCGCCGCTGCCGTCCGCGCTCGGATCCGTGGCCGAGCCCGGCGTCGGGTCGACGTCGGTGTCGGCGGTGCCATCGTCGGAACCGCCGCCCTCGGCACAGGCCAGCACGAGGCACACGGGCAAGAGCGATCGCAGGGTCATGCGTCCACGACGGACGCCGCGCGGCGCAGTTGCAGAGGAACCGACCCAACGCGGGCCACTGGCACGATCACCCCTGCGGCCGACCGTACCAGCGCCTACTCGGGGCCCGATCACCCCGCCCGGCCAGCGCTGCGATCGCGCATGCCGCCCTGCGGATGCCCCTCTGCGGCCCCGGGACGCGCCTGAGCGGGGGACTCTTTCTGACCGCGCTCCGCCACGAGGAGGGCGAGCTTCGAACGTGCGGACGGCGAGACACCGATCTCACGCTCCAGGATTTCCACGAGTGTCGTCAGTCGCATCGACACTTGGAGTAACGCGCTCGCATCGCCGAAACCATCGTCGCGATCCGCACCGATCAGCGAAGATCTGCAGCGCATCGCCGATCTGACGCGCGGCCGAAAATTCGTGGCGCGGGCAGATCCCGGATCAGATCTCGGCGCCACCGGGAGATCTCGCGAAGATCGGGAGATCTCGCGGGGATCTGCAGGAGATCGCTCCTTTCGGCGCCGTGCCGACGACCAACGCCGCGCGCGACCGCGATCTTCATCCGCGGGGCCCGGCGACGGAGCACCTGATTCCGAGATGCGCGAGGAGCTGCGCATCGGCGAGCGCATCGCTCATCGACCCCATGACGCCGCGTCGTCGGGGGAGATGCCGGATCATGGAGCGACGGACTCGCCAGCGCGCCACTCGCAGCGCGCTCACGCACGGCGGCCTTCTCCAGCGTTGCCGCGCCGCCACGTTCGCGAGTCCGCGATGTTTCCCCGCGCGGCTAGATCCCCACGCATGACCCGTCGTCGCTCGCCCATCCACGCCGCCCTCGCCTCCGTCGCGCTCACCGCAGCCGGGTGCTCGAACGGCACCGACGCTCGCGCCGACACCTTCAACACCTCGATCGCCAGCGCCGAAACGAGCGCCGGGCCCAGCAGCGGCAGCGACACGGATGGCAGCGAGACCACCTCGGGGAACGCGAGCTCCGGCTCGACCGACCCCAACGTGACGAGCCTCGACGAATCGTCGAGCGCGACGCTCGACCCGTCGACGACCACCGAGTCGACCTCCGAACCTGCGACGACGTCCGGGCCCGGGACCGAGGGCAGCACCGAGACGTCCGTCGCCGAGACCACGACCGGCGCCGCGGCCGACGACGACAGCATCTACGAGATCCAAGACGGGACAATCGACGCGGGCGTCGTCGTCGACGTCCAGGGCGTCGTCGTCACCGGCGTGGCCGGCAACGCCATCTTCGTCCAGGAGCCGGCCGGCGGCGAGTACAGCGGCGTGTTCGTGTTCCTGAACAGCCCCCCGAGCGTCGAGGTGGGCGACGAGATCGACCTCGTCGGGCTCACGGTCGAGTTCAACGGGCTCACCGAGATCGACGTCACCGGCGGATCCCTGACGGCCACAGGCGACACCGGCCTCGATCTCGTCCCGGAGGTCGTCGACGCTGCCGACCTGGGCGAGCCGTGGGAGTCGGTGCTGGTCCGCATCCAGGGCGACCCCATGTCCGTCACCGCGCTGCCCAGCGGCGACGAGTTCGACGTCACCGTGGGCGGCAGCGTCGTGCGCGTCGACGACTTCCTGTTCAGCCCCTTCGACGACGCGGCGAGCTTCCCGAACTTCGACGTCGACGCCACGTTCAGCGCGATCTCAGGCCCGCTGAACTACTTCGGCGGCGCGTTCAAGGTCGCTCCCCGTGGCGCCGCCGACCTCGAGGACTACGTGGCTCCGCCGACGGCAGAGTTCGGCGTCGACGACCTGCTGCCGGGCGACCTGGTCGTCACCGAGGTGATGATCAACCCGACCTGCGCCCAGGACAGCTGCGAGTGGATCGAGGTCTACAACGCCACCGGCGTGGAGATCGACCTCGAGGGCCTGCGGATCCAGGACGACGGCATGAACGAGGGCACGGTGACCACGAGCCTCGTCGTGCCCGCAGACGGCTACGTCGTCATCGCCTCGCACGACCTCGCGGAATGGCCCTACGCCTTCGCTGCGGACGCGTTCTTCGGCAACGAGCCCGCGCTCGGCAACTCCGGTGACGCGGTGTTCCTGCTCAACGCCAGCGACACCCTGGACGAGACTGCAGCGTGGGGCGGCGGCGCGGTGTCGGGCCGGGCGTGGCGGCTCGACCCCACCCTCATCGACGCGGCGTCCAACGACCTGCTCGGCAGCTGGTGCTACTCGAACACGCCGCTGGTCGACGGCAACGTGATGGGCGAGTTCGGCACGCCAGCCGCGGCCAACGGCGTCGCGTGCAACTGACCTGCGCCCGGCGAGCGCTCGTCGACGAGCACCTGCTCGTACTGCCACGACGAGATCGCCAGCCGCCGCCGCGTCTCGCTGACCTCGGCGTACGCCCGCGCCGACGCGAGGCCGGCGGCGACGATGAGCATCGCGTTGGTCGCCCAGAACATGACGGTGCTCGCCAGCGGTGGGAACGCGAGCATGTTGGCGTGGATGATCATGCGATCGCCCTCGAAGGTGTAGGACGGCGCGATCACGCCCAACGCCTCGAGCACCATGGGGATCGTCATCGCCGCGAGCCCCATCCCGATGATGGCGGCCCGGTGGTTGCGCGAGCTGAACATGAACATCCCGGTGGTCACCGCGATGCCCAGGGGCGCGAAGTACAGCGGCCCCGCGATGCGCGTCACGAGGGCCATCAGCAGGGCGTGGAGCGCGGCGGCCCGGAGCATCTCGCCGTCGCCCCGGGCCCTCCGCGCCCGACTCCACGAGATCGCGACGATCACCAGGCCGACGGCGAGCATCGCCGACCACAGGCCGAGGTCGCGCACGCCCATCCACGCCGCGAGGGCGCCGAGGACGACGAAGCCCAGCATGGCGTCGGCGCCGAGCCGCGCGTTGCGGCGGATCTCGGTGTCGTAGGCCTCGTCGAGGCGACGGTGGACGGCCGCCGGGACCCGCGTCGGCGGATCGAGCAGGAGCTTCGCGAGCAACGTGCGCGACGCGGCGTCGCCCGGGGCCAGCGTCAGCGCGCGCCCGACCTCGCGCATGGCCTCGGCGTGGGCGTGCTCGTCGTCCGAACGGGACGCGGCCGCGGCCGCTCGCTCGAGGTGGGCGCGGGCCTGCGCGCGGCGCTGCTCGAGATCCCGATCCCCGTCGAGATGCGCCTCGACCGCGAGCAGTAGCGCGCGGACATCCGCATACCGGTCGTCGCGCGCCGGTGCCGTCGCCCGGAGCAGGATCTGCTCGAGCTCGTCGTCGATCGCGAGCCCCACGAGCGCGTCGTGGATGCGGGTCTGCGGGGGCGTGCGGGTCGAGGCCGCGAGCTCGTCGAAGCTCGCGCCGGCGTGGAGCCGCTGCAGCGTCACCATCTCGAAGAGGATCGCCCCGAGCGCATAGACGTCCGCGCGGCGGTCGACCTCGGCGCCCGCGAGCTGCTCGGGCGCCATGTAGCCGACGGTGCCGACCAGGGCGCCCGCGACGGTCCCGACCGCCTCGACGTCGCCGCCGGTGGCGTGCTCGTCGAGATCGGTCTCGTCCAGGATCTTCGCGACGCCCCAATCGAGCACGTAGACCTCACCGTACTCGCCGAGCATCACGTTGGCGGGCTTCAGATCGCGGTGGACGACCCCGCGATCATGGGCGTACGCGACCGCATGGCACACCTGCACGAAATCGGAGAGCAGGCGACGCCGGCCATGACGCGCGCGGGCCCCCGCGTCACCGTCGCGGAGCTCCGCCAGCACCGCGGCGAGGGTCGTACCGACGACGCGCTTCATGATGAAGTACGGCCGTCCGTCCGCCTCGCCCACGTCGTACACGGGGACGATCGCGGGGTGCTCGAGCCGCGCTTGCACGCGGATCTCCCGCTCGAAGCGCACGCGCGACGCCGTCGGCAGCAGGCGCTTGACCGCCACGGCCCGGCCGAGGCGGTCGTCGACGACCAGCTCGACCTCTCCCATGCCTCCGCGTCCGAGGAGGCGGTCGGTCCGGAATCGGTGCGCGGCGCCGACCGGCGGCGGTGGATGTGAGTCGCGTTCCCGGCGGTGCGCCGACGTGACCGTCGCCGGCGCGGCGTCCGGCGTCGGAGTCCCGACAGGAGTCTCCTCGAGTACCCCACCCATACGCCGAGGATAGCCCGCCCGGGGCGGCGACGCTGCGCTGCGGGGACCGTTCGCTGGTTCGTCGCGGGGCCGCTTCGCTCAGGCGATCCCTCGGGCGCCATCGTGGGCGCGCGGCCCGGGGCTCGCCTGCGCCCCATCGAGCAATCGCTGCGCGGCGGGCACGATGATCACCGCGATCGCCTGCCGTGCGATCGCGATGCGATCGCCCGCGGTGAGCCGCCCGTGCCCACGCCAGCGATCCGCGTCGACCTGCGCGGGCTCGACCGCGGGCCCGCACGGGATCCACCGCGCGGGATCGTGGAACGCTGCGACCACCGCGGCCCGCAGCGCCGCGTCGCCCCGCGCCAGCGCGACGTGGCGTCGTCGACATCGCCCGCCGAGGAGGACTCCCCCGCCGTCGACATCGTCGACGAGACCGTCGCGGACGACGAGATCGTCGTGACCGTCGCGCTCGCCGACGTCCCCTCCCCCGCGCTGTCACCGTGGCTGCCGTCGCTTCCGCCATCGACGACGCGCGCGCCGCAGCCCGCGAGCCCGAACCCCAACGAGATCGCGCGATTCAACCGGTGCAGCATCCACTCACCCCCGATTCGACTGTACAGCACCGCGCCACCCGCCGCGACGCATGGGGCAATCCCCGTAGCATCGACGTACGAGCGCGATGGCAACGCGCGGCGAACTGGCCGCCGGACATCCCGACCGCTACACTGCCCATTCATGCTTGCACGCGCGCGCAGCCTCGCCCTGCTCCTGTTCGGCAGCACCGCGCTCGCCTGTGGCGACGACTCCTCCTCCGCCGACGGCGACGCGGGGGGCACGGCCGGCGCCGAGTCCGGCGACACCACGGCGGGCCCCACCACCGACAGTCCCACCAGCGGTGCCGACGACGCCTGTGCCTGCGACGACGCAGACCCCTGCACCGTCGACACGTGTGACGGCGGCGCGTGCACGCACGAGCCCGAGCTGACGAATGCGTGTCGGCCGAACATCGACGTGACGTTCCCGCCGCGCGCCGCGACGATCACCGGCGCCGCGAACACGCCGAGCGTCACGGTCACCGGCACGGTCGCCAGCGGCCTGGGCACGATCACCGCGCTGTCGCTCAACGGCGAGCCCGTGACCGTCGCCGCCGACGGCAGCTTCGCCCACGACGTCGCGGTCGACGTCGGTGGCAACGTGCTGGTGTTCGAGACCGAGGACGACGCCGGCAACAAGCGCCGCCGCGTGCAGTCGTTCCTGTGGTCGACCGGCTTCCGCAAGCCGACGACCCCGCCCGACGGCGTGGTGCCCGAGGGCCTCGGCTTCTGGCTGGCCCAGGAATCGCTCGACGACGGCGATCACAGCCTGCCGGTCGACGACCTCGCGACCGCGCTCGAGCTGGCGCTCGGCACCTTCGACACCAGCGCGTTCGCCAGCGGCGACTCGCCGATCGCGTCGCAGGTCGGCTACGACGTCTACCTCACCAGCCTCGAGCTCGGCTCGGCGAGCGTCGCCCTCGCGGGGGCCGACGGCGGCATCCGCCTCGACGCGAGCCTGCGCGACATCGTGGGCGACCTCGAGTTCGACTGCACCAACTTCGGCTGCGAGCTCGCCGGCGGCGACGGCACGGGCGGCCTGTCGATCGCGGCGGTGCAGGTCACGGGCACGCTGTTGCTCACCGCGTCGCCCGATCACCAGCTGTCGGCGATCTTGGTCGGGGTCGACGCGGTCGTCGACCCCGACGACGTGAACATCTGGTCGAACAACGCGTGGACCGACATCCTGCTGTCGGTCGTCGAGATCTTCATCCACGACTCGCTGGTCGCGAGCCTCGAGGGTGCGCTCGAGGACCAGGTGCAGGCGCAGCTCGGGCCCGCGCTCGCCAACGGGCTGGCCGCGCTCACCCTCGCGACCACGTTCGAGTTCCCCAACCTCGGCAACGCGCGCAAGTCGATCCCCGTCGATCTCGCCGCCGACTTCACCGCGACCGACTTCCACGACGGCGTCGCGCCGCCGGCCGACTCGCCGCCGCAGGGCGGCGCGGTGGTGCTGCGCGCCGGCGGCTACCCGACGCTCGAGGTCACCGCGTACGACAACCTCGGCGTGCCCGAGCGCGTGGGCTGTGGCCTCGCGCCGCAGTCGCTCACCATCCCGCGTCAGGCCCCGCTCGAGATCGCGTTGGCCGACGACACGCTCAACGAGCTGCTCTACGCCGGCTGGCGCGGCGGCCTGCTCGAGTTCCCGCTCGGTGGCATCAACGGCGGCGGCCTCATCGAGGACCTCGACGTGCAGGTCAGCGGCATGCTCGCGCCGACGGTCTCCGACTGCGGGCCGACCGGCACGCTGCTCGCGACGATCGGCGACATCGCGATCGCGGCGACGTTCACCATCAACGGCAACCCCGTGCAGTTCGACGCCTTCACGACGCTGGTCGTGCGCGTCGACATCCAGGCCTCCGAGAACGGCATCGTCCTCGACCTCGCCGAGGTCGAGCGCGTCGAGACCGAGCTCACCGCCGACGAGTCCAACATCGCGATGGAGGCATCGTTCGTGGACCTCCTCGAGGCCCAGCTCGTCAACGGCCTGCTCGGCCAGCTCGGCACCACCGGCTTCGGCGCCATCTCGCTCCCGCAGATCGACCTGTCGGGCATGCTGGGCTTGCCGCCGGGCACCGCGATGCTGACGATCCACACCGACTCGGTGACCCGCGAGAACGGGACCTCGGTGATCGTCGGTCGGTTCTAGGGCCCCCTGCATAGAGCGTTCGCGGCCCCTCGCGCGTTGGCGGCTCCACAGGCCCGCCATTCGCTACCCTGTCCTCCGACGCATGCGACCGTCCATCACGATCCCCCTGTGCGCCGCGCTCCTCGCCGTCGCGTGCACGTCCCACGAACCACCGGACCGCGAGGCGCCGCCGGTGGTCGAGGCCAAGGCCCCGCCCACGCCGGAGCCCAAGCCCCAGCCCAAACCCGAGCCCCCACCGCCGAAGCTCCTCCAGCTCGTCGGCACCATCTCCTCGGTGTCCTTCGTCGAGGACTGCCCGGACACCGCGCCATCCGCCGCACCGACGTCCCTGACGCCCGCCCCGATGCCGTCGGGCCTCGCGCCCGGCGCCCCGATCACCCCCAAGCGGGAGCGCGCCGCCGGCGACACCGCGCACGGCATGTGGTCGCCGCCGTGTCGCCAATCCACGGTGCAGCTCTCGCTCGCGCACGACGGCGACATCGCGCAGCGCCTCGCGATCCAGGCCGCGCGCCTCGTCGACGCCGACACCGGCGCGCCCCTGGGGACCATCGCCGTGCGTGGCCCGACGCGCTGGGACGCGACCAGCTCCGCCTACGTCGCGTGGGACGAGCTGCTGCCCGCGGGACCCGGCATCATGGCCAGCTACAAGCTCGGCGCGCCCGCGGGTCGACTCGTGTCACGCGCCGTGCTCGAGCTCGACGTCCGCTTCGACGGGCGCACGATCACGCTGCGCTCGCCGGAGTTCCAGCACGAGCCGCCCCACGTGATCGTGACCTGAGCACTCGCGGTTCTCGGGCCAGGGCGCGACGTTCAGAACACGATCCCGCAGTTGCGGTTCGCGAGCTGGTCGATCGGGTAGACGAGCACGAAGTTGAAGCACATCTCGTCGCCCGTGCCCTCGCCGAAGCCGACCGGCGCCGAGCCCGGGTTGTCGTACGTGCACGTCGTCTGCAGGCTCTCGCCGGGGTGGACCACGATCTCCTGATCGTTGAAGTACATCCCCTGGCTCTCGAAGTTGAACGGCTTGTCGATGACCGTCTCGGTGACTCCGCCTTGCCGCGTCAGCACGGTCTTCATCGCGCGACCGAGCTCGTGCATGTGCGGCGAAGCGCCGATGATGTGCAGCTCGGGCCAGAACAGCGTGAGCAGTCCTCCGCAGTTGCCGACCTCGGTATGGTCCTCCGCGCCCGCGGGGATGTTCAGGCTCGTCGTGCCGAGGGTCAGCACGCCGGCGGTCTGCGGCTCGGGCGTCTCGGGCACACAGAACGCGACGCCGCTGCGATCGGCCGCATCAGGGTACTGCGCCGCGTTGTGGTAGTGCACCTGCATCACGTACCAGTCGTCGGGGCCGCCGAGCTCGAGCCCGACGCCCGGCGGCATCATCACGTTCTCGCCGCCCGGCGCCCAGCCGGCGACGAAGTCGGCCTGCAGCTGCAGCGACAGATCGCAGGGGAACACCCCGCCATCCTCCTGCGGCTGCTGCGTGCGATAGAGGATCCAGTGGTGGATGACGCGCTCGTCGTCGATGATCGGCGCCCACGCGATCGCCTGGCTCGGCTCGGTGAACGGGGCCTTGAACGCGAAGCACTGGTACAGATCCTCGGCGCCCTGGGCCGGCACCAGGAACGGCGCGTCGGGATCGCCGGGCGCGTGGGCGCGGACCTCGAAGCTCGGATCGCACGGCAGCGCGTCGGGCCCGACCGGATCGGCGTCGGGTCCGTCGCCCGGATCACACGTCGCGTTCGGATCCTCGACGGCCCCCGCCGCGATCCAGTCGAGCAACACGTGCCGGTGCGCGTCGCTCATCTCGCCGTCGGGCGGCATCGGCTTCACGTCGGCGACGAGGCGATCGGCGACGACCTCGAAGACCTTGCGCGTGGGATCCGTCGGCGCGGGGACCTGCAGATCGGCATAGGTGACCAGCGGCATCGGGGCGCCGAACGCCGGCGCGGCCCCGTGGCACCCGCCGCACGCGACCGCGAGCGCGTCGGCGACCTCGCAGGGCAGGCCCGAGGATGGCGGGCCCGGCGGCTCGCCGCCGGTGTCCTCGCCATCTGCGCCGCCACTGTCCCCCGAGCTGCTCCCGTCCGCGGGATCCCAGGTCACGCCGCCGGCGTCGTCCGGCGTCTCGCCCGGGAAGCAGTCGCCCGCGGGGCACAGCTCGTCGGAGGGCGCGCTGCTCGTGCAGCCGATCGCGAGCGCACCGGCGGCGAACATGGTTCGAACGAAACTCCGCGTCGACTGGCCCATGCGCAAGGGCAGTGCAACGACCGTGCCCCGCATCACGCCGGCAAGAGATCGAGCGAACGCACCGCGGCGCGGTGACGACGCGGCGCCGCATTGGGCGAACTGCTCAGTGACCCGCCCAGCAACTCGCGCACGCGGCTAGGGCACCGCCGCCGCCGCACCACCACCGTCGGCGGCGCCCTCGGGCTTCACCACCGCGGCGCCCCCGGTCGGCATCGCGAACTTCGTGGTGTCGACCGCGGCGCCGAGCTCGATCTTCGTCAGGGTCTGGGTCGCCTTCGCCAGCTTCGCGTCGGTCACCTGCAGGTGCGGCAGCTTGAGCCCGCCGACCTCGCGGTAGTCCTTCAGCTCCACCGAGATCGGCATCTTGCCCATGGGCGTGACCTGATCGAACGACTGCGCCAGCTGGAGGCCGCTCTCGGCGTCGAAGGTCAACGTCACCTTCGCGCCGTCCTTGGCGACGAGCTGCACGTCGTAGGCCTTCTTCCCGCCCACGGCGCGCTCGCCGATCGTCTCGGCCTTCTCGAAGTACCGCTGCCAGTGCGCCGCGAGCGAGGGGCTCGACGCCCACGCCTGCTGCGCGGCCTCGGCCCCGGTGAGGCGACGCAGGCCGCTGATCGGATCCTCGGACCAGATCACGTCGCCCTGCTTGCCGGCGCGCACGGTGCCGATGCCGACCATGTTCTGCTCGGTGTAGAAGTCGCCGGCCTTCCACCACAGCTTCATCGCGCCGGTGATGTTCTGGCCCTCCACGACGAGTTCGCCCTCGAGGTAGAAGCTCTCGAGGTCGTCGAGCTTGGCGCGCCCGCCCTGGGCCTCGACCGCCCGGTCGAGCAGCTCGGTCGCGGTGGGCAACGCGGCCTTGGGTGCGTCGGCGGCCTTGGGGTCGGTCGCGCCGCGGATCGGAGCCGCCTTGGCCGGGCCATCGGCCGGTGCGTCACCGCCCGTGGCCGACGTCGACGCCGCGCGGTCACAGCCACCCGCCGTGGACACTGCGAGGAACACAGCTGCGAGGAACACACCGATTCGTCGGACATCGCTTCGTTCGCGCACGGACTCACTCCTGACGGGGCCTGACGGGGCCTGACGGGGCATCGCATCACACGGGTTGCTGCAGGAATTCCACGGCCGCGTCGAGCACCGGATCGCGGCCGGCGGCGAAGTCTGCGCGGGTCTCGACGACGTTCACGTCGGGGACCACGCCGACGCCCTCGACGAGGGTGCCCTTGGGCGTGCGGTAGTCGCCGACCACGTACTGGAGGATGGCGCCGCCGGGCAGCTCGTCGATGACCGACGGCAGCGCGGCGCCGGCCGAGGCGCGACCACCGACGACCTTCGCGCGGCCGAGGTCACGCAGGCCCGCGGCGAAGATCTCCGAGGTGCTCGCGGTGCCCTCGTCGACGAGGATCACGACCGGCCCCTCGAACGGGTTGGCGCCGGCCTCGACGTTGAAGTCCTGCGTGAAGTCGCGGAACTGCAGGCGACCGAGGCTGCCGGGCTCGGACAGCAGCAGCCGCGCGACGGGCACGGACATGGCACCGACGCCGCCGGGGTTGCCGCGCAGATCGAGCACGAGGGCGGTCATGCCCTTGCTGCGCAGGTCGGTCATCGCATCCTCGACGCGCTTGACCATCGGCAGCATCCACACATTGAACGCGAGCACGCCGACCTTGGTGCCCTCGACGATCCGCGCGTCGACCTGCGTCGGGATGTTCTCGAGGTTGCCGAGGGAAATCCGCTCGCCGCGGGGCTCCTCGCAGGTCAGCACGCGGACGACCTCGCGATCGGCGTCGGCGGGATCGGTGACGCGGACCTTCTTCGACTGCCCGGCCCGATCGCACGACAGGCGGGCCTCGGTGCGCCGCGCGACCTCGAAGGCGAACTCGGACGGCCGCGTGGTGTGGGCCTTGGCGTCGGCGATGACGTCGTCGAGGGCTCGATCGTCGATCGCCAGCAGCGTCGCGCCGGCGCGCACGGGGCCGAGGTGGCCCTCGGCGTGGCTGTCCACGACCACGAGCCGATCGTCGATCCACCGCACGGACAGCCCGGGCTTCGCCGGACCGGCGTGATCGTCACCGTCCCCGCCGTCGGGCGGGAACAGGCGGAAGTGGCTCTGCCCGAGCTCGTCGAGCATGCGGTTGACGATCGCGTAGGCCGCCTCGGCGTCCTCGACCCCGGCGAGCTCCGCCGCGTACTGCAGGCGGATCGCCGGCCAGTCCTTGCAGCCGAGCTTGGGGTCGTAGTGCTTCTGCAGCACGCGCACCCAGACCTCCTGGAGCAGCGCGGCGTGGCGGCTGGGCGGCAGCGGGGGCAACGTCGCGGGATCGAGGGCGGTGAAGTCCTGGCACGCGGCCGCGGTCGGTGCGGGCGCGGCGGAGGCGGGCGGGGCCGTCGGTGCGGCGGCGGCCGTGGGCTCCGGGGTCGACGGGCTCGCGCAGCCGACGATCGCGAGGGCCCAGGCCGCGGACGCGCGCCACGGGAGCCTCGCGATGCCAGGGGGAACGCGCATGGCCGACCGCGAACCCGCGATCACTCGTAGGTGACGCGTTCGAGCGCGGCGAGATCGAGCACGATGATCTCCTGCCGACTCAAGTTGAGGATGCCGTTGCGCTGCATGCGGTTGAGCGCGCGCGAGATCTCCTCGCGCACGGTGCCGAGGCGCGCCGCGACGGTGTTCATGTCGAGCTGCCGCGGGATCACCGTCTGCTTGCCAGGCTCGGCGCCGTTGCGGACCGCGAGCGTGAACAGGAACGACGCGAGGCGACGCTCGACCGATCGCAGCGAGAGGTCGAGCACGAGATCGATGAGTCGGTTGGCGCGGAAGGCCATGTGCCGCATCAACGCGAAGGCGAGCGCCTCGGAGCGCGCGGTGAGCTTGACCACCGCCTCGGTCTCGAAGCGATAGACCTCGGAGTCGGCCATCGCGAACGCCGACGCCGCGCACTGCACGTCCTTCGGGAGGAAGCCCTCGCCGATCATCTTGCCGGGCTCGGCGAGATAGAGGATCTGCTCGCGACCCTCGCTCGAGATCAGGCTGAGCTTGAACTCGCCGGACTTGACCAGGAACAAACCGGGCCCCGGCTCGCCACGGCGGAACAGCGAGCGCTTGCGCTTGACGTCGAGCAGCTCCGCGATCTGGTTGAGTTGACCCAGCACGTCATCGGGAACGCGATCCCAACCCGCCCAGCGCTTGAGCATCTTCGAGACGAGCTCGGCATCCCCGGCGTCGACAGCCATGGGGCGCAGTGTAGCCGGATGGCCACGGCCAAGCGACTGTTCTCACGGCGTTCGGGCGACATCGCGCGAGGTGCCCGCAGGACGCGCCTTGGGCGGCGGAAGGGGCCGTGCGGGGCGCTACGGCGGGGGCGCGATGAACGTCCCGGCGCGGAAGCTCCCGCGCTTGAGGCCCACGGGCTCGGTCTGCGGCGACAGCTGCCGCAGCCAGGTCCACGAGAAGATCCCCGCGTCGTGGCCATCCGAGAACCGGATCGCCAGCGCATACGCGCCCATCTCGTAGAGCCCCTCGGCCCGGATGTCGTCGCCGACGGGGCGATGGTGGATCTCGTTGCCGTGGCCCTGGCACCCGGCGCACGGGCACCACGCGCGCAGGTACGGGATCGGCAGCTCGCTGCGGACGCCGTCGTCCCAGGTGATGACCAGCGCGTTGTTGCCGAGGGAGTGCGCGATGTCGACGGGGCGGCCCATGGGCGCGCGGAGTGTATCGCCTAAACCCCGAGGACGCGCAGGACCCCGTCGAGGCGGTGACAGAGCTCGATCGGCACCCAGAGGCTGCGCGTGGCGACGCCGCGGCGGAACGCGAGCCCGCACTGCGAGAGCGCCTCGACGGGCGGCGTCGGTCGCGGGCCCTCGCCGACGGCGGCGGCGACCTCGGTCTCGGCCAGGGCCGCCGCGATCGACTCGGCGTCGAGCTCGTCGCGCACGAGGCCCGCGAGCAGCTCGAGCGCCTCGCGCGGCAGCGTGGCGATGAGGATGCCGATGAGGTGATCGTCGCGCAGCACCTCGGTGATCTGCTGCTCGAGGCGCTCGCGGGCCGCGGCAGCGTCGCCGACGGACCGCAGCCGACGCGAGAGCCCGAGCCGACGGGCGATCCCCGCGAGCTCGGCGTCCTCGAGCACGGCCAGCCCGCAGCGCAGCGACGTCGGACGCATGCCTTCGTGCTCGCACGCCGAGGGTGCCTCGTCCTCGGGCGCGCGGTGCAGCTGGACGAGCGGCGCATCGAGCTCGTCGAGGCCCACGCGGATCGCCAGCTCGTACGAGCGCAGCCGCGCGCGCTCGTGGTGGTTGAGGCCCGCGGCCATCGCCTTCACGACCGCCTGCAGCGACTCGCACGCGCCACGGACCTCGTCGACATCGACGCGCTCGGGCTGCGAGAGGAAGCGGGCCGTCACCGCATCGGCGTGGGCGAGCCGCGACACCAACGCGGGTGGCCAGGACGCGATCGCGTGGCCGCTCACGTGCAACGCCCGGAGGAACCGCGCCACGCTGCGCCGCGTCGCAAGGACCTCGTCGCGGCTCGCCTCGCCAACGGGGCCCGCCGTGTGCTCTTCCTCGACCAGTCGCAGCCGTCGGCTCATCGCGTCCATGTCTTCGTTCATCGAAGCGCCGGCGCAGACTCTTGACGCTCGAGGGTCGAATGGCCGACCCGGCGCGGGCCAGTGATCGCGCGCGCCGCCCCGGGCCAGTGATCGCGCGCGCCGCCCCCGAGACAGTGATCGCGCGCGCCGCCCCCGGGGACGCGATCCATCGCGAATGCTCGACCCGTCGCGTCGGCGCCCCACGGCTCGACCGGGGTTTCCGCGCGAAACTTTGGGGCCCGTGTGTGCAGATGTAGGCTTCGGCCATGACGCCCGAAAACCCGCGATTTCGCGTCCGCCCCCTGCCCCGGCCGGACGGCGTCCACGGCGATCGACGCAAGCGGCGGTCCGCCTCGGCCGCCCTCGCGATCGAGCTCGCCCTCACCAGCGCCGCCTTCCGCGGCGGGCTCGAGGCCGTGCTCGTCGTCGACGACGACGGCCTGCTCGTGGCCCGCAGCCGGTGCCCGATCGATCTGTCGATGCTCGCCGCGGTCACGCCGATCGTCGGCCGCGGACAGGCGGTGCCCCGCATCAAGCGCGAGGGTCGTCCGCTCGATCTGAGCGTCGAGCCGATCGAGCTCGGCGGCGAGCGCTTCTACGTCGCGGCCCTCGGCGGCGGCTACAGCGATCGTCGCCGCGAGCTCGCCGGGAGCATCGCGGCGACGCAGCGCATCCTCGCCTGAGCGCGCCGATCAGCGCGCCAGCGAGAACGCGTCGATCGCCGCCTGCAGGCCGTCGTCCACCACACCCGCCGCGGGCGTCGTCGGCGACAGCAGCACGGGCACATCCGGCACGACGCCCTCGCCGTCGATCGGTCGATCGGCCGGCGAGTAGTAGCGCGCGATGGTGAAGGTCGCCGCGGAGCCGTCGGGCAGGCCGAGGACCTCCTGCACGGTGCCCTTGCCATAGCTGCGCTCGCCCACCACCAGCGCGCGGTGGTGGTCCTGCAGCGCCACGGCCAGCAGCTCCGACGCCGAGGCGCTGTGACGATCCTGCAGCACGATCAGCGGCGTCGTCGTGTCGGTGTTGCCGGCGTGCGCCGACTCCTCGCGGAGGATCCGGCCGCCGCGTCCGCGCGTCCGCGTCAGCACGCCCTTTTCGACGAAGCGATCGGCGATGACGAGGGCCTCGTCGACCTCTCCGCCCGGGTTGCCGCGCAGATCGAGGATCACGCCGGCCAGCGCGGGGCCGGCGATCCGCTGCTTCGAGGCCAGCGCGCGGTGGACCGCGTCGCCGCTCTCGGGCCCGAAGCGCCGCACGACGAGGTGCACGAACTTGCGGCCCGCGGCATCCTCGACGATCGCGCTCTCGACCATCTTCGTGCGCGGCTTGTCGAGCACCAGCTCGAGGGCGCGGGGCTCGGGTCGATCGGGCGACTGCACGAGCAGCGCGACCTCGTCGCCGATCGCACCGGCGAGCAGCATCTCGACCTCGATCTGCGTGTCGAGTGCGGTGGCCTCGTGCTCGCCGATGCGCACCAGCCGATCGCCGGGTCGCAGCCCCTTGCGATGGGCCGGCGAGTCCGGCGCGACCGCGAGGATCTCGAGGTGGGGCCCGTGGTCGTCGCGTCGCAGCGCGACCGAGAGGCCGGTGACACCGCCGCTCGCCCGCTTGCGCACGGCCTTGCGCTCGTCCGCGCCGAGGAAGTGGCTGTGGGGATCCAGCTGCGCGAGCATCGCGCGGAGACCGGCGGACAGCAGGGCTGCCTCGTCGACCGGCTCGTAGTAGCGGTCCATCACCGCGTCCACGGCCGCATTGAACGCCGTTCGGTCGAGCTGGGCCGTGGCGCTCGCCTCGGCGGGGACCGAGCCCGTCAGCCCGAGCAGGCCGAGCGTGCTGGCGACCCCGAGCGCAAAACTCCCCAGCGCGATCCGGCCCTTCACCCCGGGAATCGTGGCGTATCCTCCGCGCGAGGTCAAAGCACCCCCATGCCCAACACGATGCCCCAGCAGGACCAAAGTTCCATCGGCGCACACGAGCCACGGCCTGCGGCGCACCGCCGCCCGTCGCGACTCGCCCTCGGCCTGGTCGCCCTCGCCTTCACCGGCGTGAGCGCCACCGCGTGCAAGAAGGACGAGCCCAAGGTCGAGACCGCGAAGACCGAGACGAAGGACGGCAAGACCGGCGAGGCGAAGAAGGATGCGCCGCCGACCGGTGACACCGGCACCAAGGTCGAGCCCGCGAAGCCCGGCGACCCGATCTCGCCGGCCGATGCCCTGCAGCCGCCGGCCTCGGCGTTGCAGCGCGGCGACGTCCTCGGCCACGTGCTGTTCGCCAACCCCTCGACGCTGCTGCGCGAGATCAAGACCCAGGTCGCCCCCGAGGCCCAGGCCGCGTTCGTCGACGAGGCGTTCCTGCGCACCGCGGCGGGCAGCGTGCTCGGGCCCCGCAGCAAGCTCGCGACCAACCTCGATCTCGCCAAGCCGCTGGGCTGTGCGCTCGTCGACCTCACCGCGGCCCCGGTGCCCGTGGTGTGCGTGATGGGCTACACCGGCGGCTCGGCGGCGCTCGTCGCCGACCTCGGCGCCGAGGGCAAGCAGGCCGACGCGGCCGGGCACGTCGCGAAGTTCGTGGTCGAAGGCCAGGAGCTCTACGTCGACGACGCCGGCGGCGAGGTCGTGGTCAGCAACCACGCCGACGCGTTCGCGAAGGGCAAGAGCTACCTCGAGGCCAACCTGATCGGCCGCGGTGGCGCGCTCGCCAGCGACATCGAATTCGTCGCGTTCCCCGCTGCGCTGTCGAAGCGCTACGAGAAGGAGCTCGCGCCGCTCCTCGAGGTGATGGGCAAGGTCCCGCCGCCGAGCGGTGGCGGTGCGTTCGCCGACGCGATGGCGGCCTACAGCGTGAAGGCCAACGCGCGGAACATCGAGACCATCCGCGGGATGGATCAGCTCACGGTCGCGTTCGGCCTCGAGCCGGCGGGCTTCGTCGCCCGCTTCGCGATGTTCCCGGCGCCGGGCTCGGATCTCGAGGCGCAGGCCAAGCTCTCCGCCGCCGGCCCGCTCGAGATCGACTTCGCCCGCAACCTGCCCAAGACCTCGTGGCTGGCGGCGGCCTTCAACGCGAACATCGCCGAGGCGATGGACGCGCCCATGACCAAGGAGCTGCGCAACGTCTTCATCGACGCGTACGTGCAGGCCCTCGGCAAGGACAAGGCCGCGACCGAGGCCGCGGTCGACACCTTCATGCAGGAGTCGAAGGCCACGTACACCGGCCACTCCGCGTTCGCGGTCATGCACGAGCCCGGCACGCTCGGCGGCGTCGCGGTGATCAGCGGCGTCAAGGAGGGCGTCGTGGCCCGCGAGGCGTGGAAGACCTGGGCGACCGGGTTCACCCCCGAGGCGATCATCGGGGCCGAGGCCGCCAAGAAGGTCACGTGGGCGTTCCAGTTCGACGCGGCCAAGGCCGGCGACGTCGCGATCGATCGCTTCGTCATCGAGCCGACCGACGCCGAGAAGGCCAAGCTGCGCGCCGACGGCGGCCCCAAGCTCGCCGAGTGGGAGACCAAGCTCGGTGGCCTGAAGCTCAGCGTCAACCGCATCGAGACCAAGGGCCGTGTGGCCTGGGTGATCGCGCCCGGCTCCGACGACAAGTACGCGCAGCTCGTGGTCGACGCCTTGGGCGGCACCAACGCGCTGGTCGGCGATCCCGGCTTGACGCGCCTGCTCGATCGCAACCCGGGCGCCTCGGCGATCTTCGCCGTCGACGTCAAGGGCATGATGTCGTGGCTCGGCGACATCGTGCCGCCCGAGGAGAAGGCCAAGCTCCCGACGGTCGGCAACGACCTCGGCGACGTGGTGTTCGCCCAGTCCTACGGCAGCACGGGGGCGCAGAGCGGCGAGGTCGTGCTCTCGCAGGCGCTCATCGACCAGATCCGCGCGCTCGCGAAGTGAGCCGCGCGCTCGCGACGTGAACGAGTGGCGAGGTGACGCGCTGGCACTGCCGGCGCGTCACCGCTTGCGCGCGCACACCATTGCATCGCGACCCACGTCCTTGGTCGACATCCACCGATCGTAACACTGCGCCGCGCCACATCGGGCGGGCGCTCCCGCCACGGTGCGCTCAGGCGGCGCGGGCGGCAGGCGCAGCGATCGCGAGGGTCTCTCGCTTCGCCTGACGCGCCATCCGGCGCATCGCGACCGCGCGGCTGAAGGTGTCGTCCAGGGCGCTGGTCGTCACGGCATCGACGAACTTGGAGACGAACGAGAAGAAGCGGAGGTTGGGAGCTTGCATGGTGAGGTGACTCTCCGATGTCCTGTCGAACCCAACGAAGCTGCGGGCTCTCGCTGACACTGCGCCCTTGTTTGCAGGCGCCGTACCATCCGGAGACACGGGCGCCGCGGGGGGCTGGTTCCCGGAAAACGTCGCGATCCCGCGGGGCATATCGGATCGGCGGACGCCCCACGCACCGCCGGTCCCGTGACGGAACGTCGGCGTGTTGACGGATCGCCGGACAGGACGACCGGCGCCCACATGGGCCCCATCGTCCGATCCCTGACGATCCTTTAGCCGCGCGTCGCTCTCACGAGCCGCGCGTCGCGCTCACGAGCGCGCGTCGAGCTGACTAACCGCGCGCGCCGCTGACCCCGAGCGCGTCCAGGACGAACGCGAAGGTGTCGACCGACTGCTCGATCTGCTTCTTGATCAGATCCGCGCCGCCGTGGCCCGCGTTGGTCTCGATGCGCAGGAGCGCCGCCTTGCCGCCCTTGTTCGCCGACTGGATCGCCGCGGTGAACTTGCGCGCGTGCATCGGGTCGACGCGATCGTCGCTGTCGGCCGACAGCATGAGCATCGGCGGATAGGCGACGTCGGGCCGCACGTGGTGGTACGGCGAGTACGCGACCAGCGTCTCGAACTGCGCCGGGTCCTCGGACGAGCCGTACTCCTCGATCCACGTCTTGCCGGCGCCGAACAGGTGGTAGCGGACCATGTCGAGCAGCGGCACCGCGCAGACCACCGCGCCGTAGAGATCGGGGCGCTGGACCATCGCCGCGCCGACGAGCAGCCCGCCGTTGCTGCCGCCCATGATCGCGAGCTTGTCGCTGCGCGTGTACTTGTTCGCGATCAGGAACTCGGCCGCGGCGTGGAAGTCGTCGAAGACGTTCTGCTTCTTCGCGCGCATGCCGTCTTGGTGCCACTGCTCGCCGTACTCGCCGCCGCCGCGCAGGTTCGGCACCGCCCACACGCCGCCGCGCTCGACCCAGAGCACCGCGCGGCTGCTGAAGCTCGGCTGCAGGCTGACGTTGAAGCCGCCATAGCCGGTGAGCAGCGTCGGGTTGTCACCGTCGAGCGCGACGTCCTTGCGACGCGTGACGAACATCGACACCTTGGTGCCGTCCTTCGACGGGTACCAGACCTGCTCGGTGACGAAGGCCGAGGTGTCGACGGGGATCTTCACCTTCTCCCACAGCGACGTGGTGCCCTTGGCGATCGACGTGCGGTAGATCTGCGGGGTCTCGGTGAACGAGCTGAAATAGTAGTACGCGTCGTCCTCGTCGGGGTTGCCGACCATGCCCGAGGCGCTGCCGAGGCCCGGCAGCTCGATCTCGCGGATCGGCTTGCCCGCCAGCGAGCGCAGCTCCATCGTCGAGTGGGCGTCGCGGAGGTACGACAGCACCAGGCGCTCGCCGATGATCTGCATGCCCTCGAGCACCGCGTCGGTCTGCGGCACGAGCTCGCGCCAGTGCTTGCGATCGAGCTTGGCCGGATCGACGAGCATCACGCGGTAGCGCGGCGCGTCCTCGTTGGTGAACACGTAGAACTTGCCGCGCCACGCCTGGACCGCGTAGATGGCGTCCTTGCCGGCGACGAACGGCGTGAACTTCGGCGTGGCCTTCTTCTGCGCCGCTGGCGTCGCGCCGAGATCGGCGACGTGGATGTCGGAGGCGGACCAGCCGCGCTGGTGGCCGACGAACAGCCACCGGCCGTCGCGCGACAGATCGACGTTGACGAACTCCTTGGGGTTGCCCGACGCGGCGTAGACGACCGGGTCGCTCGCGGGATCGGTGCCCAGGGCGTGGAAGCGGACCTCGGCGCGCCCCGGCATCTCCGCGACCGGGATCGTGGGATCGGTGGGCAGCCACACGTAGTAGAAGCCGCGCTCGTCCGGCGTCCACTCGGCACTGGCATAGCGGGCGCCCTCGATCGTGTCGATCGTGAGTTCCTTGCCCGAGTCGAGGTCGCGGACGTACAGCGTGGCCGCGTCGGCGTTGTTGCGCGACAGCTTGTACGCGAGGTATCGGCCCGAGTGGCTCGGCATCATGCCGTGCACCGAGACGCTGCCGTCGGTCGACAGCGTGTTGGGATCGATGAGGACCTCCTCGGCGCCCTTCTCACCCTTGCGCACGTAGTAGACCGCCTTCTCCTTGTCGCGGTGGCTCCGCGTGTAGAAGTAGCGGCTGCCGCGGTGGCTCGGCGCGGACACCGAGTCGAGGTACGACAGCTCGGCGAGCCGCTTGGCGAGCTCGTCGCGCAGCGGCATCGCCTCGAGCTGACGCCGTGCGAAGTCATCCTGCGCCCTCATCCACTGCGCGACCTCGGGGTCCTTCACGTCCTCGAGCCACCGGTACGGGTCGGGGACCTTGCGGCCGTGGAGCTGGTCGAACGCGTCGACGATGCGGGTGGCGGGGATGGTGGTCGTATCGTCGGAGTTCGACATGGCGGCGCCCTGGCCCCCCGGCGCCGCCGTGTCGACGACAGCCTGCTCGGGGGCCGGGCACGCAACGAGTGCGATCGAGAGCAGCGACGAGACGGCGAGGCGGGACATGGACGCGGACCTTAGCACGGGGGTTTTGGGCGCGGTCGTAGCCGCGCCGGGTCGGGACCCACCGTGTGCGGTCGGGGTTTCGCGACGTGACCGAACTCGCGGCCACGTCGCTCGGCCGGCGACCTACGTCAAACCAGTGATCGTGCCGTCGACCAGATCGATCTTGCCCGCCTGCGGCACGCGGGGCAGGCCCGGCATGCGCATGATGTCGCCGGTCAGCGCGACGAGGAACCCCGCGCCCGCGCTGATCTGCAGGCCACGCACGGTGATCTTGAAGTCCTTCGGTCGACCGCGGAGCTTGGGATCGTCCGACAGCGAGTTCTGGGTCTTCGCCACGCAGATCGGCAGCTCGGCGTAGCCGAGCTTCTCGATCTCCCGCAGGTCCTTCAGCGCCGGCCCGGTGAAGTTGACGCCGTCGGCGCCGTACATCTTGGTCGCGATCGCGGCCAACTTGTCGGGCACGCTCGCGCCGAGCTCGTACAGCGGCGTGAACGGCCGGCTCGGCGTCGCGGTCGCCTCGACGACCTTGCGCGCCAGATCGACCGCCCCCTCGGCCCCCTTGCGGAAGTGCTCGCACAGCGCCACGGCGACGCCGCGGCGACGGCAGGCCTCCTCGACCACTGCGATCTCTTCGCCCGTGTCGGAGGCGAAGCGGTTGATCGCGACCACCGCCGTCTTGCCGAAGGTCGCGATGCTCTCGAGGTGCTTCTCGAGGTTGGGCAGGCCCGCCGCGACGCCGGCGGGATCGGGCTCGGACACGCGATCGAGGGGGCGCCCACCGTGCATCTTGAGCGCGCGCAGCGTGGCCACGAGCACGACCGCGTCGGGATCGAGGCCGGCCGATCGGCACTTGATGTCGAAGAACTTCTCGGCGCCAAGATCGAAGCCGAAGCCGGCCTCGGTGACCGCCCAGTCGGCGAGCTGCAGGCCCGCTCGCGTGGCGATGACGCTGTTGCAGCCGTGGGCGATGTTGGCGAACGGCCCGCCGTGCACGATCGCGGGCGTGCCGTGCTCGGTCTGCACGAGGTTCGGCATCAGCGCGTCGCGCAGCAGCGCGAGCATGGCCCCGGTCACGCCGATCTTGCCCGCGTGCACCGGTGCGCCGGTGCGTGTGAACCCGACGAGCGTGCGATCGATGCGGCGGCGCAGGTCGTCGGCGTCGTCGGCCAGGCACAGCATCGCCATGAGCTCGGACGCCGCGGTGATGTCGAAGCCGGTCTCGCGCGGCACCCCGCCGGTGTCTCCACCCAGCCCGATCGTCGCGGCCCGCAGGCTGCGGTCGTTCATGTCGAGCACGCGGCGCCACGACACCTTGCGCGACTCGAGATCGAGATCGCTGTGGAAGTGCAGGTGATTGTCGATCGCGGCGGCGAGCAGGTTGTGCGCGCTGGTGATCGCGTGGAAATCCCCGTTGAAGTGCAGGTTGATGTCGTCGGTGGGCTGCAGCCGGCTGCGACCGCCGCCGGTGCCACCGCCCTTGACCCCGAAGCAGGGCCCGAGCGACGGCTCGCGCAACACGACCGCGACGTTGTGTCCGAGGTGCGCGAGCGCGTCGGACAGGCCGATCGACGTCGTCGTCTTGCCCTCGCCTGCCGGCGTCGGCGTGATCGCGGAGACGAGGATGAGCTTGGCCTTGCCGGGGCGCGTGCGCCCGCGCAACAGGACCGGGCGATCGATCTTCGCCTTGTCGCGACCAAAGGGAATCAGATCGTCGGGGCCCAGGCCCAGACGCGCGGCGACCTCGGAGAGCGGCAACATGCGGGCCGAGGCTATCGCGATTTTCGCCGGGGCGCGGGGCACCGCCGGGAGACCCGCCGCCGGGCTCGCGCGTTCGTGCGACCATCGTCCCGACGACGCGGGGCCCCCGCGAACGCCGAGCACCCATGCGCCTGCGCCTCGCCCTCACCGTGCTCGTCGCCGCCGCCGCCTCGATGTCCGCGGGTGGCGGCGAGGCCGACGCGGTCACGACGATCGACGCGTCCGCGGCAGAGGTGAGCCCCACGCCCGTGGCCGATGCGCAGTGGAGCGACGCGTGGCTGCTTTCGTTCACCGACGCGTACCTGCACGACGGCCAAGCGCGACGCACCGCGCTGCTCCAGTCGCTGCGCAACCCCGACAACCTCTACGGCAAGCTGCGCGTCGCGGCGTACGGTCGTGTCGACGCCGGCTGGGACGCGCTGCCGACGTGGAACCCACGCGCGATCGTCCTGCACGACGCCGACCTCTCGGCGCTGCGCGATGGCGGCGCGGTGCGTCTGCCGGGGGACGCCGCGCCGCTGTGGAGCGGCGAGACGCCCCAGACCATGGCGCAGTGGGTCGCGCTCGGGCGCCGCGTCTTCTTCACGTACCCGCTGCGGCCGGAGGCCGCGGCCGAGCACGCGCTCGCCGTCGATCGAGCCGAGGCCGTCGGGCTGCTCCGCGATCCCGACGCCGGCGACGGCGGCGTCGTCCCGGGGCTGGTCGCGTTCGCCGACGTCGACGGCGATACCAAGATCGGGATCACCTGCGCCCTGTGCCACAGCGCGATCGAGGACGGTGCGCTGGTCGTCGGTCGGGCACGCCGCGAGCTCGACTACGGCGCGATGCGCCTGACGTGGCACCGCGATCTCGGCGACGCGATCGACCCGCGGCTGGCCGATCGACTCGCGAGCTGGGGCCCCGGCCGCGCCGACATCACCGAGGACGACGACGCCGACCCGGTCGCGATCCCCGATCTGTGGCGCCTGCGATCGCTGCGCGCGCTGACCCAGGCGGCGACGATCGTCCACGACCGTCGCGACGGCAGCGCGACACCGCTGGTGCTCGCGATCCGGCAGGAGACCCAGTACATCCACGCCAACGGCGAGCGCACGCGGCCGCCCCGCGAGCTCGCGTGGGCCCTCGCGATGTTCCTGTACTCGCTCGACGTGCCGCCGATCGCCGAGGGCACGAACACGAAGGACGACGCCCGGCTCGCGCGGGGCCGCGCCGTGTTCGGGGCCCACTGCCTCGATTGCCACGGCGACGAGGCCGGCAGCGGAGCGCCCGTGTCGGCGCGCCGCGTCGGGACGGATGGCGCGCTGGCGAACGGCACGTCTCGCGGCACCGGGCTCTACCGACCGGCGCCGCTGGTCGGCGTCGCCGCGGCCGCGCCGTACCTGCACGACGGCAGCGTCGCGACGCTCGACGATCTGTTCGACCGCGCCCGCCTGCAGCCCGGGTTCGATCGCGGCGTCCACGGCCCCGGCCCGGTGCCCGGCCACGCCTTCGGCACGAAGCTCCCCGCGCACGATCGCGACGCCCTGGTCGCGTGGCTGCGCACGCTCTGATGATCCCACCTCGAGGAGAACGCCATGCGACCGACCACGATCCCCTGCCTCATCGCCCTCGCGCTCGCGGCGTGCACGTCCATCGACGCGCGCGAGCCGAGCAAACCGCTCGCGTCGGGGAACACCACCGACACCGATCCCAAGCCCGATCCCAAGACCAATCCCAAGCCGAAGCCGCCCGAGCCCGTCGCGAGCGCCGTTCAGATCGCGATCGCCTCGGTGACGCTCGACCAGGACTGCCCCGACCCCGAGCCTCCGGCGAGCCCGTCGCCCTCGACGCCGTCGGTCGCCGAGGACATGCCACCGTCGCAGCCGGCGAAGCGCGCGGCCCCGATGCCGCCGCGACCCGGCGAGGCGCCCTCGGTCGTCGCATACCGTCGCGCGTGTCCGCCCTCGACGTTGCAGCTGCGCTTCACCAACACCGGCAAGGCGCCGGCCGCCGTGCGCATCGCGTCGATCCAGCTCCACGACGTGCACAGCAAGGCCGTGCTCGCCCCCGTGACCGCGCGCCTGCCGGCCGCGTTCAGCGATGCGGGCGCCTACACGCCGTGGGACGAGCGCCTCGCCGCGGGCACCGAGTTCCACGCCAGCTATCGCCTGACCCCGCCCGACTGGTCGACGGTCGAGACCAAGCTCGGCGGCGCCAGCTCGCGCGGCCGCGAACTCGAGCTCGAGGTGACGTTCGAGATCGACGGCAAGCCGATGACCGTGCGCTCGCCGGCGTTCATCCGCCCGCCCGAGATCATCATGCCCCCGACGTGAGGCCGTGACGTCGGGTGAACCATCCCAGGCCCTCGCCAAGCCCGCCGTGCGCGAGCCCGACGCGTACGAGCGGCGCTACATGTCCGATCACGGAGCGGCGCTGTGCCGGACCAAGCGGGCCGCGCCGGCGTGGCTCCGCCGAGTCACCGGCGGCGCGGTGCTGCTCGGGCTCGGCCTGGCGATCACGCCGGCGTGGCCCGCCGCGGTGGTGCTGCTGCCCGCCGGCTTCGCCGCCTGGGCGCTGTTCTCGGTGCTCCGGGTCAGCGTCTGCGAGCGTCGCGTGCTCGTGCAGTACGCGACCGTCACCGCAGAGATCCCGATCGCGGCGATCGAGCGCGCGGAGGTCATCTCGTGGGACCGGGGGCTCTCTGGCGAACCGATCATCTGCATGCCCGGCGACCGCGGAGCCGCGCTGCGGATCACCTGGCGGGACGGCGACACGCGGCGCGTGACCGCGGTGGGGATTCCGGATCCGGAGCCGGCGATCGCCGCGATCGCGGCGGCGATCCGAGCGCTGCGCAGCGCCTGAGTGACCCTCACGCGTCAGTGTAGAAGAGCGAGGCGTGCGGGCCAGGCCACCCAGCGCCCTACCCCAGCAGCCACGCCCAGGCCGGCACGCTCGCGAGCGAGAGGATCGTGCCGTAGCCGACCAGCGCGGCGGCGAGCTGCGGGGCCAGGCGTGCGGAGATCGCCAGCGCGCCCGCGGTGATCATCGGTGGCATCGCACACTCGAGCACGACCGCATCGGCCGCCACTGCGGGCAGCCGCAACGCGACGACGAGCCCGAGCGCGAGGGCCGGCAACAACGCGAGCTTGAGCAGCAGGCCGACGGCGAGCGGCGCGAGCTCGTGCTTCGGGAGGCGCAGCTGCAGCGTGAGGCCGACGGCGAAGCCGGCCACCGGCAGCAGCGCGTCGGAGACCCGCGCCAGCGCGCTGGCGACCACCGGCGGCGGCTCGGCAGGCATCACGGTGAGCGCGACGATCAAGGCGATGAGCGGCGGGAATCGGATCAGCTTGCGGCCGATGTTCGCGATCGTCGGGCGCTCGGTGCCGCCGTAGCGCGCCAGCACCCAGAGCCCCCAGGTCGACAGCACGAGGAACGATCCGAACTGATCGTAGATCACCGCCGACGGCACCGCGGCCTCGCCGAGCAGGGCCCGCGTGAGCGGATAGCCGAGGAAGGACGTGTTCCCGAGCGGCACGCACAACAGCAGCACCGCGCGCCGCCCGTCGTCCATCGCGAACATCCGCGCCGCGAGCGTGACCGCGGCGATGCTCGCATCCCGACGACCTCGAGGCCGAGCTCGAGCTTCGCCGCGTAGCGCAGCACGGATGCCGGCAGGCACACGTAGAGCACGAACAGGTTGAGCGTCTCGGCCGCGCCGTCGGGGAACCGCGCGAGGCGGCCGGCGAGCTTGCCGACCGCGAGCATCACCAACACCAACGCGAATGCATCGACGGCCATGGATGGTCTGGGGCGGGCTCGAGCAGGCTAGCGCGCGTCGTCGCCGAACAGCACGCCGACAGGCAGCTCGAGGAGGTCTGCCACCCCGGCGAGCGTGCGGGCCGCGTCGGTCATCGCCCCGCTACGGTAGCACGCGCGTGCCGAGCGTTGCGCCCCCTAGCGCGCCGTGAGCACCTCGCACCCGTCCGCCGTGACCAGGACCGTGTGCTCGAACTGCGCGGACGGACTGCCGTCGGTGGTGACCACCGTCCAACCGTCGTCGAGCACGCGCAGCGGCGGGTCGCCGATCGTCAGCATCGGCTCGATCGTGAAGGCCATGCCGGCGCGCAGGCGCAGGCCGGTGCCAGCGCGACCGACGTGGCAGACCTGCGGCGGGAGGTGCATCTGTCGGCCGATGCCGTGGCCGCAGTACTCGCGCACGACGCCGAGGCCCTCGCGACGCGCGACCTCCATGATCGCCGCCGCGATGTCGCCGAGGCGCGCGCCTGGGCGCACGACGGCGATGCCGGCGTGCAGCGCACGCTTGGTGGTCTCGACGAGCACGCGACGCTCAGCGTCGATCTCGCCGACGACGAACGTCGCCGAGGTGTCGCCGTGCCAGCCGTTCAGATCGGAGGTGACGTCGACGTTGACGATGTCCCCGTCGCGGAGCGTCCGCGTGCGGGACGGGACGCCGTGGCACACGACCTCGTTGACGCTCGTGCACACCGCGGCGGGGAAGCCGTGGTAGCCGAGCTGGCTGGGCTTCGCGCCGCGGGCGGCGGTGTCCTCGCGCACCCACGCGTCGATCTGCGCGGTGGTGATGCCGGCGGCGATGCGGCCGCCGACGTGGGCGAGCGTGGCGGCCGCGCACGCGCCCGCGGCCCGCATGCGTGCGATGGCCGGGGGCCCGAGGATCTCGATCGACACGCGGACGAGCGTGCGTGCGGCCCCGGCGGATCGCCAATACCGTTTCGGTATCGCCGCCGCGCCCGCGCCCCGGCTATCCTCGGGTCATGTCGCTCGTGCAGCTCGAGTCGTTCGTCGCCGTGGCCGAGGCCGCCCACGTCGGTCGCGCCGCGGCGCGCCTGCGCGTGAGCCAGCCGCCGTTGACCCGTCGGATCCGCAGCCTCGAGGACGAGCTCGGGGTCCCGCTGTTCGAGCGCTCGGCCCGTGGCATGCGACTGCTCCCCGCCGGTGAGCGATTGCTCGTGCACGCGCGGCGGATCCTCGATGCGGTCGCCCAGGCGCACGACGAGGTCCGACGACCCGGCGCCGCGCTGCCCGAACCCGAGTGACGCATGAAGAACGGGCGGCCCCCTCGAGAGGAGCCGCCCGTCGGTTGGCCGTCGATCACGCTCGCATGCGATCACGCTCGCATGCGCTCGATGATCGCGGCCGCAGCCTGCGCGGGCACCTCCGCGTACCCGTGCATGGTCATGCTGTGCGCACCCCTGCCACCGGTGAGGCTGGCCAGGTCGGTGGCGTAGTCGAACATCTCGGACAGCGGCACGAGGGCGACGACGGTGATGCGCTCGCCGTGGGCCTCCGATCCGAGGATGCTCCCGCGGCGCCGCAACAGACTCCCGCCGATGCCCCCGAACGCCGAGGGCACGTCGACCTCGACGCGCATGATGGGCTCCAACAGCCGCGGCTGCGCCGCCTTCACGGCCTCGCGCACGGCATCTCGCGTCGCCAGGTGGAACGCGAGATCGCTGGAGTCGACCGGGTGCGTCTTGCCCTCGACGAGCTCGACCCCGACGCCGACGACCGGCGCTCCCACGAGCGGGCCGGCCTCGAGCGCCTCGCGTGCCCCCTGCTCACAGGCCTGGAGGTACGCGCGGGGGATCGTGCCGCTGCGGATCGTCTCGGTGAACCGCAGCGCCGTGTCGAGCTCGCCGGTGGGTCGCAGCCACCCACGCACGCCGGCGTACTGCCCCGTGCCGCCACCGCTCTGCTTGCGATGGAGGTGGTCGAACTCGACCGGGGCGGTGACCGTCTCTCGATAGGCCACCTGGGGCGCGCCCAGACGGACCTCGAGATCGTGCTCGTCGGCGAGACGCTCGGCGTAGATCTCGAGCTGCAGCACACCGGTGCCCGAGATCAGCGTCTGTCCGCTCTCCGCGTCGCGACCCACGCGCAGCGAGGGGTCTTCGCGGGTGAACCGTGCCAAGGCCTTGGCCAAGGCGTCAAGATCGGCGTCGCGTTTGGGCTCGATCGTCCGCGACACCACGGGCTCGGGGACCTCGAAGCCGGCGACCGACAACGACAGCGGCTCGCCCGTGCGCGCGTCGAACCCACAGAGGGTGTCGCCGGATTCGCACGCGCCCCCGAACAGGCCCACGATCTCCCCGGCATGGGCCGCGTCGATCGGTGTGGGATCGTCGGGGTGCAGTCGCAGCAGTCGACCGACGCGGAGACGACGTCCGGTGCGCGGGCACCAGAGCGTCGCGCCGCGCTCGAGCGTGCCTTGATAGACACGCACGTAGCCGAGCGATCCGAACCGCCCCTCGTCGAGCTTGAACACGAAGGCACAGACCGGGAGATCTTCTTTCGTGTGGAGCTCGACGGGGACCTCGGTCCCGTCGGGGCGGAGGGCCGTGGCCACGTTTCGCACCTGGGACGGATCGGGCAGATAGTCCACCACCGCGTCCAGGAGGGGCTGCACGCCCTTGTTGCGGAACGCCGAGCCGAACAGCACCGGGACGATCCGCAGGGCGATGGTCGCCCGACGGATCGCGGCCCGCAGATCGCTCGCCGACACCGGCTCGCCCGAGAGCGCCGCCTCGAGCAGCGCGTCGTCGTGGCGCGAGACCACGTCGACGAGCTGCTCGCGCGCCGCCTGGGCGGCCGCGACGAGGTGATCCGGGAGTTCGATCGACTCGAGCACCTCGCCGTGCTCCCCGCCGAAGCGGATCGCACGCAGCTCGAGGAGATCGACGACGCCCGTGAATTCGGTCTCGATCCCGATCGGGATCTGCACCGGCACGGCGAGGACGCCGAGCTGATCACGGATGTCGCGGACCACCGCGTCCGGACGGGCCCCGACGCGGTCCATCTTGTTGATGAACGCGAGCCGGGGCACGCCGTGCCGCCGCATCTGTCGGTCGACGGCGATCGACTGGGCTTGCACGCCCTCGACCGCCGAGAACACGAACACCGCGCCGTCGAGCACCCGCAGCGAACGTTCGACCTCGATGGTGAAGTCGGCGTGGCCGGGGGTGTCGATGATCGTGATGGCGTGGTCGCGCCACGACACGCGTGTCGCCGCCGACTTGATGGTGATGCCGTGGGCCTTCTCGGCCTTGGTGCTGTCCATCGTCGCGCCCCGACCGTCGCGGTCGTGGACCTCGCCGATGCGGTGGATCCGCCCGGTGTAGAAGAGGATCCGCTCGGTGAGCGTGGTCTTGCCCGCGTCGACGTGGGCCGAGATCCCGATGTTGCGGAGCGTGTGCACCGTCTGTCCGGATTGTCCGGCGACGGTTGGGGAGCGCAGGAGTGGAGTGGTGGTCATGGAGCGGGCGTGGCGAGGCCTGCCCCGCGTCTGCCCAGGACGCGGGGAGGACGGAGAACGAGGGAACGCCGGGCACCCCAAGGGGGCGAGCCCAGCACATCGATTCGTCGTCTCGCGTCCGTGCGGCGCAGGCCGCTAGCTCAGCGACAACGCCTCAACACGAACGCGCGAAGCGATACCTGTGGCACCGCTGGGTCCTGTGAAGAGTCGTCATGGCGGGTCGCAAGCTAGCACGGCGAAAGGAGGCGTCAAGGCGTCTATGCTGTTCGTGATGGGTGGTCCGCGCTTCGCCCTCGGTGCTGGGTTCGTCCTGATCGCCGCGACGCTGTCGGTCGGCGCGTGCACCCGCGCCGCGCCGCAGCTGGACGGACCGAGCCCCGAGGTCCGCGTCGACGACGATCGCTCCCCGTGCGCGCGGCTGTGCGATCGCCTCGGCGAGTGCGACGTGCCCGAGTTCGTCGGTGTGCCCGCGTGCACCCGCGACTGCGAGGACGATCCGCGTCAACGCGAGGGCCCGTGTCGCGCCCCGCGGCTGGAGTACGAGCGGTGCATCGCAGCGCTGTCGTGCCCCGACGTGCGCGTCGCTCGGGGTGCGACGGGCGACGCGCCCGGGCCGTGCGCGGCGGAGCGTCGGGCGGTGATCGCCTGCGAGCCAGACGACGGGCCGCCGTTCATCTATTTTCAGTTCTGAGGTTCAGTTCTGAGGTGCCGCGGCGATCGTCTCGCGCGCGGCCATCAACGCGAAGCCCAGCAGATTCTCGCCGCGCCACTTCGCGGGCACGCGCGCGTCGGGGTTCGACGCGCCCATGCCGATGCCCCAGATCCGATCGCGGGGACTCGCCTCGACCAGCACCCGATCGCCGGTGCCGAGCAGGAACCGGCGCAAGTCGTCGTGCTGCGAGAACTTCGCGACGTTGGCCTGCACGACGATGCCCGACCGGGCGCGGCTCCACGCTTCGGCGTCGAAGCCACGCACCGCGCGACCGAGGGCCTTGGCCTCGGCCGGCGTGCTCGCGACGAGGATCTTCGCGAGCGCTTCGTCGTCCCCGAACAACCGGGCCTTGCCCGCCATCATCACGTGCTCGGCGCTGGCGTAGTTCACCCCGTCCCGCTCGAAGCTCCGCAGGAACCACTGGCTCAGACACGAGGCGTCGACCACCCCGACCTGCTTCGGCGTGTGGCCCCAGAAGAAGAGGAAGTCGACGGCGCGGCCCGCCTCGAGTTCCGTGACCAGTCGCGCGCGGGTCCACATGGTCTCTTCGTAGCGCACCACTCAAATAGTGTCAAGCATACCCTTAATTCGGACGTGGCGATGGGCACGGCCGGCGCCGTGCCCATGCCCCGCGCGGCCCTACCGACGCGCCTCGCCGTTGCTGCCCGTCCCGGCCCGCTCCGCCAGCCGCTTGGCCAGCGACTCGAGCGGCGTGCCCGCGAACACGCGATCCACAACATCCGTCAGCGTCTTGCCGCCGACGAAGCTCTGCACGCTCATCGC
>LNFB01000258.1 GCA_001464385.1 Deltaproteobacteria bacterium Ga0077550 | reverse complement strand
CCCACGTCGGACGCCGCGTTGCGGGCGATGACCGCGGCCTTGCGCTCCTCGTGCTCCTTGACCTCGGCGGCGACCGACGCGAGGACCACGGCGAGCTTGGCCTGCAACTCGCGGGTCTCGAGCTCGGCGAGCTTGGTCGAGGTCTCGGTGCGCGCCTCCGCGTCCTGCTGCCGGATCGACTCCTGCTCGCGCACGACGACGAGGTTGCGACGCGCCCGCGACAGCGTGATGTGGCTCTGCATGGTCTCGAGCTCGGCGGCGCCGAGCAGGTCGGCGATCCGCGGATCTCCGATCTCGACGCCGAGGACCTCGACGTCGGTGACGTGCATGCCGTTCTCGGTGAACAGCATGCCCGGCCGCGGCGTGCCCTTGCCGAGGATCGTGTCGCGCACGATGTCGACCGCGTCGGCGTAGAACGCCTCGATGCCGACCTTCTTGACCGTGCCCTTCAACACCGAGCGCACGTGGTCGCAGAGGAACTTCACGTAGTTCTCGACCTCGAACCACTTGTTGGGCTCGCCGGTGAAGTTGACCCGCATCGAGTACTTGAGCTCGACGTTGACGTGGTCGCTGGTCTCGACCTCGCAGACGTCGGACACCTTGTTGTTGAGCACGCGCAGGTACACGGTGCGCAGCAGCTTCTCGGTCGACTTGGGCTTGCCGGTCGACAGCTCGAGGATCTCGAGCGACTCGTCGTACTCGAGCAGCGCGGTCTTGGGCCCGAGCTCGACCCGCCGCTTGCCCTGCTTGTCGACGACCAGCATCGCGTAGCCGACCCACAGGTTCAGCGTCGGCACGCCCTCGTACTTGCTGTTGAAGACGATCGTGCGCGGCTGGGTGAAGTTCGAGCCGCGCTCGAGCACGTCGCCGACCATCGCCGCCGTGTCGCGCGACACGCTCGACTGATCCATCGTCACCGCGCCGGCGCCCTGCGGCCGTCCGCCGCGCTTCTGGCTGCGCTCGTAGTCGCCCTCGGACACCACGCCGGCGCGGGTCGTCGGCGCCGCCGCAGGCTGCGGTTGTACTGGATCGCCTCTTCGTTGCCCGGGTACCACACCGCGGCCTCCTTCTCGGAGAGCACGCGGCGCACGATGACCTCGTCGGTGGGGTTCGGCAGCAGCATCGCCGGGCCGCGGGCCATGCGGATCTCGCCGGTCTTGCGGTTCATGACGTAGCGCGCCTCGCCGGCGGGCACCGCCACGGCGAAGTGCTTGTCCTTGCCGTCGTAGCGGACCAGCGAGTGTTCCTCGCGCGGGAAGTAGATCGAGGTCTGCTTGCCGGTGATGAAGATCTCGTCGCCCTCCTTGAAGTCGCGACCGCCCTCGGTGTACGGCGCGATCACCTTGATGTGCAGGCCCTGGATCTCGTTGAGCTCCAGCGCGCGGAACTTCCGGTGGGTGTCGCGGACGATGAACGACTCGGTCGGCTGCGGGAACACGACCTGCGGGCCCCGCTCGTAGCGCTTCTTGCCGTTCTGGTCGACGAGGATGCAGTACTCGAGCCGCTCGAGCGTGAGCGCGTCGCGAACGTACTTGCCTGACTCGTCGGGCACCACACCGACGCCGGTCGGCGGGATGTAGAACGACACGTCCGTGCCCTTGATGATGTAGAGCTTGCCGACCGACAGATCGAGCGGCGTCGCCAGCGGCGCGGGCTCGACCGCGCCCTCGGCCGTCGCGGGCTTGACCACGGCCTGGCCCCAATTGCGCCGCGCCTCCTCCTCGTTGTAGACGCGCACGAGCAGGTACTGGTTGGAGCGCAGGTGGTGGCCCGACACCAGCTTGACGATCTGCCCCGGCCACAGCGCGAAGTTGCAGGGGCCGGTGATGTTGATCTTCTTCCCGACGTCGAGCTCGGGGCTCGGGTGCACCGTGCCCGCGCTCGGGTGATCGCCGCGCACCGACGGGTTCTTGAGGATGAGGTAGTAGCCCTCGGGCGCGATCGGGCTGATCTGCACCGCCTCCTCGAGCCCGCACGGCTCGAAGCGCTTCGTGTCGCCGTTGAACCGGACCGGTCGCTCCTGCGCCGTCGGGTTGATCACCGTCGGACCGGTATAGGTCTTGATGACGCCCTTGGTGACGTCCTGCATGTACGCGTACTCGCTGGGCGCGAGCACCAAGTCGCGCTTGTTGCCTCGTTCATCCATCGCTGTCGGGCCTCCGCCTCGAGGGGGCGGGCAGCGTAGCAGCGATCGGCGACGGCCACGCATGCCGCGCGCTATGCGCCCGTTTGGTTTGGTTTGTTAGTTTAATTTGGTTGATTTAATAGATTTGTAGTTCTATGGTACTCGAAGCGCTGGGTAACCTAGGGCGCAAGGAGTACCGCCATGAAGACGTCCCTCACCGTGTGTTCGGCCCTGGCCACCCTTCTCATCGGCTGCGGCGCGCCCAAGGACGACGCGACGTCCGACACCGCACCGGTGGACCCCAGCGCCTCGGGAAGCAGCAGCGAGAGCAGCGGTGGTGGTGGTGATGACGTCACGCCGGTGACGAGCGCCGAGAGCAGCGGCAGCACGACGGCCCCCGTCGATGACGACGACGGCGACGACGACGGCGGGACGTTCATCGTTCCCCCCGATGGCGGTACGGGGGTCGACTGCGACGTGTGGACGCAAGACTGCGAAGACGGCGAGAAGTGCATGCCGTGGGCGAACAACGGCGGCAACTCGTGGAACGCCGCCAAGTGCTCCCCCCTCGACGCCAACCCGGCGGAGGTCGGCGACGCGTGCAGCGTCGAGGGCAGCGGCGTCTCCGGCATCGACAACTGTGTCGTCGGTTCGATGTGCTGGAACGTCGACCCCGAGACCAACGAAGGCACGTGCGTGGCCTTCTGCGAGGGCGTCGAGGCCAACCCGATCTGCGAAGACCCGGGCACGAGCTGCAACATCCTCAACGACGGCGTGCTGATCCTCTGCTTGCCCAACTGCGACCCGCTGCTGCAGGACTGCAACGACGGCGAGGCCTGCTACCCGACCAACGACGCGTTCTCGTGCGTCCCCGATGCCGGCGGCGAGAACGGGCTCTATGCCGAGCCGTGCGAGTTCCTCAACGTCTGCGACCCCGGCCTCTTCTGCGCCGTCGCCGACGGCGTGCCCGACTGCCAGGGCTCGAATGGCTGCTGCTCGCCGTTCTGCGACCTGAGTGACCCCGAGGCCAGCGCGAGCTGCCCGGGCGCCGCGGGCGGCCAGGAGTGCGTCGCGTGGTACGAGGAGAACCAGGCCCCGCCCGGCTACGAGAACGTCGGCGCGTGCCTGATCCCGGCCTGACCCAAGCCATCTAGCGCGGCGCGATCGCGGCGTGGGCCCTCCACCCGCGGCGCGTTGCGCTACCCTCGTCTGCGTTGCCGACCGATCTCGAGCTCCTGCAGCAATGGCGAGCGGGCGACGCGGCGGCCGGCAGCGCGCTGTTCGAGCGCCACTTCGACGCGCTGTGCCGGTTCTTCCGCAACAAGCTCGGGGACCGCGGCGTCGACGATCTGATCCAGCGCACTTTCCTCGCGCTCGTCGAGCACCGCGATCAGTTCCGCGGTGACTCGAGCTTCCGGACGTACCTGTTCACGGTCGCACGGCACGAGCTGTACGCCCACCTCGAGCGCTCGGGCCGCGACGCCGCGCGGTTCGATCCGCTCGTGCACTCGGCGCACGATCACGCCGCCTCGCCGACGACCGTCGTCGCGCAGCGCCGCGAGCAGCGGCTGCTCCTCGAGGCGCTGCGGCGGATCCCGCTCGAGCTGCAGCTCGTGCTCGAGCTGTTCTACTGGGAGGAGCTCACGGCGCCCGAGCTCGGGCGCATCCTCGAGGTCCCGGAGGGGACCGCGCGCACGCGCCTGCGTCGTGGGCGTCAGCTCCTCGAGCAGGCGCTGCACGAGCTCGGCGAGGGCGACGCGGCGCTGTCGACCACACTCGCGGGGCTCGAGGACTGGGCGCGATCGATCCGCGAGCACGCGGGCCGGCCGTGATCCCGGACAGTCCCGACTACAGCGCGGTGCCGACGAACGGCACCGTGAAGCTGCACGGGAACGTGACGCCGAGGGCCCCGGCCGCGAGCGCACAGTCGGCCCCCTCGCACTCGATGTGGCCGTTCTGCACGCCGTCGAGCGTCGTCTCGCTGGTGAGCGTCCCCTCCACCGAGACCAGGATGTTGCCGACCGCGTCGAGGCCGGCGACCTCGTCCGTCGTGCCGGTGAGCCGCTCGGCGCAATCGAACGCGCCGCCACCGAACGTGCACTCGAACGGCTCGGTGTCGTCACCGGGCGTGAGCGTCAGCGTGTCGGGCCCGGTCAGCGCGATCTGGAACTGACCGAAGCCGTTGCTCGGGTCGCGAAGGAACGTGCAGTCGTTGGTGCCGCCGCCGGTCTCTTCGTACTGCCACAGCCCCTCCGCCGGCGTGACGTCGGCGCCCGAGTCGTCTCCGCTCTCGTCCGCGGAGTCCGACGCGCTGGCGCTCGGGTCCGTCGCGCTCGGGCCCGTCGCGCTCGGGTCCGTCGCGCTCGGGTCGTCCGTGCCGGCGCTCGGATCGGTCGCGCTCGCCGTCGCGCTCGGGTCGTCCGTGCCGGCACCGTCGTCGTCACCTCCGTCCGAGATCACGCAAGCGGGGGTCGAGGCGAGGCAGGCGAGCAGGGCAACGCGGGAAAGCACAGGGTTCATGTCGGTTCCTCCGCGGCCGGTAGAGGGCCGGGCCCTGCGGATCGATTGCGGTCCGCGGTCGCCAGGCGTGGCCTGCATCACAGCGCGGCCCCCACGCCCCGCGCGCGGCGAATCCCCCGCGCTGCGAGCCGTCGAGGATCGGCGGTGTCCGCCCTGCGCATCGACGGTTCGGGCGAAGATGTGCGCGACGTGGCGGGCCCCGACCAAACGACGCGGCGATCCGCGGACGTCGCACGCCCGGACGACATGGACCTGCGCGTGCGCGAGGCGGCGCCCGTCGGTCGCGATCTACAGGCGGCGCGGTGGCACGGCGAGGTCGCGCTGCGGCTGTTCGGCACCGCACCGCCCACCACCACCGTCGGTCGGTACCAGCTCGTCGAACGACGGGGCCAAGGCGCGAGCGGCGAGGTCTGGGCGGCGATCGACCCCGAGCTCGATCGCCGCGTCGCGCTGAAGATCCTCCACGCCGAGCTGGGCCCCGAGCCCGCCCACGCCGCGATGATCCGCGAGGCCAAGGCGCTCGCGAAGCTGTCGCACCCCAACGTGCTGCCGGTGTTCGACGCGGGCGTGCACGACGGCCGCGTGTTCATGGCGCTCGAGCTCGTCGAGGGCACGACGATGCGGGCGTGGATGGCCGGCATGCCGCGGTGGCCCGAGGTCGTCGACGTGTTCGCCCAGGCCGCGCGGGGCCTGCTCGCCGCTCACATCGCGGGCATCGTGCACCGCGACGTCAAGCCCGAGAACATCCTCATCGGCGCCGACGGCCGCGTGCGGGTGTCGGACTTCGGCATCGCGCGACCGGCCGGAGCCCGCGACGCCGCGGACTCGCTCGACACGCTGGAATCGACGGCGGGCATCGGCACGCCCGCGTACATGGCCCCCGAGCAGTTCCTCGGCGACCCCGTCGACGCGCGCACCGATCAGTTCGGGCTGTGCGTCGCTCTGCACGAGGCGCTGTGGGGCGAGCGACCGTTCGTCGGGCGCGACCGCACGATGCTGGCGGCGAACGTGATCGCGGGTCGACGACGCCCACCGCCCCCGGAGTCCGAGGTGCCGCGGTGGCTGGGCCGCGTGGTGTCGCGCGGCCTCAGCATCGATCCAGCGCGGCGGTGGCCCGATCTCGCGGCGCTGCTCCGCGCGCTCGAGCAGCCGCGACGGCGGCGGGGACCGATCGCGATCGGCGTCGCCGCGATGGGCCTCGTGACCCTGGCGTGGGCGCCGTGGCAGACCCCGCCTGCACCGGCGTGCGACGACGGTTCGGCGCGCCTCGGCGCGGTGTGGAATGGGGCGGCGGCCGATCGCATCCGCGACGCGTTCGCACAGACCGGCACCGCTCACGCCGACGAGCGCGCGAGCGCCTTGGTCGCCGAGTTCGATCGGTTCGGCGAGGCGTGGCGATCGGCCCACGACGATGCATGCCTCGCGGAGGTCGACGAGGGCACACGCATCGCGCAGCAGTACTGCCTGCACACGCGGCTGCTCGAGCTGCAGTCGATGGCGGCCGCGTTCGCTCAGGCCGACGCCGCCGTGGTCGAGCACGCCGCCCGCGGCGGGACGACGCTGCGCGCCCCCGGCGAGTGCCTCTACCTGGTGCCGCCCATGGCAGCGTCGACCACCGATCCGCAGCAGGATCTCGAGCTGCGGGCCGCGATCGCGACCGCGCGGGCGCTCGGTGACGTCGGTCGCCTCGAGCGCGGCCTCGTGATGGTGGGGGACGCGGTCGCGCGCGCGCAGGAGCTGGGGAGCCGATCGCTCGAGGCGGAGGCGCTGCTGGTGACCGCCGAGCTCCAGGCGCCGCTCGTGGGCAACCAGCCCGACGTCGACCCGATGTCGACGCTCCACGCGGCCTTGCTCGCCGCCGAGGCCGCGCACCGTCCCGATCTCGTCGCGCTCGTGGTGGTAGCCACGATGGAGTCGGAGCTCACCCGCGGTGACTACGATCGGGCGAAGCAGCTCGAGCCGCGCGCGCGTGCGATCGCGGCGACGATGGGTGATCCCCCCGAGCTGGTCGGGCGCATCGACCTCGCGGCGGCCGAGGTCCTGATCATGGAACGTCAGCACGCCGCGAGCGTCGCGCTGCTCGAGCGCGCCCGCGATCGATTCGAGCACAGCGGCCCGTCGAGCCGGCGTTGGCTGGCGCAGGCGCTCAACCTGCTCGGCGAGACCGAGTTCCGCGCCGGCGCGTACGCGGCGGCCCGGCCGCAGTACGAGCGCGCGCTGGGCATCCTCCGCCAGGATCTCCGCGCGCATCACCTGTTGCTCGCGAACGCCTCGGGCAACCTCGCCGAGACCTACTTCGTCGTCGGCGATTTCGCCACGGCGGCGCAGCACTTCGAGGAGGCGCTCGCGATCCGTCGCGAGATGTTCGGCGACGACTCGGTCTGGGTGCGCCACACGCTGGGGCACCTCGGCGATCTCGCGTGGGAGCGCGGCGACCCCGAGCGCGCGCTCGAGGCCTACACCGCCGCGCTCGCGCACGCCGAGCCGCCGGTCGGCCCCGAGACCCTGGCCAACGTGCTGCGCGACCTGCAGGCCCAGCAACAACGCTCGTGGATGCACAACGGCGCCGCGCTGGCGTTGCTCGACCTCGGCCGCCTCGACGAGGCCCTCGTCCACGCGGAGCTCGGCGACGACGCTCCGCTGGCGGAGGATTCCCAGCACCCCGATCTCACCGGTCGCATCGACGTGCGCGGCCTGGTCCTGCTCGCGATGGGCCGCACCGACGAGGCCGTCGCGGCGTTGGACGCCGCGCTCTCGCGACTCGAGCACGGCTACCCCGACGGCGCGCGCGCGGTCGCGTTCGCCTCGATCGGCCTGGGCCGAGCGCTGCTCGCCGCGGGCCACCGCGACCGCGCCGCGGCGGCGCTGCAGCGCGGTCTCGAGATGTTCGCTGCGACTCCGCGGGCCTATCCGCGGCTGCAGGCGGCGGCCCGATTCGCCCTCGGGCAGGCGTGGGCCGAGGACCCGCTGCGGGTCGACCGCGGGCGCGAGCAGGTCCGCGCCGCGATCGCGCTGCTCGCCGACGCCGAGGGCACGGCTGCGCGCGAGCGCGACGCGATGCTCGCGTGGTCCCGCGCCGCGCCGTAGCGCGTCACGCGTCTGCGATCGGGACCGACTCGACGACGAGCTTGGCCTCGGCGTCGTCGCGCTCGACCAGCGTCACCTTGAAGGCGTCGCGATCGGCGTGCAGCTCGTCGCCCACGGCGACCAGCACCCGCCAGCTCTCGAGCCGCGCGCTGCTCATCACCAGCTTGGGCCCGACCGCGACGTGCTTGCCGGACTTGGCGGCGCACTTGGTACCCGTGCCGGGAGTGAAGACGACGCCGCACTCGCGACAGATCTGCCAGTGACGGCGCAGCGCGAGCATGGCCTGCGCCCCGCCGGGGAAGCGCGGCTCGGCGCCCTGCGGCACGCTGACGCGATCGACCACCGACGCCTCGCGCAGCGCGAACTCGGGGAACAGCCCCGCGGCGGTGTGGCGCCCGCCCGCCGCGCACGCCCCCGCATGGCCGAACATGCACGCGCACTTGGTGCACCGCCAGGTCGAGACGATGCCGGGCACGATGCGCCAGCGCTCGGCGGCGTGATCGTGATCCTCGAGCACATGCGCCCCGCCGGTCTTGGCGCAGCGCTGCGACCGGGTGTACCCGACGATCCCGCACTTGCGACACGTCGACCACCCTTGGTGCGTGCTCGCGCCGCGACGCACGACGTCGAGGGTGAAGAACGGGCTGCGACGGACCTCGTGGGCGCCACCGGCGGCGCACGGTGCCGTGGCGCGCTGCGGATCGATGAGCGTGCGGCAGCGACTGCACGCGCGGAAGCCCGTGCCGGTCTCGCTGGTGCGCAGCGCGTAGGCGGTCGACATGTCGCTGCGGTGCTCGCCGCCCGCGGCGCACGCACTGCCCTCGCCCGAGCCCGCGTGCCACAGGCCGTTGCAGCGGAAGCACCGCCGCCACCCGGGCACCGCGCGCACGTAGCCGTTGTCGAAGGGCACCGCGAGATCGGTGCTCTCGAACGCGTGCACCCCACCGGCGCGACAGCCGAGCTCGGCGGTGTCGACGGCGACGCCGCAGGCCGTGCACGCGCGCCAGCCATCGACCCCACGGGCGCCGCGACCGAGCAGACGTCGCAGCTGCAGCCGCTCGTCCGCGGGCAGGTGCGACTCGATCCCTCGCCCGCTGCGCGCCTCGACCGTGTACACGCCGCCGGGCGCGTCGATCTGCAGCAGCACCGGCTCGGGCGCGGCCGCGTCGGCCAGGCCGATCGTCGCCTCGAAGCGTCGGCCCGGCTTCCACGTCACGGTGATCACCCGCTCGGGCGGCAGCCAACCGGCGAGCCACGACGCAGTCAAGGGCGGCACCGGCCCGCGCTCGGCGAACCGCGGGTGCGGGGCCGGCCGGAACCCGCGGCCGGTCGCGTCGAGATCGTCGTGGATCCCGATCGCCGCGGCCACCGCCCGCGTGCCCCAGCTCGAGGTGGGGAACGACTCCTGCGCCACCGCGAGCGGTCGATCGAGATCGAGGTTGTGCGGCACCGGCACGCCCTCGGTGCTCTCGAGGCAGCCGCGATCGGCGAGCTCGACCGAGATCACGCGCTGGCAATCGCGACACTCGGCCCATTGCACGTCGCCGTCGGCGGCGCGCGCGAGGCTGAAGCGGTCGCCGCCGGTGTGGCCGGTGGGGTTCTTCGGGCAGTGTCCGCGCGAGTTGCCGTCGAACGCCCAGATCGCGTGACACGACGAGCAGTTCTGGTAGTGGATCTCGCCCTCGGTCGCGCGCGCGAGCTCGAACGTGCCGCGATCGTCGAACACGTGTCCACCCTCGGGGCTCCCCCAGCAGTGCGACAGCGCGGCGTTCGGCGCGAGGTGCAGCGCGCCGCAGTAGCGGCAGCGTCGCAGGCCGCCCTGGCCACCGTGCGTGATCCAATCGGCGACGACGTCGCCTCCGGAGGCACCGGTGCGCGCGAGCCGACAGTTCACGATCGCGACGAGGCCCCCGGCGATCGGCTCGGCGGTCAGCGTCCGCGCGTGGGCGGCCAACTCCGCCAGCTCGAGGCACGCGAGCTCTTCTTGCAGCAGCGGGCTCTCGAGCCAACCATGCCACTCGAACTCGATCGTGATCGCGCCCAGGCCGACCTGCTCGAGGTCGGCGCGCACGCCCTGTAGCCAGGCGCGGACCGCCGCCTCCTCGGCGACGCCGGGGATGTCCTTCGCCCGCACACCGAGCACCACGAACGCGACCCGACCTCGAACCCGTGCGCGCATGCGATGCGCGCGGGTCTACACGGGGGCCGCGCGCATGGCAAGCCGTCGCGTGGGCGCGCGGAGTCGACGACGCCCGAGCGCCGCGGTAGCGTCGGTCCCGTGGACGCGTGCCCCGACCCGTCGGCGCTCGAGGCGTTCGGGCAGGGCACGCTCGACGCCGCGGCCCGCGAGGCGCTCGAGGTCCACCTCGATCGCTGCAGCGCCTGCGCCACGCTGCTCGCCCAGCTCACGCAGATCTACGGCTCGGCGCTCGCCACCGGCTCGCGCGCCGACGATCGACCCACGCTCGGCGAGGGGCCCTCGGCCAGCAGCAGCGCGTCGCTCCACGCCGACGCGACCGGGATCTGCGTCGGCCGCTACGAGCTCGGGCGGCTGCTCGGCGCCGGCGGCATGGGCGTCGTCTACGAGGCGGCCGATCCCGAGCTGCACCGACGGATCGCGATCAAGCTCCTGCACCCGGGCGTGAGCGGCGACGTCGAGGCCACGCGCAATCGCATGCTGCGCGAGGCCCGGGCCATGGCCCAGCTCGCGCACCCCAATGTCGTCGCGGTGCACGACGTCGGTCGCGTCGGCGAGCAGGTGTTCGTGGCGATGGAGCTCGTGCCGGGCACGACGCTCACCAAGTGGTTGACGTCGACGCGACGCACACGGGCCGAGATCCTCGCGACGTTCGTGCAGGCCGGCCGCGGGCTCGAGGCCGCGCACGCCGTGGGCCTGGTGCACCGCGACTTCAAGCCCGACAATGTGCTCATCGGCCTCGACGGTCGCGCGCGCGTCACCGACTTCGGCTTGGCGCGCCCGGCCCTGTCGTGGCCCGAGGGCTCGCACGACACCGCAGCAGTGGCGGCCGCAGCCGCGGGGCTCGGCGTCACCTCGCACATGAGCACGGCCCACGGGGCGATCGTCGGCACGCCGGCGTACATGGCCCCCGAGCAGTGGCGCGGCGTCGCGGCGGACGCCCGCAGCGATCAGTTCTCGTTCTGCGTCGCGCTGTACGAGGCGTGCTTCGGCGCGCGGCCGTTCGGCGGCGACGGCTTCTACGAGCTCGCCGAGCAGGTGCTGCGCGGCCGCCTGATCCCTCCGCCGCGCAGCGCCCCAACGTGGCTGCGCGCGGCCCTGGTGCGCGGGCTGCAGCTCGATCCCGACGCGCGACACCCGTCGTTCTCGGTGTTGCTGCACGCGCTCGAGCGCGACCGCACCCGCGTGCGAAGGGTCGCCGGCGTCGTCGGGGCGATGGGTCTCAGCGTCGCCACGACGGTCGGCGTGCTGGCGTGGACCGCCGACGCGACCTCGGCCGCGCCGCCGGCGGTCGGGCTGGCGGCGCCCGCGATCGCCACCGCCGAGGTCCCGGCGGCACCGCCACCGTCGCCGCCACCAACGATCGATCCGCAGCTCGGCGCGTGCCTCGAGCGGGCCGCCGACGCCGCGGGTCGGTGGAGGACCGCGCGCCGCAGCGAGCTCGAGGCCCGCGTGCGCACGATGGACGACGGTGACGCGATCGCGACCCGGAGCCTGCGGGTGCTCGACGCCTGGGCGACGCGATGGACCGAGCTGAGCGCGTCCGCGTGCGCACCTCCGGCCGGCGCCGCGCACGTCGAGGCCGAGCGGCGCTGTCTGGCGTCGGCGCTGCCGCGGTTCGACGCGCTCGTGCAGCACGCCCTCGAGCTGCCGACGTTCCAGGTCGACGACTCCCTCGCCGCCGCCGCGCTGCGCCTGCCCGATCTCTCCATGTGCAGCGATGCGATCTGGCTCGCCGTCGCGCCGGCGCCGATCGACGCGGCGAAGCTCGGCGAGGCCGCGCTCGTCGAGGGCGAGCTCGCGAGCGCCGAGGCCCTGGTCCACCTCGATCAGCTGACGAGCGCGCCCGAGGCCGTCGATCGGGCGCTGACGCGCGCGGTGGCCCTCGGTCACGCGCCCCTCGTCGCCGCGGCGCAGCTCGCCCTCGGCGTCGCGCAGCTCGAGAAGTACGAGACCGACGCCGCCGTCGAAGCGCTACAGGCCGCGGCGACCACCGCCCAGGGCGGCGTCGACGATCGCGTGTTCGCCCGGGCGAGTCTCCTGCTCATCGAGCAGACCGGTGGCCCCCAGCAGCGATCTGCCGACGCGCTGCGGTGGGAGCGATTGCTCGCGCCGCTGGCGTCGCGCCTCGGCGATCCGTGGCTCGACGGCGCGCTGGCCCTCGCGAGCGCGTCGGCGCTGCACGGCCGCGCCGAGTACGGTGCGGCGCTCGAGCAGTACGACGTGGCGATCCGCGAGCTCGGCGGCGCGCTCGGCCCGACGCACCCCGAGGTCGCGCGCGCGCAGCTCGGCGCCGCGGCGACCCACCTCGCCCTCGACCAGGCCGATCGCGCGACCGAGCTCGCCGCCGCCGCCGACACGGCGCTGCGCGAGTCCGTCGGCGGCGGCGATCTCCGCTACGCGGCGGCGCGGGCCATGGTCGCGCGCGCGGCCCTCGGGCGCGGAGATCTCGACGCCGCGGCCCAGGCGGCCGACGCCGCGGCCCACATCCCGGCCTTCTCGCAGTCGCTGCGCCACGACTTCGATCACGGCACGTACCTCGGGTTGGTCGGCGACGTCGCGGCCGCCCGCGGCGACACGGCCGCCGCGCTGGCGAGCTACGAGAAGGCCAAGATCTACCTGTACGTCGACGCGCCCAAGGCGACGCCGCTGCTGTGGGAGGCGAGGCTGCGGATCGACACCGGCACCGTCCGCGAGGGCCTCGCGCGGCTCACCGAGGCGGCTGCGATCCTCGACGAGTACCTCGGGCCCGACGACCCGCGCCGCATCGATCCCTTGGTCGCGATCGGCCGCGCCCAACGACGCGCGGGGCAGATCGCCGCCGCGCGCACGACCCTCGAGCGCGCGGTCGCGATCGCGGAGGCGAGCTACGGCTTCGCCGCCCGCACCTCCCTGGTCCAGCACGAGCTCGCCGCCCTCGAGGCCGGGGCCGGCAACGACGCGCGCGCGCTGGAGCTCTACGACGACGCCCACGTCGCGCTCGGCGGCGCGTTCGACCTCGGTCACCCGCGGCTCGTCGCGTCGTTGCTCGCGCGGGCCGACCTGGCCCACGCGCTCGGCCAGCGCGAGTACGCCGCTCGCCTGTACGGATCGATCGCCGACGAGCTCATGCAGCAGCGCGGGCCCAAGGACGCCGCGACGATGCGCGCGCGGTCCCGACGTGGGAAGGGCGACGGCTGAGCCTCGCCGCCGCGACTCAACCCTCCGCGACCTGAGGTTGGCTCCCTCCTGGACCGACCGGCCGCGTCAACCACCAGGTGCGGGAACACACGTCGCGCTCCACACCGCGGCGCGGTAGCAGCATCTGTCGAAGTCGCCTCCCCAGACGTCGCGCTCCCACACTCCATAGCACCCGCGCATGAAGTGATCGACCGTCGGGACACACTCGCCCCCGAGCGGATCCTCGGCCGTGAAGGTGGCGAACAACTCCTCGCCTTCGGCGCGGAGCCTATCGTCCATATCCGGTGGGCATGCGTCACAGCTCACGGTGCTCAAATCGTCGCAGACGTCGACCAGATATGGGCCGTTGAGGTGCGGCACGCCATCCGGAATCGTCGTCACCGTCCACTCACACCATGGCTCGTCTCCGAAACCAGGCGGCGACTCCGGATCCACTGGTTCAGGGTCAACGGCGGGATAGCATGCACCTGAGACGTCGTCGCCACATCCGTGCATGCACACGAGCACTGCGAGCACCATTCCCGCGAGCCGTCGGAATCCAGTCCGAGGCATCACTTGCACCACCCCACACCGTCTACGCATTCGAGGCCGGGGAACCCACCCTCGCAGTCGGCATCCGAGCTACAGGGCGAGAGTTTGAACCCGCGAGGTCTCGGAAACCACTTGTCCCCGACCAACCTGCCCCACACCTCGCCCTGCGCAAGAAAGGTACCTGGGTTGTTCGTGTCTTTGTATGCCGAGGGAGCATCCCAATCGAGCACTGGCGCCCACGGGCTGTGGGTAGGATTCATGATGCCTGAGACTCCGTATTCTGCGGCCGTGTCGTGCGCAAGGCCAAGCGTGTGACCGATCTCGTGCGCAACAACACGCTCGAGTTCGAGAATATCATCCGCTCCGGACCAGACGACCGCGGTGCCGTTGCGTCCGAGGTGCTCGGAATCCGGAAAATTCCCGAGTCCCCCATCGCTCAGATTCCCAGTGTGCTGTTCCATCGTCACCACGACGGCAAAATTCACCGGATGCACGTCCGCCGGATCGAGATTCGTCACATGCGTTTCGACAGCGTCCCATGCGGCGAGAGCAATCGCGTCCCAGTTCCGTGCGGTACCCGTGAATGGGTACCCATCGGGACACTCAGCCGCGTCGCTATGACACGCCCGAGCGTCGCTCAGGGAGTCAAGCGTGATGCAGCCAAGCATCGCGAGCCGAAACGGCGGAGTCCGGACATCCCCGGCGTACGGCTCAGGCGCTTCGATCCAGCTCAGCAACTGCGCTCCTCCCATTCCCCATGTCGCCATCATCGTGAGAGCTGTGGATGGGTTCTCCGCGCAGAACACAGCGTCGCCGAGAAGTGCGATATCCTTGCTGTACTCGGACAGCGCGGTGTGCTGATGCTCGAGGCCGCCGAATTCCGGATGAGGAACGCACTCGTAGTCACACGAATCAGCTCTGCCGTCGACGTCGTTGTCAAATCCGTCTGCGCACTGGTAGCCGAGGGCACTTGCGGTCGTTTCAGGCGCAACTGCAACATCTAAGTCGGCAGCGTCACGGTTCGCGGGGTGTCCCTGCGCCCCCCGGGCCTGGCGCACGAGTTCGACACCCACCCGGGCACGCGAGGTCATCAACGGCGGCCCGAACTCTGTATGGAGCAACCAGAATGATGAGCCTCGAGGAGGCGCGATATCGACGCGATGGACGGACCCATCGATCGGGAACGGGCCGCGAAATGCGAACACGCGATCCCCCATTGCGCCGGTCAATTCCGTCGCCCCATCGCTGCTGGCCATGGCCTTGGCCGCGATATCATCCACCTCATTCCAGTCCAACTCTCGCGTCACATAGAAGTGAAGATTCGGGCGCCGTACCACTCGCGTTCGACGTCCATTCTGGTCGATGTTGAGGGTTGGAAACGCGACCGGCCCATGGGAGGCTCGCAACTCGAGGTCGAGTTCAACAAACGCCAGGTTCACCTGCGGTCGCACGGCGTCTTCTGCAATAGGCAACGCAAGGACGGTCGATCTCGCGCCTCGGGCCAATGCATCGCGAGCCGCGTCTGTCGGCACAACCAGCAGGGTGCTTGGGTGCCACCCGTTCTCCGCGAGTTCCTTGGTCGTCGCCGACCGGTAGTGGAACGCCGTCGCCGGATCGAACTCCCACCAAGTCGGATCGGGCTGCACCTGTGGGTCGGGCATCGGGTAGTCGTAGGGCCACGGGATCGGGTCCGGGATCCCAGCGTCGAACCACTCGGGGAGGCCGTCACCGTCGTCACCCGCCCCCGAGGAATCGGGGGAATCGGGCCCGAAAGGATTGTGCCAGGCTTCGCCGTGGTCCCCGCCGGTGGTGGCGACGACTTGTTCGCCATCAGTCTCGCACGGCCCGCTCATCGCGTATCCGGTTCCGGCAGGGAGCGGGTCATGGTCGTCCCGTACACACGCGACGGGGCCGAACACCAGTCCAACTCCCGCTGCGGTGACACACGTGACGCACCACGTTCGAAGGGTGAATGAGACGTGACCTGACATGCCTGAGAACCGACCTCCTGCCTCGCGAGCGGCGACCGGGACAGGCTCGGCGACCGACGGCGACCTGTCAACCACTCAGGTGCGGGAAGTGGCAAGCGTACGTCGCGTACGGCCGCATCTCGTAGGTAGGGCATGTTGGCCGATTGGCCGGCCACGCACGACCGAGACGCCGGGCACACCGCCGCGTTTGGACGAGCGCCACCAGTCGAGTCGATCGATCCGTCGCCATCATCACCCCTGCGGATTCAACACCAGCTCGAGCCCCGCGCCGGTCATGTCCGAGTATGTGTACGGCGCGACCAGGCCCTCGGTGCGCACGACCGTGCCGGAGCTCGGATCGCGGCGGTACGCGACGTTCTCGACCGAGTCCGGCACCCACACGCGGCCCTGCACGTCGATGCCGACGCCGACGGGCATGCTGCAATCGGGGAGCTCGACCGCGTCCGAGATCAACGCGTGCGTCGCGGTGTCCACCGTCACCAGGCCGCACGGGCTGTTCGCGGCGATCCACGCCACGCCGTCGCGATCGATCGCGAGGCCGCGGAGGATCCGCGGGCCCGCGCCGGTGTCGAGCACCAGCGACTCGAACGTCTGCGCGTCGGGATCGAAGTGCAGCACGTCGCCCGACATGCCCGAGGTCCACGGGTGGCCGTCGGCGTCGAGGGCGATGCCGTACGGATGCGTGCCCGCGGGCGTCTCCCAGCGCGACACCTCGAGCGTGGTCGCGTCGATGCGCACCAGCGGCCCGCCCCAGCCGATGGCCCACAGATCGCCCTGCTGATCGACCGCGCCGCCGTACGGGCCCCAGTCGCGGCCGGTCTGCGCGACGTCCCAGTCGTCGACCGTGACCTCGTCGAGCACCGCGCCGTCGGTGCCGTCGTGTCGCTGGAAGCGGCCGCGGTTCTGCGCCTGCTCGTACCAGCCGACCCACAGCCTGCTGCACGGATCCTCCGGCGTGCCGGCGTCCCAGCCGGTCGGACGCGGGCCCTGGTGGTTCTTCGGATCGCCGCCGCCGCCGGGCAGCTCGACGCTCCAGCGCACGCACTCGTCGGTGCCGAACGGCAGCACGTCGTCGGGGCCGCTCGAGGTGTCGATGATGCCGTCCTCGTCGCGGTCCTCGCAGCGATCGAGGAACGCCGCGATCTTCGTCACCGCGCCCGCGCGGCTGGTCACCGCGACGTCGCCCGCCGGGTTCACCGCCGTGCGCGACGGATCGCCGGCGCCCTCGCGCGCGCTGGTGAAGTACCGCGCGACCTCGATGCCCGACTCCGTGTCGATCTTCGACACGGTCCCCTGCATCGAGTTCGAGATCCACACGTAGCTGAAGTCGAGATCGCCGAGGCTGCCGCCCTGGCCGGGCATCACCGACGCGCACGCCGGCGGTGGCAACAGCCCGCCGGGCCCGTTGGCGTCGAATTTCTCGGCGCTGGTGTCGGCGGCGCTCGGATCCTGGGTCTCGGCGTCGGCGATGCTCGCCGCGGTCGGTTGGGCGTCGTCGTCGCGCACGTCGGTGCACGCCGTCAGCCCGAGCAGCACCAGCACGCACCGCCTCACGGAGTGACCTCCGGCAGCGCGGCGGCGAACGCCCGCAGCCCCGTCGTCTCGCCCGCCGCGCCGCGGGCCAGCGCCTGCTCGAGCTCCGACGCTCGACGCAGGCCGATGCCGTCCTTGCCGGCGGGATCGCTGGTGTACAGCGTGATGTGGGGCGGCGGCGGATCCCACGCCCACGCCTCGATCCCCGGCGAGAGCGCCGGCAGCTCGCGCGCACACGCGGCGAAGAACGCCGCGATCCCAGGCGCATCGACCATCGCGATCACCGTCTGCAGGTCGCGCGGCCGATCGCGGTGCAGTCGCCACAGCGTCGGCGGGCTCGGCATCGTCCAGCCGAAGTCGGCGGCCTCGGCGAGGGCATCGACCGCCGCCCGCAGCGCCGGCGTCTTCGCGATCGCGGCCCCGAGGAGCTTGCCGATGTCGAACCCGAACACGGTGATGTGGTGCTCGGACTTGCGCACCAGCTCGACGTCGCCGAGGCGAACCGTCGCCGGGATCGCGAGGGCGTCGTGGGCGACGGGGACCAGCAGCGTCGAGCGGTCGGACAGGCGGATGGGCACGGGTCCGCCAGCGTAGCGCGAGGCCAATCGGGGGACGATTCGGCGCCGATTCGTCACCGTTCCGAGGGACGATCGACCGAAGCGCCGCGGCCCGCCGAGCCATTCACGGCCGACGGTGGTGTCCCCTCGGGGTGCCGAGCCCGAACCCACGCGGAATGACGGACGGGCTTGACATGACAACACGGCCATTGCTAACATTGCTAACCATGAACGGGCGTCGACTCGGGTGGTTCGGCGTCATGGCCCTCACAGGCTGCATCCAGGGCAAGCTCGACCTGCCCGATTTCGAGCTCACGGACTGGACCAGCGACCTCCCGGATACGCTGACCGACGTCACGGACACGCTGGATCCGACCCTCGGCACGGTCACGCTGACCACGACCGAGGGCATGTCGGTCAGCTCGACCTCGGTCTCCGGCACGGGCGCGGATGACACCAGCTCGACCGGCGACGACTCGACCACCGGCGATCTGCCGCAGTCCGCGTGCGATCCGCAGCCGGACGACATCGAGACCGCCGTGCTCGTCGACGGCATCATCGGCTGGGAGCACGCGCCGACCTCGCTCACGACCACCTGCGTGCTCACGTGGATCGGCCCGGTCGGCACGGCCCTGCACCTCGGGCTCGCGTGCGAGGACGGCTCGCACTCCCTCGACGTGTCGAACGTCGGCGACAGCGCGCTCGCGCTCGGCGACGTGGTCGAGCTCGGCGTGTGGATCGACGTGCCGTGGTGGGCCAACGTGTACGTGGTGGTGCGTCGCGACGGCGAGGTCATGCTCGCGGCGATGTCGGCAGAGGCGCTCCCCGGAGAGGCCGGCAACGACGGGCCCCCCGGCGAGTTCTTCGCGCCGCTGCAGGTCGAGCTCCTCGACGACGTGTGCCCGATCGAGCCCACGATCCCGGAGCCGTGCGACTTCATCTGCTCTGATCCGTGCACGGTCGACCGCCGCGCCGCGCTCGCGTTCCTCGACGGGGACGCGGCCGAGGTCGTCTACGACCGTCGCGCCGGTCGCCTCGGCGCGACGGCGATCGAGGTCGGCAGTGCGATGGAGCACGTCGAGGTGAGCTGTGTCGACACCGCGGACGCGTGGTTCGGGTTCGTCGCGATCCGCGAGTAGTCGCGGGCGCGTCGCGATCGCGACTTCGGCCCGCGATCGCGTGCGCAACCCGACGTCGTGACCTCGAACACGGACGCGCGGCGAAACAAGTGCGTGGACGCGTCGCGACGCCCATGCACGCGCGCAAAGCCATCGCTGCCACCGTGACGCGCGTCGGCGTAGCAATCAAGACCAGAGGATTTCCATCATGGTCTTGCTGGCGGTTCGCGCAATCGACGTTGCAATCTTCGGTACGTTGGGTGGTTTGTGGATCGGCGGCGCGGTCTTCATCGTGCTGCTGTACCGCTGGATCCTCCGGTTCGAGCGCTCGGGCGTGCCGAGCGATGGTGCCGGCGCGGTGACCTCCAAGCCCGTCGTCGTGAGCCCGCCCACGCCCGCGCCGACGCTCGGCATCCCCGCCACCGTCAGCCACTCGTGATCGACGGGAGACGACCATGGCTTCGACACTGCTCGCATTGGCCGACCGCGTCCCCAACACGGAGGCGATCGCGCTCGGCCCCACGATGGGCTGGTTGCTCTTCGGGGCGGCGGTCGCCGCCGCCCTGCTGTTCATCTCCTACGCCGATCTGTGGCGTCGATGGTGGCTGACCAAGGAGGATCCCCGCGGCATCGCGGTGTTCCGCATCGTGTTCGGCTTCTTCGTCGTCGCGAACATCAACGGCATGTGGGAGTACTTCGAGTACCTCTACACCGACGAGGGCATCTTCCCGACCGCCGTGGCCCGCGAGGTCTTCGCCCGCGAGCAGTTCGCGGGCTTCGGTGACGGCGCCTCTGCGGACGAGCCCTGGGGCTTCTTCGACGCGGGGGCGCTCTGGCAGTTCCTGCGCGGCCCCAAGTGGTCGCTGCTCTACTTCTGGGACAGCCCGACGTTCTTCTGGGCCCATCTGTTCGCGTTCGAGGTCGCAGGCCTGTGCCTGATCCTCGGCTTTCGCACGCGGTTGGCCGCGGCGGCGACCTGGTTCCTGATGAACTCGATCCTCGTCCGCAACCAGCTGGCGTGGGAGGGCACCGAGGTCGTCTACCGCACGTTCCTCGTCTACCTCGTGTTCGCAAAGAGCGGGCACGCGTACAGCATCGACAACTGGCTGCGCTGCCGGAAGCTGCGCCGCGCGGGGCTGCTGTCGGATCGCGGCGGGCCGGGCAACGGCGCGGGCGTGGCCCCGAGCCCCGAGCACCCCGAGGGCCTCGCGGCGATCTACCGGCTCATCCCATCGTGGCCGCGCAAGCTGATCATGTTCCAGCTCGCGACGATCTACGTCACGACCGGCACGCTCAAGACCGGCGGCGTGTGGCTCGCGGGCGACTCGCTGTACTACGCGATGAACCTCGATCACTTCTACCGGCTGCCGCCGCAGTTCCTCGCGTCGCTGGCCGGCACGACCGTGCTGCGGGCGATGACCTGGGCGGTGAAGATCGGGCAGACCGCGTTCCCGCTGATCCTCTTCGGCATCATCGCGCGGTGGGCGATGCGCGAGAAGATCGCGCCCATCGTCGGTGCCCGCCGCTGGCTGGCGCGGGCCTCGTTCGCGGCGCTCATCGGCCTCACCGCCGCGCTGGTCTACACCGCGTGGCCGGTCCACTACACCCCGGCCATCGGCGCGGGCACGTTCGTCGGCCTCTGGGTGGGGCTCTGGGGCGCGCTGTGGCTGCTGTGGCGCAAGCTCGAGCACCGTCCGATCGTGCTGCACGCGGTGTTCGGCCGCGCGCTGTCACGGCCGGTGACCATCGATCGCGAGTGGATGTGCAAGTGGTTCTTCGGTCGGCGCGTGCTGCTGGTCTGGCACCTCGCCTTCCACGCCCACATCTTCACGCTGATGAGCGTCGGTCAGTTCCAGACCGGCATGTTGTCGGCGACGTTCGCGTTCCTCCAGGGCCGCGAGATCGCGAGCCTGCTCCGCGACGTCGGCCACCGGCTCGCGCTGTGGAAGGTGCCGTTCATCCCGGCGTCGGTCGCCCGCGGCGAGCCGGTGCTGCCGGCCGAGGATCCGCGCCTGCCGTCGCTGCAGCGCAACCCCTCGCGGCTGCCGATGTGGGCGCTGTACACCGGCCTCGCAGGCGTCGTCGCGGGCGTCGTCGTGCGCGTCGAGCTCGCGCCGAAGTGGGACTTCCGCTGGATCTGGGTGGCCACCGCAGTGTTCCTCGCCGGCGTCGCGTGGGTCCGCGCCCGTCAGGCCCGCGACACCGCGACCTCCGAGGCGAACACCACGATCGCCGCGACCCCGGCACCGTGGGCCTACGGCGCGCTCGGCCGGTTCGTGGTGAGCTTCGGCATCGCCTGGCACCTCACCGCGGTCGCGACGTGGCTGCTCCCCGACAAGGACTGTCTGCAGAGCTTCCGGGGCCCGGCGCGCGGCGTGTTCACGATGTGGCTCACGCGGACCACGACCGAGCAGGGCTGGGGCATGTTCGCGCCCAACCCCCCGCGCAGCAACGTGTTCATGAAGGTGCTCGTCACGGATCACGACGGGCACGTCTGGGACATGCGCAGCGATGTCTACGCCGAGGAGCGCAAGCCGATCCCGTGGATCTGGAACGACCGGCTGCGCAAGATGAACCGCCGCATCATCGGCGGCGAGTCCGGCGGTGGTGACTGGTACCGCAAGTGGTTCGCGCGCTGGCAGTGCCGGCAGTGGGCCCGCGATCACGGCGGCGTCGGCCCGGCGAAGGTCGAGCTCGTCAAGATCACGTACCGGATCCCGACGCCCGAGCAGATGGCGAAGAACGGCTACTACGTCGCCGAGGAGCTGCTCGCGCGCACCGGTCGCGAGGAGGTCGCGTACACCGAGCACTGCGACCGCGCGGTCCTCGGCCAGCTCTCGAACGAGATCCGCGCGCGAGACGGGCTGCCGTTGCTCGACGAGCGCGAGATCAAGCCGTGGGAGAAGAAGCGCCACGGCGCGTGGGAGCGGCGCAAGGCGCCCAAGCCCTGAGGGCCGCGAGGCGTATGCGGGGTGTTCGGGGGCGCGCTCGTGCGCTCCCCCGTGCACCCCGTCCGCGCTATCGCACCCGGATCGCGTCTGCGATCACGACCTTCGATCCTCCGCCCCAGCGCGACACGGCGACGCGGTTCCACCCCGCCGTGAAGGCGAAGCTGCCGAGCTCGCGCCACGCCCCGCCGTTGGTCGTCTGGTTGGCGTAGGCCACCCCGAGGCTGTTGCCCGCGGCATCGAAGGCGACGAACGCCGCAGAGGTGGTGCGATTGGTGCCCGCGGTCCACCGGGCGTCGATCGTACGCACGCCCGCCTGCGGGGCGTAGAACCAGAACGACACCGGATCCGACACCTCGGCGAAGCTGCCGTAGAGGTAGTTCGTGCCGTTGAAGCCGGCCGTGGCGCTGGTCTTCGTCCACGCGTTGGAGGCAGCGGCCATCGCGAAGGTCGCATCGTTGTTGGCGTTGTCGTTGTCGACGACGATCGTCGCCGGCACGTCGGGCTGCGGCTGCGGATCGGGATCCGGCTCCGGCTCCGGCTCCGGCTGGGCCTCGTCGCAGTGCTGCCGCGCGAGGTCGAGGTACTCGGCCCACGGCCAGTTCGGCCCGGGGTCGGTGCGGTTGTTCGGCTGCAGCCGGCCGTGACCGACGATGTGGACGTCGTCGATCGGGATGCCGTTGTCCCGCGCGATGTTGCAGACCAACCGCGCCGACGCATCGATGAGGCCATCGTCCCACGATGCCTGGTCACCGAACCCGGCGTGCTCGATGCCGATCGTGAAGTTGTTGCTCGATGCGCCGTTGCGACCGCAGTCGTGGTCGTCGTTGAGCGCGCAGTTGTACTTCGCGCTGATGTGCCATCCCTTCTTGGACTCGGGGACGAGCTGCGAGATCTCGGTGCCCGTGGAGTTGACCACGTAGTGGGCGCTGACGCCCGACTGCGCGTTCGCCAGCCAGCTGTAGCAGCCGACGTAGTTGCCCTCGCACGTGTGGATGATGATCATCGCGCGCTTGCCTGCGTTGCCCGCCGGCCGCGAGCTGGTGTTGGGCGACGGCCGCCACACCGACAGCTCGTAGTCGGGGCCGGCGGCGAGCGCCGGCTCGGGCGGCGGCACGGTGAAGTTGGGATACGCCTCGGTGGGCTCGAGCTCCGCGATGACCTCTCCCTCGGCGTCGTACTCGACGGCGCCCTCGCGCAGGCGCGGATAGACCTCGACGTAGACGTAGGCCGCGCGCGCCCAGTCCTGCGACAGTCCGCTCCACTCGGCGACGACGTCCGCCCACGCGCCGAGGTCCGTGCGGTCCTCCATCCCGGCCGCATCGGCGCGGTCGGCCAACCACGCCGCCGCGGCGCGGATGTTGGCGTGGGGATCCGCGGCCACCTCCGCAGGATCGAGCCCGGCGAGGGCGGCCGCCTCGGCGATCCGATCGCCGCGCAGCCCCATGACGCCGACCGCCGGCGCGCCGTGCTCGAACTCGTCGGACCCGGCGATCATCTGCCACCGCGTCTCGACGTGGCCGATCGCGAGCAGCAGCGGCATCGGCACGTCGTAGTCGTCCGCGGCCTCGGCGAACATCTCCTCGAGCGTGCGTGGGGCGACGTCGTCGACGCCCGAGATGCCGGCGCCCCCGTCGTCGCGGGTGTCCCTCGCCTCGTCGCACGCGGCGAGCAGCGAGGTGCCGAGCACGGCGACGTGGGCGACGGTGATGGTGCGGTGATGCGGACGGCGAGGTGCGGTGGACATGGCGGTGTCGGTGGCGGCGTGACGCCAGCGAACCCCGTTGTTCCACGACACCCCCCGCGAGTTCCTGCCGATCCTGGTCGATGCATCGAACTGCTGTGCGTCGCGCTCGCCGTGGGTGGGACATCCGCGGACGTGGACCGTCGAGCGATCTACGTAGCCTGATCCCGCAACTCAGTGCAGCGTCGTGCGGTACACCGCCACCCGTTGCACCGCGCCGACGCCCGTCGTTCGGCTCTGTGCGACGGCGACGTCGTCCGCACCGTCACCGTCGAGATCGCCGAGATCGAGGGCCGTCGGGCTCGCCAGGGGCACGATCACCGGATCGAGCAGTCCGCCGGCGCCGTCGGTGCGGTGGACCTCGAAGGCGTCGAGCAGGGTGCCCGACGTGTACGGCACCAGGTCGGCGTTGCCGTCGCAGTCGAGATCGCCGAGCTCGAGGGAGCGCGCGCGCTGGGACGCCGTGTCGATCTCGCCCAGCGTGCCCGTCAGCACCCCGGCGGCACCACCCAGACCGAGGCCCAGCCGCGAGCCGTCGGCGCGGACCCAGCCGACGTCGACATGCGCGTCCGCGCTGAGCTGACCGACGATGAAGTCGTTGACGTCGGCGCCGATGGCCGTACACACCTGGGCGCCGCCGACCAACGTGCCGTCGCCGGCCCCGGGGAAGATGCAGACCCCGGTGGCCGTCCGCACCACCACGTCCAGCGCCGCATTCGCGTCGACGTCGATCACCTCGACGCCGCGCGCCTGCCCCTGGCCCATCGCGTAGGTCACCTGCGCCGCGAACGTCCCGTTGCCGTTGCCCATGCGCACGCCGACCGACGCTTGCCCCGCGACGACGACGTCGAGATCGCCGTCGGTGTCGAGATCGGCGAGCGCGAACTCCCGCGTGTTCGAGCTCGGCACGGCGTAGACCACGGGCGCGGCATAGGCGAAGCCGCCCAGGCCGCGGCGCACGACGATGCGGGTGTTGACCGCGAGGCCACCGTGGGCGCCGAGGTCGACGAGATCGGGGATGCCGTCCGCGTCGAGGTCCACGATCCGGGGCCGCTGCGGCCACCAACGATCGGCGAAGCGCGCGACCTCGGTGAACGCGGCGGTGCCGTCGTTGCGAAGCAGCACGAGGCCATCGTCGGCGCCCTGTCGACTCACCACGAGCAGATCGCGGTGACCATCCCCGTCGAGGTCACCGATCCGCACGCCGCGGGGGGCGACCAGGTCCAGCGTGAATTGCTCGACGAACTCCGGTGTGTTGCCCGCGAACGCCTCGCAGGCGGGCCCCGACGTGCAACCCGCGGCGTCGAGCGTGCAATCGACGGCACACGCGAGCGTGCCGCCCGTGTACCCGAGTGACTCGCACGACACCCCCGCGAGGTCATCGCCGTCGCAGGTCTCGTCGCCCTCGACCACGCCGTCGCCGCAGACCGGCGGCGGGTTGCAGACGGCCTCGCACTCCGGCGCGTCATCGGACCCGTCGCAGGCGCAATCACAGACCGCGACCTTGTCCGGGCAACAATCGCCGTACGACGCGCACCACTCGTCGCACCAGCAGTCGCCCGCACTTTTTCCGCCGCAGTAGTCATCATCGCCCTCCGCCTGGCAGCTGCCGATGAAGTCGGCCTTGCCCAGCGGGCCGCGGTCTTCGACGTCGACCGCGTCGTTCGCGGGTGGATCCGACGCGCACGCGGCGGCGAGGGAGATCGACGCGAGCCATGGATAAAATGCGAGGAGGCGACGTGGAGCGGAGGGATGCATGCACGTTGCGACGGGCATCGTCGAGGGCGGTTGCGTCCGAGCTGCGCCCATCGTCGACGTGCGACGGGATGTCGTGCGCGCGAGAGAAACCGGGACGGATCGCAGCGACTCGTCGCATGCGCACTCGACACGCCAGGGCGGACTCAGGGCAGCGTGGCGCCGGTGATCTCGGTGTAGAACAGCCGCCGCAGCTGATCGTGGCCGAGCGTGCTCGGGTGCGTGCAGTCGGACGCGTACCAGTTCGGTGGCGTGTGGTAGCCGTGGCCGTAGAACCACGCGTGCATGTCGACCGCACGGCCGCCGTGGGCCTCGGTGGTCTCGGCGATCGCGGCGTTCCACGCCTCGAAGAACGGATCGGTCGGGATCGTCGGGAAGCCGCCCCCGAACGCGCAGTCGTTGGCGCCGAAGTCCCCGACGCCGTCGCTCGCGTCGTAGATGTTGCCCTCGAAGAGATGGACCTCGACCCCCGGGCCGAAGCGATTGGGCGCGAGCAGGGCGTCCTGGGCCGCGGCGATGTTGGCCTGCAGCGCGGCCTTGGCCGGGCCGTCGACGCCCGTCACGACCGCGACGATGTTGGCCTTCATGTCGTTGCCGCCGCTCGTGATCACCACCGCGACGGGGCCGGGCAGCGCCGCGGGGAGGTCCTGCACCTGACCGAGCAGCGCCTCGGTCTCGGAGCCGCTCTGCGCGACGTTGACGTACTGCACGTCGCCGTAGAACGCGTCGAGGTCGGCGTGCAGCAGCGTGTAGTAGAACGGCGCGCCACCGCCCCCGTCGCTGATCGAGTCGCCGAGCACCACCAACGAGCCGAGCGTGGGCAGGCCCATCGGACCGACGTCGCCCGTGCTCGACTCGCTGTCGCCCGCGCCGCTGCTCGACGTGTCGGCCGTCGTGTCGCCGCCGCCCGTGGAGCCGCCGCCGTCCGTCGATCCCGAGCTGCCCTCCCCCGTCGGCGCCGTCGTCGATGCGCTCGCGCTCCCCTCAGCGACACCGGTGCTCGCGTCGGTCGTCGTGCCCGCGTCGCCGCCGGCCCCCGGATCGCCGCACGCGGCGGGGCCGAGCACCGCGATCACGAGGATCGTCGCAAGGCCGCCCGGTGCTCGAGTGCAAGTCGAAGGCATCATGGTCCGCGACAGACACCCGCGCGCCCGGCAATTCCGGTGCGGCCGACGCCCCTGCGACGATCACCCGTGCTACGCTCGGCGGCGTCATGTCGTTCGCGCGCCGCGTCCATCGCTACACCTACGCGGAGTACGTGGCGCTCGAGCAACAGAGCCCCACGAAGCACGAGTTCCTCGACGGCGAGATCTACGCGATGGCGGGCGGATCCGAGGAGCACTCGGCCCTCGCCGCCGAGGTGCTGCGCGCGTTGGGCAACGCGATCGGCGATCGGCCGTGCCGCGCCCACACCTCCGATCTCCGCATCTATGTCGAGGCCGCGGGCCTGGCGACGTTCCCCGACGGCGCGGTGATCTGCGGCCCACTCGAGCACCACCCACCGAGCCCGAACGCCACCGCGTTGAATCCGAGCGTACTCGTCGAGGTCACGAGCGACTCCTCGGAGGAGTACGACACCGGAGCGAAGCTCGAGTACTACCGGACGATCCCGTCGCTTCGCGAGTACGTCATCATCTCGCACCGGGAGCGTCGCGTCGTCGTGCATCACCGGCTCGACGACGGCCAATGGGCGGCCCGCGTCGCGATCGCCGGCGGGCGCGTGCGGGTGGACAGCCTCGACTGCCTCCTGGTCGTGGACGACGTCTACCGCGGCAGCGCGATCGCGTAGCGTCAGTCGGCCGCGGCGGCGCGGATCTTCGCGGCGAGCGGCCCCTTGGGGTGCGCGTCCAGGTAGCGCGTCGCGGCCGACATCGCCTCGTCGCGGCGGCCGAGCGCGAAGAGGCTGAGCACGCGCAGCCCCTGCCGCTCGAGGGCGAACACGCCGTCGCCGAACTCGTCGTCACCTGCGTCGCAGCTGCGCAGGGCCGCGGCCGCGCGGCCCTCGGCGAGGTCGCGGCGGATCTGTCGGATCTGCGCGGCCTCGCGGGCGATGCGATCGTCGGTACTCGGCGCCTGCTCGGGCGCCGACGCGGCGGTCGGTGCAGACGCGGCGACGCGCGGCGCGACCGGCCGGGCGCGCGGCGGCAACCCCCGCGCCGGCACGGCCGGCAGCGACCCCGACGGCGGCGCGACCTCGTCGACCGCGACGGCGCCCGCGGCCGTCGACGTGGGGACGATCGCCGCCGACGCGAAGGCCCGGGTCTGGGGCACAGGCGCCGCGTCGATCACCGCGACGTCGTCGGTCGCCGCGGTCGCGACCGGCGTGGCCTCCGGTGACCGCATCGCGATCCACCCGGCGACCACCGCCGCGATCGCGATGACGCCGAGGCCCAAGCCCAGGCCCCATCCCGAGCCGCCGCTGGTCATCGACCACGGCTGCGCGCCGCCGTCGATCGCCGCAATGTGCCGCGCGAGCCCAGCCTCGACGTCGTACGCGACCTCGAGGCCCCGCCCGTGGCGGACCAGCCGCGCGAGTGGATCGCGATCGTCGTCGCTCAGGGGTCGTGGCTCGTCCATTGGATCTCCTGGGCGCGGGGCGATGGGGAGCCGAGCGCGTCTCGCAGTCGGCGGCGCGCGAGGTACAGCCGCGAGTGCACGGTGCCGACGGGCACGCCGGTCGCGGCGGCGATCGAGGTGCAGGGCTCGCCCTCGAGCTCGAACAGGATGAACGTCACGCGGTGCTCGGGCGCGAGCGAGCGCAGCGCGGCGTGCAACCGCAGCATGTCGCCGTCGAGCGCGGCGCGGACCTCGGGGCTGGGTGCGTCACTGGCCGCCTCGTCGATCAGCTCGCCCTGACCGCGCCCGAACGCGCGGGTCCGCAGCTTGCGGCGGTGCGACGACGCGACGCGCACGGCGATCGCCGCGAGCCAACTCGTGGGCTTGGCCGGCCCGGGCCGATAGCCGCCGTGGGCGTGCGCGACGAGGAACACCTCCTGCACCACGTCGTCGACATCGGCGAGCTCGACCCCGTAGCGCACCACGAAGCGCGCGATGAACCCCGCGTGCCGCCGGAACAGCTCGGTCGCGGAGACGGCCTGGGGTTCGGGGGTCACCCTGCCCCCTCCATGCGCGCCGCGGCCCGCCGCTTCACGGGCCCCGGTGGAATCCGGCCCAGCCCCACCCGCACGGCCAGGCCGCCCCGCCAGCCCCACCGCGGGGTGGACCAGGCGACCGCGCGGCCGGTCGCCAGCTCGGTCGCGGTGATCGTGGG
>LNFB01000257.1 GCA_001464385.1 Deltaproteobacteria bacterium Ga0077550 | reverse complement strand
CACCTCCCCCGCGGATGACGAGCACCCACCCGGTCACGCGCCGCTTCTTCGCCGAGCAGCTGGTCCGTCTGCGGCGGGCCGACGAGCAGCAGCGGTGGGTCGCGTCGCAGCGGGCTGGTCGCATCGACCCGAACCCGCACCAGATCGACGCGGTGATCTTCGCGCTGCAGCGGATCCCGCAGGGCGGGTGCATCCTGGCGGACGAGGTCGGGCTCGGCAAGACGATCGAGGCCGGGCTGGTGATCGCGCAGCGGCGGGCCGAGGGCGCCGGGCGCATCCTGCTGGTCACCCCCAAGCCGCTGCTCGGGCAGTGGCGCCACGAGCTGTACACGCTGTTCGGCATCGAGGTCCGCGAGGTGTCGGGCGGCGCGGCGCCCAACGCCTTCGACGACACCGCGGTGTACGTCGTCGGTCGCGAGTGGGCCGGCAGCGAGGCCGGCAGCGAGCTCTTGCGTCGCGCGCCGCGGTTCGATCTGTGCGTCATCGACGAGGCCCACGAGATCTTCGCCGGCATCTACAAGCGCTTCGATCGCCACGGCCAGTTCAAGGACGCGTCGACCCAGGCGCAGCTGGCCTTCCGCGTGCGCCGGGCGATCGCCGGCGCGCCGGTGCTGCTGCTGACCGCGACGCCGATCCAGAACTCGCTGACCGAGCTGTGGGGCCTCGTGCAGTACATCGAGCCCACCGGCACGCTGCTCGGGGACCTCGGGACCTTCCGCGCGATCTTCTGCGCCGGCGACGACCGGACGCTGCGCGACGGCCAGGACGACGAGCTGCGCGAGCGCATCGGCGAGGTCTGCCAGCGCACGCTGCGGCGCCAGGCCCAGGAGTTCATGAAGCAGCCGTTCATGCAGCGGCGCGCCAAGCTGTTCGGGTACACGATGACCGACGCCGAGCGTGCGCTGTACGACGACGTCACCAAGTACCTGCTCGATCCGAAGACGTGTGCCTTCCGCGGCGGTCACCGGCGGCTGCTCATCATCGGGTTCCACCGGCGCATGGCCTCGTCGCACCGGGCGCTCGCGGCGAGCCTGCGCAACGTCGCGACCCGGCTCGAGCGCCAGCTCGCCGGGGTGTTCGGCGACGGCGACACCGTCGACATGTTCGCCGGCGATCTCGAGCTCGACGACGCGGACGAGACCGACACCGACGAGGGCCCGCCGCCCGAGGCCGTGCGGATCGCCGCCGAGCTCGAGCGCGTCCGCGACTTCATCGCCCGCGCCGACGCGATCGGCATCGACAGCAAGGCCAACCAGCTCGTGCACGCGGTGCGACTCGTCCGCGATCGCTTCGCCGGGACGCGCGCCGAGGGCGAGGGGCGCGGCAGCGGCAAGCTCGTCATCTTCACCGAGTCGCTCGCGACCCAGGAATACCTGCGCGACGTCCTGGCGCAGACGGGGGTCGTGCGCGCCGACGAGATCACGCTGTTCCGCGGCCAGAACGAGGGCGCCCGCGTCCAAGAGGCGCTCGCGCGCTGGCAGGCGGAGATCGGCGACGGCCTGCCCAGCCACGCGCGACCCAGCGCCCAGATCGCCGTGCGCCTGGCGCTCGTGCACGAGTTCGAGACCCGCTCGGCGGTGTTCATCGCGACCGAGGCCGGCGCCAAGGGCCTCAACCTGCAGTTCTGCGACACGGTGGTGAACTACGACCTGCCGTGGAACCCGCAGCGCATCGAGCAGCGCATCGGTCGGTGCCATCGCTACGGCCAGCGCCACGACGTCACGGTCATCAACCTGCTCGCGACCGACAACGAGGCCGAGCGGCTCGTGTTCGACATCCTCAGCCGCAAGCTCGATCTGTTCGGCACCGTGCTCGACGCATCCGACGCGATCCTCCACGAGCCCGGCGCGCGCTCGCCCGAGTCGCTGGCGTCGGTGGTCGGCGCCGAGCTCGAGGGCCACCTGCGGCGGATCTACGAGCGCGCGCGCACGCTCGAGGAGATCACCGCCGACATCGAGGCGCTGCGCGATCGCGTCGGCGACATGCGCGACAGCTTCGAGGCCACCCACGCGCGCACCGCCGGGCTCATCGAGTCGCGGTTCGACGAGAGCGTGCGCAACGCCTTCCGCACGATCGCGCGTGACCTCGAGGGCGGGCTCGAGAGCTTCGATCGGTCGCTCGAGCAGGTCGTGACCGCGTACCTCGACGCGACCGGCGTCCGCTGGCACCGCGACCTCGTCGCCGGGCGCGTGCGGCTCACGATCGCCGCCGATCCACGCCTGCCTCGCGACCTCGCCGCGGGCCTCGTCGCGATCATCGGCGATCGCGATGCGACCCTCGGCGACGCGCTGCACCTCGGGCACCCGCTCGTGCACGCCGCCGTCGACGAGGCCCGTCGATCCAGCAAGGCCGGGCACTTCCGCGTGCGCCTGCGCCAGCGGCCCGCCGAGCTGACCGGGCCGATCCGCGGTCGGCTCGTCGTCGTGCGCGTCGAGCAGCAGGGCTTCGAGCCCGTGGTCGAGCTGCTGCCCGTCGCCGTGACCGCGCCCGATGGCGCGCCGCTGTCCGCCGCGCAGACCCGGGCGCTGCTCGCCGCCGCACTCGACGACGACGAGCTCCCGCCGCTGGCCCTCGATCCCGCCGACGTCGACGACGCGGTCGAGGCCGCGCTGTTCGTCGCGATCGCGGAGCTCGAGCGCCACGAACGCAAGCACTTCGACGACGTCGTGTTCCGCATCGATCGGTGCCTCGACGATCGCCGCGTCGTCTGGCTGCGCCGCCAGGCCGAGCTGCGCGAGTCGCTCGTCGGCGCGCGCGCGCGGCGGGACGCGGCCGCCGGATCCGACGCCCGCGGCCGGGCCGAGCGCGCCGTCGTCGACATCGAGCGCGAGCTCGAGGCCGCCGAGCAGGCCATCTTGCGCCTGCGCGACCGCGACGACGCCGATTGGGCGGTGTGGATGCAGCAGGCCCACCAGCGCCGCTACACTGCCCCGCGCATCGAGCGGATCCTCGATGTGGAGTTCGCCTCACCTTGACCCGAGAGGGGACTCGGGAGGGGACTCGGGAGGGGACCCCCGCGGTGGACGACACCATGGCCACGAAGATCCTGCACACCGCCGACTGGCACCTCGGCCTGCGCTTCCTCGGGTTCGGCGAGCACGACCGACGGCTCACGCAGCAGCGCCTGACCACCGTGCGGAACATCCTCGGCGTCGCCGAGCGCTACGCCGTCGACGCGGTGCTCGTCGCGGGCGACGTGTTCGACAGCCCCGATCCGGGCGAGACCTGGTGGGGCCAGCTCGCCAAGGATCTGCACGCGCAGCCGTGGCAGGGCCGGCCGCTGGTGCTGCTGCCGGGCAATCATGATCCGCTGATCCCGACCTCGGTGTGGCGCAACCGGGCGTTCCGCGAGGCACTGCCGGACTGGGTGCACATCGTCGATCGCGACGACTTCACGCTGGAACTCGGCGACGGCGCGGTGATCCATGCGGTGCCGTGCCGGCGCACCGCCGGCCAGGCCGACATGGCCGCGCACCTGCCCCGTCGCGCCGCGGGCGACAACCGCGTGCGCATCGCGATGCTGCACGGGCAGACGTTCGGGTTCCCCGGGCTCGCGACCAACTTCCCGATCGGGCTCGACACCGCGACCGCCGGCGGCTTCGACTACGTCGCGCTGGGCGACACCCACGCGCGACGCATCCACGGCCCCGAGAGCTCGCCGATGATCTACCCGGGCGCGCCCGAGCCCACGCGCTTCGGCGAGACCGACGCGGGCACCGTCACGCTCGCGTTGTTCGGCCGCCGCAACCGGGCGCCGATGCTGCAGGCCGAGCCGGTCGGGCACTTCCGCTGGCAGGAGCGCACGGTGACGACGCTGTCCGAGCTCCGGGCGCTCCGCTCCGAGGACCACCGCCAGACGGTGATGCGCCTGCACGTCGCGATGACGCTGCCGGTGGACGAGCACGCGCAGGCCGAGGCGATCCTCCGCGAGCTCGAGGGCAACGAGGCCCAACCCGGCAAGATCGCGATCGCGACCGTCGACCGCGCCAAGCTCGCGCTCGACGCCAGCGGCGTGCTGCTCGCCCTCGACGATCTGCCCGAGCAGGTCCGCGAGACCGCGCGGCGGCTGCAGGCGATGATCGCCGCGGGCGAGCGCGCCGACGTGGCCGAGCGCGCGCTGGTGCAGCTCTATCAGGTGGCGCGCCACTCGGGGGTGACGTGAACGACCCGGCGTCGCCCCAGCACCACTTCGGATTGCGACGGCTCGAGGTCGAGTCGTTCAAGTGCGTCGAGTCGGCCGCGCTCGAGTTCGGCCCGGGCTTGAACGTGCTGTACGGGCCCAACGACCTGGGCAAGAGCTCGCTCGGCGAGGCGATCCGCGCCGTGCTGCTGCTGCCGTCGAGCTCGTCGGAGCGCAAGAGCTTCGAGGCGTGGGGCGCCGCGAAGCCCACCCGCGTGCGGCTGTCGTTCACGCACCGCGGCCAGCTCTGGCGCGTCGACAAGACGTGGGGCGAGGGCACGCGCGCCGCGGCGCTGCTCGAGCGATCCTCCGACGGCCACGTGTGGTCCAAGGAGGAGACCGGCCGGGCCGTCGACGCCGAGCTGCGCAAGATGCTGGGCTGGGGCGTGCGCGAGCCCGGCGGTCGCGGGGCGCCCAAGGGCCTGCCCAAGTCGTTCATCACCACCGCGCTGCTCGGGGCCAACTCGCGGATCGAGGAGCTGTTCGCCGAGAACCTCGCCGACGACACCGATCCCGCCGGCCGCGAGCGGCTGAGCGAGGCGCTGCAGTCGCTCGCCGAGGATCCGCTGTTCAAGCGCATCCTCACCGTCGCGCAGGAGCGGGTCGAGAAGTCGAAGGACTCGCGCGGCAACTGGCGGCGCGGTCGCGAGGCGCCGCTCGGTCGCATCGCCGAGCGCATCCGCGAGCTCGCGGCGCAGCACGAATCCCTGATGCGCCAGGCCGAGCAGAGCGAGTCGGTGCACGAGGTCCTCCGCAGCCACCGCGAGCGCAGGGCCGCGCTGCTCGAGGCGATCGAGGCTGCGCGGGGCGAACGCGATCGATTGCAGTCCGCGTACGAGGCCGGCGCGACCTGGCGCACTGCCCAGGCCGCGCTCGTGTCGGCGCGCGCCCAACAGGACGCAATCGATCGCGAGCTGGCGCGGGTCGCCGCGCTGCGGGCCGAGGCCGACGCCGCGCGCACCGAGGCCACCGCGTGCATCGAGCGGGGCGAGGCCGCCGCGGGGGCGGTCGCGGCCGCGGAGCACGAGCAGCGCCAGGCGACCGAGGCCCTCGCGGCGCTCGAGCGCGACGACGGTGCCGCGGCGCGCGTGGACGAGCTGCGTCGCCGCGAGCTGACGCTGTCGCGCGATCGTCAGCGCCTCGCCGAGCGCACGGAGCAGCTCGGCGCCGCGCTGGCGCTCGAGGCCACCGCGGGCACGGACACCGGCCGGGCCGAGGCCGCCGACGCCGCCAGCCGTCGCGCCGAGCACGAGCACGCCGCGTTGGTCGCCGAGCTCGCGGCCAAGACCCGCGCGCAGGCCGAGCTCGCGCAGCAGGTCGCGCTGCTGCAGTGGCGCGAGGCGACGGCGCTGGCCGAGCGCACCGAGCAGGCCAACACCAACGCGAAGTCGCTGGCCGCTCGGGCGCGATTGCTGCGCGAGGCCGCGACGCGCCGACGCGCCGAGCTCGATCGTTCGCCCGCGCCCGATCGCGCGACGATCGATCTGCTGACCGAGCGCGAGGCCCGGCTGCGACGCGCCGAGGATCAGGCCGCGGTCGGCTTCGCGGTGCGCCTCACGTTGGCCGACGGTCGCACCGTGAGCATCGCGGCCGACGGCGCGGCGGCGATCGAGGTCACGGGCGACAGCACGCACGTCGCCTCGCGCGAGCTCACCGTCGATCTCGGCGCGACCGGATCGATCCACGTCGAGGCTGGATCCGCGGCGCTGCGGGCCGAGCTGCAGCGCGCGCGCGCGGACTGGGCCGCCGATGGCGCGCCGATCCTCGCGGCGTTCGGCGTCGCGGATCTCCCCGCGTTGTCCGAGCTCGCCGCCCGCGGGCAGGCGCAGGCCGATCAGTGCGCCAAGGACGAGGCCCAGGCGACCGCGCTCGAGCGCGAGGCCGCGGCGGGGGCCGTCGACGACGCGGCGCTCGCGGCCGTGCGCGCGGGCATGCAGCGCGCGACCGAGGCGCTGCGGTCCGGCGATGCCCGCGAGCTCGACGCGATCGTCGAAGCGCTGTCGAGCGCGATCGGTGGCCGCGGCGCGACCGAGATCCACGCCGAGCACGCGTCGGTCCGCGCCGCCGTCGAATCGACGCGCGCCCGCCTCGCCCAGGCCGAGCTCGAGCGCGGGCTCGCGATCGCCGAGGCCGAGCGGGCCCGGCTCGCCGCAGCCGCCAGCGTCGCGAAGGCCGACGCCGCCAGGCGGGCCCTGCCCCCGGCGCTCGCAGCAGATCTGGTGACCGCGCGCGCGGAGGCAGAGGACGAGCTGGTCGAGCTCGGGCAGAAGCTCGCCGAGCTCGCGATCGCGATCGACGAGGCCGCGTCCCGCGGGCAACAGGCGACCGCGGGTGCCCGCGCGCGGCTCGAGGCCGCCACCGCCGCGGTCACCTCCGCGAAGGCCGAAGCGCTGGAGCACGAGGTGCGCGTCGCCGCGGCCCGCGAGCGCGCGGCGGCCACCGGTGCTCGCGCGGACGAGGCCGCCGCGGCCGCGTCGGCGCTGTCGCGGGAGGCGACCGCGGCCCTGGTCGCGAAGCTCGAGGCCGAGTGCGCCGCGCTGCCGAAGCCCAGCGCCACCGTCGACGCCGACGCGCTCGCGGCCGCCACCGCGCGCATCGGCCAGCTCGAGCAGCAGCTGCGCGACACCGACGCCGAGATCCAGAAGGCCGAGGGCAGCCTCGAACAGATCGGCGGCCCGACCATGCGCCGGCGCGCCGACGAGACCGCGGGCGAGCTCGCCGAGGCCAAACAGATCGAGGCCGATCTGCAGCGCGAGTTCGAGGGCTGGCAGCTGCTGCGCGACACCCTGCGCGCCGTCGAGACCGAGCAGGGCGCCCACCTCGGCAACGCGCTCGGCGGCGCGGTCGAGGCCCGGCTGCGACGGCTCACCGCGGGCCGCTACGGCCGCCTCGATCTCGATCGCGACCTGCGGGCCCAGGGTCTGCGCATCGCCGGCTCGCCGCGCGCCCTCGACGTGCTGTCGGCGGGACTCAAGGAGCAGCTCGCGACGCTCATCCGCCTGGCGATCGCCGAGCACCTCGACGCCTCGGTGATCCTCGACGATCACCTCGCCCAGACGGATCCCGATCGCGTCGAGTTCTTCCGCGCGCTGCTGCGGGAGATCGCCGCCGAGGTGCAGATCGTCGTCCTCACCTGCCGTCCCCTCGACTACCTCGAGGCCGCGGAGCTGCCGATCGCGGTCGCGGCCCAGGATCGCGGGGACACCGTGCGCGCCGTCGACCTCGCCCGCGTGATCGCCCGCGGCGGCGCCACCGGTCCCTGAGGATCGAGTCACCGGGCACGTGCCGGGCACGTGCCGCGATCGGACGCCGCGCAGCGGACCCCAAGCGCGCGTGATCGCGAGCGCGCGCGCTGGCCCGCGGGTTGCGAGGGCGGGGAGAGAACGCGCCGGGCACGACCCGGCGACCCGGAAGGAACTCCCCATGACACACCATCGCATCACCACCCTGACCATGCTCCCCCTGCTCGCGCTCACCGGCTGCCTCGGGCTGCCGGACGAGGGCGTCGAGTCCGACGAGACCACCGACGACACCACCGCGATCGAGCGCAAGGGCGAGGTCGATCCCGACGAGATCGATCCCGAGGCGCTCGTCGTGCACGGCGACGACCTGCCCACACTACGGGCGCTCAGCGCCGAGGAGGTCACCGAGATCCGGCGCGTGGCGCAGGAGACCGACGCCGAGGGCCTCGCCGAGGAGGACTCGCGGGGGCTCCCCGCGCTGCACTACATGATGATCGAGGTCCGCGACCCCGAGGATCTCGCGCGGCTCGGCGAGCTGCGGATCCACTGGGACGTGATGCCGCTGTTCGAGGCCGAACACACCGCGTTCGAAAAGGCGGAGGGGGCGGCCTACGTCGAGCCGCCGGCGGACGACGCGGGCGCCTACGTGTTCGCGCTGGCACCCGCCGCGCTGTACAACGCGCTGCTCGAGGCCCAGCGACAGGGCGAGCCGCTGTTCCCGACGATGCTGCTGCGCACGGTGCCCGACGCCGATGCGCGCGACGCCGACGCCGAGTCGGGCGTGTCGTATGCGTGGCTCGAGGAGCAGGGCTTCGTCTGGGAGTCCGCGGGTGGGCTCGAGCCGCTGCCCAAGGGCGCGGCGGGCCCGGTCGCGCTGGCGCGCGAGCGCCTGGCCCCGCGGCTCGACACCGTCCGGGCGTACTCCGCCGAGGCGATCGAACGCGTCGTGGGGATGTTCGGCAGCCCGACGCCGGTCGTGCTGTTCAACAGCGTCGACGTGAACGTCCAGCTCACGCTGCGCAGCGCCGACCCCACGTTCGAGAACCCGAGCACCGGCATCGGACGGGTGATCCGTCGCGGCTGGGGCAACGTCAGCGGACGGGCAGCCGACATCCGCGGGGCCAAGGTGGTGGCGCGCCAGGGCGGCAATAGCATCCGCCGCGCGGTGAACGAGGCCAACCGCGCGACCGTGCCGGTGCGCAAGGGCAAGTCGACCACGTGGTGCCTCGAACTGCAGAGCGAAGGCGCCAAGGTGACCACGAACTTCTACTCGGCCACGAACGTGTGCACCTTCGGGTCGCCGACGGGCAGCGTGGTGTACCAGAGCTCTCGCACCCAGAACATCGATGTTCGCAACGCCCGCGTGGCGGCGCTGGCCTACGCCACCGATGCGTGGTCGTGGCTGCGCGAGATCGCCGATCACGAGCCGGTACGATCCGACATCCTCGTCGGACCGCTGGCGAACGTCCTCAGCGCCGACGACACTCCCTATGCCACCTGCGGCAGCCACTACGGCGCCCTGGCGACCGTCACGCTCGGCACCGTGCTCGGCAAGCTCGCGTTCATGGGGCCACTTCTCGAGCTCACGCTCGGGCACGTGGACCTGGTGATCCCCGACGCCGGGATCCGTTCGCGGGGCGTCATGGCGCACGAGTACGGGCACTTCGCCCTGTGCAGCGTCATGGCCGAGACCGCGCCGACCCGCTTCGAGTTCGCGTGGAGCGACGTGATCCTCGAGACGATCCTGCCGCAGGCCCTGGGCAGGGACCGGGGTCTCGAGCACGAGGCGAGCTGGCTCAACGAGGGCTTCGCCGACTTCTTCGCGTCGCAGGTGGTCGGCGGCACGAACTACTTCGGGTCGCCCGGCTCGTTCTCGCGTGGCGGGATCCAGTACTGCCCGGTCGCCGAGGACCGCTGCCTCGAGGAGAACCGGTCGTTCCCCGACTTCACGGCGTCGTTCTCCGAGAACGACGGCGCGCTCCACGACGCCGCGGTCGCTGCGTTCGCCACGATGCTGCTCGACGTGGTCGACGGCCACGCGTACCCGGTGTTCGACACGGCGCGCGACGTCCCCGGCAACGGCGGGATCTGGGAGGTGCAGGGCGACGGCGACGGCCTCGCGGTGGTGACCTCCGAGGCCGTCGGCGTGTCGCCCCGCCAGAACGACGAGGTGATCCACGCGCCCGGATCGGTGCTCGTACAGTGGATGCAAGCGTGGGCCGAGCGCACGCCCGTGGTGACCGGCCTCGCCAAGGAGGACGTGTTCCAGGCGCTGTCGGCCGCGATGCGGTCGCAGGGGGCGAACGACTCGCAGATCTGCCGCGTGTTCGCCGAACACGCGACGGATCCCGGCCAACAGAGCGCGTGCCTGGACCTCCTGCCGGACGCGGACATCGAGATCGATCCCTCGCTGATCGCCCTCGAGAACGGGGACCTGCTCGCGCCGACGAGCCTGCACTGCGCCACCCCGGGGCTCCCCGGCGACAACGATCTCGAGTGTCACTGGGAGGACTTCTCGATCGGGGCGACCGGCTACGCGTACCGCATCCTCACGCAGGGCGACGGGCAGCTGGTCGACGAGGGGGTGGTGAGCTACGAGATCGCGAAGACCGCGGCGCTGCCGCTGCCGCCCACGCTCACCGGTGGCGTGCGCGTGGAGGTGCAGACCCGAAAGGGCGACCGCACGTCGGCGGCCGCGATCACCACACTGACGGTGAATCCGGTGCAGTGCGGCGACGGGGTGATCCAGCCCGGCGAGGTGTGCGACGGCGAAGCGCTCGGCGCCGCGGGGGCGGCCTGCGAGACGAGCGACGAGTGCCCGGCGTGCGCCTGCCATGGCTGCGTGGTGGTGCTGCCCCTGTGCGTGTGACACCGGCGCCGTGACGGCACGGCGCTGGCGACCGCCCCCCCGCCCTCGCGGATGGGGGGGCGATCGCGCCGCGCGGACCGGCGGGCCCGCTGCTATGCTCGGCCGCGGTGCGTACATTCCCCGCGGCGATCGTCCTCTGCCTCGGCTCCGCTGGTTGCTGGAACGGCGAGCTCGCGCTGCACAAGCCCTGCGAGAACGACGACCAGTGCGGACGCGGGCAGACGTGCGAAGTCGGGTACTGCGACGGGCCGCCGGCGGGGGCCACCGACACCGCGAGCTCGACCACCGAGACCGGGGGCAGCTGTGAGCCACCGCCGCCGACCACCTGCGATCCGTCGCAGCGGCCGAGCACCCGCACGCTCGAGGCCACCGAGATCGTGGACGAGCTGTTCTCCGCCCCGATCGCCGTCGTCGCCGGTGACTTCGTGGGCGACGGGCGGACCGACCTCGCCGCGCTGAGCTTCGGCAGCTACGGGATCATCCTCGTCGAGGGCACCGGCGGCTTCCCGGTCGTCAGCACCTACCAGCAGACGCAGGTGACCGAGCTCGTCGATCTCGCCGTCACCGATCTCGAGGGCGACGGCTCCCCGGAGTTCCTGATGCTCTCGGAGCTCGGCAGCATCGAGGTGGTCCCGTGGACCCGCGGAGCCGACGCGTTCTCCGTCGGCACGGTGCTCGATCTGCCGGTGACGCAGGACGCATTCACGCTGACGGTGGCGGACCTCGTCGGCGCCGACGATCTCCCCGAGCTGCTCGTGTCGACCTCCACCGCGATCGAGCTGGTGCCCAACGTCGGCGGCGCGCCGTCGCTGCTCGAAGTGTTCCAGATCGAGGGTGATTTCGACGAGCCGTGGGACACCCTCGTCGTGGGCGCGGGCGCCGACCGGCGCATCCTCGTGCCCGAGTCCGACGACGCCTCCGTGATGGACGTCGCCAACCAGGTGGTCAGCTCGTTCCGCATCGAGGGATCCACGCTCGCCGTGGCGCCCCCGCTGGGCACGACGTTCCAGAACCCCTGGGCCCTCGCCGAGGGCGACTTCCTGGGGGATGACGAGCTCGAGATCGTCGTCGCCGAGCGGCGCCTCAACCTCCCCTCCGACGACGACCTCGAGCCGACCACGCGACCGGGCCGACTGCGGTTCTTCCGGCTGGTCGACGACGTGGTGACCGAGGTCGGCGAGCCGCTCGAGGTCGGCGTCGGGCCCCGCGCGCTGGCGGCCGCCGATCTCGACTGCGACGGCAAGACCGACCTCGTCCTCGGCAACTCGGGTCGCCCGGCCATGGACGATGGTCAGGCGCAGGTCCTGTTCGGCAGCTGCGACGCGACCGCGAGCGAAGCGAACCTCGTGGACGTCCCCGGCGTCGGCGGCTCGGGGCTCCGCGCGGCCTCGCGGCTGGCCGTCGGTGATTTCGACGGCGATGGATTGCTCGAGGTCGCGATCCCCGACTTGGGTGACATCGCGAGCCCCGGGGAACGGATCGTGCTCGTCGGCGTGGAGGCCCCATGAACCGCATCGTCCCCACCCTCGCCACGGCGATCGCCCTCGCGCTCGCGCCTGCACCGACGTTCGCGGCGGCGCGCACCGAGCCCGCCGCCGCGCCCGTCGACGCGCCCGTCGATGCGCCCGTCGACGCGATCGCCCAGGCCAAGGCGTGGCATCTCGAGGCCGACGCGAAGTACAACAGCGCCGACTACGACGGCGCGATCACGGCGTGGCAGAAGGCCTTCGCGACCCTGCCGCGCACGGCCGAGGCCAACGTCTACCGGTCGGCCATCCTCTACAACATCGCCGCGGCACGCGAGAAGCTGTTCGCGCTGCGCGGCGACGTCGAGCAGCTCAAGCAGGCCAAGATCCTCCTCGAACAGTTCGAGGCGTCGATCGACGACACCTACGCCCCGGCCACGGAGGAGGCCGCACAGGAGCGCGCGCGGGTCCAGGAGAAGCTCGCGGCGATCAACGCCCAGATCGCAGCGTCGGAAGCGGAGCGCGAGCCCGACCCCGCGCCGACGACGGGGCCGACGACGGGGCCGGTGACCGACGCTCCGACGACCGACGCGCCAGCGGCCCGTTCGAAGACCCCGGCGAGGACCTACTTCATCGTCGGCGGCGTGCTCTCGGGGCTCGGCGTGGCGGCGGGCGCGGGCATGGTCGCGGCGCTCGTCGTCGGTCGACGCGCCAACGACCTCGACGGCCTCGACGACCGCGACTTCGCGGGCCGCGAGACGCAGTTCGATCGCGGGCGGCGGGCGAACGCCGCCGCCTTCGCCACGGGCTCGCTCGGCGCGGTGCTGCTCGCGGCGGGCGTCGCGATGATCGTGATCGGGGCGAAGCGCCGCGACACGCGGACCGCGGTCACGCCGGTCGTCGGCCGCGGCCTCGCGGGCGTCGGCGTCGGCGGCCGGTTCTGATCGGTTCCTTGGTCGTTTCCCACCGCACGCTCACGGCGTCGGCCAGTCGAAGAGCTCGCCCTTGCGCTTGGGCGCCGGCGACGGCTCGGCCTTGGCGGGCGTGGGCGCGACCGGCTCGGGCGTGGGCTCGACGTTGGGTCCGGGCTTCGGCGCGGCCTTCCGCGGCTTGCCGTCGCCGGACCTCGGCTTGGGCCGCACGCGCGCCGCGGGGCGCGGCGTCGAGGTGTCGCCGGCCACCGGGATCACCGTGGGCGGCGTCGCGTCCTTCGGCGCGGCGGAGGGCGACGCCACCGTCGCGTCGATCGTCGGCACCGCGGGCGACGCGGGGATCGACGCGGGGATCGACGCGGGCGTCGCAGGCTCCGCGGGGATCGGCGTCGCTTCGCGGATCGGCGCCGCCTCGCGGATCGGATCGGCGACGGCCTCGCCACGCGGCCACAGACGCACGCCGAGCACGACCGCGATCGTCACGGTCACGCCGAGCACGACGGGCACCAGCCACAGGCGCGACGCGGCCGCCGACCGAGCCGCCGGCTCCACGTCCGCGCCCCCCGTCGCATAGCGGGCGCGCAGCTCGGGATCGGGCGCCGGGATCACCTCGTGCGGCGCGAGCGTCCGGCCCCTCCCGGTGCCGGCCGCGAGCAGCTCCCGCCGCACCGCCTCGGTGTCGTCGGGTCGCATCGCGCGGTCCTTGCAGAGGCAGCGCGCGACCAGGGCGTCGAGCTCCGGGGGCACCTCGGGCACACGCGCGCGGATCGTCGGCGCGGGCTCGAACAGGTGGCAGTACAACAGCTGCGCGACGGTGCTGCGGCGCCACAGCGGCTCGCCGACGATCATCTCGTAGAGCATCGCGCCCAGCGCATACAGATCGACGCGGCCGTCGAGCGGCTCGCCGCGCGCCTGCTCCGGGGCCATGTACGCCGGGGTGCCGAAGACCGCGCCGCTCCGCGTGAGCGCCCGATCGCCGGGGGCGAGCTCGGTCAGCTTCGCGAGGCCGAAATCGATGAGCTTGATCGCGAGCCGCCCGCTCGCGTCGTCCTGAACGAACACGTTCGACGGCTTGAGGTCGCGGTGCACGACGCCGACCTCGTGCGCGCACGCCAACCCGGCGGCGACCTGCGCCGCGATGTCCCGCGCCTGCGCCCACGGCAGGGCGCCGTGCTCCTTCAGGACGCTCGACAGCGGGCGACCGGACAGCCGCTCCATCACGACGAACGGCTGACCGGGAGCGGCGTGGCCGAAGTCGATCACGCCGACGATGTTGGGGTGCTCGAGCCGCGCGATGATCTCGGCCTCGCGTTGCAGCCGCATCGCCGCCTCGTCGCCAGGACCGCCGGCCCCGGCGCCCTGGCGCAGCAGCATCTTGATCGCGACCATGCGGCCGATGACCATGTGCTGCGCCTCCCAGACCTCGCCCATCCCGCCCTTGCCCAGGGGCGCGACCAGGCGGTAGCGGCCGGCGATCTCGAGGCCAGCGCGGAGCACCGTCGCGTGCTCGCTCGGCGGATCGCCGAACACGGTGGCGTCCGACCCGTGCACCGGCGCGGACGTGGGGTCGGGCAACGCCACGGCGACGACGAGCATAGCACCGCCGCCGCGCCGACCCACCGGCTGCGGTACGCTGCCCACGTGCATCCGTTCGCCACCCCGGCCGCACAGGCGCGGCTGCAGGCCGCCGCCGACCGGGTCGAGGCCGAGAGTTCGGTCGAGGTGGTGATCGCCGTGCGTCCGGCCTCCGTCGATCTGCGCAGCGTCGATCTGCTCGGCGGCGCGGGCTGTGCCTTCGCGGTGCTGCTGTTCACCCTCTTCGCGCCGCCGACGTTCTCGCTCCTGGCGATCGCGATCGCCACGGTGGTCTCGTTCGCCGCCGGCACCGCGGGGATGACCGCCGCGCCGGGCCTGCGCCGCAGCTTCGCGAGTTCCGCCCGCCTGCGCGACGGCGTGCGCCAGGCCGCGCGCGCGTGCTTCGTGGAGCTCGGCGTCCACGGCACCCGAGGTCGCACCGGCGTGCTCGTCTATGTCTCGCTCGCCGAGGAGCGCGTGGCGTTGGTCGCCGATCTCGGGGTCCACGGCGCGATGGCCCAGGGACTGGCGATCCTCGCCGAGCCGATCGAGTCGGTCGGCCGCACCGACGGCTTCGACGCTGCGGCGGTCGAGCAGCTCGCCGCGGCGATCGAGGGCTTCGGCGCCGGCGTGCGCCACAACCTGCCGCGCGCCGACGACGACCGCGACGAGCTGGGAGAGTGGCGATGACGCGTCGCCGCGCGGTGCTCCTCGGCCTCGGGGCCCTGCTCGGCCTCCTCCTCGGCAGCGGCCTCGCGGCGGCGCGCCCCGGCGGGGGTCACTCGTTCGGCGGCGGTGGTGGCGGTGGCGGTGGTGGCGGTGGTGGTGGTGGTGGCGGCTTCGGTGGCGGCGGCGGGAGCTACGGCGGCAGCCGCTCGTTCGGCGGCTCGGGCTCGAGTGCCGCGGCCGATCTCATCATCATCTTGGTGTGCGTCGGCGGATGGTTGGCGTTCAAGCTCGTGCAGCGCGCCCTCGCCACCGACGAGGACTGGACCTCGACCTCCACGGCGATGCCGAGTTCACCGATCGACGGCATCACCGCGCCGGACTCGGTGCGATTCGACGCGCTCGTCCGGGCCGACCCCGCGTTCTCGCGGGTGCTGCTCGAGGATTTCCTGCACGAGCTCTACGTCCGCGCCCACCAGGCGCGCGGCGACGTCCCGGCGATGTCCCGCCTCGCGCCCTACCTCGCGCCGTCGGTGCGCGCCGAGCTGCTCTCGCGCGGTCGCGGGGCCGTCGTCGGCGTCGGGCAGGTCGTCGTCGGCAGCGCCACGGTCACCTCCCTCGCGCTCGGCCGCGAGAACGCGCGGCTCGGCGTCGCTTTCGAGACCAACTACACCGAGGTCTACGCCGGCGACGATCGCCCGACCGCGCGGATCTACGCCCGCGAGCAGTGGACGCTGGTGCGCAGCATCCTCGCGCACAGCCGCGCCCCGGACGAGCTGCGCGCGTTCAACTGCCCGAGCTGCGGCGCGCCGATCGACCCCGATCACACCGACGCCTGCCGCCAGTGCGGTGCGTCCTTCGAGCGCGGTGACCACGAGTGGCGCGTGACGAAGTGCCGCATCGTCGCGGAGGTCACCGTGCCCCCGACGCTCGGCGGCTACGCCCCCGAGCGCGGCACCGACCGCGCGACGGTGTTCGACGCGGGCCTGACCCTCGCGATGCTCGATCTGCGCGGGGACGATCCGAGCTTCGACGCCGAGCAGTTCCGCGATCGCGTGCGGATGATCTACCACCGGCTCAACGCGGCGTGGAGCAGCCTGCGCTGGGAAGACGTGCGCCCGTACTGCACCGATCGGTTCTGGCGGGCGCAGACCTACTGGATCGACGCCTACCGCGATCAGCAGCTGCGCAACCGCATGGACGACGCCCAGGTCGACCGCATCGAGCTGACGAAGGTCACCCTCGATCCGTACTACCGTGCGATCACCGTGCGGATCTTCGCGACGGCGATCGACACCACCGTGCACGCTCGCACCGGTCGCCTCGTGGGCGGCGCCCGCGAGCCGCGGGCCTACAGCGAGTACTGGACGCTCGTGCGCTCGGCCGAGCGCGTGGGCCCGGCGTCGACGGCGGCGACGTGCCCGAGCTGCTCGGCGCCGCTCGCCGTCGGCATGGCGGGCACCTGCGATCACTGCGGGGTGAAGCTCACCGGCGGCGCGTTCGACTGGGTGCTCAGCACCATCGAGCAGGACGACGTCTACCGCGGGTGACGCGGCCGCGCGGCGGCGCATTTGTTTCCGACACGGGTCCGGGGGCCCGCGCACTAGACTCCGATCATGCGCTTACCCGTCCTTGCCCTGCTCCTGCTGCCGCTCGCCTGTGGCGACGACGCCGCCGAGTCCGACGACACCGCCACCGCGTCCACGGCCACGGCCACCTCGACGGCCACCGACGCGACCGGATCGAGCTCCGGCGACGACTCGACCACCGCGGGCGCCGACACGACGACGGGTGGCGCGGTCGATCCGACGCCGATCCTCGAGCGTCCGCCCGCGCCGAGCCACACCTGCACCGAGACCCGCACCATGACCCGGGCCGACGGCGTCATCTTCGGCCGCACCGAGGGGCTGATCGCGATCGACGATCAGGCCTTCGCGCTGCGCTCGACCGAGACCTTGGCGCTCGCCGAGATCGATCTCGACGGCACGATCGGCGCCGAGGTCGTGCTCGAGGCCGAGGAGTTCGCCTTCCGCAGCCCGAGCGCCGTCGCGGTCGACGGCGGCATCGCGACGATCTGGACCTACGGCGCCGGCGCCGAGGCGCAGCTCCGCTACGCGGTGCACGACGCCGCCCTCGCGCCCGTGGTCGCGCCCCGCGATCTCGAGGGGCTCACCGCCGCGTACATCACCACGGCCGCGGCGGTGCCGACCGCCACGGGCGGCCTCGCGATCTTCTTCGGCGAGGCGAACGCTGGCGGTGACACGCGGCTGCGCCTCGCGCACGTCGACGCCGAGGGGGCGGTCGTCGGCGCCCCGGTCGATCTCGCCGAGCTCGGCCCGAACTTCGGCGCCCTGGCGGCCAGCGCCGCGCCGGCGCCGGACGGCGGCTACGCGGTCGCGTACGTCGCCGGCCAGCTCGGCCAGGGCGAGGTGTCATTCGTGGTGATCGACGCCGACGGCACGCCACGCGCGGCCCCGCAGCGCCTGTCGCGGCCCGCGGGCGACGGCTGGAGCGCGGACTTCGGCTTCGTCCCCCGCACCAACGTGCTGCCCGTCGGCGACGCCTGGTGGGTCGCGTTCACCGAGACGTGGGCCGATCAGGAGGCGATGCAGGGCCACGTCGTCGTGCGCCTCGCGGTGGTCGACGCCGACGGCCACGCCGAGGCCCACCTGCTGCAGGCGCCGGTCGAGGGCCGGAACAACCTGTGGCCGAGCCTCTTCGCCCTCGACGATCGCGTCGGCGTGATGTGGACGACGGGCAGCATCATCTGGATCTGCGGCGGCTGCATCGCCGACAACGACCTGAACCTCGTGCTGCTCGATCCCGACGCCATCGTGCCGGCCAGCGAGGTCGTCACGCAGCTGCACGACACCAACGGCATCGTCGCGCCGCTCTTGGCCCCGCTGCCCGCGGCGACGGGGACCGATCTGCTCACGGCGTCGTCGCTCGATCTGCACGCGGTCAGCCTCCCCGCCAGCGGATCGCTGCACTGCGAGCCCAACGGCTGAGCTGCGCGCGCCCTTGCGCGGTATTGAGACCGAGTGTGCACAACGGATCGTCTGCCGTTCGTGTGCGCCCGGGGACGAGCCGCGCAGATCTCGACGCCGTTGGTACGCAGGGTACTGCATGCCACGAAAACACCAATTGCGCGGGCCCGCGCGCTCCTGCATGGTCGTCGATGGGGGTGGCCTTGACGACGACGACGCTTCGCCGGAAGCACGCAGGCGCGTGCGCACTGCTCCTCTTCACGGGGTGCTACACGGGGGTCGGTGCGGGCGGCCGCGACGACGCCGCGGGTGAGGGCACGGGCGTCGCCACCGAGGGCGCCGACGATGCCGGCACCGGCGGCAGCGAGTCCGGCGGCGTGGAGGTCGAGGACCCCGGCCGCGTCACGCTGCACCGACTCAACCGCGCCGAGTACGGCAACACCATCCGCGATCTGTTCTGGGGCCTCGAGGTCTCGACGACCGAGAACTTCCCCGCCGACGATCACAGCTTCGGCTTCGACAACATCGCGGATGTCCTCAGCGTGACGCCGCTGCTGTTCGAGCTCTACGAGCGCGCCGTCGACGGTGTGCTCGACGCGGCGCTCACCGGTGGTGGCGGCGGCGGAGGCGAGACCGTGCGCGGCGAGGCCGAGACCGGCACGGCCGACGCCGGCCAGGCGGTCGACAACGCGTGGCTGCTCAGCAGCGCCGGCGCGGTGTCGCTGCCCTTCGAGGTCGCCGAGCCCGGCGACTACACGATCCGCGTCCGCGCGTGGCAGCAGGCCGCGGGCCCCGACGCCGCCGAGCTCGAGCTGCAGGTCGACGGCGTCGCCCACGGCACCGCGTCGGTCACCGCCCTCGAGGGCGCCCCGGAGATCTACGAGTTCACCGTGCCGCTCGTGGCCGGCTCGCGCAGCATCGCGGCGGCGTTCACCAACGACTTCTACGACGAGGCCGCCGGCGACGATCGCAACCTCGCCGTCGACTGGATCGAGCTCGAGAGCGAGGGCGGTGTCGTCCCGGGCGCCGACGACATCCGCGCCAACCTCCTCGTCTGCGATCCGGTCGCCGGCGACGAGGCGGCGTGCACCCGCACGGTGCTCGAGACCTTCGTGCCGCGGGCGTGGCGACGGCCACTCACCCCCGGCGAGCTCGACGGTCTCGTCGCCCTCGCCGAGTCGGCGCGCACCGAGGACGGGGACTGGGAGGGCTCGATCCGCCACGCGCTGAAGGCCGTGCTGCTCTCGCCGCACTTCATCTTCCGCGTCGAGATCGATCCCGAGCCCGAGTCCCCCGACGCCCATCCGCTGAGTGACTACGAGCTGGCCTCGCGGCTGTCGTACTTCCTGTGGAGCAGCATGCCCGACGACGCGCTCTTCGCCGCGGCGAAGGCCGGCGAGCTCCACGACCCCGCGACGCTCGAGGCCCAGGTCGTGCGCATGCTGGCGGACCCGCGCGCCGAGGCCCTGATGGCCAACTTCGCCGGGCAGTGGCTGTACATCCGCGCGGTCGTCCCGGACATCGTCAAGAACGCCGAGCTCTACCCGGGCTACGACGCCGAGCTCAACGCGGCGATGCGCACCGAGATGGAGCTGTTCTTCCAGTCGTTCGTCACCGAGCGCCGCAGCCTCCGCGAGCTGCTCACCGCGGACGAGAGCTACGTCGACGCGCGTCTGGCCGCCCACTACGGCGTGCCTGCCCCGGCCGGCGACGGCTTCGCCCCGGTCAGCCTCGCGGGCGCCAACCGCCGCGGCATCATGACGATGGCGGGCCTGATGACGGTGCTCAGCCACCCCGACACCTCGTCCCCGGTCAAGCGCGGCAAGTGGGTGCTCGAGCAGCTGCTGTGCACGCCGCCCGCCCCGCCGCCGCCCAACGTCGACGTCGATCCGCCGGTGCCGATGCCCGACGCCAGCGTGCGCGAGCAGCTCGAGCAGCACCGCCTCAACCCGTCGTGCGCGGGCTGCCACAACCTCATCGATCCGCTCGGCCTCGGGCTCGAGCACTACGACGCGGTCGGGGCCTACCGCGCCAACGACGGCGGCAAGCCGGTCGACGCCAGCGGCAACATGCCCGACGGCACGACCTTCACCGACGCCCTCGACATGGTCGCGCTGCTCGCCGAGCGCGAGGACTTCACCCGCTGCACCGTGCGGCACGCGACCACGTACGCCCTCGGCCGCGGCCCCCTCGACGAGGACGAGCCGTACCTCGACGAGATCCTCGCCCGCGCCGAGGCCGGGGGCTTCACGCTCGAGGACCTCGCGGTCGCCATCACCACCAGCGATCTGTTCCGCATGCGTCGCCCGGAGGAGACCTCGCCATGATCCTGCTGCCGCGCCGTACTCCCCTGTCCCGCCGCGCCTTCCTCGGCGGCAGCCTCGGTGGCGGTGCCGCCATCATGCTCGGGCTGCCGTGGCTCGAGGCGATGATGCCGACCCGCACCGCCCACGCCGGCGTCGACACGCCGCTCCGCTTCGTCGGGATCTACGTGCCGTGCGGGATCCACATGCAGGCGTGGACGCCCGCGACCACGGGCGCCGACTACGTCATGCCCGAGATCCTCACGCCGCTCGAGGCCCTGCGCGACGACATCCTCGTCGTCTCGGGCGTCGACAACCGCGCCGGGGAGTTCGACGCCGCCGGCGACCACGCCCGCGGCACCGGCTGCTTCCTCAGCTGCACGCGCGTGAATCTGTCGGAGACCGACATCACCAACGGCACGACGATCGACCAGCTGTACGCGCAGCACGTGGGCACGGCGACGCCGATGTCGTCGCTGCAGCTCGGCACCGAGGCCGGCGGCAACGTCGGCAACTGCGACAGCGGCTACAGCTGCGCCTACTCCCGCAACATCTCGTGGGTCGGCAACACCCCGATCCCGAAGCTCACCGACCCCGCGACCGCGTTCGACCTGCTGTTCGCGGGCTTCGACCCCGGCGCGAGCGCGGCCGAGCTGGCGCGGATCAAGGGCCGCCGGCTCAGCGTGCTCGACTACGCCAAGGCCGACGCGACGGCGCTGCAGGCCAAGCTCGGCCAGACCGACCGAATCAAGGTGCAGGAGTACCTCGACTCCGTCCGCGACCTCGAGCTGCGCGTGCAGGCGGATCCGGCCCAGCCGCAGTGCGAGCTCGGCGAGTTCGACCTCGGCTTCGCCAACTTCCAGGAGCACGTCACCCTGATGAGCGACATCATGGTCAAGGCGATGCAGTGCGATCGCACGCGCGCGCTGACGTTCATGATGGACAACGGCGGGAGCAACCGCGACTTCGGCGACATCGGAGCCGGCGGCGGCCACCACAACATCTCGCACCACGGCAACATCCAGGAGAACTACGACAAGCTGAAGATCATCGACCGCTGGGAGGTCGAGCGGCTCGCGTACCTGCTGCAGGCGATGAAGGACTCGCCCGACGGCGAGGGCTCGATCCTCGACAACTCGGTGGTCTTCTTCGGCAGCGAGATCGAGGACGGCAACTCCCACGCGCACCGCAACATGCCGATCCTCCTCGCGGGTGGGCTGGGCGGCGCGCTGAACCCGGGCCGGCACGTGCCGTTCCAGGGGGCGCCGCTGGCGAACCTGTTCCTGACGCTGATGCAGGGGCTGGGGATGGACGTCGGGACGTACGGCGACGAGGGCACGGGGCCGCTGGACGGGCTCGGGTAGCCCGGCGAGCCCCTCACCGCGTCGGTGGTTCGCCCGCGCGATCGATCGCCCGGGCCGCCGCCAGCGCCGCGGTCGCCCCCCCGAGTAGCGCGAGCGTGATCCACTGGAACGCGCGCTCGGTGCCGATCTCGTCCGCGATCGCGCCGAACAAGGGCGGCGTGATCATGTCGCCCAGCAGGTGGGTCACGAACACCGTGAGCGCGAACGCCATCGCCCGCTGCTGCGCGGGCACCAGGTTGGCGATGCTGGTGTTGTTGGCCGGCACGCTGGCGAACATCGCGGTGGCGCCGATGCCGAGCGCGATGAAGATGACCGGCCGCGACTGGCTCGAGAAGCCGATCCAGATCGCCGGGATCGCGACCGTGTAGGCGACCGCGGCCAGCCGGGCGTACGCGCCGCGCGATCGCCTCGCCAGCCGGTCGCCGAGCCAACCCGCGATCGCGCTGCCGAGGGCGCCGGCGACGAGCGCCGTGGCGCCGAACGAGGTGGTCGCCTCGAGCTTGGTCATCCCGCGCTCGCGCTGGAAGAACTCGACGCAGAAGTGCAGCATCGGCACGAGCATGATCACCGCGAAGGTCTGGGCCGCGATGAGCAGCACCATCGGCCGGCTGCGCAGCAGCATCCCGTAGCCGCCAAAGCCCAGGCGCGCCGCGGTGGCGGTCGACATCGACATCGACGCCGGCGGCACCCTGGGCTCGCGCAGCCCCACGAGCAGCACCGCGAGCACGATGCCGGGCGCGCCCGCGATGAGGAACGCGTCGCGCCAGTCGGCGATCACGGGGCCGACCAGGCCGCCGACCGCGTAGCCGAGCGTGCCGCCCAGCGGCATGCCCATGGCGTAGATCGCCAGCATGCGGCCGCGGGCGCGATCCGAGACGTACTCGGCGACCAGCGCCGGGCCCATCACCACGCAGCCGGCCTCGCCGACGCCGATGAAGAACCGCGACGCGAACAGCATGTGCTTGTCGGGGGCCATGCCCGAGCCGATCGTGGCGAGCGACCACACCGCGACGCAGGTGGCGAACAGCCGGGTCCGCGACCACCGCGACGCCGCCCACCCGAGCACGGGCGCGAACGCCATGTACCCGAGCGTGAACGCCGACCACAGCCCGCCGAACTCGGCCTTGGTGAGATCGAACGCCGCGACGATCTCGCGCTCGAGGGCGCTGACGACCTGGCGATCGAGGTAGTTGACGACGTTCGCGAACACCAGCACCGCCAGCGCGAAGACCAGGTACGCGCGCGAGAAGGTGCGGGGCTCGGACACGGGAGCGGCGGAGACTATCAGGGTGGACGTGCGCCAGGCTGCTCGGTTGCGGGAGGGCGGGCCTACCGCCAGCTCACGTCGAATGCGGCGAAACGCCGGCGCATCACCTCGATCGCCTCGGGGTTCTGCTCGACGAGCACGACGTCGCGCCCGAGGCTGGCCGCGGCCTCGCCGAAGCTCCCGCTGCCAGCGAAGAAGTCGAGCACGCGGTCCCCCGGCCGCGAGTGGACGCGAACGATCCGCCGCAGCAGGCCCAGGGGTTTCTGCGTGGGGTAGCCGGTCTTCTCGTGGCTGTTCGGGCTGACGATCGTGTGCCACCACGTGTCGGTCGGGGTCTTGCCGCGCGCCGCCTTCTCGGGGCCCACGAGGCCCGGGGCCATGTATGGCACGCGATCGATCGCGTCGTACTCGAAGCAGTAGCGCTCGGCGTCACGCGCGTACCACAGCAGGTTGTCGTGCTTGGGTGACCAGCGCTTGGTCGCCCGCCCGCCGTAGTCGTAGGCCCAGATGATCTCGTTGATGAAGTTGTCGCGGCCGAAGATCCCGTCGAGCGCGACCTTGGCGTAGTGGACCTCGCGGTAGTCGAGGTGCAAGAAGAAGCTCCCGGTCGGGCGCAACAGGCGATGGGCATGGCGCAGCCGCGGCAGCAGGAACGCGAGGTAGTCGTCGTGCTGGTCGGCGTAGGCGTGGGTGCCGACGACTTCGGTGCGGTAGCGGTGGCCGCCGAAGCCGGTGCGGTCGCCGTCGTCGTCGCGGGTGCTGCGGATCTGCGTGCGCCGCTGGACCTTCCCGGTGTTGAAGGGCGGATCGACGTAGATGAGATCGAACGACGCGTCGGGCAGCGTCTCGAGGATCGGCAGGTTGTCGCCGGCGTGGACCTCGATCGCGCCGGGCTGATCGGGACTCGCTGGGTGCACGGGCGGCGGCAGTGTCGCCCGCGCGGCGACCGGGCACAAGCGCGCGGCCGAGACCGCTCGCGGGCACGCGGCATCGCGCCCCCTCGTGGATCCCCTGGGCAACGCCGGGGCGATTGGCGATGATCGTCGCCATGCATGCCTCGCGATCGATGCTCCTGGGTGCGCTCGTCCTCGCGACCGCGTGCGGCGGCGATGACGGCGACACCAACGCCAGCACCTCACCGACGACCACCACGACGGATCCCAGCACGACGACGACGGACGCCGGCACGTCGACCGCACCCGCCGAGAGCAGCGGCCCTGCGGAGAGCTCGGGCCCTGCGGAGAGCTCGGGCACCGCGGACAGCTCGACCGGCGAGGCGTGCCCGGCCGACGCCGAGTGCGTCGACGACAGCATGTGCCCGGGCGGTGGCATGTGTGTCGGCTGCCTGTGCCTCGGCGGCAACCAGTGCGATCCGATCGTCCAGGGCGAGTGGAACGCGTGTGTCGACGCCGAGGGCAACACCGACAACACGCTGTGCAACTGGGTCGGGACCGGGGACGCGACCGGCTTCATCGGCTGCCTCAACTCGTCGGCGCAGGACGGCTCGAACGTGTGCTTCATCCGCGGCTGCGTCGATGCCTGCGATTGCTTCGCGCCGCCGACGACCGGGACGGCCACCGTCGCGTGCGCGCCGATCCTCGCCGACGACGAGCTCGGCTGCGCCCTCGACTGCAGCGACGGCAAGCTCTGTCCGGACGGCATGGCCTGCACCGACAACATCTGCTTCTGGCCCCCGGCCTAGATCGGGCCCCCTCGGGGAAGTCCTGGCTTTCCGATCGTTTCGCTGCGGCGGCTGGCACAAGCATCGGTAAAAACTATGGCCTGACTTGCAGGCGTCGAATTTTCGCGCAAGCTCCGTCGTTGACCGCCCCAGAGGGGTGCGCGATCCGTCGCGCGATGCTATGGGGGCTTGGATTCACGGCGGTTCGAGGACTCGAACACCGCGCGGACTCGGGGCATGGACTGGCTCAACTACCACCACCTCCTCTACTTCTGGACCACCGCGACCGAGGGTGGGGTCGGGGCGGCAGCGCGCAAGCTGAAGCTGGCGCAGCCGACGATCAGCGGCCAGCTCCGCGAGCTCGAGCGAACGCTGGGGGTCGAGCTGTTCCGACGCACCGGTCGCCGCCTCGAGCTGACGCCGATGGGGCGACGGGTGTTCGAGCGGGCCGACGCGATCTTCTCGATCGGCCGCGAGATCCTCGACCTCGTCGGCGGGCACTCGCCCGTCGAGGCACTCCGACTCGTCGTCGGCTTCGCCGACGTGCTGCCCAACCTGGTGCGCTGCCGCCTGCTGCAGCCCGCGCTGCAGGTGCCGGAGCCCGTGTACATCGTCAGCAAGCAGGACACCACCGAGCGCCTGCTCGCCGACCTCGCGACCCAGGCGATCGACCTGATGCTCACCGACGCGCCCATCCGACACGGCGGTCACGTCCGCGCGTACAGCCACCTGCTCGCCGAGTCGGACGTCGCCATCTTCGCCAGCCCGGCGCTGGCGCTGGAGTTGCGGCCCGAGTTCCCCCGATCCCTCAACCGCGCGCCGCTGCTCTTGCCCACCGAAACGGCCATGCTGCGCCGCTCGCTCGAGTCGTGGTGGCAGGGCGAGGGCATCGAGCCCCGGCCCGTCGGCGAGTTCGACGACGGTACCGTGCTCGGCGGCCTCGCGCAGGCGGGCGTGGCGTGCTTCGCCGCGCCCACCTCGATCGCGACGACGCTGCAATCCTGTTTCGGACTCGAGCAGGTCGGCGTGTGCGCCGGGATCCAGGAGCGCTACTACGCGGTCACGCTCGAGCGCAAGGTGCAGCACCCGGCGATCGCCGCGATCTCGGCGGTGACCGACGCCGAGCACCTGGCCTGACGCCCGCGCCTCACGTCCGCAGGTGGTGCTTGGGATCGACCGGGCGCACCAGGGCGTTGGCGAGCAGGGCGACCGCGAGCAGCCCGGCCATCACGAACATCGTGCTGTTGTAGAGCGTCGCCGTGGGATCGGTCGTGCCCGACGGCGCGATCGCCAGGAGCTTCGCCAACGTGACCGTGTGCGCGGCGACCAGAGCGTCGAGCTGCTCGACCCCCGCGCCGAAGCTCGCGACGAAGGTGGCGGGATCGACCTGCGCGGCGAGCTCGGCGATCGCCCGCTGCTCCGAGGCGCCGCGCAGCGTCGTGAGCACGACGGGGCCGAGCACGCCCGCCACGCTCCACGCCGTGAGCGTGCGCCCGTGGATGCCACCGACGAACTTGGTCCCGAACACATCGGCGAGGTAGGCGGGGATCGTCGCGAAGCCACCGCCGTACATCGTGAAGATGACCATCGTCGTCCCGTAGAACGCCACCAGGGCCGCGAGCGCATGGTCGCCGGTGGCCGCGGCCGCGCACCACGGCACCACCAGGTACAGCGCGATGCCCAGGGCGAAGAACACCGTGTACACGCGCTTGCGGCCGATCGCGTCCGACAGGCTCGCCCAGCCGAAGCGACCGACCATGTTGAACGCGCTGATCATGAGCACGTAGGTCGCGGCGAATCCCCCGTCCACCAGATCGGGCAGCGCACGGCCGAAGATGTCGGACATCATCGTCTTCGCAACGCCGAGCACGCCGATGCCGGCGGTGACGTTGAAGCACAGCACGATCCAGATCAGATAGAACTGCGGGGTCTTCAGCGCCTCGTCGATGTCGACGTGGTGGCGCGTGATCATCTTGCGATGCGCCGCGGCGTCGTCCGGTGGCGTCCACCCCGGCGGCGTCCAGCCCTCGGCCGGCACGCGGTACGAGAACGCGGCGACGAGCATGATCACGAAGTACGCCGCGCCCAGCACGAAGAAGGTCGCTGCGACGCCGGCGTCCCCGGTGCCGACGGCGTAGACGCCCTCGGGCCCGGGTCGGGTGAGGCTCGCCAGATCGCCTGGACCGACGACGACGACCGGGCGCAGCACGCCGGCGATCTCGGCGAGCCTGCCGCCGCCGTCGGTGACGAGGGACACCGCGTCGACGGGGCCGAGGAACTCGGGCGCGCGGTAGAACTCGCCGACGAGCCACTGCTGCAGCGGCGCGGCGATCATCGCCCCGCCGCCGAAGCCCATGATCGCCATGCCGGTGGCCATGCCGCGGCGATCGGGGAACCAGCGCAGCAGCGTGCTGACCGGGGAGACGTAGCCGAGCCCGAGGCCCACGCCGCCCAGCGCGCCGTAGCCGACGTAGAGGAGCCACAGCTGGTGCGTCACGATGCCGAGGCCGCCCAGCGCGAAACCACCGCCCCAGCAGCACGCCGCCGTGACGCCGACCATCCGCGGCCCGACGCGCTCGAGCCAGCGACCCGCGACCGCCGCCGACAGGCCGAGGAACACGATCGCCACCGAGAACACCCACACCACGCGGTCCAGCGGCCAGTCGCCGGGCGCGCTCCCGACGACGCCCTGCAGGCGCGTGAGCGGCTGATTGAAGATGCTCCACGCGTAGACCGAGCCGATGCAGAGATGGATCGAGATCGACGCCGGCGGCACGCGCCAGCGGTTGAACCCCGGCGTCGCCACGATGTGCGACTTGTGCAGGCGTTCGAACATGGCGGCCCTCGATCGATAGCACGGCGCTGCGAGGCGAACCCTAGGGCCGCGTCCGGGTCGGCGCCGAACGCGGTCCACCGGGCACCGCGGCCACGTCGGCGGCGGAACCGCCGGGTGGCGGATTCGAACGCGGCGCGGGGCGACCTGCTAGATTCCGCCGAACCAGCATGCGTCGGGTCCTCAGGGCGATCGCGGGCTTGCCGCATGACACGGCGGTCCTCGTCGAGCGCCGCGTCGCCATCGGCCGCGCGGCCGATTGCGATCTGCAGCTCGGCGATCCCGAGGTCTCGAGGCGCCACGCGAAGATCGAGATCGACGCCGACGATCAGGCGGTCCTCGTCGATCTATCGAGCAAGACCGGCACGTTCGTCGGCGGCACACGGATCGATCGCCACGTGTTGACCTCGGGCGACGAGATCGCGATCGGTCGATTCCGCCTGCGCTACGACGAGGTCGCGGAGCCCGTCGCAGAGCGACGGCCCCCGGCGAAGCGAGGCATGGAGGTCCTGCGGCAGACCATCCGCTTCGAGGTCGGCAGCCACCCCGCTGCGACGGCGGCAGCCACCGCGTCGCCGCCACCACCTCCACCACCGCCACCGCGGACGACCAGCGACGACCCGCGGACGACCGCCCGGACGACCGGCAACGCCCCGCGGGTGACCAGCAGCGCCCCGCGGGTGACCGGCAACGCCCCGCGGGCGAGCCGCACCGCTCCGCGGGTGACGGGCACCGCCCCGGTGGCGGAGCGGCCGGCAACGCCCGCCCGTCCCCGCACGCTCACCGGCACGCCGGCGATGATGCACCGCGACGAGACCGCGCGGATCGTCGTGCCCTCGGTGCCGCGGCTCGCCTCGTCGGTGATGCCCCGGGCGCCGCGACAGGCGATCGCGCAGGACGAGGCCGAGCCCGAGGCGGACGCGGCGACCGCCGGCGTTCCCCGCCCGATCACCGATCGCGCGCCGGAACCGGTGGCCCGCGAGGTGCTGCTGCTCGACGTCGATCCCATGGTCGTGCGCGCCGAGGCGATGGGCCTGGTCCGCGCGGTCTTCGACTATCGCCTCCTGCGATTGCAACAGCTCCGCCACGAGATCCTCGACCACGACGAGCTGTCGCGGCTCGACGAGCTCGAGAACCAGCTCGAGCACCGCACCGGCCGCGGCCACGCCGATCTGTCGCGCCGGTACAAGCGCTTCGGTTGCGCGGTGCCGGCGTGGATTGCCGTGTACGACGGGCGACGGATCAGCACCGCCTCGATCGCGCTCGAGGACATCAGCGCCGGCGGTGCCCAGCTGAGCGCCACCGATCTGCTCGCCCCCGGCGACGCGTGTTGGCTGGTGGTCGACCTCGAGAACGAAGATCCCGATCCGGTCGTCGTCTTCGGCGCCCGCGTGGTGTGGTCGACGCCCGCGGATCACCGCATGGGCCTCGTGTTCTCCGGCAACGTGCAGTCCGGCATCGACGGCGTCGGTCTCGTCCGCAGCGAAGTCGGGCTCTGATCCGCGCGCCGCGGGGTCGGTCGGGCACCTCGCCGACGCGTTGGCGGCAGACAACGACCGAGGGCGTGCCTCATTCTGCGACAGCCATTGTGTCGTCGCGATACACATCAGTTGCCCGCGATCCGGGGTGAGTCGGGCGCCGGCCAAAACCTGCCGCAACGTCAGCGTGCACGACGTAGCGCGCTTGCAACGGCGTTCCGCGAGCCTTTATCGTGATGTCGTCGCCGTGGTGCGCGACCTTCCTCGGAGGAACGAAACGGTCATGACCAATCTGCTGTGGCTGCAAGGCGGAGCGTGCTCCGGAAACACGATGTCGTTCCTCAACGCGGAGGAACCGTCCGCGGTCGACCTCGTGACGGACTTCGGCGTCAACGTGCTGTGGCACCCGTCGCTGGGCATGGAGCTCGGCAATGACGTGCGCAAGCTGCTCGACGATCTCGTCGCCGGACGCAAGACGCTGGACGTCTTCGTGTTCGAAGGATCGGTGATCCGTGCGCCGGGCGGCACCGGCAACTGGAACCGCTTCTGCGGTCGACCGATGGCCGAGTGGGTGAAGGAGCTCAGCGCCGTCGCGGGCTTCGTCGTCGCGATCGGAGACTGTGCGACCTGGGGCGGCATCCCGGCCACCGCGCCCAACCCCTCGGACTCGACGGGGCTGCAGTTCCTGAAGAAGCAGCACGGCGGCTTCCTCGGCGCCGGCTTCCGCAGCAAGGCGGGGCTGCCGGTCATCAACATCCCCGGTTGCCCCGCGCACCCCGACTGGATCACGCAGATCGTGGTCGCGCTCGCGACGGGTCGCGGCGGCGATCTGGCCCTCGACGGCTACCAGCGCCCGACGACGTTCTTCACCAGCTTCACGCAGACCGGCTGCACGCGGAACATGCACTTCGCGTACAAGGTCTCGACCAAGGAGTTCGGGCAGCGCAACGGCTGTCTGTTCTACGACCTCGGCTGTCGCGGACCGTTCACGCGCTCGCCGTGCAACCGCATCCTGTGGAACCGGCAGTCGTCGAAGACGCGCGCCGGTCACCCGTGCTTGGGCTGCACCGAGCCCGAGTTCCCGCACCACGACCTCGCCCCCGGCACCGTGTTCGCCACGCCCATGACGTTGGGCCTGCCCAACGAGGTGCCGGTCGGCATGAACAAGCGCAGCTACCTCACCGTGGTCGCCGCGGGCAAGGCCGCCGCGCCCGACTGGTCGAAGGACGACATGTTCGTCGTCTGACCCCGACCGCGACGCGAACCGCCACACCCTCCACGAACCACTCCGACGCAAGTCACACCCGAGCGAGAGCCGCCATGCAGATCGATCGCGAGATCCTCAACATCTCCCCCGTCGGCCGCGTCGAGGGTGACCTCGACGTGCGCGTCGAGATCACCGACGGCGTGGTCACCAACGCCTGGACCCAAGCCGAGATGTTCCGCGGCTTCGAGGTCATCCTCCGCGGCAAGGACCCGCAGGCCGGGCTGGTCGTCACGCCGCGCGCCTGTGGCATCTGCGGGGCCTCGCACCTGACGTGCGCTGCCTGGGCGCTCGACGTCGCCTACGGCGCCCACGTGCCGCGCAACGCCATCATCGCGCGCAACCTCGGCCAGATCGTCGAGTCGATCCAGAGCGTGCCGCGCTACTTCTATGGGCTGTACGCGACCGACATGGTCCACAAGCGCTACGCCAAGTCGAAGTACTACCCCGAGGTCGTCAAGCGCTTCTCGCCGTTCACCGGCACCAGCTTCGAGATCGGCGTGACCATCTCCGGGCGTCCGGTCGAGATCTACGCGCTCCTCGGCGGCCAGTGGCCGCACTCGAGCTACATGGTGCCGGGCGGCGTGATGTGTGCGCCGACGCTGACCGACGTCACGCGCGCGTGGTCGATCCTCGAGTACTTCCGCCGCAACTGGCTCGAGCCGGTCTGGCTCGGCGGCTCGATCGAGCGCTACGAGCAGATCAAGACCTACGCCGACTTCCTGGCCTACCTCGACGAGAGCGCGGGGACTCGCAACAGCGATCTGGCGCTGTGGTGGAAGGCCGGCCTCGACTACGGCTTCGACAAGTACGGCAAGGGCGTGGGCCGCTACGCCGCGTGGGGCTACCTGCCGCACGAGGATCGCTACCAGAATCCGACGATGGAGGGCCGCGCCGACGCGCTCGTCGTCAAGTGCGGTCTGTACGACGGGCACACCGACAAGTTCCACCGTCTCGGACAGGATCGCGTGCGCGAGTCGACGTCGAGCTCGTGGTACCAGGAGGACGCGCAGCACGTGCACCCGTTCGATCGGTACACCGTGCCCACCGAGCGCAACACCCACGACTTCGACGGCAAGTACTCGTGGGCGACCGCGGTCAACGACGTCGAGCTGGGGCGCTGCGAGGTCGGGCCGCTCGCGCGGCAGCTGGTCACCGCGGGCCCCTCCGCGGGTCCGTGGCAGCGCACCGATCCGTTCATCCTCGATTGCTACAAGGCGCTGGGCGGCGCCAGCGTGCACCTGCGCCAGCTCTCACGGCTGCACGAGCAGGTCGCGATGTATCGCGAGGCCGGCGAGCCGTTCTACGAGAAGCCCAAGGTCCGCGATGGCCAGGGCTGGGGGGCCACCGAGGCCGCCCGCGGCGCGCTCGCCCACTGGATCTCCGTCAAGGACGGCAAGATCGAGAACTACCAGATCATCGCGCCCACCACCTGGAACGTCGGGCCTCGCGATCACAAGCAGAATCGCGGTCCCATCGAGGACGCGCTGGTGGGGACGCCGGTCGCCAACAAGCAGGACCCGGTGGAGGTCGCCCACGTCGCGCGCTCGTTCGACTCGTGCCTGGTGTGCACCGTGCACGCGTACGACGGACGCAGCGGGGCCGAGCTCGCGACGTTCCGCACCGCGTGACCCGAGCAGGCGTCGCGATGCTGACGATCATCGGGTGTGGCAACGTGCTGCGGGGCGACGACGGCGTCGGTGTCGTCGTCGCGCA
>LNFB01000256.1 GCA_001464385.1 Deltaproteobacteria bacterium Ga0077550 | reverse complement strand
GATCGCCGCGACCGGGTTCTTCAGCTCGTGGGCGAGATCGGCGAGCGCCGCTTCGTGGGCCTGGGCGTGCCCGCGCACCTCGCCGATCAATCGGTTGAGCGCGATCGTCAGATCGCCGAACTCGTCGCGCCGCCCGAGCTCGAGCGGGACGCCGCGCGACAGCCGATCGACCTGCTCGACCGCCTGCCACCGCAATCGCTCGAGCGGCCGCACCATCCGCCAGCCGAGCCACCACCCGAGGGCAATCGCGCACGGCACGGTGATCAACGTCAGCTTGATCAGCTGATAGCGCAGATCGTACAGCGCCCGGATCGCGCGGCGGCTCGCGTCCTGGGCGTGCGCGACCGCGACGATCGCATCGCCGCGGCGGATCGGCGCCGCGCCGTGGCACTCGAGCAGACGACCGCCCGTCGAGGCATGGCACGCGCTGTCGAGCTCGCCCGCCAGCGCGCGCCGGACCTCGACGCGGTCGCCCAGCGGCCCGAGCTCGCGATCGAACGCCGCGAGGCTCGGCGCGCCGTCGGGCCCGAAGAACACCTCGCCCACCGCCCAGCCCGCGCCGGTGTCGTGGTGATCCGCGCTCGCCCGCACGCGGCCATCGGGCTCGACGATCCGCAGGTGCACGCCGTGACGCGCCGCGATCCCGTCGAGGTCGTCGGGCGACGCTGCGGCCTCGACGGCCGCGGCGACCACCGCCTCGCGCAGGCGCTCGCCGACTCCGGACTCGATCATGCTCGCCGACGCCACCATCACCAACGGCAGCACCGCGACGAGCACGGCCACGATGAACGCCCGCACCCGCAGCGACCGAAGGCCCCAGCGCGGGCGACCTCGGTCACCGCGGTCCCGGCGGCCGAGACGGCCGCGGCGCGGGCTCACGGATCCCTCCACCGATACCCGGCGCCGACCACCGTCTCGATCCGATCGAACGCGGGATCGATCGCCTCGAGCTTGCGCCGCAGGCGATTGACGTACGTGTCGATGATCCGCGGCGCGACCACCGTGCCGTCCCCCCGCACGCGCTCGAGCAACGCGTCGCGCGACAGCACGATCCCCGGCCGCCGCGTCAGCGCGTCGAGCAGGCGCAGCTCGGTCATCGTCGTCGTCATGAGCTGGCCGGCCCAGCGCACCTCGAGCCGCGCGTCGTCGAGCTCGAGGGCGCCGATCCGCCGCGCCGCGCTCGGCGGCTCGACGGGCGCGCCGCCGCGGATCGCCTGGCGCCGCAGCAGCGCCGCGACCCGCGAGATGAGCACGCGGTTGGAGAACGGCTTGGTGACGTAGTCGTCGGCGCCGAGCTCGAGGCCGAGCGCCTCGTCGATCTCGTCGTCGCGCGCGGTCAGCACCAGGATCGGCAGCGCGTCCCCGCGGCCCCGCAGCGTCCGCACGAGGGCGAAGCCGTCGAGCTCGGGCATGTTGACGTCGGTGACGAGCAGCTCGATGTCGCCCTGCTCGAGTCGGATCAACGCGGCGCGACCGTCGCCCGCGCACACGACCTCGTGGCCCGCGTCGCCGAACGCGAGCGTCAGCACCGCCAGCAGCCCCGCGTCGTCGTCGACCAGGAGGATCCGCGCCATCGACGGCGCACCCTACCACGGTTGCCGTGACACGCCCCGGCGTGCCACGATGCTGCCCCACATGCGAGCACAACTCCGGGCGTGGGCGCGATGAAGGGCTGGATCGGCTGGATCCTGCTCGGGGTGTCCCTACTGCTCGTCGCCGCGGGCTACCGGAACATGCAGCCCGAGGCCGTCACCGAGGACCTGTCGCGCACGGCGGCCTGCAGCGGCGCGAAGTCCTGCGTCCTCATGAGCGATCGCCCGGGCATCGTCCGCACCGACTTCGTGCGCCGCCGCTACCAGTGGCTGACGTCCGAGGGCACGATCGTCGTCGCGTGCCGCCGCGAGTTCTACGTCGCCGGCACGTGGACCTGCACCGCAGCTCCGGGCGCCCTGTAGACCGCCACAATCCGATCCCCGATCTCGCCACCGAGAGACCGCAAGGTCGGAAGGAGGGAGGCCCCGATGGGCTCTGCCCAGCGGGGGGAGGACGCGGCAGTGTCCTCCAGACAGTTATAGATTCAACGAGCTCTCCCAGTCCTTGCACAGCTTGTCGAGCGAGGTGTCGAGGTCCTTGTCCTCCATCGTCGCCGACATGAGATCGACCTGGATCTTGCCGCACATGAACGCGGCCTCGACCAACGCCGACGCCATCTTCGACTGCATGTCCTCGGAGACCTGGAAGCCCCGCAGCTCGCTCATCTCCTTCATGCGCTTGGACAGGTCGTCCTTGTTCGAGTCGAGGTACTTCTGGGCGTCGGCGACGCCCGCCTTCTTGTCCGCCGCGCCGGTCACCTTGGTGGTGATCTCCTTGCTGTGCTTGGCGAGCAGGTCGATGCTCTCCTGGACGGAGGAGTCCTTCTTGCAGCCGGCGACGGTGAGGAGGGGGACGAGCACCAGGGCGAAACGGAAGGAACGTGGCATGGGACCTCGGTTGCTAGGCTACGACGGACGGACGCGCCCGCGGTTGCGCCAGGTGGTACCATCGGCCCCGAGTCCCCGTGGAAACCCGCCCGATCGCCCCCGCAAACCGTGTTGCCAACGTCCGTTACGCCGTGCGCGATGTCGCCGTGCTGGCCGACCAGCTGCGACGGGAGGGCCGGCGCATGCTGTACCTCAACATCGGCGATCCCAACCCGTTCGGGTTCCGGCCGCCCGAGCACATCCTCGAGGCGGTGTTCGAGGCCATGCGGACCAACCGCAACGGCTACGCGCCCTCGGACGGCATCGAGGAGGCCGTCGCGGCGATCAACCGCGATATGACCTCGCGCGGAATCGGCCCGATCGTCCACACCTGGGTGGGCAGCGGCTGCAGCGAGGTCATCGACATGGCGCTCTCGGCCCTGGTGAACCCGGGCGAGAACGTGCTCACGCCCTCGCCCGGCTACCCGCTGTACACCGCGCTGCTCGCCAAGCTCGGCGCCGACAACCGAGCCTACCACCTCGACGAGGCCAACGGGTGGCAGCCCGACGTCGAGGACATCGCGAGCCTCATCGACGAGCGGACCCGCGCCATCGTCGTCATCAACCCCAACAACCCCACGGGCTCGGTGGCGAACGTCGAGCGCCTGCGCAAGATCGTCGATCTGGCGATCGAGCACAACCTCGTCATCTTCGCCGACGAGATCTACGACCGCCTGCTGTTCGACGGGGCCCAGCACGTGCCGCTGGGCTCCCTCGATCCGCGCGCGTGCGTGCTCAGCCTGTGTGGCCTGTCGAAGAACTGGGTGCTGCCCGGCTTCCGCATCGGCTGGGGCGCGCTGTCGGGGCCCGAGGAGCTGCTGCGCGGCTACGTCCACGCGATCCAGCAGCTCGGCCGCGCCCGCCTGTCGGCCAACCACCCCGAGCAGTACGGCATCGCGCCGGCGCTCGAGGGTCCGCAGGACCACCTCGCCGAGATGATCCCGCAGCTCGTCGCCCGCCGCGACGCCGCGATGGCCAAGCTCGCGAGCATCCCCGACATCACGTGCGTCGTGCCGCAGGGCGCGTTCTATGCGTTCCCGCGGATCCACCGGCCCGTCGACGACGCCGCGTGGTGCCGCGATCTCATGCGCGAGACCTCGGTGGTGACGGTGCCCGGCAGCGGGTTCGGTCAGCGTGAGAGCACGCAGCACTTCCGCATCGTGTTGCTCCCGGACGTCGCGACCATCGAAGAGGCCTGCGACGGCATCGCGCGCTTCATGGCGAAGTGAGCGGGGACGCGGCCCGAAACCGGCTGGGCGCGCGCCGACCCGCCCCACGGTGCGCCCCCTCGGTGGCCCGCGTCCCACGTGCACCGTACGATAGGATCCCGCGGGCGGAGCCTGCGACGCCCCCACGTCGACCCGCGCGAACCACCGGTGCCCCTTGGCCGAGGATCCCCGAGCTACCCGCCACGCCGCCCTCACCCGGCAGCTCGCCGTCGTCCGTCGACGGTTCGCGGCCGAGGGTGGGACGGCGGCGGCGCTGCGCGCCGTCGTGCGGGCGGGCGCCGCGTTGGTCGAGGGCAAGTGCAGCCTGCGGCTGCTGTCGAAGGACGGCGAGCATCTGGTGTTCACCGTCGGCGCGACGTTCGGCAGCGACGCCGACGAGGCGCCCCAGCCGATCGAGCGCGAACACCCACTGCGCCTCGACTCGAACAACATCACCACGCACGTGATCCGCTCGGCGACGCCCGCCCTGCTCGGCGCCGCCGGCGAGACCGGCCCGCGGGGCGCGGCCGCGATCTACCAGGAGACGATCCAACGGCTCGGGTTGCACAGCCTCATCGTCGTGCCCGTGATGTCGCAGGGGCAGATCCTGGGTGTGGTCCACTTCGCCGTCGCGGCGCCTGCCGAGCCCCTGATCGCCGACGACCTCGAGCCCGCGCTCGCCGTCGCCGACGAGCTCGGCCTGCTGCTGGCAGCGGGTCGTGATCTCGACAACCCGGGCGAGCAGGCCCAGCGCGTGGCCGAGGCCATGCCGTTCCGCACCGTGCTCGAGGCCATCCCCGACGCGGTGGTCGTCGTCACCGAGGCCGGTCGGATCGTCATGGTCAACGCCGAGACCCGGCGCCTGTTCGGCTACGCGACCGAGTCGCTGATCGGCCGACCGGTCGAGGTGCTGTTGCCCGCGACGGCCCGGGCCGGACACGCCGTGCACCGGGAAACCTACATCGGGAGCCCGCGGATCCGCCCGATGGGGACCGGCGGCACGCTGTCCGGTGTGCGCGAGGATGGCAGCACGGTGCCGGTCGAGGTGATGCTCTCGCCCTGCGAGGTCGACGGGCGGCCCCACGTGATCGCCGTGATCCGTGCAATCGCCGAGCGCCGCGCCCGCGAAGCGGCCGTGCAGCAGGACCTCGCCGACCGACGCCTGCTGTTCGAGCTCGGCGAGTTCGCGCGGGTCACCGCCGATGGCGATGCGCTCGCGCGAGAGGTCGCACGGCGTCTCGCCGAGCACCTGGAAGTCACCCGCTGCATCATCACCGCGAACCTCCCCGCCCTCGGGATCGCGCGGACCATCGGCGTCTGGCAGGGCGCCGAAGCGCCCCTGACGGTCTCGGACTTCCCGCTCTCCGCCTACAGCCGCTCCACGGTCGCCGACCTCGAGGCCGGCAAGCTCGTGACGGTCGACGACATGAACACGGACCCTCGGACGGCCGAGTACATCGAGGTCTATCGCCGCACCGGCATCGCGGCCTGGGTCAGCGTGCCGCTCATGCGCGCCGGCGAGTGGGTGGCAACGCTGGGCGTGTCGACGCCCACGCCTCGCGTGTGGACGGATCGCGAGCTCGCGTTCCTCCAGCGCATCGCCGAGCGCCTGCAGCAGTGGCGCGAGTCGATCGACATGGTCCAGGCCTTGCGCGACCTCGGCCAGCAGCTCGAGCAGCGCGTCGAGGAGCGCACGGTCGCCCTGCGCGAGTCGGTCCGCGAGAAAGATGTGCTGCTGCGCGAGGTCCATCACCGGGTCAAGAACAACCTCCAGGTGATCTCGAGCATCCTCAAGCTCCAGGCGTTCCAGTACGGCGACGAGCGGGTCAAGGCCAGCTTCCGCGCGTGTCAGGCCCGCGTCCAGGCGATCGCGTTGGTCCACGACAAGCTCTACCGGCTGCCCAACCTCGCGCGGGTCGCCTTCGCCGACTACGCCCGCTCGCTCATCGACACCCTCGCGGGGGCCCACGATGCGGCCGGCCGTCAGATCATCGTGGAGGCGGCGCTCGATCCCGTAGAGGTGTCGATCGAGCACGCGATCCCGGCCGGCCTCGTGCTCAACGAGCTGCTGACGAACGCGTTCAAGCACGCGTTCCCGGGGCGTGGTCGCGGCCACATCGGGGTGAGCCTGAGCCGCGCGGGAGCCCAGGTGCGCCTCACGGTCCGCGACGACGGCGTGGGACTCGGCCAGATCGACCCGGGCCACGCGTCGTCGTTCGGCTTGGATCTGGTATACACATTCGCCGAACAGCTCGGTGCCGCCATCGACGTCGATCGAGCGGGTGGTACCGCCTTCACCCTCGACTTCCAGGGAGCCATCGAATGAAGCGAGCCGCCAGGATCCTCGTCATCGAGGACGAACGCATCGTCGCCCGGGAACTCCAGCAGACCCTCATCTCGATGGGGTACGACGTCCCGGTCACGGTCGCGAGCGCCGACGAGGCGCTGCGGGTCGCGGCAGAGCTCTCCCCCGACCTCGCGCTGATGGACATCCGCATCTCCGGGCCCGCCGACGGGATCCACACCGCCAACGAGCTGCGACGGGTCCACAACCTCCCGGTCGTGTTCCTGACCGCGTACTCCGACGAGGCGACGCTCGATCGCGCGATGGTCAGCGAGCCTTTCGGCTACCTCATCAAGCCGGTGTCGGACACCGAGCTGCGCAGCGCGATCGAGGTCGCGCTGCAGCGGCTCCGCGGGGACCGCCAGCGAGCGGCGCGATCTCGCCTGCTCGAGGCGGCGCTGCGGTCGGTCGACGAGGCGGTGCTGGCCGCCGATCCGACCGGGACGGTGACGTTCGCCAACCCGCGCGCCGCCCGGCTGCTCGGGGTCGCCGAGGCCGACGCCATCGGGCAACGCCTGCACGCCCTGCTCCCCGCAGGGGCCGCGAACGCCCCCCTCGCCGGTGGCACCGTGTTGCGCGTGGCCGAGGGCGCGAGACCGGCACTGCGCGGGTCGATCACGCCGCTGGTCGACCATGATGGAACCGCCCTCGGTGCCGTCGCGGTGTTCACCGACGCGTCGACATAGTCGCGCCGCCCTCGGTGCCGTCGCGCGTGCGATCAGTCCACGACGAACACGTCGACCCGCAGCCCCACGGGCAGCTCGTTGCCCGGATCGAGCTCGATCATCGCGTCGAGGACCTTCCGATCCTGGCGCTCCTGTGGCCGCTCGGTGGTGACGGTCTTGCCGCCGACGCGGCGACCGACCCGCGTGACCCGGCCGCCGTAACGCTGACCCGGATACGCGTCGGCGACGACCTCGACGCGATCGCCCTCGTGGATCCGCGCGACGTCGACCTCGTCGACCTCGGCGCGGACCATGCGACGCGAGAGATCGCCGACCACGAACAGCACCGTCGGCGGCTGCGTGCCGACCGTCTCGCCCTGGCGACGGTAGCGGCGGAGCACGGTGCCGGCCACCGGCGAGCGAACGTAGGACTTCTCGATCGCGGCGTCGATGGCCTCGAGCCGCGCCTCGGCGACGGCGACCTGCGCGTCGGCGATCTTCACGTCGTCGGAGCGCGTCGCCGCCTGCAGCAGGGCGAGCTGCTTGCTCGCCTCGGCCGACTGCGCGGTCGCGGACTCGACTCGCTCGAGCGCGCGATCGAGATCGGCCGCCGTCAGCACGCCGGTCTGCGCGAGGGGTTCGATGCGCGCGTGCTCCTTGCGCGCGAGGCCGAGCGAGGCCTCGGCCGCGGCGAGCCGGGCCTTCGCCGCCTGGCGCTCCTGCGAGCGGGCGCCGTTGACCAGGCGCGCCCGCTCGGCCTTGCGCAGCTCGATGGTGGCGAGGGCCGCGAGGCGCTCGGCCTCGAGATCGGAGCGATCGATCTCCGCGAGGATCGCCCCGGCCTCGACGAGGTCGTTCTCGTCGACGTGCACCGCGACGAGCAGGCCGGGCATGCGCGCCCCGATCTCCCGCTCCTCGCCGGCCGGCTCGACGCGTCCGGGCGCCGCGAGGCCCAGCGGGGCCGCCTCGGCCGCGACCGCGGGCTCGTCCTGCGCGCGCAGGTTCAGGCTCGCGCCGGCGGCGACGACCGCGGCCACGGCCCCCAACCCCAACCATCGTGACGTCTTCATGCGTGTGCTCCCTGGGCGTCGGGCCCATGTGCTCCGGCGGCGTGGGTGCCTGGCACGACCACGCCGTCCTCCATCTCGACGATGCGATCCCCCGCGCCGAGGATGCGGCTGTCGTGGGTGACGATGACCACCGCGCGGCCCTGATCGGCGAGGCGCCGGAACAGGCCGACCACCTTCGCGCCGCTGTGCGAGTCGAGCGCGGCGGTGGGCTCGTCGGCGAGCACCACGGCCGGATCGGCCGCGAGCGCGCGGGCGATCGCCACGCGCTGCTTCTGGCCGCCGGACATATGCGCGGGGAAGCTGTCGGCCTTCTCGGCGAGGCCGACCTCGGCGAGGAGCTCCCGCGATCGCCTTCGCGCCGGCGCGCCGCGGATGCCGATGAGATCGAGCGCGACCTCGACGTTCTCGGCGGCCGTCAGCGTCGGGAACAGGTTGTACGCCTGGAACACGAAGCCGAAGTTGGCCAGCCGCACGCGCCCGAGCGCCTCGAGATCGAGGCCGTCCAGCGACTGCCCGGCCAGGGTCAGCGTACCCGACGTCGGGCGCAGCAGGCCGCCGATGACCTGCAGCAGCGTGGTCTTGCCCGAGCCCGACGGGCCGAGCAGCAGCACCACCTCGCCGCGCTGGATCTCGAACGAGACCCCGCGCAGGGCCTCGAACGCCGTCGGCCCGCTGCCGTAGACGTGGCGGATGTCGGTCGCGCGGAGGATCGCGGTCATCGAAACACCCCCACGGGATCGATCGCCATCACCTTGCGGATCGACAGCACCGCTGCGCCGATGCACATCACCAGCGTCAGCGCGCCCAGGCCGAGCGCGAGCGACACCGGCAACACCGGCGCCGCGCTGGCCTCGCGCGAGGCGAAGACCAGCCCGATGACGATCACGATGCCGGCGGCGTAGCCGATCACCGCGCCGATACCGGCCTGCGTGACAATGATGCGGTAGAGGTACGAGTTGGGCGCGCCCATCGCCTTCAGCGTCGCGTACTCGGGCAGGCGATCGATCGTCGAGGCGTAGAGCGTCTGCGCGACGATCACGATCCCGACCACGAGCCCGAGCAGCGCCGAGATGATGAGCGAGAAGCCGGCCCCGGTCGTGAACAGCCAGTACGACGACGACGACTCGGCGAACGCCGCGCTCTGGTAGACCTCGACCTCGGGGATGCGGGCCTCGATCTCGGCCTCGATCGCCGCGGCGTCGGCCCCGGGCGCGAGCGCGAGCAGCACGTAGCCGACCGTGGTGCTGGGCAGCCCGACGAACTCGCGGGCGTTGGGCAGCGACGTGAATACGTACGGCGACTGCGTGAAGGTGCGGATGCCCCGGGTGAACCCGACCACGCGCGCGCGCCGACCGTTGATCTCGACGGTGTCGCCGACCGCCGAGACCCCGAGCTTGGCCGCATAGAGTCGATCGACGATGACGCCGTCGGGGCGCCGCAGGTCGTCGACCGATCCGGTCTCGAGGCTCCACGGCCCGCCGAGGACGTCGCCGAGCTGGTGACCCACGAGCTGGATCGACTCGGTGCCACCGTCGGGCTTCTTCCAGCGGGCGAAGTTGACGAGGTAGGGCTCGGCCTTCGCGACGCCGCTGACCGCGAGCGCCTGGTAGCGGCGGCGCTCGTCGAGCGGGCCGCCGAGATCCACGTCGAGCGTGCCCTTGGGCACCATCCACAGATCGGCCCGCGCGTTGTCGACCAGGCCGGTCGTCGTGCGCGTGAAGCCGACCAGCAGACCCGACTGCATCCCCATCAGCACGACCGAGAACACGATGCCGACGAGGGTCACGACCAGGCGCACCCGATCGTGCGCGAGGTTCCGCCACGCGAGCTTCGTGGTCATCGACCACGACCACGGGGACGCGGGCGCAGCCTGGGCGGCAGGGGCACTCTCGAGGGCGGCGGCGGGCATGGCGAGACGGAACCGCTCGGTTACCAGTGTTCAGTGAACGGTGATAACATAGCCGATGTTACCCGTGCCGCATGGCCGTTTTCGTGGCATGAACAGGGGGATGGCGGCGAAACGGCCCGTGACCCGGCAGCGCAAGCGGGCCGCCCCCAAGAGCGTCCGCAAGCGCCGGGGCGAGGGGGCTGATCGCAAGGACGAGATCATCGCCGCGGCCACCCTGCTCCTCGTGTCCGAGGGCTACGAGGGTGTGTCGATGCGCAAGGTCGCGGCCGCCGTCGGCATCTCGTCGACCGCGCTCTACCTCTACTTCGAAGAGAAGGACGAGCTGCTCGACGCGGTCTGCTACCAGGTGTTCTCGCAGATCGCCCCGGCGCTCGACGCCCTGCTCGCCCGCGACGACGCGCCGATCGATCTGCTGCGCGAGGGGCTGCGCGCGTACCTCCGCTTCGGCCTGGCCAACCCCGACCAGTACCGCGTCGTCTTCTTGACCCGGCGGCCGCGCGACGACTGGGATCACCGCGCGCCGCTCTCGCACATCGATCGCTGGGGCCAGCCGCGCATCAACACCTTCATGTACCTGGTCGAGGGCCTGCGTCGGTGCCAGGAGGCCGGTCAGGTGCGCCAGGGCGATCTCGTCACGATGGCCGAGACCGTGCTCGCGGCCCAGCACGGGTTGCTCGCGCTGCTGATCCTGTCGCCGCAACAGAAGTGGTCGGACCCCGAGGTGCTGATCGAGGAGAACGTCGGCTTGATTCTCCGCGGGCTGGCGCCGTAACGACCCGAGGGGCGCGGGCTGGCGCCGTAACCACCGTCAGGGGCGTGGCATACCCTCCGCGATGCGGAGCCTGTCGGCGATCCTGGTGGTGTGCGCCTGTGCCCCGGCGGAGGGCGGAGAATTCCTCGAGCAGCTGCGGGCCGACGGGTACCGCGCCTTCGCCCGCGCTCCGGGCTGGGAGACCCCGCGGTCCCCGGCGCAGGGCGGTCCCCACGGCGACTTCCTCGATCTGTACGTCGACGACACCGTGAGCGAGGCGGTCGCCGCCGCGGTCCCCCTGTCCGCGTGGCCCGACGGCGCCCTCATCGTGAAGGACGCGTGGGCCGACGCCGACGGCGAGGACCTCCGCTTCGTCGCCGCGATGGAGAAGCGGGACGGTCGGTGGTTCTGGGCCGAGTACCGCGACGACGACGACGTCGTCGTCGAGTCCTTCGACGCCCCGCAGTGCACGGGGTGCCACGATGCAGGCGACGACGGCGTGCTTGCGTTCGCGCTGCCGTGAGCTCTGGCGCTCAGCGTCGCGGAGCGGCGTGCACGTCACCGGCGGCCAGTCGGGCGCGCAGGGCCGCGGCCCAGTCGCCGAGCCCGTGCAGCGTGGAGCGCAGGAGCTCGGGCGCGCCCGCGAGCTCGCCGAGCGCCGTCGCCAGCAGCTCGTGGGCGCGGCGTGTCCGACTGGCGACGGTGCCCTCCGGGATCCCGAGCACCGCCGCGATCTCGGAGCGCGACATCTCTTCGAAGTGCGACAGCTCGAGGACGAGCTGGTGCTCGATCGGGATGCGGCGCAGGCCCTCGAGCAGCAATCGTTGCTCGCGGTGATCGCCGACGAGCGTCACCGGCGAGGGACCGAGCGCCGCGATGTGGTCGGTCTCGGGATCGATCTCGCGACCGTTGCGGACCTTGCTGCGCAGGTAGTTGCGAAGCACGTTGTGACCGACGCCGAGCAGGTAGGCGCGGAAGCTACCGGCGCCGCTCCAGTCCCCGAGCTTGCGCGCGCAGATCTCGAAGGTCTCGGCCACGAGCTCCTCGGCATCGGGCGCGCTGCGCACCTTATTGGCGAAGAACCGAGCGAGCCGTCGCAGGTGCCGATCGACGAGCTGCCCGCCGGCCGCGGTGTCGCCGCTGGCCCAGGCGCGGTAAAGGACGTCGTCATCGCTGGGCGGCGCGGTCATCGGGCGCACCGACGGTAGCAGAACGCGAATCGTCCGCCGATCGCTCCGCGACGCGATCAAGCGGGCGGGGTACGGACACTCGGACGGGTAGATGCGTACCCCCTCGCGGCTCCTCCCCTCCCTCTGGGCGTCGATCCTCGTCCTCGGCTGCGGCGATCCCTCGACCCAGACGCCGTCCCCCGACGCCACCTCCGGGGAGAGCACGGGCATGGACGCAGGGGGACCCGGGACCGGCGCCACCGCGACCGGCAGCGGCACATCGGGCGTCGTCGATCCCGGCTCGTCCTCGGGCGCCGACCTGCTCGACACCGGCAGCACGGCACCCGAGGACGCCGACGACGGCACCACGGACACGGGCATCACGGCGGACTGCGACGGCATCGAGACATCCGTGCTCTTCAGCAGTGCGGGCAGCATCGGGTCACCCGGCGATTCGTTCCTGACCTACCTCTTGTCGTGGTGGAACCCGAACAGCGGCGACTACGACGAGTCCGCGGACGACTTCGAGGTCCCGCCCGGGCGGTGCTGGTGCATCTCGGAGGTCTCGATCGTCGCCGGGTACTCGCCGGGTCCCGCGCCTGAGACGCAGGAGTTCGTCGTGAACCTCTACGACGACGCGGGCGACCTGCCGAACACCCGGTACTTCAGCGAGACCACCACGCAGGCGTCGTCCGAGCCGTGGACGTTCGACACCCTCTACACGATCTTGCTCGCCGAGCCCGTCGTCGCGCCGCCAGGCCGCTCGTGGCTGTCGGTCCTCGGCGTCATGCAGGCCGGCGAGCGGCTCGGCATCCGCCTGTCGACGGTGCCGACCACATCTCCCTCGGCAGCGCACCTCGACCTGATGGACTGCGACGCGTTCACCCACTTCGAGGACTGCTACCCCGGGCAACCGGCCACGCAGCTCGCGTTCGAGATCCACGGGGCGGAGGTGCCGTGTGGAGCGGACGAATGACCCGCGCCTGCCGCGACGGTTCCCGGGCATACTGGCCGCGGACTCCCCGGCCTTGGCCACGCCCGACGACGCGAGGACGCCCCGTCCGACCGAGGACGCGGTCGAGGACCTCGGCGACGCCGTGACGCTGGACGGTGCGCCCCTCGATGGCGTCGACGTCGATCGGCTCCGCGATGCGGTGCACGTGCGCGTGTTCGGCCAGGCTCCGGCGTCGCAGGCCGCGACGCCGCGGTCGAGCCGGAGTCTGCGTCGCGGCGCAGAGATCGGTCGCTACGTCGTGCTCGAGTGGATCGGTCAGGGTGGCATGGGGGTCGTGTACGCCGCCTACGACCCCGAGCTCGACCGCAAGGTCGCGCTCAAGCTCGTCTCGCCGGGGACGCGGGCCGCCGGTCGCGACGCCGAGGCGCGCGCACGGATGGTGCGCGAGGCCCAGGCGCTCGCGAAGCTGAACCACCCCAACGTCGTCACGGTGTTCGACGCCGGCAGTCACGACGACGGGGTGTTCCTCGCGATGGAGTTCGTCGACGGGGGGACCCTCCGCCGCTGGATCGAACGCGGGCCGCGACGCTGGCAGGACGTGCTCGCGGTGATGCTCCACGCCGGGCACGGACTCGCGGCCGCGCACGCCGCCGGGCTCCTGCACCGCGACTTCAAGCCCGAGAACGTGATGATCGGCGGGCAGGCGGACGCGACGCAGCCCACGGTCGTGCGGGTGATGGACTTCGGACTGGCGCGGCACGCCGAAGCGCCGCCCGACCCGACCTCCGCCACGATCCCGCCCGGGGCTCGACACGCCGAGCTCCGCGACGAGATGACCCGCACCGGCCAGCTGCTCGGCACACCGGGGTACATGGCCGCCGAGCTCTTCGCGGGCGAGGCCGTGGATCCGCGGACCGATCAGTTCGCGTTCTGCGTCGCGACGTGGGAGGCGGTCTACGGGCGACGACCCTTCCGCGGCGACACGGTGTTCGAGCTCGCGGCCGAGGTCTATCGCGGCGTGCCCGAGCCGCCGCCCGGCGGGAGCGGTGTGCCGACGTGGTTGGAGCGCGCCCTCGTCCGCGGTCTCGCCCGCAATCCAGACGATCGCTGGCCGAGCATGGCGGCGTTGCTCGCCGCGCTCGAGCGCGGACAGGGCCGAGCGCGTCGCCGGCGTTGGGCCATGGGCGCGATCGGTGCCGTGGTCGCATCCGCCGCGGTCCTCGCGGCGGTGGAGGTGGAGGAGCAGCGACACGTCGCGGCCTGCCGCTCCGCGGGCGAGTCGATCGCCGAGGTGTGGAACGACGACGCCCGGGCCGCGATCGCGACGCACTTCGCCGCGAGCGAGCTCGCGATCGCGCGAACGATGGCGGAGAAGGTGACGCCGTGGCTCGACGCCTACGCCACCGCATGGGCCGAGGCGCAGACCGAGACCTGCCTCGACAGCGACGTGCGCGAGGTGTGGTCGCCGGACCTGCGCGCAGCGTCGCAGTGGTGCCTCGACGAGCGACGCACGGAGCTCGCCGCGCTGGTGGCGATGCTCGAGCACGCCGAGGCGCCGCTCATGCTCGCGTCGGTGTCGGCAGCTGCCGCCCTGCCCCCGATCGGTCCGTGTCGTGACGACGCCGCGCTCGAGGGATCGCCCGCACCGCCTGCTGCGCTGCGCGCAGCGCTCAGCGAGATCTTCACCGAGTTCGCGTTCGTGCGCGCGCGTGGAACCGACGGCGCCGACGCGCTGGAGTCGATGACGGCGCTGCTGCATCGGGCCGAGGCGATCGGCTCGACGACGTCGGTCGCACGCGTTCGCCTCGCGACGTCGTCCCCGTTGGAGCGCGCGGGTCGATTGCCCGACGCCGAGCTCGCCGCGAGCGAGGCGTTCTACGCGGCCGCGGCCGAGGGCGCGTGGGACATCGCCGACCAGGCGGCGGTCCGACGCGCCGCAGTCACCGGCGGGAAGCGGCAGCGCGTCGACGAGGGGCTGGCTTGGATTCGCCTCGCCGAGGTCGCGGCCGCCCACGTCCGCGGGCCGGGGGAGGTCCGCGAGGCCCGTCGACTCACCACGCTCGCGGGGATCTACGAGCACGCCGCGCGGCCCGTCGAGGCCAAGGCCGCGATGGAGCGCGCGCTTCGGCTCTACGAGTCGGCGATGGGCGCGGAGCACCCCCTCGTGGCGCAGCTGCTGTGTCGGATCGGCGTGACCCATCGGACCCGCGCCGACTACGAGGCGATGCGGCAGATGTGCGGCCGCGGCCTCTCGATCGCCGAGCGCGTCCTCGGAGCCGAACACCCCGAGACCGCCCGCATCGCGATGGACCTGGCGGTCGCAGAGTTCGAGACCGGCGACTATGCGAGCGCGCAGGCCCGCTACGACGCGGTCGTCCGGGTGCTCACCGCCGCGGAGGGGGCCACCTCCGACGGGGTCGCGACCGCGCGGATGAACCTGGGCATCATCGCGAAGGGCCGGGGGGACTACGTCAGCGCCCAACAGACGTACGAGCGCACGGTCGCCGCGCGCGTGGCCTCGCTCGGCGCCGCTCACCCACGCGTCGCGGTCGCGAGGCGGTACCTCGGCGAACTCCTGGTCCTGCGCGGCGAACTCGACGCGGGCCGGGCAGAGCTCGAGCGCGCGCTCGAGGGCATGCGAGCCGCGCGCGGCGAGGGGCACCCCGAGCTCGCGATGTACCTGCAGGCCCTCGCGTGGGCCCACGAGCTCGGGGGCGACGCCGCGGCCGCGAGAGCGCTGCACACCCAGACGCTGAGCCTGCTCGCGGACGGCGCCGACACCCTCGGCGCCGCGCGGGCCCACGTGAACCACGGCGATGGGCTCCGTCTGTTGGGCGACCCCGCGGCGGCCCGCGAGCCGTACGAGCGTGCGCTGGCGCTGCGCGAGCGCGAGGTCGGCCCCGACCATCCCCTCGTCGCCGAGGCTCTGACGAAGCTCGGCGAGCTCGACCTCGAGGCGGGCGCCCCGGCCGACGCGGTGACGCGCGCCCGACGTGCGGTCGCCATCTTCACCGTGCGGCTCGGCAGGCGCGAGGACGAGTTCGACGCGCGCTTCCTGCTCGCGCGCGCCCTGGTCGCCCTCGGCGACGATCGAACGATGGCCCGCGAGCTCGCCCTCGATGCGCGCGCCGGCTACCGCGCGGCGCCGGGCAACCGACCCGAGCGACTCGGCGAGATCGATCGCTGGCTCACCGCGCACTTCGGGCCCGACGCGGCATCGCTGACCCCGTGAGCCCCGGGCCGACGCCCGGCCCGACCCTTGGCTCCGCGGCGCGCCCACGCCCCCGAACGTCGTTCGCGCGGGACCAAGAGCCCTTGGAGAACGGGCACTTGCGGTACATACCGAACGTTCGTTATGCATCCGCACCCCGGATGGCCAAGGCCCTCGACCACGACGAGAGACGCCGCGAGCTCGCGCTCGCCTGCACGCCCCTGTTCGCGCGCTCGGGCTACGCGGCGCTCAACATGCGGCAGATCGCGACCGAGCTCGGCGTCTCGACCGGCGTCCTCTACCACTACTTCCCGGGCAAGGCCGCGCTGTTCGAGGCCGTCGCCCACGCGGCGGTCGAGGCCGACGTCGATCGCGGCACGTCGGTGCTGCGCGCCGCCGCGTCGACCCCCGCGGCGCGGATGAACCTGCTGCTCGCGGCGATGGAGCACGACATGCCGCGCTTCGTCACGCACTACCGCGTGCTCGTCGAGTACTCGGGCCAGCTCGACACCGAGGCGCAGGTCGAGGCGTGGACGCAGACCTTGATCCGCCTGCGCACCCGGTATGCGCGGGCGATCGGCGAGGTGCTCGAGCTCGGCGACGAAGCCGAGCGTGACCTCGTCCTGCTCACCGTGTGCGGGATGATCCTGCGGGCGATGTGCGGCGACACGACGACCGACAGACACCGCGTCGCGACCATCCTCGGTCGAGCGCTCGGCTGGGACACGAAGGGACGAACGACATGACGTGGCGACGAACGACGACGGTGCTGCTCGCGGCGGGGCTCACCGCCGCGCTGGTGGGCGCGTGCAAGGACGGCGGCTCGGACGGCGGTGCCGCCGACGACGGCAGCTGTCTCGGGGCCAAATGCGACGACCTCGACGGCCTCGACGACGGTGTGGTCGGCAAGCTCGACGTGCCAGCCGTCCGCGCCGATCTCGGCGTCCAACCATCGGGCACCTGCGACGCGAGCTGTGCGGTGATCTCCGGGTGCCTCGGCACGGCCGACGGCGACTGCCTGCTCGACTGCGCGGGCCTGCAGGCCGACGCGGCGGCGCACTCCGGCGCGTGTGAGGCGGCCGCGGACGCGCTGCTCGTGTGCATCGCCGGCCTCGACTGCGACGCTGCGGCCGCGTACCAGGCCGGCACCGAGGGCTATCCGTGCGAGGCGGAGGATCAGGGCGCCGCGGCGGCGTGCGCTCCCCCTGGCGCCGCGGATCCGGCGTGCGACGGGTTCTGCACCTTGGCCGCCGGTTGCACCGAGTCCGACGCGAGCGCGTGCGCGAGCGCGTGCACCGAGGCCCAGGCCGGCGCCGACGCGATCGGTCCGGCGTGCGGCGCGGCCCAGCGCGCGGTGTTCGAGTGTGTCGCCGCCCTGGCCGACTGCGCTGCGCTCGACGAATGGACCGCCGCCGCCGGCGATCACCCGTGCGCTGGAGCCGACGCCGCCGTCGCCGACGCGTGCACCACCACGGAGGAAGGCTGATCATGACCCCGCACGCACTCACGCGCCCTCGCGTCCACCCGACCCCGCGCCCCGCGTTGCAGCGCCTGTTCGCTCTGATCGCCCTGTTCGCGATCGCGTGGGCGCCCGCGTGCGACGAGGCCGACGGGCGCGCCCAGGACGACAGCATCTGCGTCGACGGCAAGTGCGACGACCTCGGCGGCCCCGAGGACTTCGAGTTCATCATCGTCGGCTCGGGCGCCGGGGGTGGACCGCTCGCGGCCAACCTCGCGCGCAACAACCACCGCGTGCTGCTGCTCGAGGCCGGCGAGGACCAGGGCGGCAACATCAACTACCAGGTGCCCGCGTACCACGGCTTCTCGACCGAGGACCCCGCGATGCGCTGGGACTACTTCGTGTCGCACTACGCCGATCCGACCCGGGCCGCGCGCGACACCAAGCTGGTGTTCGACGAGACCACGGGCCAGCCCCGCGGCGTGCTGTATCCCCGCGCCGGCGCCCTGGGCGGCTGCACCGCCCACAACGCGATGATCACCATCGTGCCCCACGACTCCGACTGGAATCGCATCGCGGAGCTCACCGGCGACGGCTCATGGCAGGCCGATCGCATGCATCCCTACGCCGATCGGGTGCTGCGCTGGCTCGGCCGCGAGTTCGCCGATCCCAAGGTCGCGCTGTTCGACGTCAAGCTCCAGGCGGTGGTGAAGGCAGCCGTGCTCGCCTTCGTCGACGCGAGCGGCAAGGGCACGTTCGGCCAGCTCTTCGGCGATCTGAGCGAGCTCACCGGGCTGCTCACGCGTGACATCAACGCCATCGGCCCCGAGCACGAGGGCGCGTACCCGTTCCCGCTGGCGATGAAGGACGGCAAGCGCCACGCCGTGCGCGAGTACCTGCGCGAGACGCAGCAGGCCGGCTTCCCGCTCACGATCCAGACCGGCGCGTTCGTGACCGAGCTGGTGTACGCGGACGAGCCCGACGCCGAGGGTCGGCCGCGCGTCGTCGGCGTCCAGTTCACCTCGGGCAAGCACCAGTACCGCGCCGATCCGAGCGCCAGCACGACCGATCCCCTGCCTGCGGCGCAGACCGTCCTCGCGAGCCGCGAGGTCATCGTCGCGGCGGGCGCCTTCAACACGCCGCAGATCCTCAAGCTCTCGGGCATCGGGCCGGCCGCCGAGCTCACGGCCAAGGGCATCCCGGTCCGCGTCGACTCGCCGGGCGTGGGCGAGAACCTGCAGGATCGCTACGAGGTCGGCGTCGTCAGCAAGGCGCGCGGCGACTTCGCGACGCTGGCCGACTGCACGCTCGGCACCGACCCCGACGCCGATCCGTGCCTCGAGGACTGGGAGAACGGTTCGGGCCCGTATCAATCCAACGGCGGCGTGGTCACGCTGGTGAAGCGATCGTCGCGCGAGCTGCCCGACCCTGATCTCTTCATCTTCGGTGTGCCGGGCAAGTTCGCCGGGTACGAGCCCGGCTACTCCAAGGAGGCGCTCGCGGATCGCAGCCTCTTCACGTGGCTCATCCTGAAGGGGCACACCCGCAACCGCGCCGGATCGGTCACGCTGCGCTCGGCCGATCCGCGTGACACGCCCGCGATCGACTTCGCGTACTTCGACGCCGGCGACACCGCCAACGGCGAGGCCGCGCACGACCTCGACGCTATGATCCGCGGGGTCGCGTTCGTCCGCGAGATCGGCAAGAAGGCGCGGACGCTGCTGGGCGCGCCGTTCTTCGGCCGCTTCGACGAGGTCTGGCCGGGGCCCGCGGTGAAGTCGGCCGAGGACGTCGGCACGTGGGTGAAGGACGAGGCCTGGGGGCACCATGCCTCGTGCACCGCGAAGATCGGGGCCGACGACGACGAGATGGCGGTGCTCGACAGCGAGTTCCGCGTGCGCGGCGTGTCGGGTCTGCGGGTGGTCGACGCCTCGGTGTTCCCGGAGATCCCCGGGTTCTTCATCGTGATGCCCATCTACATGGTCAGCGAGAAGGCCACCGACGTGATCCTCGCTTCGCTCGGCGAGACGCGGATCGAGGCGAACCAACCATAGCACTGCGCGGAACTGCGCCGACGCCGGCCGCGGGCCCCCGATGAATGGCCCGCGGTGTTAGCCTCGAACCACCGCATGCGCTGCACTCCGCTCGTCCTTCGATTCCCCTGGTTCGCCGCGCTCCTCGTGGCGTGTGGCGACGACGGCTCCGCGGGCCCCGATGGCGGCGCCTCCGGCGAGAGCAGCGGCACGGAGGCCTCCGCGAGCTCGCCGTCCACCGACACGCTCACGAGCGCCGACACCAGCGCGGGAACCACGATCGCGAGCGCGAGCGCCGAGGGCAGCGACACCTCCGCGTCCACGACGGGCACCGAGTCGAGCTCGGGCGGCAGCACCGGCCCGCTCAACATGGCCCCGGTCGCGGCGGACGACGCCGCGTACACGGTGCAGGACGAGGCGCTCGCAGTCACGGCCGACGTCGGCGTGCTCGCGAACGACGTCGACGGCGACGGCGACGCGCTGACGGTGAGCGACGCCGACGCCGTGAGCCAGTACGGCGGCACCGTGATGGTCGAGGCCGACGGCGCGATCGCCTATGCGCCTGCGCCGGGCTTCTGGGGCCCCGACACCTTCGAGTACACGGTGACCGACGGCGTCGACGAGGCGACCGGCACGGTGACGATCCACGTCGCGCCGCACCTGGTGCCGCTGGGCGACGTCGCGATGGGGATCAGCGGCTTCATCCTCAACGGCGAGCTCATCGGCGATCGTTCCGGCCACGCGGTGAGCCTCGCCGGTGACGTGGACGGCGACGGCCTCGACGACGTGATCATCGGGGCCAACCGCGCCGATCCCAACGGCAGCGACTCGGGCCGCGCGTACGTCGTGTTCGGCAAGGCCGACACCGAGCCGGTGCAGCTCGCCGAGATCGTCGCCGGCAACGGCGGCTTCGCGCTGCACGGCGAGGCGATGGACGACAACGCGGGCATCTCGGTGAGCCGCGCGGGCGACGTCGACGGCGACGGCCTCGACGACGTGATCGTCGGGGCGCAGTACGCCGACGCCAACGGCGGCGACTCCGGCCGGGCCTACGTCGTGTTCGGCAAGGCCGACGGCGCCGGCGTGGATCTCGAGGACGTGGCCGCGGGCGTCGGCGGCTTCAGCCTCGAGGGCGAGGCGGCGGGCGACCGCGCAGGGTTCTCGGTCAGCGGCATCGGCGACGTGAACGGCGACGACCTCGACGACGTCGTCGTGGGGGCGTTCTTCGCCGCGCCCAGCGGCGACGCCTCGGGTCGCGCTTACGTCGTGTTCGGCAAGGTCGACACCGACGCGGTGGACCTGGCCGACATCGCAGCGGGCGACGGCGGCTTCGCCATCGACGGAGAGGCGGCGTACGACAACGCGGCCATCTCGGTGCGGGGCGCGGGCGACATCGACGGCGACGGGATCGGCGACCTGGTGATCGGGGCGCCGTACGCCGACATCAACGGGAGCGACGCCGGCCGCGGCTACGTCGTGTTCGGCAAGGCCGACACCGACCCCGTGCTGCTCGCCGACATCGCCGCGGGCGTCGGGGGCTTCGCCATCGACGGGGCGGAGGCGTCGGACTACGCCGGGTTCCCCATCAGCGGCGCCGGCGACATCGACGGCGACGGCCTCGACGACGTCCTCGTCGGCGCGTTCCGGGCCGACACCGCGGCCGTCGCGAGCGGCCGCGCGTACGTCGTGTTCGGCAAGCCCGACGGCGACGCCGTGCTCCTCGCCGACGTCGGCCTCGGCGTCGGCGGCTTCCCGATCGACGGCGTCGCCGCGCAGGACGAGGCCGGCCGCGCGATGAGTGGCGTCGGCGACCTCGACGGCGACGGCCGCGACGACCTCGTCGTCGGCGCGCCCGGGTCCGACCCCATGGGCGCCGAGTCCGGGCGCTGCTACGTGGTGCTCGGCAAGGCCGACACCGACCCCGTGCTGCTCGCCACCGTGGGAGCCGGCGCGGGTGGCTTCGTCATCGAGGGCGAGCTCGCGGGCGATGCCGCCGGCGTCGCGGTCGACGGGGCGGGCGACGTCAACGGCGACGGCGTCCGCGACCTGCTGATCGGCGCCGAGCGGGCCGATCCCAACGGCGAGTCCTCGGGCCGCAGCTACGTGGTGTTCGGGGTGCCGGTCGCCCCGCGGTGAGGATGCGTCACACCGCGCGTCGGACCAGCACGTAGAGCAGCCCGGCGACCGCGGCGAGGAACAGCAACAGGCCCAGCACGCCGGTGTGGACCATCATCCACACGCGCATCGTCGAGAGCAGCCAGTAGAGCAGCGCGAGCACGACGACGATGCCCATCGCGCGGCGCACCGGTCGACGCAGGGCTTCTTGACGGCCGGGGTGCAGCCGCGCCTCGATCCACACCGCGGCGACGACCATCCACGCCGGCACGAGGAACCACGCGACGCCGACGTCGGCGAGCAGGTCGATGCCGTGGGCGCGGGCCCACACCATCGAGCACGCCGTCACCAGCACCACGCCCAGGGCCACGGCGATCCCGAGGTTGGCGACCCACTGCGATCCGCGGCGATCCCCGCGCGCGTGCAGCCACGCCGCACCGCCCCCGATCCCCACGGGGAGCAGCGCGAGACTGCCGAGCGAGGTGCCACCGCCCTCCACCACCGCGCGGATCCACTCGACGATGCTCACGGGGCGGGGGTACCGAGGGGTGCCGGGCAGTATTCCGCGGCGACGCGGCGGGGGAGTCGGTTCAGTCAGCCCCGCATCCATCACTCGTCGAACGGCGAGCGCCTCAAGGCGTGTACTTCTGCACCCAACCCTGCATGACCGCATCGGATGCGAACTGTCCGCCGACGATCACCGAATCGGTGCTGTCGACTGCAACGGCCATCGAGATTGTGGATGTCGCAGCCATGTCCGAGAACGGGCTCAACGTCCACAGCACATCGCCATCCTCGGCGAACTTGCGGATCCACGCCCCAGGAAGGCCGTCTTCTTTGACTTCGGTTCCAGCGGCGACAGACGAGCCATCGCTCGACACTGCAACCGCGAAGACTCCATCCGTGAAAAGCCCGGCATCCGTGACAGGGCTGTCATACGCATGGGACCACATCTCGACGCCTCCAGGGCTGTAGCTCCGGACCCAGGCGTCGTCCCCTTGCTCGCCGCCGACGAAGACGCTGCCGTCGACCCGCGCCGCCACCGACGAAATCGTGTCGGCGGCTCCACCGGGACTCGCGACGACACGCGCCCAGAGCAGCACGCCCTCCGGATCGTACTTGCGCACCCATCCATCCCAAGAATCGGCAGCGGAGAATGCGGTGCCCACTGCGATGACGTTTCCCTCGAAGTCGCACGCAACTTCGTAGGTGTGATGCGGGTCGCCGTCCTCGAACGGCTGAGCCCACAGCAGCACCTGATCCTCATTGTACTTGCGCAGCCACCCCCCCTCGTCTTGGTTCCCTTCAGGATTGTACGAGGAGCCTGCAAGGACGAAGTTTCCATCGGCGTCGAACGCCAGCCCGCCAAGGCGGTCGTCTGACCCGGAGGGGCTATCGAAGACCCCTCCGGCGCCGAAGACCCCGGAGTTGTCGAGGCGTCGCCACCAGGCGTTGTTGGAATCCAGTGGGGTCATCGCGCGCCCGCCGACCAACCAGCCTGACCCGGGATCGTACGCTGCGGCTCCACCCCGTGTGTCATCGGCCCCAAGCAAGCTGTAGATCTCGTCCCACTCCGGAACACCGTCGGAGTCGAAGCCAAGGATTCGGGCCTGCTCGCTCACGACGACGATGTCGTCGTCGGCACCGATCGCGATTGCCTGCGTGTAGTCGTCATCGAATGTCCGCGCCCAAACCAGGGTGGCGCTGAGCCGACAGTCCACGTTGCAGCCGTCGCCGTTGACGGCGTCGCCATCGTCACAGTCTTCGCTCCCCTGCACTGCATCATCCCCGCAGTGCGGTCCCAAGCCAGAGCAGTCCTCGAGGCAACCGCCGTAGCTTCCATCATTGGCTCCGTCGTCACACACCTCGTCTCCATC
>LNFB01000255.1 GCA_001464385.1 Deltaproteobacteria bacterium Ga0077550 | reverse complement strand
CCGCGTCCCCGCACACGGGTTCGCCACCGGTGACGTCCTGCGTGGCTGCGGTGGTCTCGACGTCCGCACCGCCCTCGGTGCCTGTCTCTGCAGGGGTCGTCGTCTCCGTTCCCGAGACGGTCGCTAGACCTCCCGCGGTGGAACTCGTCGAGGCATCACCACCCTCTTCGGCTGCGACCTGCTGATTGGGCGAGTAGCAGCTCGGCGAAAGGACCAGCAAGAGAGCAAGTTCCAGAGTACGGCGCGGCATCCGTCCCCTTGTCGATCTGATCGCGGGACCGTTGCAACGGGGGACGCTTACACATGGATCCGCGTATAGTGAGCAAACGCTCACTCCCGGCGGAGGGCACGGAACCGCTTGATCTCGCGAGGCTCGGCCTCCCACTCGCTACCCGAGCAACCACCTGTACCCCGCCCGAAGCGCCTCGCGCCCCCCGGTCTCCAGCACCTCGCCGTGGGTCACGACCACGCGGTCGAAGTCCCACGCGAGGATCCGCTCCATCGATGCGCGGGCGGCCTCGCGATCGCGGATCATCACCTTCTCGAGGAGCGTGGGGCCGAGGCGGCCGTAGCCGCCGATGACGCGGAAGGCGAGGCGCGTCACGAGCGGGGCCCCGCGACCGAG
>LNFB01000254.1 GCA_001464385.1 Deltaproteobacteria bacterium Ga0077550 | reverse complement strand
ATCGGTCGTTGTGCGTACCGACCGGAGTCCTGCCGCGACAAACCCGTCGATGGATCGAATTGCGTACGCGTCGATCTGCGCTGCGCACTTCGCCTAGCACTACGCATCTCGACTGCACTTCGTGCCCAGGCGTGACCGCTTCGTTCGCGCCATTGGACGCGCGTAGCGTCGCTCACCGCATCGGCAGCAGCGAGCCCGACGCCGCGGCAGCGCTCGACATTGCCCGCCAGCCAGGCCCCCGGCGTGGCGGGAAATTCGTTCGCGGGCCCACGCGCCCATCTGCTATGGTGCCGCGCAGTTCGAGTGAGGGCGCGATGACACGCAGGCTCGGTTCGAAGTTCTTCGCGAAGTTCCCCGCCGTGACGCTCGCCGCGGCCCTGCTCACGGCGTGCTTCGAGGGGGCCGAGCGCGAGAAGCCGGCGCCCCCTGGCAACCTCGGCGGCCTGTGCCTCGCCCCCGACGGTCACTGCACCGAGGGCCAGTGCAACCAGGAGAAGAACTACTGCTACGACGCTGCGAGCCCGTGCGAAGGGTTCTTCTGTGGCGGCGACGAGCGGGGCGAGTGCGTGCTCGACCAGGCGTCACAGCCGTCGTGCGTGTGCGCGCTCGGCTTCAACAACGACACCTACGCCCTGTACTGCTGCCCTGACGCGCCCGGCCCCGAGCCCGATCCCAACTGCGCGCCAGCGTCGGCGAACAGCGGCGGAGCGGGCAGCGACGCGAGCAGCAGCGGCTGACGTGGCATGATGCGCCGGTGAACGCCGACGCTCCTGCCGCCGTCGTGCTGCTCAGCGGCGGCCTCGATTCGACCACCGTGCTCGCGGCCGCGAGCCGCCAGCGGCGGGTCCACGCGCTCAGCTTCCGCTACGGACAGCGACACGCCGTCGAGCTGGCGTGCGCGCGTCGGCAGGCCACGCGCTTCGGCGTCGCCGCGCACGAGATCGTCGAGCTCGGTCACCTCGGCCGGCTCGTCGCGGGGGCGACCGCGTTGGTCGAGTCCAGCCCGCTCGCGGTGCCCAAGCACGCCCCGTCCGAGCGCGCCGCGCCGGTCTCCGAGATCCCCGTCACCTATGTCCCCGCCCGCAACGCGCTGTTCCTGAGCTACGCCCTGGCGTGGGCCGAGGCGATCGATGCCGCCGACATCTGGATCGGCACCAACGCGCTCGACTACTCGGGCTACCCCGACTGCCGCCCCGAGTTCATCGCCGCGTTCGCGACCATGGCCGGGCTCGCGACCCGCCGCGGCGTCGAGGGCCACGCGATCGGCTTCGAGGCGCCGCTGTCCTCGCTGCGCAAGCACGAGATCATCGCGTTGGGCACCTCGCTCGGGGTCGACTACGCCGACACCATCAGCTGCTACGATCCGATCGCCGAGGGTGACCGCGTGCTCGCCTGCGGAACGTGCGACAGCTGCCGTCTGCGCCGCGAGGGTTTCTCGCTGGCCGGCGTCGCCGATCCGACGCGCTACGCCCCGGCGACGTGAGCGCTCACAGCACCGCCGGCACCAGCCACAACCCGGCGACGACGAGCACCACGAAGCCCCAGGCGTCGAGCCGGACACCGCAGGCGAGCATCGCCTCGACGCGGATCATCCGGGTGCCGTAGGCCATCGCGTTGGGCGGCGTCGAGACCGGGAGCATGAACGCGAAGCTCGCGGCGATCGTGGCGAGCACGGCGGTGGGCACCGGGTCGATGCCGGCGGCCTGGGCGATGCCGATGAGCACCGGCAGCATCATTGCGGTGACCGCCGTGTTGCTGGTGACCTCGGTCAGGACGAGGATCAACGCGACCGCGCAGATCAGCAGGCCGACCGGGTGGCTCGCGAGCGGACCGAGGCCGCCGAGCACGCCGCGGCCGATCGCCTCGGCGAGGCCGGTCTCGAAGGTCAGCTTGCCCAGGGCGAGGCCTCCGCCCAGCAGCAGGATCGTGCCCCAGTCGAGGCGCTGGGCGTCGGCCCACGCCAGCATCGACTCGCGCTTGCCCTCGCCCGAGGGCAGGAAGAACAGCAGCGAGCCGCAGAGGATCGCGACGACGCCCTCGTCGAGCACGTCGCCAGCCCACACCGTGGCGGGGGGCGCGGCGCCGAGGACGAGCCGCAGCACCGACGGCGACAGCCAGCCCGCCACCGCGAGTCCGAACACCGCGACCGCACGTCGCTCGCCGGCGCGGATCGGGCCGAGCGCCGCGAGCTGCCGCGCGACCTCGTCGGCCAGGCCGGGCAGGTGCGACAGCGGGGCCCGGAAGCGGCGGACGCCGATCGTCAAGGCGAGGATCAGCATCGCGATCGAGATCGGCACCGCGAACGACATCCACTGCACGAAGTCGAACTGCACGCCGAGCCGATCCTCGAGCATGCCGATCGCGATCACGTTGGGACCGGTGCCGATCGGCGTCGCGATGCCGCCGATCGACGACGCGTACGCGACCAGCAGGCACATGCCGCCGCCGAAGCGATCGATCTGCCGCCTGGCCTCGGGTTCGTCGTCGACGACGCCACGCATGGTCGCGTGCACGCCGAGCGCGACGGGCAGCAGCATCGCCGTGGTCGCAGTGTTCGAGATCCACATCGAGAAGCCCCACGCGATGCACGAGACCGCGACCATCGCCCGCGCGGGGGATCCCGCGACGATCGGCCGGGCGATGAGCCAGAGCGCGACACGGCGGTCGACGCCCTGACGCGACAGGCCCTCGGCCAGGAGGAACCCGCCCAGGAAGAGGAAGATGAGCGGGTCAGCGAACGGGGCGAAGACCGGCTTTGCCTCGGCGACGCCGAGCAACACCGCGAGGGCCGGGCCGAGCAGCGCCGCCGCCGGCAACGGGATCGCCTCGGTGATCCACAGCGTCACCGTCGCCGCGGCGACCGCCGCCAACGCGTGGGCCTGCGGCGACAGGCTCGGCATCGGCAGCAGCCACAGCCCGACGAGCAGCGTCGGCGCGAGCACGAAGCCGATTGCCCGGCGACGGGCCTCGAACCGCGCCTCGGCGTCGGAGATCGCCTCGGCGAGACTCACCTGGGCTACGATAACAAGCGCGGCCGCCCCCGGCAGCGTTTTCGATGAGCACGACCGCCCGCCGCGCCTGGGTGCCCCCGGCCCTGATGATCGCGTTCGTGCTCGCGCTCGTGTGGATCGGACGCGGGCTCGTCAGCAGCAACGACGGCTCGCACGTCGCCCTGGCCCGGGCGCTGGTCGTGCACCGCCAGAGCACGATCGACCCCGACGTCGCGCTGACGCTGTGGGTCGATCGCGCCGAGCGCGACGGCCATCACTACTCCGACCGTCCGCCGGGCACCGCGTTCGCGGCCCTGCCGGCGATCTGGATCGGCGCGCAGCTCGACCCCACGCTGCGCGACCGCGCTGTCGAGAACGGCGCGCTGGTGGTCACGCCGGCGAGCGATCCGTTCGCGCAGACCTACGCGGCCAGGGCGAAGAAACACGGCCGGGCCCCCGCGCTGGTCCAGTACCAGGGCACGGCCCTGCTCGCGCGGCTGCAGGCGGCGCTGATGGGCCTGCTCGGCCTGGTGTGCCTCGAGCGCTGGCTGCGACGCGAGGGCTACGATCGACCGGCGCGCACCGCCGCGATCGCCACGATCGCCGTCGCGACGCTGTGGGGTCCGTACTCGACGGTGTTGTTCTCGCACGTCACCAGCGGCGCGCTGTGGTGCGCGATGCTGCTGGCCTGCGCCGCCGCGACCGAGCACGGCCGCCGTGCGTGGTGGCTCGCCGGGGCCTGCGGCGCGTGGGCGGTCGCCAGCGACTACGTGCTCGTCGTCCCGATCGCGATCCAACTCGCGTTGCTGGTCCCACGCCGCGGCTGGTCGCACGTGCTCGTCGGTGCGGCGCCGCTCGTGCTCGCGACCGGCGCCTATCACCACGCGGCGTTCGGGGCGTGGTGGTCGGTGGGCTACGATCACCACGCCTCGTTCGAGTTCACGCGGACCCGCGCCGACACCTTCTCCGGCAACCCGGCGTCGGGGCTGTGGACGCTGATCGGCCTCGGCCACGACGCGGGGATCCTCGCGCAGTCCCCCATCCTCTTCGTCGGCGTCGCAGGGCTCGTCGCCGCGAGGCGGTGGCGCGAGGGCCTGGCGCTGTTGCCGTGGCTGCTGCTGCTCGCGCTGCACCGCACCCCGGAGGGCGGCGCGACCGAAGACCACCGCTACCTCGTCCCCGCGATCCCGATCGCGGGCCTCGGGCTCGCCGAGGCCTGGCGCCGGTGGATCGCGCCCGAGCAGGGGCTGCGCCGCTCCGTGGCCCTCGTGTGCGTCCTGCTCGCCACGCTGTCGATGATCCTCGTGTGGGCGCGCTTCTTCGCGTGGCGCGACGGCTGAAGACCGCCGAACCACCCGGCGGCGCATCATTTCTAGTCCCGGCGCTCGAGCGTGTATACCTCGGGGGATCGCCCACCGATGCCGACGTCGCCCAACGCGGACGTGCCGAGCCCCGCGCCGCACGACCCTCGACACCCGACCTGGTGGGTCTCGACCACGTACTTCGCCGAGGGCTTCCCCTACGCGCTGGTCAACAACGTCGCCGAGGTGATGTTCAAGGAGCTCGGCGCCGGGCTGCAGGCGATCGGACTCACGGCGATCTTCCACCTGCCGTGGAACCTGAAGTTCCTGTGGGCGCCCGTGCTCGATCACCACGAGACCAAGCGCCGGTTCATGCTCGGCTGCGAGATCGCCGTGATCGGGATCCTCGCGTTGCTGATGTTGCTCGGCGGGGACATCCCGCTGTGGCTGGCCTCGATCGCCTTCGTGCTGCTCGCGTTCGTCGCCGCAACCCACGACGTCGCGATCGACGGGTTCTACCTCGAGGCCCTGGATCGCGACGGCCAGTCGCGCTTCGTCGGGCTGCGGGCGGCGGCCTACCGCGGCGCCGTACTGCTCGCCAGCGGCCCGCTGCTCGTGCTCGCCGACCTCGTCGGCTGGCGCGCGACCTGGGCCGCCGCCGCCCTCGTGATGGTCGTGCTCCTGGCCTATCACTGGATGTTCCTCCCAGCCACCGAGCGGAGGCGAGAGCCCTTCGTCCGATGGCTGCGAGCGCTGGCGCGACCTCGGGTCCTCATCGCGGTCGGCCTCGTGCTCGCGGTCGTCGTGCTCGATCACAGCCTCGCGTTCGTGCGACCGGTGGTCGCGCGGCTCCGCGACGCCATCGGCACGATCCCCGGCGTGGGCGGGCTCGGGCTGTCGGAGTGGATCGGCCTGTCGTTGCTCGTCGCGGTCGGTGTCGCGGTCGCGTCGATCGGTCGCCTACGCCGGCTGCTCGCGGCCCACGACTCGCGCTATGCCCGGGCGTTCCTCGATCTGCTCGAGCAGCCGCGGATGGGGCGCGCGCTGGCCCTGATCCTGCTGTTCCGCACCGGCGAGTCCTTCCTGATGAAGATGCGCCAGCCGTTCCTGCGTGATGCGTGCGGGATGGACCTCGCGACCTACGGCATGATCAACGGCACCCTCGGCTTCGCGGCCACGCTGGTGGCGACGCTCGTCGGCGGGTGGCTCATCGCCAAGCACGGGCTGCGCCGCTGGCTGTGGCCGATGGTCCTGGCGCAGAACGTGCCCAACCTGCTGTACGCCGTGCTCGCCGCCAGCGACGATCCGAGCGCGCTCGGCAACGCGTGGGTGGGCGCGGTCGTCATCGTCGAGGACATCGGCGCGGGCTTCGGCACCGCCGTGTTCCTGGTCTACATCATGCGGTGTTGCGACCCGCGCCACAAAGCCACGCACATGGCGGTCCTCACCGCGATCATGAGCATCGGCTTCACGCTCGCGGGGATGGCCAGCGGTTTCCTCGTCGAGTGGCTCGGCGGCTTCGCGCTGTTCTTCGGGCTCACGTTCGTCGCCACGATCCCGAGCATGGTCCTGCTGCCGTTCGTGCCGTTCCTCGATCCGCGGCCCGACGACGGCCCACCGCGGGACGGGGCGACCCAATCGGGCTCGGATTGAAGGTCGACCGCGATCCGGGCGATGCCGTCGGACATGGCCCTCGCCATCGCTACCTCCGCCATCGAGATGCTCTGCGATGGCCTCACCGACGGCGTCGTCGTGTTCCGCGATCAACGCGCGACCCTCGTGAACGACGGCGCGTGCGAGCTGCTCGCCACGCCACGCTCGTTCCTCGTCGGCTCCGACGTCGAGGAGGTCTTCGGTCGCATCGGACTCCCGGCGCCGTGGCTGCTGCGCCTGCGCGCCGGTGATCCGGTGACCACCGTGCCGACCGACGGGCGCGACGCTGCGCTGCGCCTGAAGTGGATCAACCTGCCGGGCGACGCCGATGGCGAGCTCGCGGCCCTCGTGATCCAGGACATGCGCCTGGGCCGGGCGCTACGCGAGAGCGAGGACGCGCTGGCGCTGCGCGGGCCCTCGCGGCCCGAGTTCGGCACGGCCCACACCGCCCTGCCGCCGGGCGCGATCCTCGGCTACCTGTCGCGCGAGGTCCGGCGGTGCCACCTCGACTTCGAGGAGCTCTCCGTGCTCGTCGGCGCGGCCGGGGACACCGCGCGGGCCGCCACGATCTCGGCGTGCATCGCCGCCCAGCTCCGCGGCGCCGATCGGGTCGGGCCATGCGACCCCCTCGAGCGGCCGGCCGCGCAGGACGGCGGCGTCACCATCGTGAACTTCCCGAGCGGCGCGATGCCCCTCGACCACGTGCTCGTGGTCCTGCCATGCACGACCGCGGGCGGCCGCGATGCGCTCGCGATGCGGCTGGGCGCCGCGCTCGGCGGCGCGGGCTTCGGTCCGTTCCCCCTGGGTGCCGCCACGCTGCAGGTCCGAACCGCGGTGCGTCGCCCCGGGGATCGCCCGCGGGACGGGGGCCGGGCGCTGCTCGAGCGCGCGCTCGGCGACCTGGCGCGGCAGCGGGCCGACGCCCTCACGACGGTCCAGGCGGCGTAGGCGGGGGCTCGCGGAGATCGGCGCGCTCGGGCGCCGGAGCGCGGCGGATCGATCGACAGGGCCGGCGTAAGGCCGTGCACGACGCGCCGTTGTGTCGACCTCAGCCCTCGCGCAGCGATGGGATAAGCTCCGGAGCCGGTCGACCCATGCCCGCACTCACCTCGATGGCCCTCGCGTTGGCCGCCTCGCTCGCGTGGGCGGGCGACGGCGATCCTCCCAAGGACGGCACGCCGCGCAAGCGCAACCCCGGGGAGTACGGCCCCTTCTTCGAGGCGGAGGCGCCCTCGGACGCCCAGCCCGGCGCGTCGATGCAGCGCGGCGACAAGCCGATGTTGTCGGTCGGCAAGGGCGCGTTCTGCTTCGTCGACGGCAGCTGGTGCCGCGCCTCGCTGCTCATCTCCGCCGGCGTCGCCGCCGGCATGCGCGTCCCCGCCAGCAACGCCGGCCCCGACGTGCCCTACAGCCAGTTCAACGTCCACGGCGGCTTCGTCGTGCGACCGATGATGTACGCCGGCCGCACGTGGCACCCATGGGGCCTCGGCGTCGTCGGCAGTTGGTCGCGCGGCACGGGATCGGTGACGGTCAAGGGGAGCTCCGACGACACCGAGGTCGGCGAGAGCAAGCGAACCGACGCGACGCGCATCGCCCTGCTCAACCAGATCTGGCTGAGCAAGAAGCCCCACGGGCTCCACCTCGATCTTTCCCTCGGCGTCGTGCGCTCTGCGGTGCTCGACAGCGGGGTCGCGCTGTGGGGCACCCACGCCGAGATCGGCTTCGGCATCGGCGGTTGGGCGACGCTCTTCGCCGGCGGGGACTTCCTCGATCGAGACGCGCGCGTGATGCTCGGCATGCGGGCGCACGGCATCGCTGCGGGGCCGCTCATCGCCCTGGCCCTCGCAGGCATGGCCCTGGGAGGTGCGCTGTGAACGTGCTCTGCCTCGCACTCGCGCTGTCGAGCCTCGCGCCCGAGGTCCAGCGGCCGCGCTCCCTCGGTGGCGGTGCCCCTGCGCCCGCGGAAACCTCGCCCGAGGCGGCCGTGCCCACGGAGGCGGCGCCCGCAGAGGCGGCGCCCGCAGAGGCGGCGCCCGCAGAGGCGGCGCCCGCAGAGGAGGCGCCCGCAGAGGAGCCGGTGCCGCCCCCAGCCGCGAAGGGCGAGACGTTCCGGGTGGTCGAGGGCAACCGACACCAGGGTCCGCCGTTCTACGCGCCCGAGGATCTCCAGGCGCTGCGCAAGCGCCATGGCCTCGCGGCCGATCCTGGCCCCGATCCCCGCAAGGTCCGCTGGCGGTGCTTCATCGCCGATCCTCTTTGTGGCTTCAACGTCGAGGTCCAGGCCCTCGGCGCCTTCGCCCCGCGGTTCCGCCAGGGCGACGTCCGTGAACGATCGGCCCGCAAGTGGTCGAGCGGCCGGGCGCAGTACGACGTCTGGGTGAACCTGCCGGTCCTGACCGAGGCGCGCGGCCGGACCCGCTACACGCGGATGACCCTCGGGCCCAAGGCCGGCGCGATCTTCAGCGACACGGGCGACACCTGGGGCAACGTCGGCATGGTGGGCCGCTACTGGCTCGGCCGCGGCCGCTTTGCCCCCGCGATCGAGTTCTCGAGCGCGCTGGCCTTCAAGATCGCCCGCCGGCCGACGAACGATCTCGGCGGCGCCGAGCCGAAGTACGAGATGCAGCGCGGCCCCGTCGGGGTCACGGCCGACGTCGGCCTGAGCATCGGCGGCTTCGCGGCCGTGGTGTTCGGCGGCCAATATGACAGTCCGCTCGCCCGCGAAGACGTGCCGGAGCGCTTCCGAACCCAGGCCGGCGGCATGCTTTTCATGGGCATCCGCGGCAACATCCTCTGGGGTGCCCCAGCGGCTGCCGCGGTCGCGACCCACGGTCTGACGCAGCGATACGCCCGCGAGCCCCAGTAACCGCGCGGGTTTCCGGCCGCCGTTCGCCCCGCGAGCGGCGGCCGTTCGTCGTGGTTCGCTGGAGCCAGACCCAGTGACATCGGCGTTGCCGGGAAGAATGGAACAATCCGAGGACTCGCGCGTCCCTATGCATCGCCATGCCGCGCACCCTGCGAACCGTCACTGCATTGTCCGCCGCTACCCTCTGCATCGCCTTCGCGGCCGCCGAGGCCCGCTCGAAGTCGATCGCCCACGTCCAGGAGTTCGACGGCGGGATCAGCGGGATCAACCAGGTCGGCTTCCAGATGCAGGATCCCCCGCTCGGCTCGACGCACGCGCCCGCGGCCAAGGCCGCTCCCGCCTCGCTCGCCGGCAGCACGATCGCCGCGCTGACCGACGGCGCCCTGGTGATCGACGCCGACAGCGGCAAGCTCCTGCGCGCCGACCGTGATGGCAAGGTCGTCGCTCAGCTCGACGTCGGCCCCGAGGCTTCGCAGCTCGTGGTCGACCGCAAGAACGACCGCGCGTTCGTGGTGGATCGTGCGCACGACCAGGTGCTCGTGGTGTCGCTGGCCGATGGCGGCGTGGCCAAGCTCGACGCGATCCGCACCGCGGCCGAACCCTTCGGCGTCGCGCTCAGCCCCAACGGCGCCACGCTGCTCGTCACGCAGGTCGCCGATCAGCGGCTGACCGCCTTCGACACCGGCTCCGGCTTCGAGAAGTGGTCGCTCGATCTCGGCCCCGAGCCCCGCGGCGTGTCGATCTCGCCCGACGGCGACGAGGCGCTGGTCACGTTCCTCACCACCGGCGTCGTCGCGCGCGTCGAGCTCGGCTCCGGGAGCGCCCAGCCCCGCCTCTCGTTCGTGTCCCTGGATCCCGCGACCGCCCCGGTGGTCGGTGGCGCCGTGTTCAACGACTTCGCGCAGCAGCCCAGCAACGTCGCGCCGTCCAACCGCGCGGTGGCGTTCAACCCCGATCGGGGGAAGAGCTTCGTCCGCAACGCGTTCGCGGCCGGCTACGTCGGCAACGGCATCGCGGTGGTGCCCCACCAGCTGAGCACGCCGCACCTGGCGACCGGTGACTTCGAGGCGCCCTCGGGTGGCTACGGCGGCGGCAACGGCTTCACCGCGCCCGTGAACCACCGCCTCGCCTTCCTCGACACGCCGGACGTCGGGCAGGACGCGGGCAGCGTGCGCACCGCGATGGCCGCGACGTCGCTCCACCAGCCCCGCGCGATGGCCTACGACGGCCAGACCGACACCCTCTACGTCGCAGGCTACGGCTCCGACGACGTGCTCGCCATCGCCGACGTCTCGCAGTCGTCGGTGCACATGGGTTGGCAGCAGAGCGTGGTGGACGGCTCGGGCTCCTGCGCTCCCGACGGCCTGGCGGTCGACTCCGACACCGGCAACGTGCTGGTCTTCTGCTCGCTCACCCGCAAGATCGTCCGACTCAAGGGCGACGCCGACACGACGACCGCCCCGGCCGTCACGCACAGCGACGAGCTGGCGAAGAGCAACCTCAGCTCGGCCGAGCTCCGCGGCAAGAAGATGTTCCGCCAGGGTCGCAGCCCGATGATCTCGAGCTTCGGCGCGATGGCCTGCGCGAGCTGCCACGCCGAGGGCCGTTCCGACGGCCTGACCTGGTTCCTCCAGGGCAACATCCTGCAGACGCCGTTCCTCGCCGGCCGCCTCGTCGACACCCACCCGTTCAAGTGGGACGGCCAGGACGCCAACCTCAACGTCAGCCTCACCAGCACGGTCAAGCGCCTCGGCGGCAGCGGCATCACCAGCGCCGACGCCGACGATCTCCAGGCGTTCCTCACCGCGCTGCCCAAGCCCCGCACCCCCACCGTCGAGGACTCGTCCGCGGTCGTCCGCGGCAAGCAGCTCTTCGAGAGCGAGACCACGGGTTGCCTCAACTGCCACGACGGCGCGATGTCGACCGACCGCAAGCGCCACGATCTGGCGAGCGACCTCAAGTCCGTCGACACGCCGTCGCTCATCGGCCTGGCCCAGAGCGCGCCCTACTACCACGACGGCAGCGCGACCTCGCTCGACTCGCTGCTGCGCAACAACGGCAGCATCCACGCGATGGGCCGGACCTCCCGGCTCGAGGACGCGCAGATCAGCGATCTGGTGGCCTACCTCGAGACGCTGTAGAACCTCGCCATGAAGCGACATTCGCGGCCGCTCGCCCTGGTGCTCGCGCTGGGGCTCGGCTCCGCCTGCAAGACCGATCCGGACCGCCCCGACACCCACGCGCCGGGGTCCGGTCCGACCGCTTCGGGAGCCGCCGACGGCGGCAGCGATCCCGGAGCCGGCGGATCGAAGCACCCACGTCGACCCGGCGTCGCGCACTCGGGCGCGATCGACAAGATCGCGGTGTCGGCCGACGGGGCCGGCGCCGTGACCTCCGACCTCGCCGGTGGGGCGCGCCTCTGGGCGGCGCTCGACGGCTCGCAGGAACCGATCGCGCTGCCCATCCGCGCGCCGCAGTCGATGTCACTCGCTCGGGACGGCGAGGCGTGGACCGTCTTCCTGGTCGATGCCTCGGGCGGGGCGAAGATCGTGTCCGTCGACGCCTCGGGCCGCGCCCGCACGCAGGCCGAGCTCGCGCCCTTCGCCCCGCTGTTCGAGGGCCACGTGTTGCCGGGCGGCAAGCACGTGGTCGCGCTCTTCCGCGATCACACGATCCGCGTGCTCGATGCGGCCGGCAAGGAGCTCGCACGGCTCGAGGAGCGCAAGTTCCGGCCCGGCTCACTGCGCCTGTCCGCCGACGGCAAGCGGGTCCTCGCCGTGATCGCCACGCCGGAGGGGTCGGGCGCGACGAAGCTCGAGCTGCAGCCGCTGGCGATCACGCTCGACGGCAAGGCCTCGATCCAGCGGGCCGGCTCACCCAAGCTGTTCACGCCGACCGTGGCGCCCGCGCCATCGACGCTGGCGCTGTCGCCCGACGGGATGCGCGTCGCCGTCGTCGACCGTTGGAACGGCACCCAGTGGGACATCGTGGTCGTCGAGCTCGACGGCGACGTCCCGGAGAAGCGCCTGACGATGACCGCCGCGGCGCACACCGTGCCGGGTGTCGGCTTCGTATCGCCGACGCGCGTGATGGCGTCGGCGAACGACGGGAGCGTGTCCTGGCTCATCGACGTCGAGAGCAAGGCGCTGTTCCCCCGCAGCGCGCCGCCACAGGACTTCAACACCCAGCTCCGCGTGCAGGGGTTCGGCGCCGACCGGCACGTCGCCGCGCACGGCAGCTGGCTGTACGTCTCCGAGGTCGCGAGCCGCCAGCATCGTTTCCTCGGCTACCGCAGCCTGCAGGCCACGTCGTTGGCGATCTCGCCGAACAGCACGTCGATCGCCGCGGTGTATCCCCAGGGCCCGGTGTGGGTCGAGCCGCTGTCGGGCTCCGCCCACGCGGTCGCCGAGCTCCCCACGGATCCGTTCAACGGCGTGTTCAAGGTCCGCTTCGCCGACGAGGATCACCTCCTGCTGGTCGACGGGATGGGCGGCGTACGCATGACCCACTGGCGGACGGGCAAGACCGTCGCGGAGGCCGGCGTCAACGGCTCGGTCCGCTCCGTCCAGGTCGACAACACCCGCGGGTTGCTCCTCATCGATCGCCACAGCACGGTCAACGACAGCCGCCTGTTCGAGCTCCGCGACCACCAATTCCGCGGGCCGTACATCGTCGCCGATCTCTCGTACCGCACCGGGCTGCTGTCCGCCGGCGCGCCCGGCCAGCCCGACGCCGTGATGTGGACGCTCGACAGCGCCAATCGGCTGCGCTTCTACACGCTCGCAGAGCTTCGCTCGGACCTCAGCGACGACGAGGTGAAGCGCAAGGCCATCGACCTCAAGCCGGGCCAGGTGGCGCCGCTCGCCCTCGATCGCGAGGGGCGACAGTACGGCGTGCGGTGGAACGGCAACCGGATGGAGCTGTTCGTCGACAACGGCGAGCACGTGCGCAGCCGAGCGGTCGGCGATGGTTCGGTGAACGAGATCCTCCCGTCGTCGGACGGCAAGTCCTTCCTCGCCGTGCACCAGCGCTCCGGCGGCATGGCCGTGTCGGTGTACGACAGCGACGACCTGAAGGAGCGCTGGGCGATGTCGACGGGCACGTTCCACAACGAAGTGGTGTGGTCCGGCGACGGTCGGTACGTCGGGGTCGCCGCGCAGACCGGGGCCGCCGTGCGCAGCGCCGCCACGGGCGACACGGCGTACCAGCGGTGCGGCCTCGACTTCCAGGTCACCGGCACCGCGCCGAACACGGCCCTGTCCAACGTGAACCAGCGCACGATCTGTGAGCCGTGACGCCGCGAGCGCCCGGGCCGCGAACACGGTGCACCTGCGTTTCGCCCGCGTCACCGGGATGTCACGGAGCCGTGGGACAAACCGTGGTATCCCCTCCGGGCCGCAGATGACGGCACAAATTCTCATTGTCGACGACGAGGCCGATCTGGCCGCGACCGTGGCGTTCAACCTCGAGCGCGAGGGCTTCCGGACCGTGCGCGCGGTGACCGGCCAGGAAGCCCTGCGCATCGCGTCCACCGCCCCCTTCCCTGACCTCGTGATCCTGGACCTCATGCTCCCGGACATCCCGGGCACCGAGGTCTGTCGCCGGCTCAAGCAGTCCGAGCAGACCCGCGACATCCCGGTGCTGATGCTGACGGCGAAGACCGACGCGGTCGACCGCGTCGTCGGGTTCGAGCTCGGCGCGGACGACTACGTGACCAAGCCGTTCAGCGTGCGCGAGCTGGGCCTGCGCGTGAAGGCGATCCTCCGCCGGACGGACGCGCCCGCGGACACGGCCACGCGCCTGCGGTTCGGTCGGCTGCAGATCGACGTCGAGGGCCACCGCGCATGGGTCGACGACGACGAGCTCCCCCTCACGGCCCTCGAGTTCCGCCTGCTCACCGCGCTCGCGCAGCGCAAGGGCCGGGTGCAGACCCGCGAGGCGCTGCTGACCCACGTCTGGGAGATGAACGGCGACATCACCACCCGCACCGTGGACACGCACGTCCGGCGGCTGCGCAAGAAGCTCGGCGACGCCAGCGAGTACATCGAGACCCTCCGCGGCGTCGGCTATCGGTTCCGCACCGACCTCCAAGCCAGCGAGTGAGACCAGGCTTGCGCCGCCCGGAGGACACGACTTGAGGGCGCTGACCAGACGGTGGCGAACCGCGCTCGTGGTCTACGCCGCCGTGACGCTGGTGCTCACCCTCCTCGTCGGTTCGCATCTCGACGCCGCGGCGGCGGCGAGCAGCGCGTCCCTGTGGCTGTGGCTCGGCGTGATCTGGGCGAGCAGCGTCGCGCTCACGGCGATGGCCCTGCTCTCGACGCAGGCGGCGCTCACCAACGCGATGCAGTCGCTGGTGCAGACCTTCCACGCCGGGGACGCGCGGACCCGGCCGGTCGGCCCCGAAGACTCGGTGTTCGCGGGGATCGCCGGCTCGGTGCAGCGCATGGCCGAGGAGCTCGATGGGGCGATGCGCTCGCTCGCCAGCGAGCGCAACCGGTTCGAGGCCGTGCTCGAGACCATGGCCCCCGCCGTCCTCGCGCTCGACGCCGGACGCCGGATCAGCACCGCCAACCGCAGCGCGCGGCTGATGTTCGACATCCCCGCCGCGTGCGAGCACGTCGAGCTGGTGGAGGTGCTGCGCCTGCCGGCGATGCACGCGTTCCTCGACGAGGTCTTCGCCCGCACGAGCAGCGAGACCGAGATGGAGCTGCCGGGGACCCAACGCCACATCCGCGCCCGCGCGAGTCGGCTCGGCGACGGCGGCGTCGTCATCGTCGCCGACGACACCACGGAGATCCGCCGGCTCGAGCGGGTCCGCCGCGACTTCGTCGCCAACGTCTCCCACGAGCTCCGCACCCCCATCGCGGTGATCCGGGCCAACGCCGAGACGCTGCTCGACGGGGCGCTCGAGTCGCCGCAGACCGCCGAGCCGTTCGTGACGGCGCTCTTCCGGCACGCCGATCGCCTCGGCCGTTTGATCAGCGAGCTGCTCGACATCTCCGCCCTCGAGGCGGGCAAGCGGGTGCTCACCGCGGAGGAGTTCGAGTTCGGCGAGCTCGTCGAGGACGTGCTCGCGGCTCACCAGCAGGCCGCCGCCGAGCGCGAGATCACCCTCGCGCACACGGTGCCGCACGATCTGTGGGTGCGGGCCGACCCCAAGGCCACCGAGCAGGTCCTCGTCAACTTCGTCGACAACGCCATCAAGTACGGTCGCCGCGGCGGGCACGTGGACCTGGCGTCGAGCGTGGAGGGGCAGACGGTCCGCGTCGAGGTCCGCGACGATGGCCCGGGGATCGAGCCGCAGCACCGCGCCCGCATCTTCGAGCGGTTCTACCGGGTGGATTCGGGACGATCCCGCGACGCGGGGGGCACCGGCCTGGGACTGTCGATCGCCAAGCACCTGGTCGAGGCGGAGGGCGGCACCATCGGCGTGGACGCCCGCAGTCCCCACGGCTCGATCTTCTGGTTCACGCTGCGGCTGTGCGACGCGTCCGACCCGGCGGAAACCGACGACGAGCAGGCGCCCCCGGCCCGGGTTTTTGCGCCGCCCGAGAACTAGGCTACGCTGGCTAGGACCGCGTCGCCGTGGAACACACCGCACGAACCTACGAACAGGAGCTCGCCGCCGTGCGGCAGAGCCTTCTGCTCATGGCCGGCCGCGTGGAGGAGATGATCGCCCGCGCGGGGCGGGCGTTCTCCGAGCGCGACGCCGAGCTCGCGCGCAAGACCATCGACCTCGACGGTGCCGTCAACCGCGCCGAGATCGAGATCGACGAGATGTGCATGCGCATCCTCGCGCGGCGCCAGCCCATGGCCTCCGACCTCCGCTTCGTCACCCTGGTGATGAAGATGGTCACCGACCTCGAGCGCATCGCCGATCTCGCGGTGAACATCTGCGAGCGCGCGCTCGACCTCAGCCGTCAGGAGCCCTTCGTCGTCCACACCGACATCCCGAAGATGGTGGTCGTCGTCGAGTCGATGGTGAAGGACGCCATCGATGCCCTGGTCAGCCGCAGCTCGACCAAGGCCTGGGAGGTCATCCGTCGCGACGACGAGGTCGACGCTCTGTACCACCGGATCTTCGGTGAGCTGCTCGAGGCAATGCGCGCCGAGCCGACGCGCGTGCACGCGCTCATCCACGTGCAGTCGGTGGCCAAGTGGCTCGAGCGCATGGCCGACCACTCGACCAACCTCGCCGAGCTGGTGATCTTCATGATCGACGGCCGCGACGTCCGCCACCCCAACGAGCGCTCGCCGGGCTGAACGGCGCGCCGCCCCTCGCCGATGCCGGTCCCGCCCACCGCGCCGCGACGTGCGAACGAGACCGTGCGCGAGGCCCTGCGCCGAGAGCTGCTCGCCGCGACTGCGCCGCTGACCGCACTCGAGCTATCCGGGCTCGTGGGCATCGCCCACCGCCAGGTCGACGAACACCTCGAGCACCTCCGACGGACCCAACAACACCGCGACGAGGAACTCGTCGTCGAGCCGGCGCGGTGCCTCGGGTGCGGGTTCGAGTTCCGCGCCCGCGATCGCCTGGCGCGACCGAGTCGCTGCCCGGAGTGCCGGTCCGAGCGCATCGACCCGCCGCGGTTCCGCATCGTTGCTGGCCGCTCGCGCTGAAGCAGCCACCGCACGGACCCACCCGGTCTGCGTCCGCGTCCCGCAACCCGGTTGCGTTGTCGGCGACGCCGCGCTACCACGGTCCGGCCGCCGCGCCGAATGAACCCCGCGCTCCTCATCACGCTGGCGTCGGTGCTCATCGGTGGCGTGCTGGCGGCCCTGACCTCGCGCGGGCACGCGCTGCTCGACGGGCTGCGTACGTTCGCCGTGACCGCGGTCGCGGCCCTCGCCGCGGTCCAACTCCTCCCCGAGTCGGTCGAACACCTCGGCGCGTGGGCGCTCCTGCTCTTCGTCGGCGCGCTCGCCCTGCCCCCGCTGTTCGCTGCCATCGCCCGCCGCCTCCGCGGGCCGCGGGTCGAGGTGACGGCCCACGGCGTCGGCGCCGAGCTCGGGTACTTCGGGTTCGTCGCCCACCAGTTCGTCGAAGGGCTGGCGCTCGCCGCCTACGCCGATCCGCAGCGCTACGATCACGACCACGTCGAGCTGGTGCTCGCGGTCGCGGCTCACACGGTGCCGATGACCGCGCTGTTCATCGGCACCGTGTTGTTGCAGCGCGGCCGTCGGCCGGCGATTCGCCGCGTGCTCGCCCTGCTCGCGGCGTCGGGCGCGGGATTCCTGACCGCGGGCTGGGTGACCCACGAATTCGCCGACGCGCTCGCGCCGACGCTCGCGGCGGTGGTGGCCGGCTTCCTCTGCCACGTCTTGCTGCATGGGATCGAGGGCGCGGGGCGCCGGACCACCTCGGTGCGCCTGATCGATCTCGCCGCAGTCGCGGCGGGACTGGCACTGCCGCTGGCCTCGGTTCACTCGCACAGCCCGACGGGTGAGGCGATGCACTCGGCCCTCGCGGGCGCGTGGACGGAGCTCGCGCTGGAGACCGCGCCGATGCTGCTCCTCGGCCTCGTGCTCGGGGCCGTGCTGCAGGTGATCGGCGGGCGGCTCCCGACGCAGTGGCTGCACGCCGGCTCGCCGTCGCGGCAGGCGTGGCGCGGCATCGCGATCGGGGTACCGTTGCCGCTGTGTGCCTGCGGCGTGCTGCCCATCGCCGAGGGTCTGCGTGGCCGAGGGGCACCTGCTGCCCTGGTGGTCGCGTTCCTCATCGCGACGCCCGAGCTGGGCCCCGAGACCGTCACGCTGACCGTGCGGTTCTTGGGCTGGCCCTACGCGATCCTGCGGGTCGTGGCGGCGCTGCTGCTGGCGTACGTTGCCGGGCTGGTGTTCGCGCGGCTGGTCGATCGCGGGCGCGTCGCGACGCCAGTCGATCGCGGGCACGTGCCTGACGAGCCAGAGATCGGCGGAGCGCGGGGGCTGGCCGGCGCGCTCGCCCACTTCGACGAGCTCCTGCTGCACACGGCGCCGTGGACGGTCGTCGGTCTGCTCGCCGCGGCGTACATCGACATCTCGTTCCCCGCCGCTGGCCTGGCAGGGCTCGCGGCGACCGGGCTCGACGTGTTCGTGATCGCGCTGGTCGCGTTGCCGGCGTACGTGTGCGCCGCGTCGGCGACCCCGATGGCCGCGGTCCTCGTGTTGAAGGGAGTATCGCCCGGGGCGGTGCTGGTCGGGCTGCTGCTCGGGCCGGCGACGAACGTGGCGACCGTCGCCGTGCTCGGGCGCGCGTATGGTGGGCGCGCGACGTGGATCGGCGTCGCGGTGATCGCCGGCGTGTCGTGCGGGCTGGGGTTACTGGTGAATGTGGTCGGGGTTCCGGTCGCGCTGCCGCTCGAGGTCGGTGAGGGGCATGGGCATGGGATCGTGGCGTGGGGGGCGATTGGAGTGTTGGGGGGGTTGTTGGTGGGGCAGTTGTGGCGGTGGGGGTTGGGGCCGTGGTTGGGGGTGTTGGATGCGGGGAGTCATGCGCATGGGCATGCGCACGACCACGTCCACGGCCATGACCACGGCCACGACCACGTCCACGACCACGTGCACGACCACGTGCACGACCACGACCACGACCACGGCCGGGGCTAGGGGTCTTCGTCGTCGTGGTCGGGGGCGTCGTGATCTTCGGTGGCGTGTTGGAGGGCGTTCTCGACGAGTTCGAGGACGTGGTGATCGGCGAGGGCGTAGTAGATGTGGCGGCCGTCGCGGCGGCGAGTCACGAGGCCTTCGGCGCGGAGGAGGCGGAGGCGGTGGGAGACGGTCGAGACGCGTTCGCCGGTGCTCTGTGCGAGCTCGGTGACGCAGGCTTCGCCCGGGACGAGGAGATCGAGGGTGCGCAGCCGAGCCTCGTCGCCCAGCGCGCGGAAGAGTCGGACCGCGCGCTCGACCGCTTCGGGGCGCCGGATCGGGGGATCACGCCGGGCGTGCTCGTGGGGCGGACAGGGGTCGGGAGCGTCGTTGGGCGGGGGTTCGTGGCTCATTACGACAGCTGTTCAAGTGTTGGAACCACGAGTACCGCGCGGGTGCCACGTGGCGCAAGGGGCGGCTCGCGCCCCGGCGAAATCCGCCCGCGTCGCACCGCCGTCGGTGGGGGCGCATGCGATCGGCCCGCGAGGTGATCGCAGCGATCGAACATTCCTTGGAGTGTGCCATGGCGCGTGGCGAGGCGCGAGCCCGCGAGTCGGCGGCGACGGTTCGCGGTGCGGCGGGTCGGAGCAACGCAACGCTGCGGGCGCGGCCGCGCCCTTGATGGCGGCCCCCTGGGCGGTGTATCCACCTTTTCGTGGCCGTTTCTGTCTTCTGCGGGACGCTCGTGGTGGCTGCGCCGCGGGGTGGAGGCTCCACTTGACGCGTCACCAAGCGGTGCTGTTTCGGCAGATGCTGCTGGTGTTGGACGTGATGGTCAGCGCCGGCGCGTTCATGGCCGCGTTGTTCCTTCGGCAGTGGATGGCGACGGATCTGCCGAGCCTCGATCAGATCGTCGACGTGCCCGCGCTCGAGGTCGAGGACTACTACCAGCTCGTGTGGCTGCTCCTGCCGATCTGGGCGCTCTCGCTGTACTGGACCAAGACCAACGACTTCCGCGTCTCGTACTGGCGGATGTTCACGCGGTACGGCCGAGCGGTCCTCGGCGCCGCGGCGGCGTTCGTCGTCGTCGCGTTCCTGTACCGCGTCGGCTTCATCGCCCGCAGCTTCGTTGTCCTGCTCGCGGTCGTGCAGGTCTTCGCGCTGATCTCCGGCCGCATGCTCCTGCTCGAGGCCTTCGCGGCGATCCGCGGCACCGATGTCGACTCGCACCGGATCGTCGTGGTCGGCTGTGGCGAGCACGCGCTCGGCTTCGTCGCGGCGCTGCGTCGCAGCTCACCGTGGAACAACCGCCTGCTGGGCCACGTGACGGTCGCCGGTGAGCGCCCGGATCCCGCCGCCGAGCCGATCCTGGGCAGCCTCGAGCAGCTGGCGTCGCTCCTCGATCGCGAGCCGATCGACGAGGTCGTGTTCGCCGTCCCGGGCGCCGACCCCGATCGATTCAAGGCCGCGCTGGCCGCCTGCGACGAGCGCGGCGTCGACGTGCTCCTGACGATGCCGTCGATGCTGCCGCCCAGCGGCGCGAAGGTCGAGCTGGCCAACGTCACCGGGTTCGACATGCCGATGCTCGGCATGAGCCGCGTGCCGACCTCCCAGGGCCGGCTGCTGGTCAAGCGCCTGCTCGACATCACCGGGTCCGCCATCGGCATCCTGCTGGCGTCGCCGATCCTCATCGCCGCCGCGATCGCGATCAAGGTGTCGTCGAAGGGGCCCGTGTTCTTCCGGCAGGTGCGCTCCGGTCGACACGGCCGGCGCTTCACGATGATCAAGTTCCGCTCGATGGTGGTCGACGCCGAGGCCCAGAAGGCCAAGCTCGCCCACTTGAACGAGATGGGCGGCCCGGTGTTCAAGATCAAGGCCGACCCGCGGATCACCCGGGTCGGCCGCATCATCCGCTCGACCAGCATCGACGAGCTGCCGCAGCTCTTCAACGTGCTGCTCGGAGACATGAGCCTCGTCGGCCCGCGCCCGCCGCTCCCCTCGGAGGTGATCCAGTACGAGCCGTGGCAGCGTCGACGTCTCTCGGTGAAGCCCGGATTGACCGGGCTCTGGCAGGTGTCCGGGCGCAACCACGTCGATTTCGATCAGTGGATGGCGCTCGATCTCGAGTACATCGACAACTGGTCGCTGTGGCTCGACATCAAGATCATCCTGCGGACGGTGCCCGCGGTGCTCCGGGGCAGCGGCGCGAGCTGAGCGATCGCGACGTCGTCGGCGGATCGCAGTACGCGCCGATCGGGGGCATCCGTGCGGGATCGCGCGACGCCACCGCTTCGGACGTGGCGCATAAGCGGTTGGGATCGTTGGGCTCTGCGCGGTGGAACACCACCGCCACGGCGACGTCGAGTTGCACATCGGCGCAGCAGTGCTGACATCGAAGGAGATGTGGGAACGAGTGCGCGGCGCCCTTCGGATCCTCGGGGACGACGATGGCGAGGCCGACTGGCTCTGGTTCGCCGTCGTCACCGTCGTGGTGCTCAACCTCGCCGACGCCGCGTTCACCCTTTGGTGGGTGCACAACGGGATTGCGACCGAGGCCAACGCGCTGCTCGCCGATCTCGTCGAGTCCAACGCGATCGGCTTCGCCCTGGCGAAGTCGAGCCTGGTCTCGCTGGGCCTGTTGCTCCTGTGGCGACAGCGGCGACGGCCGCTCGCGAGCTTCGGGATCGTCCTGGTCTTCGTCGCGTACAACGGGCTGGTCGCCTACCACCTCGGAATCGCCGCGCTCACCGTCGAGCGGGCGCTCGCGTAGATCAGTCGGTCGGACAGGACTCGCACAGCTCGCGGGCCGCCGCGCACTGATCCTCGGCGCGACGACACGCCACGGCATAGCGGATGTCGCCGAAGTGGCGGCCCGAGAGCGCGCACACGCGGGCGCTCAGGCCACACGTCGACTCGGCGAGGCCCCAGAGTCGCTCGCAGCGCGCGCCCTCGTCGCTCGTTGCCTGGCGAACGCTGCGCTTGGACCGTCGACGCTCTCGCATGGACTCCTGGTCGCGCTCGAGGTCGACCGCCTTCGATGACAGTGCGGGGGAATCCGCGTTGCCCTGCTCCGTCGGCGACGGCTCCGTCGGAGACGGCGTCGGTTCGGCGGGCACGTCGGTGTTCGGCGCCGGGGTCACCGGCTCGACGCCGGGCCCGGCCTCGTCCGTGTCGCCGAGCTGCTCCTCGTGCATCGGTGCGGTCGGCGTCGGCTCGGGGACATCGCGATACGCGACGACGACCCCGGCCTGCTCGAGCTCCGCGCCGCGCTCGGCGAGCGCCCGCTCGATGGCATCGATGTCGTCGGCGACCTCGACGTGGCCCCCGCGCACCGCCGCCTTGCAGCCCCCGACGAGGGCGAGCGCGAGGCCCACGCCCGCGGCGACGCGACCAGCTCGGGCAAGGACGCGACTAGCTCGGGCAACCATCGCACCCCCGTTGCTCGCAGACCGAGGTCGCGCGCTCGCAGTGACCGCGCGCGTCGTCGCAGGACGCGGCGTAGCGCGGCTCGTCCGTGTGGTCATCGGCGAGCTCGCAGATCGCCGTCGACAGCTCGCAGATCGATCCCTTGATCCCACACAGTCGCTCGCACTTGGCGCTGGCGGTCCCCATCGGATCGGCCCCTGCGTCCGCCGGTTCTCCGGTCTCCGCCAACTCGAGCTCACCCGTCAGCTGGCCGAGGTCCTGCTCGAGCGACTCGAGGGTCCTGGAGCCGGCCACCGCCGCGTCGGCGGCCGAGGGGGTCGAGGGGACCTCGCTGTCCGGCGCCGCGGCCCGCTTCGCGCACGCAGCCGACAGCCCGAGCACGAGCCAGGGCCAGAGTCTTCGAGGGGGTGTGCCGCGCGGCATGGGCCGTAGCATCCGACGACGGCCCGCCCAGGGCAATTCCCGGGCGTGGCTTCTGGCCGAGGGAACGCGCCCCGGCGAGCCGCGCTGACAGGGGCGCCGAGCTTTTGCGATGCTTGGTGAAAGCGATGCGGGGTCCCGCGTCGTTCGGGGCCCGACATGACGACACCGCTGCGCGCTTGGATCTCTGCGAGCTTGGCCCTCTCCCTCGGCTGCGGATCCGCCAGTGCGGTCGGCCCCGGCGGCGGCAACGGGGCCCTGGCGCTGCACGGTGGCGCGGACGATCCCCCGCACGTGTTCACCGCGCGCACGCACCCGGCACGGATCCGGCCGGCCCCAGTGGCGCCCGATCTCGCCGCGATGCCGCGCATGGTCGAGCGATCGGCCGCGTGCTTCGGCGGGGTGCCCGACGACTCGGGCCCGCCACCGGTGAAGAAGGCGAAGCCCAAGCGCAAGGGTGGCAGCGGGGTCGCGAGCAAGAAGAGCGGGTTCGTGCCGTACAACCCATCGCCCGGCGCCGCACCGCCGAAGGAGCCCGCGACCCCCACGGCGACGAAGGCACGACCATCCAAGCCGTCGAAGCCGGCGGACCCGGCACGTCCGACGACGACCCCCGTGTCACCATCGTCGGCGGCGGGCAGCGCGATGGGCGGCGGGGACCTCGACGAGGCCGAGCAGAGCCCCGTCGTCGCCGAACCCGCGAACGCGCCGTCCGAGAACATGACCGTCGTCGCCACCGACAAGCGCGAGAGCCGACGCGAGCGCCGGCGCGACAGGGGCGGCGGGAAGCAGGACCGAGCCTTCGCACCATCGTCGCCGGCCGCCGAGGCCGCTCCGATCGCGATCGCCCCCAACCCCGACGACGAGTTCACCGACTGGGGCCGCGCGACGTACCTCTCCAACGACGACAGCATGAGCCTGTCGTCGGCGCAGCGGGTGATCTACGCCATCGATCGATTCTTGCCGCTGCCGATCGAGCACATCCGCCCGCACGAGCTGCTCAACTACTTCTCGTTCGTGACGGCACCGGTGCCCGAGACGGATGACTTCTCGGTGGCCGCCGAGCTCGCGCCCGACCCCGAGAAGCCCGGGATCTTCAACCTCGCGCTCGCCGTCGCGGGCCGACCGCTCGACCGCGAATCGCGGCGCAACGCCGCGGTCACCTTCGTCGTCGATCGCTCGGGCTCCATGTCGGACGAGGGCCGCATGGAGTACCTCAAGCAGGGCATGCGTCGGATGCTCGAGGAGCTGAAGACGGGCGACATGGTCCATCTGGTGCTGTTCGACGACCAGGTGTGCACCCCGGTCGAGAACTTCGTGGTCGGCCGCGACCCGAGGCGGATGCTCGAGGCCGCGATCGAGAAGATCCAGCCCCGCGGCTCGACCGACGTGAACCTGGGCCTGCAGACCGGCTACGCGATCGCCGACCGGACCTTCCAGCCCAACGCGAGCAACCGCGTGGTCCTCGTCACCGACGCGCTCGCCAACACCGGCGTCACCGACGAGGAATCGATCGCGCTCATCGGCAAGCACTACGACGCGCGTCGCATCCGGCTCTCGGGCATCGGCGTCGGCAGCGAGTTCAACGACTCGCTGCTCGACAAGCTCACCGAGCGGGGCCACGGCGCGTACGTGTTCCTCGGCTCCCCCGCCGAGGTCGACGCCGTGTTCGGCCGCCGGTTCGTGTCGCTCATCGAGACCGTCGCCGACGACGTGCACTTCCAGCTCCAGCTGCCGCCGTCGCTGCGCATGAACGTCTTCTACGGCGAGGAGTCGTCGAGCGTGAAGGAGGACGTGCAGGCGATCCACTACTTCGCCAACACCTCGCAGCTGTTCCTCGCCGACCTCATGGCCCGCGGCGGGCGCCTACGTCCGCAGGACTCGGTGATGCTCACCATCGAGTACGACGATCCCGAGACCGGTGACGCGATGGTCGAGGAATTCGCGTTCGGGCTGGGCGACCTCGCCGCCGCCGGCGAACCGACCAAGGGCCGCAACCTCGCCAAGGGCCGGATGCTGATCCACTTCATCGACGGCCTCGCCGCGATGGCGACCCGTCCGCTCCCGGGCTCGTGGTCCACCGCGCGCGAGAGCTGGATCGACCCCGACGCCTTCGCGATGTGCCAGCAGGGCCGCGACGATCTGGCGAAGATGTCGCGCACCATCGCCGACGATCCCGAGGTCACCCGCGTGACCTCGCTGTGGGACCGCTACTGCACGCGGTTCAGCCGGCCCAACGGCGCGGTGCGTCGCGCCTCGCCGGAGAACGGCTGGCCCGCGGCCCGGTAGGACGGCGCGCGCCTCGGCACAGGGGTGATCCGCGCGAGTTGGAAACAATCCCGCGCCCGCCGGGGTCACAAGGCCCGGTCGTCGCTGCCAACGGCAACGGCCGGGGAGTGCCGTGCCCAACGCCTTGACGATCCGTGGCCTGACCAAGACCTACGCCAATGGCGTCCGCGCGCTGCGGGGCATCGACCTCGACGTGCCCCCGGGCATGTTCGGGTTGCTCGGCCCCAACGGCGCCGGCAAGTCGACGCTGATGCGCACGGTCGCGACGCTGCAGGACCCGGACGCGGGCACCGTGACGCTCGGCGAGATCGACGTGCTGCGCGACAAGGACGCGACGCGACGCGTGCTCGGGTACCTGCCGCAGGATTTCGGCGTCTACCCCCACCTCGATCCGCTGAGCCTCCTCGACCACTTCGCGGTGCTGAAGGGCATCGTCGACCGCGGCGAGCGAAAGGCGATGGTCGAGGCGCTGCTGCAGCGGGTCAACCTGTGGAACGTCCGCAAGAAGCGGCTGGGCGGGTTCTCCGGCGGCATGAAGCAGCGCTTCGGCATCGCCCAGGCGCTGCTCGGCGCACCTCGGCTCGTCATCGTCGACGAGCCGACCGCGGGCCTCGATCCCGAGGAGCGCACGCGCTTCCTCAACCTGCTCGCCGAGATCGGTGAGCAGGTCGTCGTCGTGCTCTCGACGCACATCGTCGACGACGTCGCGGACCTCTGCGCACAGATGGCGATCATCGCCGGCGGCCAGGTGCTGCACCGCTCCGAGCCGCGCGAGGCGATCGAAGCCATGCGCGGCAAGACCTGGCGGAAGGTCATCGACAAGCAGGACCTCGAACAGCACCGCGAGCGACACACGGTGATCTCCACGCGGCTGGTCGCGGGGCGCACCGTCATCCACGTGTTCGACGAGCACGACCCCGGCCACGGCTTCGCCGCGGTGGATCCCGATCTCGAGGACGTCTACTTCACCACGCTGCGCCGCGCCGCCTGAGGAACACCATGCTCTGGGAATTCCTCCGCTTCGAGCTGCGCTCGCGCCTGCGCCAACCCACCGTCTGGCTGTTCGCCGCGGTCTTCGCCCTGCTCGCCTTCGGCGAGACCACGAGTGACGCGATCGTCATCGGCGGCGCCGCCGGCGGCACGGCGATCGACGCCCCGGTCGTGATCATCCAGGTGCTCGCGATCCTCAGCGTCATCGGCGTCATCGTGGTGACCGCGTTCGTCGCGACCTCGGTGATCCGCGACTTCGAGCAGCGGACGTACGCGCCGTTCTTCACCAGCCCGATCCGCCGCCACGCCCTCTTGCTGGGCCGGTTCTTCGGCTCGCTCGCCATGGCGTGGGTGGTGCTGGCCGGCGCCGCGCTCGGCATCACGATCGGCGTCGAGATGCCGTGGCTCGACCCAGAGCGCCTCGCTGGCACCACCTGGGCCGGCCGGTCCGCGGCCTGGGGCCTCGCCGTGCTGGTGTTCCCCAACCTCTTCGTGATGGGCGCGGTGTTCTTCGCGGTCGGCACCCTCACCCGCCGGGTGCTCTTCTCCTACGTGGCCGTGGCCGGCTTCTTCGTGATCTACGTGGTGTCGCGCGGCCTCATCGACGGCCTCGACAACGACGTGATCGCCGCCCTGTCGGATCCGTTCGGCCTCACCGCGCTCGCCGTCGACACGCGCTACTGGACGGTCGCGGAGCGCAACACGCTGCTGCCCACGGGCGGCTCGCTGCTGGTGCTCAACCGCGCGCTGTGGATCGGCGTCGGCGCGCTCGCGCTGGCGTTCACCGTCGCCCGGTTCCGTCTGGTGGTTCCCAACGAGTCGGGCCGCGCGAAGCTCGGCGACGACGCCGCGCCCGAGCTCGCCCGCGAAGTCGCGCTGCCCCACGTGGTCGTCGCGCATGGCTGGCGTGTCGCCCTCGCCCAGTGCTGGCATCAGATCCGCGTCGAGCTCTCGGGCGTCCTGCGCAGCACCGCCTTCCTCGTCATCGCGCTTTTCGGCATGCTCAACGCGCTCGGCAGCCTCTACGCGAGCATCGACAGCATGTACGGCACGCCGGTCTATCCGGTGACGAGCCTGGTCATCCGCGTCCTCGACGGCAGCATCGGCCTGTTCGTCCTCATCGTCATCGTGTTCTACGCCGGCGAGCTGACGTGGAAGGAGCGCAAGGTCGGCCTCGCCGAGGTCTACGACGCGCTCCCGATCCCCTCGTGGGTCCCCATGGTCGCCAAGCTCGTCGCGCTGTGGGCCGCGATCGCGGTCCTCCTCGCGGTCGCGGTGGTCACCGGGATCGGCGTGCAGCTGTCGCGCGGCTGGACGGACATCGACCCGCTGCTCTACGGCGAGGGCGTGTTCGTGATCTCTTTGAGCGGCTGGATGCTCGTCGCCACCCTCGCCGTGGTGCTGCAGGCCTTCGCCAACCACAAGTACGTCGGCTTCCTGCTGATGGCCGGCTACTTCATCCTGGACGAGATCCTGCCGCTGCTCGACCTCGAGCGCGGGCTGTACCGCTTCGGCGCGTCGCCATCCGCGCCGTACTCCGACATGAACGGCTACGGCCACTTCACCACCGGCCTCGTGTGGTACCGGCTGTACTGGGCGCTCGGGGCGGTCGCGCTGCTCATGCTCGCCGCGCTGCTGTGGCCCCGCGGCACCGATCAGCGGATCAAGCTGCGCCTGCGTCGCGCCCGCGCGACGCTCGATCGCGGCGGTCGGCTCGCCCTGCTCGCGGTCGGCGGGGCGTTCGCGGCCACCGGCGGCTACATCTTCTACAACACCGACGTGCTCAACCGCTTCGTGCCCTCCGACGAGGGCGAGCGCCTGCAGGTGCTCTACGAGGAGCGCTATGCCCAGTACGAGGGCGTGCCGCAGCCCCGCGTCATGGCCGTCGACGTCCACGTCGAGCTGTACCCGGCCGAGCGCCGCGCCGACATGCGCGGCACGTTGACGCTCGAGAACCGCACCGCCGCGCCGCTCGACGCCGTGCACCTGGTGCTGAACGCCGACCTGACGATCCGCGAGGCGACGCTCCCGGGGGCGACCGTGAGCCACCAGGACGACGAAGTCGGCTACCGCATCCTGTCCTTGTCCCCGCCGCTGGCGCCGGGCGAGCGCACCACGTTGACGTTCGACGTCGGGTTCGCCGAGCCGGGCTTCGTCGAGCAGGACTCGAACACCGCGATCGTCTTCAACGGCTCGTTCCTGCACAACACCGACTTCGTCCCGCGGATCGGCTACGACCGCAACGGCGAGATCTCGGAGCCGAACGAGCGCCGCAAGCGGGGCCTGCCCGAGCGCGAGCGCATGGCCGATCTCGACGACCCCTCGGCCCGGGCCAACACGTACATCACCGGTGAGGCCGACTGGATCGACTTCGCGGCCACCGTCGGCACGAGCCTCGATCAGGTCGCGCTCGCCCCGGGGTACCTGCAGCGCGAGTGGACCGAGGGCGACCGCCGATACTTCCGCTACGTGATGGACGCGCCGATCCTCGACTTCTACGCGTTCCTGTCGGGCCGCTGGGCCGTCGAGCGCGACCAGTGGCGCGACGTCGCCATCGAGGTCTACCACCACCCCGCGCACGACATGAACGTCGCGCGGATGATCGACGCGACCAAGCAGTCGCTCGACTACTTCACGGCCAACTTCAGCCCGTACCAGCACCGGCAGGTGCGCATCGTCGAGTTCCCGCGCTACGCCTCGTTCGCCCAGTCGTTCCCCAACACGATCCCCTACTCCGAGGCGATCGGGTTCATCGCGGACCTCCGCGATCCCGACGACATCGACTACGTGTTCTACGTGACCGCCCACGAGGTCGCGCACCAGTGGTGGGCGCACCAGGTGATCGGCGCGAACGCCCAGGGGAGCACCGTGCTGTCCGAGACCTTGGCGCAGTACTCGGCGCTGATGGTCATGGAGAAGGCCTACGGCCGCGAGGCCATGCGCAAGTTCCTCGCCTACGAGCTCGACCGCTACCTCTCGGGCCGCGGCCGCGAGGTCCAGAAGGAGCTCCCGCTCATCCGCGTCGAGAACCAGCCCTACGTCCACTACAACAAGGGCAGCCTGGTGATGTACGCGCTGCGCGAGTACATCGGCGAGGAGACGGTGAACGCCGTGCTCGCGAAGTACATCGCCGACGTCGCCTTCCAAGGCCCGCCGTACACCACGGCGCGCGACCTGGTCGACCGCTTCCGGGCGGTCGTGCCGGCCGATCGCGCGTACCTCATCGAGGACCTGTTCGAGACCATCACGCTCTACGACAACCGGACGCACGCGGCCCGGGCCCACCAGCGCGACGACGGTCAGTGGGAGATCGAGCTCGAGGTCGAGACGCACAAGCTGCGCGCGAACGAGGGCGGTACCGAGTCCGAGGTGCCGCTCGCGGACCTCATCGACGTCGGCGTCTTCGTCGAGCGCGAGGTCGACGGCCGCGTCCGCGAGATCCCGGTGGTGCTCGAGCAGCACCGCTTCACCGCGGACCGCGAGACGCTGACCCTGGTCAGCCCCGAGAAGCCGGTCAAGGCCGGGATCGATCCGCGCGTGCTGCTGGTCGACCGCAACCCCGGGGACAACGTCCGCGCCATCGCGTTCGAGTGAGCCCACCGCCCGGCGGCCCGCGTTCGTCCGGCTTGCGCGGGGCCCTGGCATCGCGCACAACTGCCCGGTGCCCACGGCCGACGAGCTCGTCGCGTTGCACCTGCGCGCCGTCGCCGTCGTGCGCAACGCCGTGCCGTCGGGCGCGCCGTACTTCGGGCTCCTGCGGATCGAGACCGCGGGCCGCGTGCGCGACGTGCTGCTCGGCCGACGCGCGCAGATCGTCGGTGAGTTCGCCCTCGTCGACTGGGAGCGCTCGCCGCTCGCCGAGGTGTTCTTCACCCACTTCGAGGGCGACGAGTACGAGGTCGAGGTCGACCGCCGCGTGCTGCAGGGCCGCGTGGTGCTGCGCCACCTCGTCGAGTTCGCCGGCGACGAGCTCGCCGCCATCGAGCACGAGTCCGGCCGCATCACCCACGGCCCCGTGGGCTGGGTCGACGAACCGCTCGCGTTGCCGACGCTCGCGCCGCGCCGGGGCAGCGCGGTCTCCGGCGGCGAGGCGGTCCTGCTCGACCCCGTGCAGCGCGCGGCGGTCGAGCTCGACGCGCGCCGCTCGCTGCTCGTGCTCGGCGAGGCGGGCTTCGGCAAGACCACCGTCGCGCTGCACCGCATCGCCGCGCTCGCGGCCGAGCCGCGCCGGGGCGGTCGCTTCCGCGGCTTGGTCATCGTCCCGAACGAGGCGCTGCGTCGCCTGTCGCAGCTGACGCTCGAGCGCCTCGGCGCGCCCGAGCTCGAGATCCTCACCTTCGATCAGTGGGTCGTGGCGCAGGCCCACCGGGTGTTCCCCGATCTCCCGCGGCGGCTGTCGCAGGGCACGCCGGCGGCGGTGTCGCGGCTGAAGCGACACCCGGCGCTGCGCACCGTGCTGCCCGAGCTCGCCGCGGGCACGCAGGCGATGCGGGCCGTCGAGCGCGGCTACCACGAAGAGACGGGGTCGCGACCGGCGCTGCTGCACCTGTTCGGCGATCGCGATCTGATGCGCCGCGTCGTCGACGGTGCGGCCGGCGAGCTGCCGCCGGGCGTCGTCGAGGCCACGGCTCGCCACACACGCCTGCAGTTCACCCGCACCACCGAGCAGCGCCTGAAGCACGTCGACGCCGAGCGTCTCGCGACGCTCGATGGGCGCCCGATCGACGAGGGCACGCCGATGCACGACGCCGACACCATGGACGTCGAGGACGCCGCGGTGATGTTCGAGCTGCAGCGCCGCGCGCCCGCCCTCGTGCCGACGGCGACGGGCGGCCTGACGCGCTACGATCACATCGTCGTCGACGAGGCCCAGGAGCTCGCACCGATCGAGCTCGGCGTCCTCGGCCGCGCGGTCGATCCCGCCGGGGCGATCACGGTGGCGGGCGACGAGGCCCAGCAGATCGACGACGGCGTCGCGTTCGCCGGCTGGCCGGCGGTGATGATGGAGCTCGGCGTGCGCACGCACGAGCGCGTCACGCTGCAGTCCAGCTATCGCTGCCCGCCCGCGGTCGAGCGCATCGCGCGGGCGGTGGCCGGCCGTGACGGCGCGATCGCCAGGCCGCGCGACGACGAGGCCCCGGTGGTCTGGCACCGGGTCCCCACGCCGTGCCACCTCATCAGCCACACCGCCGCCGCGCTCGCGCGCCTGCGCGAGCGCGACCGTCGGGCGCGGGTCGCGATCATCTGTCGACACTACGAGTCGGCGCAGCGGCTGCACCGTCAGCTCTCGCGCGCCCTCAACGTCCGGCTCGCCCTCGACGGCGACTTCGACTTCCTGCCCGGGGTCATCGTCACCTGCGGGGACGAGATCCGCGGCCTCGAGTTCGACCACGTCATCGTCCCCGACGCGAGCCCGGGCAGCTACCCCGAGGACGCGCCGGCCCGGCGCGCGCTCTACGTCGCGATCACCCGCACGATGCACCAGCTGTGGCTGCTGACGCCGAGCGTGTGGTCGCCCCTGCTGCGCGCGCTCGCGCCGACGCGGTAGCGCGCCTGGACGAGCTACCGTCGGCGGCGATCGAGCTTCACCTCGAGCTGGCGCGAGCGCTTGGGCTGCACCTCGACGACGCGCGGCTCGTAGCCCGGGGCCTCGACGCGCACGCGCACGGCCGTCTCGGAGCGCGGCACTGTGACCGGGTTCTTGGTCGCGCGCACGTCATCCACGAACACCGCCGCGTCCTTGGGCGTGGTCGTCACCATCAACAGCACCGTGCCGCCGTCGGTGGGGGCCTCCTCGACCGCGGGCTCGCCGTCGATGCCGAGCTCCGGCTCCGCGACGGCCATCGCGGTGTGCGTCGTCGCGGCGCCGCGCTGGTTCACCAGCCAGCGCCATCCCAGCAGGCCCGCCGCGATCGCGACCGCGGCGACGACCAGCGTGCGACCGATGCGGGAGGGCGGCCGCGGTACCTCGGCCACGCGCACCGGCGGCCGATCGAGCAGCGTCTGCACGTCGAGCCGCTCGACGGGCGCCGGACCGAACCGCGGATCGTGGGCAGGCGCGACGACGGCCGCGGGTCGCGACGCCGGCGCGCGCACGTCGGGCTCGGCCATCGTATCGCCGGACGCCGCGGCCGGCGGCGCGACCACGGCGGAGGCGCGGCGCGGCCCGGCGGTCTTGGCCCCCGGAAGGCACGCGTGCAGGGCCGCGCGCATGCTGGCGGCGTCGGGCCACCGCTCCTCGCGTGCCCGCGCGAGCGCCTTCGCGATCACGGCGTCGAGCGCCGACGACACGCCGGCGACGCGGGCCCCAGCCGGCGTGTACTTGCCCTCGAGCATCCGCGCGATCGCGACGTTGCCGGTGGTCGCGGCGAACGGCGCCTCACCCACCAGCATCGTGTAGAGCAGCGATCCGACCGCGTGCACATCGGCGCGGGCGTCCACGTCCTCGCCGAGCGCCTGCTCGGGCGCCATCGCCAGGGGCGTGCCGAGCACGAACGACGTCTTGGTCGTGACCTGATCGCCGTCGACGATCTTGGCGATCCCGAAGTCGAGGACCTTCACGGTGCGTCGACCGGCGCCGTCGCGGACCAGCATCACGTTGCCGGGCTTGATGTCGCGGTGGACGATGCTGCGGCGGTGGGCGGCGTCGAGGGCGTCGAGCACCGCCTCGGCGACGAGGATGGCGTCGGGCACGGCCATCGACCCGCGGTGCGCCAGCTCGTCCTCGACCGACACGCCGGCGAGCAGCTCCATCACGATGTACGGCAGCCCCCCGACCAAGCCGAGGTCGGTCACCGCGACGATGTTGGGGTGACCGATCGTGCTCACCGCCCGCGCCTCGCGGATCATCCGGTTGGCGAGATCCGGCCGCTTGCGCATCGCCGGTGACAGCATCTTGATCGCGACCTTGCGGCCGAGCATCAGGTGCGTCGCCTCGTACACGATGCCCATGCCGCCGCGCCCGAGCTCGCGCTCGATGCGGTAGCGACCGTCGAGGATCACCGACCTCGGCGCGAGGACCTCGGAGGCCGCTGCGGGACCCTGGAGCGGTGGCGCGGCGTCCATGCGTGGCGGTTCGGCCATCGACCGCGACGATACCCCGGACGACAGCGAACGCCGCGCGCCCGCGAATGCAGGCCGCGGCGTGGGGTATCCTGCGCCCCGATGGCACGCGACGTCGTTCAGCGCGCGGGGCGACCGTGACGGCGCCCGAGGCCCCCGCCGAACAGCGTTCGGAGGCCGTAGAGAGCCGCCCTGCGGATGCCTGCGATTTCTCGCCGCCGGCCGCTCCACTCGCAACCGCTCGCGACAATCAGGGGGCGATGCATGCCTCATCGCAAGCCGAGCTCGGCGTGGGTGCCATCTACCGCGACCACCACGCGTTCGTGCGCAGCTGCCTGCGGCGCTTCCGACTGCACGAGGACGACCTCGACGACGCGGTCCAGGACGTGTTCGCCGCGATGCTCGGGCACGCCGGCGCAGCGCTCGACCGCAGCCGCGCGGTGCGACCGTGGCTGTTCGGGATCAGCCGCAACACGGCGTCGAACGCCCGCCGCCGCGCGGCACGGCGCTCGCGGCTCATCGTCCACGCGCCGGAGACTCCGGCACCCACGACCCCGCACGAGCACGCCGAGCGCAGCGAGGCCGGACGCATGCTCGAGCATTTCCTCGACCGCCTCGATCCCGAGAAGCTCGCGCCGTTCGTGCTGCTCGAGATCGAGGCCCTGCCGGCCCGCGACGTGGCGGAGCGCCTCGGCCTGTCGGTGACCACCGTGCGCTGGCGTGCCCGTGCGGCGCGGGCCGAGCTCGAGCGCCTCGCCGGCCAGCGCGAGGGCGCGCGCCTCTCGAGCTTCATCGTGTGGCTGTGGCCATGGCACAGCGCGCGGCTCGGGCCGTGGCTCGCGTGGTTCGCGGTCGCGGGGCTCGTGCTGGCGTGGCTCGTCGCGCCCACGCGCGCGTCGTCAACCACCGGAGACGCCGGCACCCACATCGACGGGAGCGTGCGTGCCTCGGGTGCTTCGGTCGATCCGAGCGGGCGCCGCGATGCCCCGGAGCGCACGCGAACGGCGGCCTCGCTCCCCGTCGATCCCCAGGCCGCCACGATCGCGGGTCGCGTGATGGACCGCGACGGCCGCCCCATCGCGCACGCGCTCGTCTGCCACACGATCGACATCAGCGCGCGCGCCCGCGTCGAGGACATCGAGCCCGGCTGCGCGCACACCGACGCGCAGGGTGGCTATCACCTGGATGGCGTGCGTGCCGGCACGCACCGCATCGACGCGAGCGCCCCGGGCTACCTGCCGGCGGATCACGGCGGCGCCCACGGCACGGGACTCTTGCCGATCGCTGCCGCCACGCGCCACACCGGCATCGACATCGTGCTGCGGCGCGGCGGCGTGCGGGTGGCGGGCACGGTCGTCGACGAGACCGGCGGCGTCGTCCCCGGCGCGGTCGTGCGCCGGATGGAGTTCGACCGCCTCGACGGTTCGTCCCGGACGATCGCCGACGACGAGGGTCGCTTCGAGCTGTGGGTACCGCCCGGCCCGGTGGGGCTCACGGCCAGCGCCGAAGGCTACGCCGAGGGCAGAGCCGGCGCCTCGGCGCCCCAGGATGGCATCGAGCTGCGCGTCATGCCCGAGGTCGTGCTCGCGGGCCGCGTGATCGATGGCGCGGGCGCGCCCGTGCCCGACATCCGGGTGCGCGCGAACCCGGAGCGCGACAACGCCAGCGAGCAGTTCACCTTCACCACGACCGACGGCGAGGGTCGCTTCGCGCTGCGTCGCCTCGCGCCCGGTCGCTATCGACCCACCGCCGAGGGACCCACGGGGTTCGCTCGCGCCGACGCCACGCTCACCCTGGCCTTCGGCGAGCCCGCCCCCGAGCTCGTCCTCGTCGTCGCGCCCGCGACGACGGTCCGCGTGCAGATCGAGGCACCAGCCGTGCTCGACGGCTGCGAGGGCGACTGGCTCTCGGGGAGCACTGCGGGCCACCATTGGGGCGCTCGTCTCGCGGGGTCCCACGGCACGCTCGAGGGAGTTCCGCCCGGACGCCTCGAGCTCACGACGAACTGCCGCGGTCACGCGGTCGTGGCGGTCGTCGAGATCACTGGGGTCGAGCCTGTCGAAGCGACCCTGCGCGTGCAGCCCCGCGCCACCGTCGAAGGGCGGGCGATCGTCGCCGAGGATGGTCTCGGCGCGTTCCTCGGGATTCGACTCATCCCCGCGGGGACCGTGCTCGACGGACCCATGCTGCCCAAGGGCACGGTGACGACCCAGACCGACGGCGACGGCCACTTCGTGGCGGCGCTGCCCGACGCCGGCGACTTCGAGATCATCGGCGCGACGCGGACCGGCGCATCGCTGCCGCTGGGGAGCTTCGCGGTGGACGATGGACAACACGTCGACCTCGGATCGCTCTCGCTCCCTGCGCTCGGGCGCATCGAAGGCCGCGTGACGGACCCCGACGGCAAGGGCGTCGGGGGGCTGTACGTGGCCGTGAAGCGACGCGCCGGCCTGGGCACCTTCACCCGCCCCGACGGCACGTTCTCGCTTCTGGAGCTGATACCCGGCGAGTACGTGCTCGACGCCCAGCAACACATCGTCCCCGTCGACGGCGCCACGCAGCTCGTGAGCGTGGTCGGAGGCGACACCGCGAGGGTCGTGCTGTCGGTGCCGCGGTTCGACGGCGTGATCTCGGGCGTCGTCGTCGATGCCGAAGGCTCGCCGATTCCCGACGCCAAGGTGGTGATCGCCACGCCCGCGCGCGACCCGAGCGACGAGCTCGTCTTTCGCACCGTCGCCAAGGTGCAGGCGGACGGCGACGGCAAGTTCACGCGCGCGGCCCTGCTGCCGGGCGACTACGAGATCGAGGTGTCCGCGCTCGTGGGCGAGGGGTCGAACCCCGACCGCCCGGGTTGCGAGGGCAAGGGCCGCACGCAAGCGGAGGCGCGCGGGGGCTCGAGCGCAGTGGTCACCTGCCGCTGACGTCAGGGTGCGCGCGTCGGCGACCAGCGCTCGCACGCGCGCAGGCGCTGCCACGTCTCGAACGCCGCGCCGCCCTGCGCCGCGAGGCGTCGCGCGTGCTGCTGGTTCTCGATCGCGCGCGCGAGCCGCTCGACCGGGGCCGCGGCCGCGGTGAGATCGGCGCGGCGACCGTGGGCGATCGCGGCGGCCTCGCGCGCCTCGAGGTACTCGGCGTAGCGCGCCGACGCCCGCAGGAACTCCTCGATCTGCGGGCGCTGACCCCGGAACGTCGTCGCGAATTCCGGGTGCCACGGGTCGTCGAGCACCGGCCACCGCGCGAGCAGCTCGGCCGCCGCGAGGCGGAACGCGGCGTCCTCGAGACCGCCGGTGCGCTCGATCTCCGCGTCGGCGGCCGCGATCTCGGCCTCGATCGACGCGAGCCGAGCGCCCGCCGCGTCGCCCGCGATTCCGAGGCGCGGACCGAGTGCCGCGACGACCGCGTCCTCCTCGGGGAGCTCGAGTGCGACCTCGGGGCCCGCCGCTGGCGCGTGGGCGCGGAGCCACCGCTCGGAGGTCGTGGTCGGCACATCGGCGCCGTCGGAGGCGATGCGCACCCGCGTGTGCGCGTCGAGCAGGCCGACGCGGCCGTCGCCGTCGAGGTCGAGCTCGGCCAACGCGAGCGGTTCACCCTTGCGATCGCGCAGGCGAAGCGCGTTGAGGAAGTGGATCGCGTAGCCCTGCTGCGCGCTGCGATCGGGGTTGGGATCGCAGCCCGACGCCTCGAGATCCCAGGTCGACGCGAACAGCCCGCAGCGATCGCCCGCGGCGCCCGCGGCCTCGTCCGCGCTGGCGAACGCGAGCTCGGCGAAGCCGCCGGAGAAGCACGTCGTCACGACCAGTCGCACCGGACGTCGCGCATGATCGAGGGTCTGCGCGAGCTCGCCGACGCCGATGTTCGACGCGGCCCACAGCGACACGGAGTTGTCGCGCGGCGTCTCGCCGATGTCGCCGTGTCCGGCCAGGAACACCAGCAGCGGGGCGCCGGATGCCGCGGTCGCGGTGCCGAGCGCCGCGAGCACGCCCGACGCCGTCGCCTCGGCGTCGACCGGGATCGAGGGCGCGCGATACGACGCATCGCGGCCGCCCCGCGGCGCGAACAGCTCGGCGAGCGCGGTGCCCAGGGGATCGCGCGGCAGATCGTGCTGCACCTGCACCACCGGCGCGTCCGGGCCCGCGCCGAACAGGACCACGCCGCCGTCGCCGAAGACCTGGGCCGCGAGCCCGATGTCCTGCTCGATCTGCACCTGCGTCGCCTCGGGCCACGCGCCACCGCCCACCGCGATCCAGCGTGCGTCCCCGAGCCGCGCGCGCAGGGCCTCGGGATCGGCCGAGGACTGGGACGCGCGGTCGGGCCGCGGCGCAGGACCGACGATCTCGCTTCGATCGATCGCGAGCCCGGCCTGCGCCGACTCGGGCGAGTTCACGCGGACCAGGGCCAGGCCCCCGCCCGCGAGCGCGCCGATCGACAGCGCCGTCAGTACCCCACGCCTCGTCGACATGCCGCGTTGGTCCGCGGATCGCCGCCGGCCCGCGCGCGAATGTACCGCGATTCGACGCCCCAAATCCGGGGATGGCCGCGAGTTGCCGCGTGGCGACCGTCTGCTAGGAGGGACCGTGCCGAGGTGCGGTCGCCCGATCGCGCCTGGGCGTGCACGGCACCCGCGCTCCGACCATGGGCAGTGAACGACGCGACACGCTGCGGGGACTCGGCGCGAGCCCCGAACGACGGGCCCCGGCGGCCGAGGTCGCGTGGGTCGACGCCGATCGCCTGCTCGAGCGGGGCTATCGATTGCTCGACCGGCTCGGCGTCGGCGGCATGGGCGAGGTGTGGCGGGCGCGCCACCTCGGCCTCGATCGGTTGGTCGCGATCAAGCGCATGCGCAGCGATCATCCCGAGTCGAACGATCGCCTGATCCGCGAGGCCCGGGCCATCGCCCGCGTCCGCCACCCCGCGATCGTGCAGGTGCACGACGTCGTCGTCGACGATCGCGGCGCCCCCTACCTCGTGATGGAGCTGCTCGAGGGGGACGATCTCGCGCGACGCGTCGCCGCCGACGGACCGCTCGATCAGGACCGCGCCGTGCGGCTCATGCTCGGGATCCTGTCGGGCCTCGAGGCGGTGCACCGCCACGGCATCGTCCACGGCGACATCAAGCCCGAGAACATGCTGCTCGGCGTCGACGACACCGGCGTCGAGCGGGCGGTGCTCCTCGACTTCGGGCTGTCGCACATCTTCGAGCCCGGGGTCGCCCAGACCGGCACGCTCGCGGGCACGCCCGACTTCATGGCGCCCGAGCACATCGTCGACGGCGTGGTGGGGCCGGCGTCCGATCAGTGGTCGGCGTGCGTGTCGATCTACAGCCTCGTCACCGGTCGGCCTCCGTTCGCGCGCGAGTCCCTGCCCGCGCTGTTCGACGCGATCCGCACCGCCGCCCTGCCCTACCCGCGCGACGTCGAGATGGATCCGCGGCTGTTCGCGATCCTCGCCCGCGGCACCCGCAAGGCGCCGGGCGAGCGCTACGTCGACCTCCACGAGCTGCGCGTCACCCTGGCCGCGTGGCTGCGATCGCGCGGCCCCAACAACCCGATGTTCGATCCATGAGCCCGATCCCCCCACCGCCCTCCGTGACCGCCCGAACCCGACCGCCGCGGTCGTTCGCGGCGTTCGATCCGACCACCGTCGACGACCTCGACGACGCGGCCCTCGACGAGCTTCCGTTCGGCGTGGTCTGCCTGGCGCGCGACGGCCTCATCCTGCGCTACAACCTCGCCGAAGGTCGCCTCGCGCGCCTCGATCCGAGCACGGTGGTCGGGCGGAACTTCTTCACCGACGTCGCGCCGTGTGCGAACACGGAGGACTTCCACGGCCGCTTCCGGGCGCTGGCCGAGGGCACCACGGGCGGCACGAGCGTGCGCTTCTCCTACGTGTTCGACTTCCGCTTCGGCGCGCAGAACGTCGACGTCGAGATCGTCCGCGCGCCCGGGGCCCCGCGGCTCTACCTGCTCATCAACCGGCGGCAGTTCCTCCCCGAGCGCACCGGGCCCGAGGCCCGCGAGCCGGCGCCGCGCCAGAGCGATCTGGTCGCCGACGAGGCCGCACGCGGCATCCTGCGCAACCGCTACGCCGAGCGCGTGTTGTCGACGCCCGTGGTGCTGTTCGAGCTGCTCGCGAACGCGTTCGACAAGCAGTCCGCGGCGCAGTGGCGGACGATCGCCCACGACTGGGGCCTCGCCGCGGGTCGTCGACTCGTCATCGAGCTCGAGACCGCCGGCGACGACGAGATCCCGCTGGGCGATCGCCCGATGCGCGAGGTCGTCGAGTTGGTGTCGGATCTGCTGCGCGATCAGGGCTGGGGCGTCGTGACGTTCGACCTCGCCGAGTCGGCCCGCGGCGTGCTGCGCCTCGAGGTCGAGTCGAGCGCGCTCGTCGCCCGACCGGGCCGCCACGGCCGCCGCTGCCACCTCCTGGCCGGGATGCTCGAGGGCGTCCTCAACCACCTCGCGCAGCGCCGCCTCCACGTCGAGGAGCTGAGCTGCGCCTGCACCACCGGAAGACCGTGCGAGATGATCGTCGTCGGCGAGAGCCGCCGCGAGCTCGCGATCCGCCTCGCCGCCGAGGGTCGATCCTTCGACGACGTCGTCGCAACCCTGGAGGCCGGCCGTGCCGACGAATCCGGCGGTTGATCCGGCGCGGCCGATCCTCCGCGGCGTGTCGCCCCGCGACGCCGAGCGGCCGGCGCGGGAGGTGCTGACCGCGGTGCCGTGGGACGGGGCGCGGCGGCGGGACACGTTGCCGGCGGCGGCGTTCCTCGCCGCGATCCGGGGTTAGGGCGTGGTCACTCCACCACCGTGACCCGGGCCGACGATCCGTGGCCGAACCGCTCGGGCTCGTACATCTCCTCCGCCTTCACCGGCGGCAGCAGGAACTCCCCGATCGTGGTCGCCCGCGCCGTATAGCTATACGTGTACACGCCCGCCGGCAGCTGGTCCGCGAACAGCAGCATCCGATCATCCCGCAGATCCGTGTGGCTGAACGTGTACCACCCGCCCCACCACCAGCCGTCGTACGCCCGCGGCGTGCCGCCGGGATACCCACCGCCGCTCTCCGAGATCGCGCCCACCGACGTCACGAACTTCGGGTTCTGGCCCTCGAAGCCCGCGGGGAGCGGATCGTCGACGACCACATAGTTGGCCCGATCGCTGACCACCAACGAAATGGTGACCTTCACATTGGTGCCGGCCTTGACCAGCCAATCGCCGTCGTCGGTCTGCTTCACCGCGTCGGGATCCACCTTGCCGTCGGGACCCGGCAGCGCCTCGTAGGTGCGATACACGGTGAAGCCCTGATCGGTGGCCGCGAGCTTCAGGTCCTTGGGCGCGTAGCGCAGGCCGATGCGATAGTAGAGCTTGCCGAGGCCCGCCTTCGCGAGCGTCAGCTCGCGCGTGGGCGCGCCCTGCAGCGTCTGCATCGGGATCGTCTGATCGACGGTGGCCATGCTGCGGCCGCGGAACGCGTGCTCGCCCGCGAACAGCTCGTCGATCCACACCTGCGCGGTGTAGTCGGGCTCGTCCTTCTCGACGACCTCGAAGTAGCGGCTCGCAGCGACCAGCGCCCAGGCGTTGGCGTGGGTCGAGAGCCACCGGCCGCCGCGCTTGGGATCGCGGTCGTCCATGATGCCGGCGATGATCTTCGGCAGCATGGTGTCCGCCGGATCGATCTCGAGCAGCGCCATCAGCACGATTGCGTCCGTCTGCGCGCTCGAGTGCATGAGCACCCGCAGCCCCTCGGCCGCGGCCTCGCCCTTGCCCTCGGCGAAGTGGATCGTCCGCGCCGACTCGACGACGACGTCGCGCAGCTCCTCGCGGACCGCGTCCCGCTCGACGGTCTTGCCATATCGGTGCGCGGCCGACATCAAGAGCGCCCGGGCATAGAGCGGCATCTCGGCCCGGTGCGACCACACCGAATCGAACAGCGTGGCGCCGCGCTTCTCGCCGGACAGAAGCCACAGCGCGAACGCCCGCGAGGTCCAATCGTAGTAATCGCCCCAGCGCGAGCGGTAGCCGTACTGCACGAAGTTCTCGAGGTACGACAGCGATCGATCGAGCGCGTCGGCGCGGACCTCGTAGCCCCGGCGCTTGCCCTCGAGCAGCGCGAACGTCACCCAGTTGGTGAGGTACGGCCAGCTCTCGCGGGTGTCCCAGTAGCCGAAGCCGCCGTCGTACAGCTGGTACGTCAGCAGCCGCGCGATGCCGGCGCGACCGAGCGCGTCGCGGGCCAACCTGTCGCGTACCGTGGCGATCGGGAACGCGTCGAGAACGTCGCCCAACGCGAAGATCGGCAGGATGCGGCTCGCGGTCTGCTCCGCGCACTCATACGGATAGTCGACCAGGTACGAGACCGCGTCCTCGAGGCCGCTCAGCGCCGTCGAGCTGAAGCTCAGCTCGAGCCCGCCGAACGCCGGCAGCGCATCGGCCGGCGGCTCGATCGTCCGCTGCACCGACGCATCCGTCATGCCGTAGTCGGCGAAGGCCTTGGCGGTCGCCGGATAGTGCACCGGCAGCGTGACCTCGGTCGCGTCGCGGCCGGCGCTGCTCATCGCCGCGAACTGCAGGCGCATCGTCCCGACCTCCTGCACCGCCATGTCGAACCGGACCTCGCGCGACTCGCCCCCCGGGATGTCGACGAAGCGCTCGGTCTCGCCGCCGAGCGTGACGTTGAGGCCGCGCGTGCCGACGAGGACCTTCTGCGCGGCGTCGCTCTGGTTGTCGACCATCACGGCGCCCTCGAACGTGTCGCCGTAGTTGGCGAAGCGCGGCAGCGAGGGCCGGATCATGATCGGCTTGCGGACGCGCACCGAGCTCTCGCCGCTCCCGAACCGATCGGCCACCGCCGGATCGACCGCGACCGCCATGATGCGGAACGTGGTGAGGTTCTCGGGCATCGGGATGTCGATGCGGGCCTCGCCGTTCGCGTCCGTGACGATCTCGGCGTCGAAGAACGCGGTGGTCGCGAACACGGTGCGCAGCGAGACGCCCTGGGCCATCGCCGCGGTGACGTCGAAGCCCGCCTCGCCGCCCGCGCGCGACGAGCTGTCGGCCTTGCGCTCCTCCTCGCGCGCCGGCGCGCTGTCCCGCGCCTTCTCCATCATCGGCGGCGGCGCGGCACCGGGCGCCGCGGCGGAGGGCTTGGGCATCGGCATGCCGCTCGTGGGATCCGACGGCATGTCGCGGCGGATGCCCGCGCCTCCCATCGGCATCATCGACGGCGTCGTGGTGGTCGGCGTCGTCGGCACGACCGGCGTCGCCACGTCGTCACGCGGCAGCACGTTGGCCTGCAGCGCGTGCAGCCACACCTCGCCCTGGCGCTTCCCGTGGAAGAACGCCACGGGATCCGGCGTCTCGTAGGCCATCAGGCTGAGCACGCCCTCGTCGACCACCATCACGGCGACGGCGGCGGGCAGCGCCGCACCGCCATCCTTGCGCGTGGTCTTGATCGACAGCGACAGGCTACCCTTGGGCGCGATCTCCTTGGCGTGGGGCTCGAGCGCGACGACGATCGTCTTGCTGTCGGTGACCACGTCGAGGTCGACCTGACCAGCGGCCGCCGCGGGCATGCCGAGGTCCTGGCCCTTGGGCGCGCCGGGGATCTCGGTGCGACCTCGCGTCAGCATCGCCGACAGCGTGACGCCGCCGACCATGTCCTCGGTGATGGGGATCTCCACCGCGTGCGCGCCCCCGGTGACGACCACCGGGATCTCGGTCGCGATGCCCTCGCGCTCGACGACGACGATGCCGCGCGCGTCGGTGAACGGCGAGCGCAACAACACCTTCGCGGTGTCGCCCGGGGCGTACGTGCGCTTGTCGGCGACGAGGTCGACGCGGCGCTCGGCGCCGGCGTCCCACACGATCGCGTCCTTGCCGTGGACGTAGAGGCTCAGCTCACTGCGGGTCTCGTGGCCGGCGGCGTCCTTGGCCGTGGCGCGCGCGACGTACGTGCCGGCCTTGTCGGGGCTCACCTCGCAGGGCTGCGGCGCGGCGTCGGACACCAGCGCGCAGCCGCCGATGCGGGCCTCGGTCGTCTTGTACTCGAAGCTCCAGCGGCCGTCCTTCTCGACCGCCGTGCGCGTGGTCTCCTGGCGGACGAAGTCGACGGTGATGGCGTTGCCCGTGGTGCGGGCGCCCTCGAGATCGACTGCGACAGCCTCGAGGTTGGTGCGCTCGCCCTCGCGCAGCACGCTGCGCTCGGTTCGGATGCCCACGTAGATCTTCGCGGGGTGCACGACGAAGCTCCCCGTGCCGCCGATCGCCTGCCGGTTCTGATCGGTGACGGTCGCTGCGATCGCGTACGTCGCCGCGCGCGGAAGCGGCTCGGGCCCCGTCGGTACGACGACCGCCGCTGCGGGTGTGCCCGGCGGCGGCGGCTCCTTCGCGACGACGGTGTGCGTCACGACGAGCTTGCCGGTCGCGTCCAGCGTGCCGGTCGCGTTGCGCAGCGTGGTGGACGGCGGCGACCACCCCCAGCCGCCGTGCCCACCGCCATGCCGGCCTCGCCCGTACTCGCGGTAGCCGCCCCACGCCGACGAGCCCGCGCCGAACACGAACGCGTCGTTCTCGGAGCCCGGCGGGCGGAAGTCGGTCTCGGTGCGCGTCAGCGCGTACGCGACCTCGCCACCCACGAGCGGCGCGCCGTGGAGGTACTCGCCGCGGATCTCCGCGACCAGCGTGTCGCCGAAGACCAGCGGCTTGCTGTCGGGGCGCGCCACCGCGACCGTGAACTCGGGCGTCCGATACGTCTCGACCGACACCGCGTGGTGGAAGGTCTGGTTGGGGCCGAACAGGCTCGGCACCTCCATCTGGAACTGGTACGAGCCCGTGCCGCCGTCGGGCTTGGTCGGGATGTCGACGGCGACCGTGCCGAACGGGCCGATCTTCGCCTCGCCCGAGGCCACGTCGACGCCGCGCGGATCGACGACCTTGTACGTGGCCGTCGCGTTCTGCCGCCACCACGCGGTGCCGCCCTTGGGACCGCGGGTCTGCTGGCGCAGCACGCCGACCAGGTGGATCGTGTCGCCGGGCTTGTACGGCGCGCGATCGGTGAAGAAGAACCCCAGCGCCTGGTCCTCCGGCGCGTTCCAGTAGCGCCACTGCCCGCGCAGGTCGCCCTGGTCGAGGCGGAGGAACGCCGCGTCGTCGCCGAGCTCCGCCTTGACCACGACCTTGTGGCCGTACGTGAGCGGGCTGAACGTCGCCGATGCGAGGCCCTCGGCGTCGGTCGTGCCGGTCCACACCGGCGTGCTCATGGCCTCGCCGATCGACACGGCCACACCCGCGACCGGCTCACCGGTCGACAGGCGCGTGACCATGATCGTGCCCGAGTCGCGATCGACGGCCGCCGCGACGCCGAGGTCGGTGACGACGACGAACTGCGACAGCCCCGCGCGCCACTTCCAATCCCTCTCTTGGATCTCGTTGGATCGCACCGTCAGCCACGCCATGCGGTTCGTCCCGAGCAGCTCGTCGAGCCCGAGCAGGAGGTCCTGCCGCTTGCGCCGCGACGGCTTCACGTCGAAGCGCTTCGACCACGTGAACTTGCCGATGTCGCGGGGCCAACCCCAGCTCGAGTCGTAGGCGTAGACGTCGAGGTACGCGCCGAGTCGGCTCGGAGGGAAGCTGGCGCCCTCGACCTCGACGCGATCGAGCCCGGCGATCCGCAGCGTCAGCTCGCGCGGCGCCCCGAGCTCGATGACCGCGGGGCTCGGCGCCGGCGTCTTGTACCCGAGCTCGGGGTAGAACGGCCCGAGCTTCGCCACCGCGCGGAACGGCTTGGCGAGGCTCTGCCCGTGGGCGTCGAGGACGCCTGCGTCGACGGTCACCGTGTACGTGGTGTCGCCCGTGAAGTCGCCGGCGAGGTGGATCCCACCCCAGTCCTCGATCCGGAGGTTCGGCACCGCGGGGCTGATGTGGACCTTGTCCTCGAGCTTCGGATCGGCGACGGGCGTGCTCGACACCAGCGTGATGCCGCCGCCCGCGTAGCAGGGCGTGCCGCAGTCGGCGAGCGACAGGGTGAGCGGTGGGTACGTCGAGAACCCCGTCGAGATCGCCGCGCTGCGCTCGGGCCCCTCGCCGTACACGCCCGCCGGCAGGCTGATCGCGTAGCTGGTGTCCGGGGTGAGCTTGTCCTTCGGATCGAGCACGACGATGCGGTCGCGCTGCCACGGCTCCATCGTCTCCACGAACGGCGGGTCGACGATGGTGAACGGGACGTCCTTGCCGCCGGCCGTGAGGTCCAGCGCAGCGGCCAGCGCGGTGCGCTGCACCGGCTGGTTGAACGTGAGCGTGATGTTCTGATCGAGCAGGCGCCCGGTCGCGCCGTTCCACGGATCGGCCGACACCAGCGCGAGCGTCGGCGTGCTGATCGTCCAGCGCACCTCCTTCTCCAGCTTGTTGCCGGACATCGACACCGAGTCGGCGGGCACGCGCATCGTGTACGTGGTCGAGAACGGCAGCCGCCCCTCGGGGTAGAACGCGACCGTCCGCGTGCCGAGCCAGCGGGCCTTGCCCGCCACCGCGGGCTCGATCACCAGCGGCACCGTCTTGGTCGCGAGGGACTCGACCGAGGCCAGCGGCACCATCGGCTGGTTGAAGGTCACGCGCACCGCGTCGACCAGATCGAGCGGCCCGGTGGGCCCGAAGCGCTCGACCGTCAGCGGGCCGGTGGTGACCTCGGGTCGACTGGTCTCGGGCGGCACCTCTGGCGGGAAGGCCAGCTCGATGCGCTCGCCGACGGTCGTCGGCTTCTCGGGCCCGGGCCGCGGCTCGATCACCGAGGCGAGGTCGCCCGGGTGCGGCTCGAGCGGCGGCACGCCCGACCACAGATCGAGCTCGACCGCGGGCGCGGCGACCTCCGCGGCGACCTCCGCGACGGGCTCCGGCTTGTCCGCGCAGCCCGTGGTGCCGATCGCACCGCCGACCATGCCGACGACGGCGACCAGGACACGGCAGTGGTGGGCGCGGCGGTTCGTCGGATGATCGGGCATCGGCATCGATGGTAGCGGGACACGTCGAACGCACGGCGACGCGCTTTGATCTCGTCGCGAACGCCGAACAGGTGGCTCCAGCGCATCGATCTCGACGCCGACCCGGCGATGATTGCGGCCGGCGTCGGGCTTGCCTACGGTGCCACGCCATGCGCCCACGATCCGCCCGCGTCCTCGCCCCGGTGCTCTGCTCGCTCGTCGTCGCCTCGGGGTGCCGCGAGCCCGCGCCGAAGGACGCGACGCCAGCACCCAGCTCCGAGGGCGGCGGCGGCTCGCCGTTCTCGCCGCTGGCGGGGATGTTCGCGTCGAAGCTCGACGAGCCCGGCCCCTACGAGGCCCCGCGCGCCTCGGCCGACTACGCCGAGGGCACGCCGGCCCACGGCGTCGTCGCGTGGGACGGCGCCGTGAGCGAGGTCGCGGGCATGTCGTTGTTCGGCGGCGCGAGCACGCCGCTGCGCGACCTCGTCGCGCAGCTCGACACCGCCGCGAGCGACGCGAACACCACCGGCCTCGTGATCCGTTTCGGCGATCTCGCGATCGATCTCGTCGCCGCCGAGGAGCTGCGCCGCGCGCTCGCCGACTTCCGCAGCGGCGGCAAGCCGGCGTGGTGCCACGCCGAGCGACTGACCGACACGACCTACCACGTCGCGACCGCGTGCAGCCGCGTCGGCCTCGCGCCCCTGGGCGAGCTTGCGATCACCGGACCGGCGGCCACGCCGATCCACGTCAAGGGCCTGCTCGATCGCGTCGGGGTCACCGCGGACTTCCTCCACGTCGGGGCGTTCAAGGGGGCCGCCGAGCCGATCACCCGCGACGCGCCGTCGCCCGAGATGCTCGAGACCCTGGGCGCGATCGTCGAGCGGCGCTGGGCGTCGCAGCTCGACGCGATCGGTGCGGCGCGCGGCCTCGACCACGCCGGGGCGGTGGCCGCGGTCGATCGCGGGCTGTTCGTCGGCGACGACGCGATCGCGGCGAAGCTCGTCGACGAGGTCGCCACCTGGGAGAGCTTCCGCGATCACGCGAGCGCGGGGCAGCCGTGGCGCGTGCTCCGGCGCGGCGGCAAGCTGGCCGACTTCGCCACGCTGCAGCGCTTCCTCGGCCTGTTGCCGCCGGTGCGGCCGAGCGAGCCCCACGTCGCGATCGTCTACGCGGTCGGCAACATCGTCGACGGCAGCGGCTCGGGCCTGCTCGGCGCGCGCGAGGAGATCGCGTCGCACACGTTGGTCGCCGCGCTCTCGGCCGTCGCCGCCGACGAGGCCGTGAAGGCCGTGGTGCTCCGCGTCGACTCGGGCGGTGGCAGTGCGCTGGCCTCCGAGCAGATCTGGCACGCGGCCAAGGCCCTCGGCGAGCGCAAGCCGCTGGTGGTGTCGATGGGCTCGGCCGCCGCGTCGGGCGGCTACTACATCTCGGCCCCCGCGGCGCGGATCTTCGCCGGCGCCGACACGCTCACCGGATCGATCGGCGTCGTCGGCGGCAAGCTCGTGTTCGGCGACGCGCTGGCCAAGCTCGGCGTGAACACCTTCGAGGTCCACCGCGGCGAGCGGGCGCTCATGTGGTCGTCGATGAAGCCGTGGACCGACGCCGAGCGCACCACCGTCGAGTCGATGATGCGCGCCACCTACGACACCTTCGTGGCGCGGGTCGCCGAGGGTCGCAAGCTCGATCGCGCCGCCGTCGAGGCGATCGCGCAGGGCCGCGTGTGGACGGGCGCCGACGCCAAGGCCCGCGGGCTCGTCGACGCGATCGGCACCCTCGACGACGCCGTCGCCGACGCCGAGACGAAGGGCGGCGTCGCGCCGGGGACGCCGCTCGAGATCTATCCGCCCGAGCCCACGCTGCGCGACATTCTTGCCGGCTTCGGCCAGGTCCAGGGCAACGTCCGCGGCGACGCGCTCGTCGACCCCGCGGCCCTGCTCCTGCTCGACCCGCGGACGCGCGCCGGCCTGCAGGGCATCCTCTCGACCCTGGTCGCCCTGCGCTCGGCACGGATCTGGGCCGTATCGCCCGCCCTGTGGTGGCGATGGTGACGAGGGGCCCGCACTTGGAGTTGCGGCGCTCCTCCGCCCTTGCCACCATGGATGCGTGGCAGAGGCGACGACTGGCACGGGGGGCACGACGGCGCTGGTGCGCGGCGACGCCCTGGCCCGCGCGCCAGCGCTGTACCGCATCCCGTTCTCCCTCGCGGCCCTCGGCCTGTTGATGATCGCGATGCAGGCCGGGCGGCCCGTCGCCGGCCTCGCCCTGCTGTTCGCGCTGCTGTTCGGCTCGGCCTCGATCGCGTGGCGATCGTTCGCGCAGCGCCACGCGCCCGCGCTCGCGCTGCGGGCCCAGGGCGATCGTGCGCTGCGCGGCGGCGCCTACGACGAGGCCCGCACGCTGTACGAGCGGGCGCTGTCGCTGGTGCAGCGCGACCTGCCGGCGAGCTCGCCCGAGGTGCTGCTCAACTGCTACAGCCTCGCGACCGTCAGCTCGATGCTCCACGATCGCGAGCAGGCCGACACGTACCTGCGACGGCTGCTCGACGGCCTCGAGGGCCGCGTGCCGGCGTCGTGGCGGGCCCAGCTGGCGTGGTTGCTCCGCCGCGTGGCGCAGCAGCACTCCCACGCCGGTCGCCACGCCCGCGCGATCGAGCTGTGCGAGACGGCGCTCGAGCTGGTCGGGCCGGCGCCCGGGGCCGACGACACCACCGTGCGATCGATCGTCGACGACATCGCGTGGATCCACCACCACGCCGGCGAGTACGCCTGCGCCGAGCGGCTGTTCCGCGAGGCGCTGTCGATCCACGAGCAGTTCCGCGACGCGGCGATCGAGGCCGCGACCGCGCCGCTGCGCGGCAGCAGCAACGCCGCGTCGCCCTACCGCGTGCCCGGCCCGCAGTCGCAGCCGACCACCGGCGGGCTCGATCGCGCGGTCGCCTTCAGTCTGCTCGGCCTCGGCTGGACACTGTTCGAGCGCGCCCGCTTCGACGAGGCGCGCAGCTGCTTCGAGCGGGCGAAGGTCGTCGCGAACGTCGGCACCGCCGCGTCGAGCGTGGCCGCGGTGACGGCCCCCGGCGGCACGCGCCTCGACGTCGAGATCCTCCGCGGCGCGGCGGCGATCGAGGTCACCCTCGGCGAGTACGAGCGCGCGGCCGCGTCCTACGACGCCGCGTGGACCCTGGTCGATCCGAGCATGGGCACGCAGTACGCCGCGCTGTGCATCGACCGCGGCTGGCTCGCCCGGTCGCGCGGCGACTACGAGGCCGCCGACGCCGCCTATGCCGCGGCCGCGGCCGCGATCGACGGCGCGGAGAAGGCCAGCGCCATCGCGTGTGCGCTGCACGAGTCGATCGCCGAGCTGCGGCGCCGGCAGGGTCGGCTGCGCGACGCAGCCCGCGAGATCCAGCGCGCCGCGGGCCTCGCCGCCGAGTGCCTCGGCCCCGAGCACCCGCGCGTGGCCTCGATCGAGGCGGTGGCCTCGCGCATCCACAGCGCGCGCGGCGACCTCGGCGAGGCCGAGCGCGCGGCCCGGCAGTGCCTCACGATCCTCCGGGTGAGCTTCGCCGCCGACCACCCCCGCTTCGCCGAGGGCTGGCTGGCCCTGGGCGAGATGCACCTGCAGCGCTCGCAGTTCGGCGCGGCCCACGAGGCGTTCAGCACGGCGCTCGCGCTGCGCGAGCAGACCCTCGGCGCGCGGCACCCGGAGCTCGGCGAGGTCATCGACGGGCTGGTCGCCGTGCTGCGGGCCACCAGTCGCGAGGCCGAGGCCGAGGCCCTGGAGCAGCGCCGCGTCGACCCGGCCGCGGCCTGACGCCGACGCTCGCCGCTCGCGTATCATCGCCGGCATGGAACGCCGACCCCTCTGGCCCTTCGCCGTCGGCCTGGTGTTCTGGGGCGGCGCCGTGACCTTCGCCGTCTACGACGTGTGGTGGCCCCTCATCTTCGTCGGCGTCGTGAGCCTCGGGCCCGGGCTCGCGGTCGGCGGCATGGTGCTGTTCACCAACCGCGCGCGCCGCAGCGCCGCGGCGGCGCTCGAGCCCACGGCGGCGGCGGCGGAGATCGACGCCCGCACGGAGCCGGTCGCCGAGCCACCGCAGCCGCGCGCGTCGGCGGTGCGGACCAACGCGAAGAACGCGGGGCGTCGCCGTGGCGGCGCAGCGGTCCTGCTCGGGTTCGTCGCGCTCGGATCCGCCGAGGGCTGCGAGAAGATCGAGCGAGCCCGCGCCGAGCGACGCGCCCGCGAGGCGGGCGAGATCGCGGGAGGCGAGGCCGCGCCGACCACCGCGACGACGCCCGCGACCCCGCCTGCGACGACGGGCACGACGACGGCCCCGAGCACCGCGCCGATCGAGGACCCGGCGCTCGACGCTGCGCTCGCCCGGGCGATCACACCGCCGGTCGCGGGCGAGGCGACCTGGCGCGTCGATCCGTTCGTCGCCGCGCTGGTGTTCGAGCGGGTGCGCAGCGGCGCGCCGCCGACGTTCACCCAGCTCGCCGCGCCGATCCCCGAGGGGCCGCCCGCGGGCTTCCGCGTCGGCGACATCGCCGAGGGCTCGCTCCTGCACCGCCTCGGCCTGCGCAGCGGCGACGTGATCGAGGCGCTCGGCGGTGTCGTGCTCACCGACGCCAGCCGCATCGGCTTCGCCCTCGACGGCGCCGAGAACAAGGTCGACGTCACGGTCTTCCGCGACGGCATGACGATCGTGCAGAGCTACCGCCTCACCCAGGCCCTGGCGTGGACGGGACTGCTCGCGGGCTTCACCGGCGATCCGGCGAGCGTCGTCGCCGACGCGGCCCCGACGACGCCCGAGCCGGGCGCGGGCACGCCGAGCGGGGGCACGCCGACGCCCAGCGAGCCGGCCGCGATCCCGGGCACGGTCCCGACCACGCCGAGGCCGACCAGCGGCGGCACGACGCCGAGCGTCCCCAAGCCGACGCCCGGCGGTGGCGGTGGCTCGACGCCCGGTGGAGGTGGTGGGGCGACGCCCGGCTCCGGCGGCGGGACCTCGCCGTCGGACCCGGTGCGCTGCGAGAGCACGTCGAAGTGCACCATCACCCAGGCGTACTTCGACAAGATGGTCGCGTCGCCCTCCGCGATGCAGTCGCAGGCGACGATCGTGCCGGCGATCCAGAACGACGTGCACAGCGGCTACAAGCTCAAGTCGATCAAGGCCGGCAGCAGCGTGGCCAAGCTGGGCTTTCGCGCCGGCGACAAGATCACGCACATCAACGGCCGCGACCTCACCGACGAGCTCCAGGCCGCGCAGCTCTACATGGGCCTGTCGGGGACCAAGGTCTTCAAGATCCGCTACGAGCGCGGCGGCTCGAGCCAGGTCAAGACCGTCGTCGTGGGCTGAACCGCGTGGCGCCGCAGCTCACGATCGCGCTGGTGCACCAGCCGGTGTGCAACCGCCTCGGCGAGGAGATCACGTCGACCGTCGATCACTTCGACGTGATGGACGGCTCGCGCCTGGCGCTCGGCTATCCCATCCGCCGGTTCTACGTCGTCAACGACGTGCCGGCGCAGCGGGACCTCGTGCACCGACTGCTCCGCCACGGCCAGGGCGCCCGCGACGACGAGCGCGGCGAGTTCGCCCGCACCGCGTGGGCCCCCGACCTCGACGCGGTGATCGCCGAGCACGTCCGCGACACCGGCGTGCGCCCGAGCGTCGTCGTCACCAGCGCGCGGCCCGGCGGGGCGGTCACCGACTTCGCGACCGCGCGCGCGCGCCTGTTCGCGGGCGAGCCGATGGTGCTCGTCTTCGGCAAGGCCTGGGGCCTGGCGCCGCGGCTCCTCGACGCCGCCGACGTGCGGCTGGCCCCGATCGACGCGGGCACCGGGTTCAACCACCTCTCGGTGCGCAGCGCGATGGCGATCGTGATCGACCGGCTGGTCGGGATCGACCGCGGGTAGACGTTCGAGGCCCCGTTGCCGACCGGCAGCAGGTGCTCTACGGCCAGCACAAGTCGCCGAAGAACGCGTCGCAGTGCATCCCGGGGCAGCAGTCGGCGTCGCTCCGACAGTCCTCGCCGAACTGCTGGCAGATCAGGCACGCGCTCGTGTCGAACGTGCAGTCACCCGAGCAGCCGAGCTCTCCGTCGTCGAAGCCGGCATCCACGCAATCCGAGCCACCGAGGTCATCGCCCTCGCACGCCTCGTCGCCGTTCTGCGCCCCGTCGCCGCACACCGCCGCGACGCAAGCGCTCGTGTCGAGCTCGCTGCAGTCGTCGGCGCATGTGAGATCGCCCGACGCGAAGCCGAGCGAGAGGCAGGTCGCTCCTGCGACGTCGGCGGCGTCGCAGACCTCGTCGCCGTTGCGCACCCCGTCGCCGCACTCGGCGACGGTGCACGCGTCGGTGATGACCTCACTGCAATCGTCAGCACAGGACAGCTCCCCGTCCTCGAAGCCGACCGACGTGCAACTCTGCCCGCCCAGGATCGCCCCGTCGCACGCCTCGCCGTCGTCGATCGTGCCGTTGCCGCAGCCTACGCACGCGCTCGTGTCGATGCGACACGAGGCATCGCACGTGAGCGCCCCGCCATCGAACCCCATCGACTGACAGGTCGCGCCGCCGAGGTCCCCACTGTCGCAGGCTTCGCTCGCATCGATGGTCCCGTCGCCGCAGGTGTCGGGCGTGCCACCGTCCGCGCTGTCGTCGGGGTCGGCGGTTCCGGCCTCGCCGGGTGTGGCGCCGTCGTCGGCGGGGTCGCCGTCGTCGCTGGACGATGCATCCGTATCCACCTCTTCCCAGCCCTCGGCCGTCGGGTCCGTCGCGTCGGGGCTGTCGAAGTCGAGCGGCTCGGGATCGACGGCGCACGCGAGGGCGACCAGGGCAAGGGCGACCGGGGCGCAGTGACGCATGCCGGGGCATTGGCCACCGCCGGCGCCGATTGTCTCGGGCCGGTTCTGCGGTGCTGCGGCCCGCCCATCCCTCACAGCTTCGGGTAGCAGCGCTCGTCGGCCACGTTGGCCCGGCGGACCCAGCCCCGCCGCACGAGCACGTCGGGTCGAGCGGTCGAGGTCAAGAGCACGGCGGCGCCGCGGCGACGCACCGTGACGACCGTGCCGTCGCGCGTCGCGACCACGCCCGCGAGCTCGTCGCCCGTGGCCACCCCCGCGGCCGCGCCCACGCCATCCTCGCGCATCGACGTCACGACGGCGGCGCTGCGCGTGGGCTCCCAGGGGGTCGACACGCCCAGGTCGACGACGCTCGTCTTCGTCGCTCGCTGCAGCACACACGCGCCGAGCTTCCGCGGTCGGGCGCCTCCCGCGATGCGCCGCCAGAGGCCGGCGAGATCCTCCGACCCGTCACTCGAGGCTTCGAGCACCTGCGGCAGACTCCGCGGAGGATCGGCCTCGCGCATCCGCCACGCCAGCATCGCCGCATCGATCGACGCATCGGCCGACCGCGCCGCGACGTCGCGGGCATCGATCGCCCCGGCGGGGCGCCAGGCCGCCGACCGCTCGGCGACGAGCGCCTCGGCGCGATCGAGATCCGCTGCGTACTCGTCCGGCGACAAGAGCCCGAGCTCGAACAGCGACTCGCGGGCGATGCCGCGGCCGATGCCGTGGAGCAGCGCGGCGCGCTCGGGCACGGCCGCGCCTTCGGGCTCGGCCGGTGCGATCTGCCCGACGAGCTTCCCGAGCCAGATGCGAGCGATCGTCGCCCCGACCTCGAGGCGGGCCTCGGCGTCCCACGACGCCGCCGCGTCCAGCCGCATCCGCAGGCCGGTGGGGCTCGGCTCGGCGACGGGGCCCCCCACACCACCGTGGGGGACGACCGCGATCTCGTTGATCCACAGCGCGTCGATGCGGACCTCGAACATGCGCTCGAGGTCGCTGCGGACGATCCCCATCTCGCTGGCCACCATCCGCGGATCGAACGGAGCTGCGCCGTAGACCAGCACGCGCTCGCGACCGAAGCCGGTGATGAAGTCCGTGTGCTGCAGCGGGCCGCAGCCCGCCCGCAGCACCGCCGGCGCCGCGGTCACGGCCGTCCGCGCGACCAGCCATGGTGCGGCGACGTCGACGATCCACGGCGACGGGCACACCGGCGTGGCCTCGACCGCGAACCGCTGGGGCGCCGGGTCCTCGACGATCGCCGCGAGCGGCACCACGGCGTGGGTGCCCGCGACGTCGGCCAGCGAGACGGCGGCGTTCGGGCCGTCGAACGCCAGCGGGTGAGTCCGCGTGGTCTCGCCCCGGATCTCGACCGCGTCGAGGGACGAGAAGCGCAGCACCACCGTCGGCGCGCCTGCGCGGGGCGGCTCCGCCACGATCCGTGGGACCGCGGAGCTCGGCGTACGCGTCGCGCTCGACCGCGTCGGTGCACAGGCGGACGCGCACGCGCCGAGGACCACCAGCGCCGCGAGTCGCCCGAGCATGGCGGTTAATCGCGGCGCCCTCGCAAAGGTTCCCCAACCAACGCTTCGGGGCCGGGGACGATCGAGAATCGTCCGCGGCCCCGCTGGATTTTCGTCAGCGCCGAGCTCGAGCGTCAGTCGCGGCCACGACCGCCACGACCACCCCGGCCACCACCACCACGGTCGCGGTCGTTGAAGCCGCCACCGCCGCCTCGCCCACCGCCGCCGCCGCGGTCGTTGAAGCCACCGCCGCCGCCCCGGCCACCGCCGAAGCCGCCGCCACCACCACCACCGCCGCGGAAGCCACCGCCACCGCCGCGTCCACCACCGCCACCGCCACCGCGGCCGCCCTCGCGGCTCTCGGCGGCGTTGACCCGGATCGTGCGCCCGTCGAGCGTCGCGCCGTCCATCTCGGCCATCGCCTTGGTCGCGGAGTCGCTGCTCGCGTACGTCACGAAGCCGAAGCCGCGGGAGCGGCCTGTCTCGCGATCGGTGATCACCTTCGCGTCGGTCACTTCACCGAACGTCGTGAATGCATCCATGAGGTCCGAGTCGGTTGTGTTCCAGCTCAGGCCGCCAACAAAAAGCTTGTTGCTCACGTCTCTCGTCCTTGTCGATCTCGGGCGCCCCGCCCCGCGGCGGCTATGGCACGCAGACTCCCTCCAGAGGTAACGCGGGTCCCGTGCGGGAACCAGGCGAACTTCCGGCCCCCCTCAGAACGGCGATTGGGGCCGGTTTCGGGGCAATTCGCCCCTTCGGGCCCGATCCGCAGGGCGGGCCGGGCCGAGGGGCGTGCGTGCGCGCCTGATCAGTGTTTGCGGGCGTTGGCGATGTGGATGGCCTCGCCGATCGCGTGCTTCGCGGCCTCCATCACGGCCTCACCCAGGGTCGGGTGGGGGTGGATGGTGAGCGCGATGTCCGGGACGTAGGCGCCCATCTCGATGGCCAGCGCCGCCTCGGAGATGAGGTCGCTCGCCTCGGGACCGACGATCTGCACGCCGAGCACGCGCTCGTCGTCCGCATCGGCGATGACCCGCACGAAGCCCTTCATCTCGTCGATCGCCATCGCCCGGCCCGACACCGCGAACGGGAACTTGCCCTCGGAGACCTTGTGGCCCTTGGCCTCGGCCTCGCTGCGGCTCATGCCCGCGGTCGCGATCTCCGGATCGGTGAAGACCACCGCGGGGATCGTGCGCACGTCGTTGACGCGCTTCTTGCCGGCGATGATCTCGGCGATGAGCTCGCCCTCGTGGCTGGCCTTGTGCGCGAGCATCGGCTGGCCGACGACGTCGCCCGCGGCGTAGATGCCCGGGATGTTGGTCTGCATCCGCTCGTCGACGACGATGAAGCCCTTGGCGTCGATCTTCACGCCGACCTTGTCGAGCCCGAGGCCCGCGGTGATCGGGCGACGACCGACGGACACCAGCACGACGTCGGCCGGGATCTCGCGGGCCTGGCCTGCGGTCTCGACCTTCACGATCGCGCGGCCGCCCTCCTCGCGCCAGCCCAGCGCCTTGGTGCCGGTGAGGATCTCGCCGCCGTCGGCCTTGATCTGCTTGGCGACCGGATCGCCGAGATCCTTGTCCATCGTCGCGAGGATGCGATCGAGGCCCTCGACGACGGTGAGCTTGGTGCCCAGGCGCGCGAACGTCTGCCCGAGCTCGAGGCCGATGTACCCGCCGCCGATGACGATCATCTCCTTGGGCACGTAGTCGATCTCGAGGGCGCCGGTGCTGTCGACGATGCGGCGCTGGTCGATCTTGAAGCCGGGGATCTCGATCGGCAGCGAGCCGGTCGCCACGACGATGTGCTTGCACTCGACGATGTCCTCGGGGCGGCCGTCGGCGTAGGTCAGGCGCACGCGGCCGGGCGCGAGGATCTCGGCGGTGGCCTGGCGGTACTCGCCGCCGTTCGCCTTGACCAGGGTCTGCACGCCGCCGGTCAGCTTCTTCACGATGCCGGACTTCCACACCTGCATCTGCTTCATGTCGACCGTCGGCGCGGCGAAGGTGATGCCCATGCCCTTGGCGTGGACGGCCTTGTGCGCCAGCTTGGTCGCGCTGATGAGCGCCTTGGACGGGATGCAGCCGACGTTCAGGCACACGCCGCCGGGCTGGGCCTTCTCGACCAGCATCACGTCGACGCCGAGCTGGCCGAGCCGGATCGCGCAGGGGTAACCGCCGGTGCCGGCGCCGATGACGAGTGCAGTCTTGGTGATGGTGGCCATGGGAGCGCCTTTCGAGAGGTCGAGGGGCGCGCGGCGCCCCGTCTAGGGACTAGATGCCCGACAGCAGCAGCAGGGTCGGATCCTCGAGGTAGCGCTTGACCTCCTGCAGGAAGCTCGCGCCCTCGTAGCCGTCGACGACGCGGTGGTCGAGCGAGACCGAGAGGTTCATCAGGTGACCGACGCGGATGTTGTCGTTCTCGTCGACGACCGGGGTCTTGCGGATCGCGTGCACGCCGAGGATGCCGACCTCGGGGTAGTTGAGGATCGGCGTGGCGAGCACGCCGCCGATCTGGCCCAGGCTCGTGATCGTGAACGTCGAGCCGGTGAGCTCCTCGCGCGAGGCCTTGCCGGTGCGGGCGGCCTCGGACACGCGGCTGATCTCGGCCGCGATGTCGAGCAGGCTGAGCTTGTCGGCATCGTGGACGACCGGCACCGTGAGGCCCTGATCGGTCGCGGTCGCGATGCCGATCGAGTAGCGCTTCTTCAGGATGATGCGCGAGTTGCCCTCGTCGAGCTCGGCGTTGACGATCGGGAACTTGCGCAGGGCCCGGAGCACCGCCTTGACGATGAACGGCAGGTAGCTGAGCTGCACGCCCTCGGCCGCGGCGGCCTTCTTGGCCTGCTCGCGCAGCGCGACCAGCTTGGTGACGTCGATCTGCTCGACGTACGTGTAGTGCACCGCGGTGGTGTTGGACTTGACCATGCCCTCGGCGATGCGGCGACGCATCCCGCGGAAGGGCACGTACTCGTCGGCGGCCGACGCGGTGGCGCGCGGCCGAGCCGGGGCCGGCGGCGTCGCGGGCAGCTCGCCCGCGATCGGGAGCTGGGTCGGCGTCGACGACGGGCGGGACTCGGCGCGGGGCGCAGGTGACTCGGCCCGCTGCGCGGGTGGGGCCGCGGGCGTCGACGGGCCGGACTCGTACGAGGCGCGCGCGAGCTCGACGTGGGCCTTGGTGATGCGACCGCGATCGCCGGCGACCGACGACAGGTCGATCCCGGACTCCGCCGCGAGGGCGCGGGCGGCCGGGGTCGCGAGGACCTTGCCGCGGGCCGCGTCGAGCGGGGCCGCGCCGTTGCCGACCGCAGCCGGGGCGACGGGCGCCGGCGCAACCGGAGCGGGGGCGACCGGCGGCGGCGCGACCGGCTTCGCGGGACCGACGGTGAGCATCGCGATCACGGCGCCGACCGGGGCGATGGTGCCCTCCTCGGCGACGATCGACTCGAGCACCGCATCGATCGGCGACGGGATCTCGACGGTCGCCTTGTCGGTCATCACCTCGACGAGCGGCTCGTTGGCGGCGACGCGGTCGCCGGGCTTCTTCAGCCAGCGCACGATCTCGCCTTCGACGACGCCTTCACCGATCGCGGGGAGTTTGAACTCGGACATCGGGCAGTTCCTTGAGGAGGGCGACTTCGCGGGCGTGGGAGGACGGCGCGGGGGCAACCGGAGAGGGGTCAGGGCGTCGCGAGCTCGTGGAGCGCAGCGGCGATGCGATCGTGCCCCGGCAACCCGAGCAGCTCGTCGCACGGCGCGTGTGGGCCGTCCTCGCCGCAGACGCGGAGGATCGGCGCGTCGAGGTAGTGGATCGCCTCGGCGGCGACCAGCGCCGCGATCTCGGCCCCGAGGCCGTGATCACGGGCACCGGCGTGGACGATCGCGATGCGCCCGGTGTCGCGGGCGGCCTCGATGATCGCGGGTCGATCGAGGGGCGACAGCCGTGCGATGTCGACGACGGTGGCGTCGATCTCGCCGTCGTCGCACGCCGCGAGCACGGGCCCCAGGCCCTCGCCCCACGTGAACACGGTGATCGCACGGCCGTGGCGCACGCGGCGGATGGCCTCGGTGGGCTCGGCCGACGGCGACGCGTCGTCGAGCGCGGTCGACAGCACGAGCCGCGGCACCAGCAGCACCGTCGGCTCCTCGGCCTCGCCGAACGCCGCGGCGTCGACCAGGCGCCGCACGGCCTCGCCGGCGTCGCCGACCGAGAACACGCGCACCCCGACCAGCCGCGAGAGCAGGGCCTCGGGCGCCTCGTTGGCGTCGTCGCCGAGCCCGTAGCCCGGGCCGCACGGCGCGACGAACAGCACCGGCGCGGTGCGCTCGCCGGCGCTGCGCGAGGCCGACAGCCCGATCTCGCGCAGGCCCGCGAGCCCCTCGACGAGGGCGAAGGCCGACGACAGCAGCACGATCGGCCGCAGCCCCGCGAGCGCGAGGCCACCGGCGTGGGCGGCCATCGTCGTCGGCAAGAGCGGCATCGCGACCAGCCGCGCGCGCAGCTCGGGATCCTCGGCCGCGGCCTTCGACCAGCCGAGCATTCCGCCGGTGGTGACGTCCTCGCCGAGCAACACGCGGCGCGGATCGTCGCGCAGCAGCTCGACCAGGGCCTGCGACATCGCCTCGTTGACGTTCATGCCGCACCTCCCGTGCTGCCGAAGGCGCGCTCGAGCTTGCCGCGCGCCTCGGCCTCGACGATGTCCTGGAACGTGGCGCTCCACTGCCCCGTGCCGTCGAGGTGACGGCGCAGGCGCTCGATCGGATCGCGGTGCGCCGGCGGATCGTGCAGCAGCTGCGTCACCGCGATCTCGACCAGCGACGGGCCCTTGCCGTCGCGCGCGCGCGCGGCCGCGACGGCGATCGCCGCCCACGTCGCGATCGGATCGGCACCGTCGACGCGACGCTCCCAGATCCCGCAGCTGCGCGCCCGATCGGCCACGCTGTCGCCGACGAGCCCGGCCTCGGCCGGCGCGCCGCTGGGCCACAGCTGGCTGCGACACACGAGCACGAGCGGCAGGTCGCGCGCGGCCGCGGCGAC
>LNFB01000253.1 GCA_001464385.1 Deltaproteobacteria bacterium Ga0077550 | reverse complement strand
GCCTCCTCACCCGCCGCCGATGCGAACATCGGCAGGTTCATCCGCGACAGGCGGACGTCGAGGCAGCGCGCTGCGACCAGCGCCTTGTAGTAGTTGCGCACGTCGAGGCCAGCCGCCGCGGCGCCGTCGGCAAGGCGGCCATCGGCGTCGAGCACCCAGGTGGCGCCTTCGGGATCCCAGGGCGTCGGTTCCATGGCGTGGGTCGGCACGGTCACCACGGGGCACCGCGCAATGCGCCGCGTTCTTATCCGGGCGCGGCAGGTCGCGTCAAGCCGCGCAGCGGGCCGCACAAGTGCGTTTGCCGACCGCATCGCGATCGTTCGCCCGCGGCTGCCCGCGGCACGCTCGCGCGCGGCCAGCGGCCGGGCCCGCGGTGGCGTGCTACACCAGGGACGTCCCGTGCTCACCTTCGCCTCTCTGCTCGCCGCCATGACGATCGCCGGTGCGTTCTGGGTCGGCGTCCTCGCGGCCCGGCGGCTGCGCGACTGGGGCGAGGGCCGCCGCGCCCTCGACGACGGCACCTCGCCGCTCGCGCTCGCCGCGGCTGGCGGCGCGGCCCCCGACGATCCGCGCACGCGGAAGATCCGCGCCCTGGTCGCCGAGCGGCTCCGCCACGACCGCCCGCAGACCGGCCCCGTCAGCACCGTGCGCGGCCAACCCACCCCCGACGGCGCCCCGGCGGATCTCGATCTCTCGACGCTGCGCGCCGGCGATGTCGTCGTCATCGAGGCCGGCGAGGCGGATCACGACGGCGACTACATCGTCGAGGGGATCGCCCACCTGCGCGAGGGCGGCCAGACCACCGTCGTCGCGATGATGCAGGACGCGGGCAAGGCCCGCTGGCTCGTCGGCCCGCCGAACTCCGAGGAGTGGTACGTCGTCGCGCCGGTCGCCGGCCACGGCCTGTCGGGCGAGCCGCCGCGCAACATCACCCGCGAGCGCGGCACGTACAGCCTCATGCGTCGCGGCCAGGCGAGCGCCGCGTGCACCGGGCACCACGGCCGCCCCGAGCTCCCGCGCGTCGCGACCTACGTGTTCTCCGGCGGCGGCAAGGACGTGCTGTGGCTCGAGCGCTGGGACCACGACGTCGTGCTCGGCGAGGGCCGCACGATCGAGGCCCACGCGGTGACCTTCCTGCCGGGGAGCTGACGGCGCGCCGTCGCGTTGCGTTGCGCTGCGTCGCCGTGCTCGATCCTCCCGGCGGCGGGTGCACTACAGTGGGCCCCGCGTGGATACGCCGCCGCCCCTCGCCCCCGAAGCGCTCGTCCGCCCCTGCCCCGTCGACGACGTGCGCGCGCAGGCCGGGCCCGTCGCGATCGGTCGCCTCGGTCAGGCCCGCGCCCTCGAGGCGCTCGAGTTCGGCGTGGGCATGCGCTACCCGGACTACCACCTGTTCGCGATGGGCCCCTCGGGCGTGGCCAAGCACCGCCTCGCGCCGCCGGCGAGCCGGTGCCGCCCGACGATTGCTACGTGCGGTGCTTCGACGACGAGCGCCGCCCGCGGCTCCTGCGGGTGCCGGCCGGCCGTGGCCTCGCCCTGCGTGCGGCCATCCGCGAGCTCGTCGCCGACCTCGAGGTCGCGGTCGTCGCGACGATGGCGACCGAGGCCTACCGTCGCCGTCGCGCCACGATCGCCCAGGGCCTCGCCGACGCGCGCGAGGCCGCCGTCGCCGCGCTGCGCGAGCTCGCGGCCACCCGCGGCGTCGCCGTGCTCGTGACCCCGAACGGCTTCGCCCTGTCGCCGCTCGTCGACGGCGCCGCGCTCACGCCCGAGCAATTCGCCGCGCGCCCCGAGTCCGAGCGTCAGGCCTTCGCCGAGGCCGTCGAGTCGATCGAGCCCGATCTCGCCGGCGTCATGCTGCAGATGCCGCAGTGGATGCGGACGCTCCGCGAGCAGACCCGCGCGCTCGACCGCGAGGTCACCCGCGCCGCCGTCGATCAGCTCATCGCCCCGCTGCGCGCGGCGTGGACCGAGCAGCTCGCGGTGACCGAGTGGCTCGACGCGCTCACCGAGGATCTCGTCGCCCACGCCGGGGACTTCCTCGAGGACGACGGCGAGGCCGAGCCGGACGAAGGAGCCGTCGCCGCGGCCCCGGGCGACGGCTCGGGGCTGCGCTCGCGCTATGCGGTCAACGTCCTGGTCGATCGCACCGCCGCCCGCGGGGCCCCGGTCGTGTACGAGGACGACCCCTCGCTCGAGAACCTCCTGGGCCGCGTCGAGCAGCGCGTGGACTCCGACGGCGTGCACCCCGACGTCACCGCGATCGTCCCGGGCGCGCTGCACCGCGTCAACGGCGGCTACCTCGTGCTCGACGCCGCCAAGCTCATCGCGCAGGGCGCCGCCTGGGAGGCGCTCAAGCGGGCGCTCTTCGCCCGGCAGGTCCGCATCGAGTCGCCCGGCCGCGGCCTCGGCCTCGGCAACGTCTTCACGATGGAGCCCGAGCCGATCCCGCTCGACGTCAAGTGCGTGCTCATCGGCGATCGCGTGCACTACGAGGCGCTCTGCGTGCTCGACCCCGAGTTCGCGCAGCTCTTCAAGGTGCCGGTCGAGTTCGACGGCGACGTCGAGCGCACGCCCGAGACCACCGCCGCCTACGCGGCGCTCGTCGACAGCATCGCCGCGGACGCCGGCCTACGCCCCCTCGCCCGCGCCGCGGTGGCGCGCGTCGTGGAGTTCGGCGCCCGCCTGGCCGAGGACGCCGGGCGGCTCTCGCTGCAGGTGCAGGCCCTCTCCGAGCTCGTCCGCGAGGCCGATCACGACGCCGCCCGCACCGGCGCCGCTGCGGTCGATCGCGCCCACGTCGACGCTGCACTCGCCGCCCGCCGCCGCCGCGTGGGCCTGCTGCCCGAGCGCATGCTCGAGGCGCTGGCCGCCGGCCGCATCCGCGTCGAGACCACCGGTGCCCGCGTCGGACAGATCAACGCCCTCACCGTCGTCGAGCGCGGCGACGCCCGCTTCGCCGCCCCGGCCCGCGTCACCGCCACCGCGCGCCTCGGCGAAGGCGAGCTCGTCGACATCGAGCGCGAGATCCACCTCGGCGGCCCGATCCACAGCAAGGGCGTGCTCATCCTCTCCGGCTTCCTCGGCGGCCGCTACTTCACCGAGGGCGCCCTGCGCCTGCGCGCCAGCCTCGTCTTCGAACAGACCTACGGCGGCATCGAGGGTGACAGCGCCTCCCTGGCCGAGCTCTGCGCATTGCTGTCGGCCATCGCCGAGCTCCCCGCGATGCAATCGATTGCGATCACCGGTTCGATCGATCAGCACGGCGGTGTCCAACCAATCGGCGCCGTGAACGACAAGATCGAGGGCTTCTTCGATGCCTGCCGATCCCGTGGATTGGACGGCACCCAAGGTGTCATCATTCCGGCAAGCAATGCCCACCAGCTCATGCTGAGCCAGGACGTCGTCGACGCCGCGCATGCCGGCGGCTTTCGCATCTGGGCCGTCGCCGACGTCGACGAGGCGCTGGCGATCGTGTTCGGCCGGCCCGCGGGGGTGAGGGGCGCGGATGGGGCGTTCTCGCCGGGGTCGGTGAATGATCGGGTGGAGGAGCGGCTGCGGGGGTTCGGACGCACGAAGGTGTGATTGGCGGAGCGCCATTCATGGCGGCCACCCGATGAGGTAGGTCACCGCGGGTCCGCGCCCGCGGAGCGTGCCGGCCTCCCACCGATACTCGGGCGCAGCGCTGCGGCCGAGCGCGAGCAACTCGGGGACGGTGTACGTCCGGAGGCTCGACACGACGCCGTCCCAGAGATTGCACAGCGGCGCGAGCGGCAGCACATACGTGAGCAGCAGCCGCGCGGCGCGGAACGGGCGGATCCACGGCGCCGTGACGAACATCGTCCACGGCACCACGATTGCGGCGAGGATGCTCGTCCACGAGCGCGCGGTGAACTCGAACACGCCGATCGGCGCGCCCGCGGCCGCGGCGTCCGCGAGCACGCCGCGCGCGGACGCCGGGTCGAGGTGGTGGAACGCGGTGAAGATCGTGCGCACCCCGACGAGCTCGCGCGGCACGGAGCGCGCGTCGATCGGTCGCTCGTAGTAGCGCATGCGAGGGTCCCGGAGCGCGCCGATGCGCAGGATGGCGGCCGCGTTGGGCTGGCGATCGGTGAGCGTGACGCGGACGTCCCCGGCGAGGCCCTCGCGCAGGCGCGGCCAGGGCCCCGCGCCGCCGGAGCACAGGTCGACGACGTCGCGGGTCTGCGCCCGCGCCAGCAGGCCGGCGACCAGCGGCGCCGCCTTGGCGTAGAGGCCCATGCGGGCGACGCCGAAGGCGAGGCTGTCGGTCACGCAGTCGCGGATCGCCGCGGGCCACCACGGCAGATCTCCGAACTCGAACAGGTGGACGCGTCGCATCGCCTCACGCCTCCCCGCGCAGCACCAGCGCGGCCGCGCGTCGACCCGACAACATCGCCGCATTCGCGTGCTCCCCCGGGGCGCCGATGCCGTTGCCGACCCGCAGGATACCGGTCGTGGGATCCCGCGTCGGCAGCGGGCCGGGGCCGTCGCATCGCGGGCTCGCGAGCTCGCTGCGCAGCCCATGCCGTTGGACGTATGCGTCGGGGTCGAGCAGCGCGGCCGTTCGCACCGCGGCCTCGAAGCCGGGCCGCACGCGATCGAGGCCGGTGACGATGCGGCCGAGCATCGATCGTCGGAGCGCCTCGGAGAACGTGCCGACCCCGCGCGGTGCGAGGAAGTACGCGGTGACGGTGGTCGCGTCCGCGTCCGTGTGATCCCGGAAACCGTGGAAGCCGAAGTCGACGGGCCACTGACCGGCGTCGAGCTCGGCGAGCCAGTCGGGGGCGCCGCCGGGCATCACGATGCTCGTGCGCACGGGTCCCCAGTCGAAGTCGCCGCCGAGCACGAACAGGCACTGCACGGCCGCGAGGCCGGCGGGTTCGGCCGCTGCCGCGCGCTCGGGCGGGGGCACGCTGGAGATCACCGCATCGGCGCGCACGTCGTCGCCCGCGGACGTGCGGATCACCCAGGCGTCGCCGTCGCGATCGACGACCGCGCCCCCGACGTCCGTTCGCACCTCGCCGCCCTGCGCGTGAAGGCGCCGCACCAGCGCGTCGACGATCGCCTGCACGCCCTCTTCGGGGACGACGGTGCGATCGTGGCCGTAGGCGTTGGCCTTCGCGAAGTCGGCGGCGAGATCGTCGGTGCGCCAGCGGTGCAGCGGCGTGCCGATCGCGTAGGCGATCAGCCCGACGAGGCCCGCGACTGTCGGGTCGCGGACGTGCCGCTCGATCAACGCGCCGACGGTGGGCGCTCGCCGGGCCTGCACGCCCCGCACCAGACGCACGAGCCCCGGGGCGTGGCGGAGCGCGAAGGCGATCGTGCCCAGGGCGCTGGCGTTGCCGATCCGCGCGCCGCCGAGGTGGATGTCGACGGTGCTCGGCACGAAGGCAACCGGCGCGCCGAGCTCCTGGAGATCGGCGACGATGCGACGGCCGAAGTCGTTGCAGCCGACGGTGAAGCGACGATCGGCGTGGACGAACCGTCCGCAGCGCCCGCCCGCGACCGTGCGCCGCTCGAGCACCCGGACGCGCCGCCCCGCGTTCGCCAGCTCGACCGCGGCGGTGAGCCCCGCCAGCCCGGCGCCGATGACCACGACGTCGCCGCTCATGCGCGCACCTCGGCCCGCGCGGTGGCGAGGCGGGTCACGAACTCCCCGAGCTCGACCGCCTGGAAGTCGTCCGGCGCCCGGACCCACGCGACGTTGTCGATCGTCCGCGTGCCGAAGCGATCCTTCTCGTAGTCGGCGCCCATGCCCAGGTGCACGCGCGTGAACCCGTGCTCGCCCGCGAAGCGGATGATCTGCCCGATGAGCTGGCGGTACGGGCTCGTGCCGGTGCCGACGAAGGGGCGGTAGTCGACGCCGCACATCAACGGCCGCAGGTGGGCGCCAGCGCGGTGCATCGCCGCCCACGCGACGACCGCGTCGTGGTGGCGCAGCACGACGAACGACCACGCGCCGCACGACAGCAGCGCGCGCAGCAGCGGCACCGTCAGTGTGAAGACGTTGATGTCGCGGTTGCGATCGGCCAGCCCGAGATACGACGCGTGGAGCGCGACGAGGGCGTCGTCGGGCACATCCGTCGTGTGGTCCCAGATCTCGACGGCGAAGCGCGAGGCGTGTCGGTAGACATCCTCGACGTGGCGACGACGTCGCGAGCTCTCCCGCGAGGCCGCGAACGCGGCGGGCCCGTCCCACGCGTCCAGCTCGAGGACGTGACTCGCCGGGATCCGCATCGGGACGAGATCGAGGCCGGGGAGCCCGCCTGCGAGGGGGTGATCCACGGCGAGGTCCCGCAGCACGAGCGTGGTCGCGCCGTCCTGCGCCGCGACCTCGCGCATCGCAGCGACGAGCGCCTCGGCGATGCCCGGGCGCGGGCCCAACGGCAAGGCGAGGTGCGGGCCCTCGGAGACCATCGTCCCCAACGAGACGACCCGCGAGGTGAACAGGTACGGATCCTCGGCGCGTGCCCGCTCGAGGGCGTGGCTGACCTCCGCGCGCATGAAGATGTCGTCCTTGACCATGCACGTGGTGAGCGGCGCCGCGGCGACGAGCCGCTGCTCGACGTCACGCAGGACTAGCGACCGCACGCGCCAGCGCCACTCGGGTTGCGGATGATCGGGGCGATGGGTCGCCGCCACGGCGCGCAGGGTCGCGGCGTCGATGCAACCGAGACCAGCGACCGCGGCGTCCCACGAGCCCGCGTCCTCGAGCGCGTCGACGTCCACGACGGAGGCCGAGTACTTGGGCGACGCCTCGCGGGGGACGACCTCGATCCGCGTGGCCCTGCGCGCCGGCGCGGCGAAGCGCGGGAGCACCTCGCGGAAGCCTGCAGCGATGTCCTCGCGACCGAGGCCGTGGGCCTCGTGCACCTGCGGCAGCCGAACGGCGAGGGACTGCGCGAGCGCCTCGATCTCGGCCTCCGTGTGCAGGGACGAGACCGCGACGCGCAGCCCGCCCTTGCCCGAGGGCACCGCGGGGAACCCCGAGACGTTCACGTGGAAGCCGTCGTCGCGGACCGCCTCGGCGAGCGAGAACACCGCGTCGGCGCGGCCGATCGGGATGAACACGATCGGCGTCTCGTTCTCGATCGCCACCGGGACGTCGAGCGCGCGGCAGCGGCGGTTCATCTGCTGCACCCGATCGAACAGCCGCCGCTGGAGCAGCGGGAGATCCGGCCCGAGGTGGATCTGCGCCGACGCGACGCCGGCCCCGAGGTCTCCGGGACGCATCGGCCCGGAGAACGCGTAGGGGCCACCGACCAGCCGCGCGGTCTCGGCGATCGCCGCGTCGTGCAGGATGATCGCCCCGCCGCCGGCCGCGAACGCCTTCGACAGCGACGTCACCACCACCAGCCGTTCGTCCCCGGCGAATCGCGACAGGAAGTGGCCGCAGCCGTTCGCGCCGGCCCAGCTCATCCCATGCGCGTCGTCGACGTACAACCGCACGTTGGGCGCGATGGCGAGGATCTCGGCGTAGAACGACGCTGGCAGGTAGTCGCCGTACATCGAGTAGACGCCGTCGGTCGCGAGCCAGACGGTGTCGTGGCGACCCGCGAGGCGGGCGATGGTCTCGCGCACCCGATCGAGCTCGCCGTGGCGCACGACGACCTTGGTCGCGTGGCTGCGGGCGCACTGCAGCGTGACCGCGTCGTCGACCGAGCGATGGGTCTGGTGGTCGATCACGACAGCGTCGCGCTCGGCGAGCAGCGCCGGCATCACCACCTGGTGCGCGATCGTCGAGCTCGGCAGCACGATCACGTGCGGCGCACCGAAGACCTGCGGCAGCAGCTCGCGCTCGAGCTCCTCGTACAGCGGGCACGACAGGTACCCGCGGCTGTACGACGTCTGCGCGCCGAAGCGCCCGTACGCATCCTTGGCGCCCTCGACGAGCCGCGGGTCGAACTCGAGCCCGAGGTACGAGCAGCTCCCGAAGCTGACGAGGTCGCGCCCCGCGAGCCTCAAGCGCCGACCGACGAAGCGCTCGTCCTCGGCGACCTGGAAGTAGTGGCCGCGGCGACGGCCCTGGTCGTGGATCTCGAAGACGGCTTGGCGGAGCTTGCTGGCGTCCATGCGTTGGCCGGGCAGTGGCGGCTCGGCGCCGGAGCGTTCCCGACGAAGGGTGACGGGCCCGCAGGTGCGCCCGATCAGGGCGCTGCCGGGGCGCCCCGCCGATCCAGCGGCGGCACCGCGACGCCGAGCGCCTTCGCCATCGCCACCGCGCGATCGGCCGCAGCGCTCGCGATCGCGGGATCCGTCGTGGTCACCGCGAGGCCCGCGAGCAGCCCGAGCGTCTCGGCGTCGGGCCCCGGGCCGACGCGATCGAGCGCCGCGATCGCCGTCGAGAATTCCACCGCCGCCTCGGCGCGACGACCCAGACGCGCGAGCACCTCGCCGCGGTGGCGCGCGACCACCGGCGCGAGCTCCTGCCGCGTCGACTCGGGGATCGCCGCCGCGATCGCGTCGATGGCCGCGAGCGCCTCGGCGGGTCGACCCAGCTGGGAGTTCGCGTTGGCGAGGACGAGGCGCGGCACGACCGACGCCGGATCGCCCTCGACGCTCGCCGGGTGGTGACGCGCCACGTGGGCGGCCGCGCCCTCGGCCCAGCGCACCGCCTCGGCCGGTCGCCCCGCCGCGAGCAGGTGCTCGGCGAGGCTCGCGTCCCACGCCGCGTTCGCCAGGCCGGTCTCTCCGAACGCGTGCGGCACGTGGGGTCGCAGCTCGATCCGCAGCGCGATCGCGACGTCGTGGAGCCCCTTCGCACCGGCGACGTGCGACGCCGCCTGGCCGGCGTGCACGATGGCCGAGTCGTCGGACGCCCCCCGGGCGATCGCGAGGGCGGCGGTGGCCTCGGCCTGGGCCTCGTCGAGTCGGCCGAGCTCGACGAGCAGCCAGGCCCGCGACGCGCGGCCCCACGCGACGTACGACGAGTCGGGCCCGAACAGCCGCGCGTCGAGCTCGACGAGCCGACTCTTGACCACGAGCGCCTCCGCGTTGCGCCCGGCGTAGGAGTAGGCATCGCCGAGGTTGGACAGCGCGGCCTCGGTCACCGTCGACTCGACGCCGAAGTAGGTCTCGGCCTCGCGCACGACCTCCTCGCCGAGCTCGATCGCGCGGGTCGTGCGGCCGATCTTCGCGAGCGAGAAGATCGCCGGCGCGCAGATGTACAACCGGGTCCGCTGCGCGAGGTCGCCCCCAGCGAGGGCAGACTCGACGAGGTCAACGACCGCCGCGTGATCGTCGGCGTTCGTCAGCGCCTCGACCCGGGCCACCAACACGGAGTCCCGCAGTCGATCCGCCTCGGTCGTCCCCTCGAGCGCCCCCTCGGCGAGGTCGAACCAGCGCAGCGAGTCCTTGCTGCCGTCGGCCGCACTCACCCAGGCCCCTCGCCTCGGCGATGAGGATCCGATCGCCGCTCGCCACCGCGAGGCGTGCCGCCGGGACGAGGTGCTGCTCGAGCGACGTCGCCGCGTCGACCAGCCCGACCGCCTCGCCGATCATGAGCTGGACCTCCGCCCCGAGGTGGGGGTGACGCGTCGGATCGACGGCGTCCAGGGCCCCACGTTGGAGGTCGTCCAGGCGGACGACCTGCCCGGCAGCGAGGCGGGCCCGGGCGCGCGCGACCTCGGCGAAGGCGGCGTCGTACGCGGCGCGGTCGATCGCGGCGACCTCGTCGGCGGCAGCGAGCGCCTGGGGGTCTTCGCAACGGCCGATGCTCGGCAGCCGCGCGAGCACGTCGCGCGTGTTGGCGATGGTGCGGGGGTCCACGTCGATGAACGCATCGATCGTCGCGTCGATCGAGACGCGTGCGTGCTCGAGGCAGTCGGCGCGCGCGTCGGCACGCGCCGCGCTCTGCTGCCCGGCGCCGTGGCTCGCTTCGCACGCGTCGCGGCGCGCGGCCGCCCAGTCCCTCGACCAGTCGATCAGGGCCTCGTCGATCTCGCCGAAGAACGTCGCGGCAGGCGCCTGCCCCGTGGCGAGATACGCGGCCTCGACCGCGGCCCGCCGCGGGCCCGACCAGATGGCCCCGTCGGTGGAAAGCGACGCGCACGGCGACGGAGCCGCGAGCGCCCACGCGCCGCCGAGACCCGCGGCGACGAACCCCACCACCACCGCGGTGCGGCGACGCGCCGTGTGTCGCCGACGATCGAGCGCGACCAGCAGCGCCTCCATGCTAGGGAAGCGAGCGCTCGGATCACTCGCGAGCCCGCGGACCAACGCCGCCCGGATCCACCGCGGCACCAGCCGTGCCGCGGTCGTCGGCATGCGGCGGGCGATGTCCGCCCGCTCGGCGTCGAGCGCCGACACGCCCGGACGCGAGCCGACCAACCCCTCGAACAGCGCGACGCAGAACGCGTACTGATCGGCCCGCGCATCCGCGTCGCCGCGGAACTGCTCCGGCGCCATGTAGGCCGGCGTGCCGCCGCCGGCCAGCGTCATGCTCGTCTGCTCGAGCGACGACGGGGCACCAGGCACCGGGTCCGGCGCGGCGGTTCGCGTGGTCCCGGCGAGGCCGAAGTCCGCGACCGCGATCCGGCCGTCGGTCGCCAGCAGCACGTTCGCGGGCTTGAAGTCGCGGTGCACCAGGCCCGCCGCGTGGGCGGCCGCGAGCCCGACGCCCGCATCGACGAACTTCGCCAGCGTCGCCCAGACATCCGCCCGCGTGCGCACCGGGTGCGCGTCGATCCACTGCGCGAGGCTGCCGCCGTCGAAGTACTCCATCGCCAGGAACACCTCGCCGTCGTGGACCCCGCTCTCGAAGATCGTGACGACGCGGGGGTGGACCAGCTTCGCGAGCGCCCTCGCCTCGCGCAGCAGGCTCGCGGTGTGGGCATCGCGACGCTCCGCCCGCACCAACTTCACCGCGACGGTCCGCCCGAGCTGGGGATCGTGCGCCGCGAAGACATCGCCCATCGCGCCCGCGCCGATGCGGCGGAGGATCTCGAACCGACCGATCTGCACCGGTGCCGCGGGCGCGTCGAAGAGGTCCTGTGCGATCGCGGCCCGCATCAGCCGCGTATCGACGCCCGCCGCCCCACCGGGCGCCGGGGGCAACGACAGCGACTCGGTCGGGATCTCGTTCATCGCACGGGTGCGGGCCGACGGGCCCTCCCCAGGGGAGTGGCGCCTCGGCGGCGCCGCGTTCCCGACGGCCTCGGCGGGGCCCCGCGCACGCCCTGCCCGCTCACAGCACCAACGCCGCCTGGGTGAGCGACGCCTCGAGATCCGCGCCACTCTCCCCGTGCCCCGCGTCGAGCTCGACCAGCCGCGCGCGCAGGGCCTCGCGCGCGCGGTGCAACCGCGTCCGCACCGTGCCCGGTGCGATCTCCAGCACCGCGGCGATGTCCGCCGCGTCGAGCTGCTCCCAGTAGTGCAGCTCGAGCGTGATCTGGAAGTCGACGGGGATGCTCTGCATCGCCGCGAGGATCCGCTCGTGCGCCTGCTGATTGGCGGCGAACGCCGACGGCGACAGCCCGAGATCGATGACCGAGGACACGGTCAGATCGACCTCGGCCTGATCGATCTTGCGGTGCTTGCGGCGGATGTGGTGGCACAGCTCGCGCCTCGCGATCGTGAACAGGAACGTCCGGAAGCTCGAATCCCCGCGGAACGTCGGCGACGAACGCACCGTCTCGAGCAACGTCCGCTGGACCAGGTCCTGCCCGTCCTCGGCGGCGACCTTGTTGCGGAAGAACCGACGCAGCGCCGCGAAGTGCCGCGTGAACAGCTCGTTGCCGGCCGCCTTGTCGCCGCCGTGCCAGCTCCGCAGCAGCTGGAGATCGTCGTCCACCGCGGGAGCCAGGCTACCACCGATCTCGAGGGCTCCGCTGCGGGCGGGCCACGGGCACTTCGAGCCGGCGAACGCGACCCGGCCTGCGGTGCCTCCGATGGCGCGACGGACCCTGCTCCCGCGGCCCTACCCGCACGCCCGTGCACGTCCGCGCGACAGCGCGTCACCCACCCCCGCGTCGGGCCCGCGCGAACGCTCCCTCACCAACGCCGCGAGCACGTCGCAGGTGTCGGCGCGGCCGAGCGCGACGATCGCCGTGACCAGGGCGTCGGCATGGCTCGCGCGCACGGGATCGCCGGCTGCGACGGCGTCGAGCCAGCGCGGGGCGAGTCGGTCGAGCCGCTCGCAGCGGCGCAGCGCGCCCGACAACGCGGACATCGCCTCGAGATCGCCGCACAACCATTCCATGGGTCGACCGAGATCGTCGCACGCGACGGGTGCTCGCAGCGACGCGACCTCGCGCAGGGCGTGCACGCGGACCGCCGCGCCGAGGCCCGCACGCGTCGCGTCGCACCGCACTGCGTCGTTGGTCTCGAGCCGCCGCGCGAGCAGGGACAGGAAGTCGGGATCGCGATGGGCGATCAGGCGCCGCCGCGCCCAGCGGGCCTCGGAGGAGCTCGCGACCAGGATGAGCTCGGCGTGGCGCAGCGCGTCGAGCTCGGCCTCGGTGAACGCGTCATAGCCGTCTGCTTGCCACGCCTCGACAGCCGGGCGCACGAGCGTAGAGTCGCGCGCCAGGTGGGGGAGCACCGCGCGCACCAGATCGGCGCGCAGGCCCGCAGCGGCGCGGTTGTGCACGAACACGTGGAGCACGACGGCGACCCACAGCGGATCGTCGACGTCCCCGGCCACCTCCACGGCGCGCCGAAGCTCCGCCGCGCCGAGCTCGGGCAACGCGTCGACGCCCCCGACGAACTGCTCGGAGGCGATCCGGAGCGCCGTCTCCCACGCCGTGAAGTGCGGGCCGCCGCGCACGATCGGCTCCAAGAACGCCGCCGCGCCGCAACTCGGCGCTGTCGGACACGAGCCGTCGCAGCATCTCGGCGCGCACCGGGATCGAGCAGCCGTCGGCGAGGTACGGCGCGAGCCCGGCGTCCGCGGGCGGTGAGCTCCGCAATGCCTCGAGCACCTCCGCGGGCGGCATGGCGCAGCGCGTCGACTCCGGCGTGGGCATGCGCGCGCTCGCGGGCGGCGACGCAGGGGGCGAGGACCGCGTCGCACAGGCGCCGAGGGCCAGTACTGCCCACCATCTACGGGCGCGACGCCAAGTGCCGCGATGCGACGCGTCCACGGCATGAGCCTTCGTACGTGTGCGCGCCACCCCCCTACGATACCATCGCGATGCGCCACCATGACCCCGCCCTTCGAGCGATTCCTCGGCGTCGACTGGTCCGGCGCGAAGTCCGAGGACGAGCCCGTCATGCTCGCGATCGCCGAGGCCGTCCGCGGTGGTGCCCCCGAGCTCGTCGCGCCACCGCAGCCGCGGGCCGTCCGTACCCGCAAGTGGAGCCGCGCGCAGGCCCGGACCCTGCTCGAGGAGCGCCTCGGGGTCGACCAGCCGCGGACACTCGTCGCGATCGACATGGCCGTGGGCCTGCCCTGGGGGTCAGATCGGGCGTTGTTCGGCGCGCAGGGCTGGCGGGCACTCGTCGACGCGATGGCGGGCGAGCACGCGCGGGCGAATGATCAAGGAATCGTCGGATCCGCGCGGTCCACCGGCGAGCGCATCAATGCGCGGTTCCCCGACGGTGCCCCCTTTCGCACCGACGACACCCGCAACAACGGTCGATTCTACCGCGACCACCGCGTCGCCTATTATCGACAGGTCGAGAGCCTCGTGCCGCAGGCGATCAGCCCGTGGTACCTGGGCTCGGGCGGCAAGGTCGGCTATCACACCATCTCGGGGATGTTCACGCTCTCGCGGCTGCTCGCGGCCCGCGACCGCGGCGCGCTGGCCTTCCACGTCTGGCCCCACGAGGGCCTCGCGCTCCCCGCCGACGGGCACGTGATCGTCGAGTGCTACCCGGCGGCGATGGGCGCGAAGCTCCGCGACGTCGAGGCCGGCACCACCGGCGACGAGCGCGACGCCCTCGGCATCGTCGCGTGGCTGCTCGACCGCGATCGCGACGGAGCGCTCGCGGCGAGCTTCGACCTCGACGAGGTTGGTTTCGGCCGCGTCGACGGTGTGTCGTGGAGCGAGCAGGTCGAGTTCGAGGGATGGATCCTCGGGATGTGACCGTGGCGGGATCGAACAATCATTTCATCACGGTCGCGAAGGACGGGCGATTGATGGCCCGGCGAAAGGGCGCGGCGCCGGTGTGCGTTGCGACGCCGGCGGGAGGGCTCGTCGTCGAGACGGACGCCGACGCGCGGGCGGCGGGTGCTGCGGAGTGGGTCACGGTGCGGTTCGGGCACGGCGGTCGGAACCGGGAAATGTGGATCACCGAGATCGTGATGGAGGGGA
>LNFB01000252.1 GCA_001464385.1 Deltaproteobacteria bacterium Ga0077550 | reverse complement strand
GCGGCGGAGATCAAGGGCGGCAGCGTCACGTCGGCGGCGGACGGCGTGAACACGGTGAGCGGGGCGACCGTGGCGCTGAACTGACGTCGGTCAGCCGGGTCGCCGCCAGAACTCGGTCGCCGTCCAGTCGAGCCGCACGGTGCCGTCGCGGTAGACCCGGCCCGCCTCGGCCAGGCCCGTCGACACCTCGTCGATCCGTGTGTGCACGTTGGTCGCCGGCGCGAGGACCACGTCGCGTCCGGCGGTGAACGACTGCTCGCGCACCACCAGCATCGCCGCGCGATCGAGCCGCAGCGCCCGCTCGCGGCTGGGTGCGAGCAGGTGCGGCAGCCGACGATCGCCGCCCGGCGCCGCGCGCCGCACCTCGGCCTCGTCGAGCACGCCGCCCGGGAAGAACCGGGCGAGGATCTCGTCGTTGCTGCGCAGCTCGTCGCCGCCGCCGACCCGCCGCAGGTACGTGAGGACCTCGGGATCGCGGTGGCCGAGCTGCGGGACGTCGGGGATCTCCAGCAGCGATTGATGGCCCCACCCCGCGGCCCCCGGCACCTTGCGCGGGAAGGAGAACGTGCTGTCCGCGGTGACGCCGAGGCTGGTGTGACAGCCCATGCACGCGTAGTGCTCCTCGTCGGTCTGCAGCCGCAGACGCCCGTCCGCGTCCTCGATGTAGCCCTGGATCCGCCAGCCGAGCTGGTTGAGCAGGCCCGTCTCCGCGTCGCCGCCGAACAGCGGTAGGGCGCCCTCGTCCTTCTCCTGGGCCTCGATCGCGTAGGTCGAGAAGTAGCGCTCGCGCGGGAGCTCGCGCTCCTTGCGGAGATAGCGGACCTCCTTCATGCGCGTCGCGAGCAGGCTCGGCGCGTCCGGATCGATGTAGCGCACGGTGTGGAGGAACTCGGTGCCGGCCGGGTACGTGCCGCGATGCACCGAGTGATCCGCGGCGTCGCCGAGGTAGTGGCCCGGGATCCCCCTCAGCGCCGTGATCGACGGCTCGAGCGTCCCGTCGCCGTCGAGGTCGACGCCGATCCGTCGCTCGTCGAGCGGCTCGGTCGGCCAGACCACGTCGGCGTCGGCCAGGGCAGGATCGGCGGCGAGGCTCGCCTCGAGCACGGCGAGGTTCGCCGCGTAGATCTCGAGATCGGGCGCGCCGTCGCGGCTGCGGAAGGCGGTGGGGAGTCGGATCGCGACGTCATCGGTGCTGCCGTTGGTGGGCCAGAAGGCCCCGGGGAAGGGCTTGTAGCGGAACGCCCGCCAGAGCGTGCCGTCGCGGGCGAACCCGGCGTCGTCGAAGCCCGCGGCGAAGTCGAGGTCGAAGCCGAAGGCCCACGCGTTCGTGCGCCCGCGCAGGATCTCGCGCGTCGCCGAGTAGTTGTCGGCGCGCACGTAGGCCAGGACCTCGGCCTCGGGGATCGCTGCGATCTCGGCGCGGCGATCGACGAACAGGTTGGTCCAGTGGTTGGTCTTGCCGACGTCCGAGAAGGCGTACTCGACCTGCAGCTCGGCGTCGTCGCGAAGGTTGGGATAGACGCTCGCCGTGTGGCAGGTCCAGCACGGGTTGGAGACGCCCGCCGTCTTCGTGTAGCACTGGATCGGGATCGGGGCCTCGCGGTTGTCGAGGCGCTTCGCCGCGCGGCGGGCCTGCGCGAGCGGGTGGAACCCGTCGGCGCCGGGACCCGGATCGGGCGCGCGCTCGCGGGGCGGAGCGGCCGCGCGATCCGAGGCCGCGGCGTCGAGCGCCTCCGGGCCGGCTGCCGTAGGCGTCGCGGCCGGGGCCTCGGCCACGCACGCGACTGCGAGCAGCGCGAGCGTGGCGAGGGTGTTGCGTCGCATCGGCACGGCCTCAGCGCTCGACCAGCGTCATCGAGACCCGGCCCGAGCGGGGCCCGAGCTCGCCGAACGGGGCGAAGTCGGATTGCGGGGCCGCGGCGAGATCCTCGGCGGGGTGCTGGACGCTGAAGAACAGCGAGCGCTCGTCCGACGAGAAGATCGGGCCGGTGGCCTCGGCGTCCGACGGCACCGTGACGATGCGCCACGCCCGGGCCTGCTCCGGCGTCGCGGCGGTCTCGAGGAAGTACAGCGCGTCCTGCTTGTCGGCGGCAAAGTTGCCGTCGGTGCCGAACCAGATCCCGCCGTCGCTGTCGATGGCGAGGTTGTCGGGGTTCGCCGCCTCGAAGCTGGTCGCCCCCGCCGATCCGCGCCACGCGGCGTAGAACGTGAAGTCCTCCGAGTCGGCGGGGTGGGCCGCGTCGTCCTCGACCAGCACGAAGATCGCGCCGAAGTCGTCGGAGCGACCGAACGCCTCGCGATCGTTCTGCGGCGTCGCGGGATCGTCGACGTTCAGCGTGCCGTCGTCGCGCAGCGCGTTCAGGCGGTCATGGTTGGTGAACGCGATCCACAGCGTGCCGTCGGTGGGGTTCCACTCGAGGTCCTCGGGGCGGTTGAGCTCGCGGATACCGAGCTTGTTCGACGCCGAGTACAGGCCCATCAGCACGGTCTGGTCGTTCGGGAAGCCGCCCATGCCGTTCCAGTTCACGTCCTGCAGCGCGTCGCCGACGGTCGTGCCCGCCCCCGCGCCGCCACCGGCGTTCGGGGCCACATCGTTGACGTTGTCGATCGACAGGCGGATCCACCGGCCGACGCCCGGGCTGCCCGCCGACGGCAGCGCCCCGCCGACCGTGAGTCCTCCGAGCGCCCCCGTGTCGCCGTCGTCGGAGTTGTCGAGATCCTCGAAGTGCGCGACGTACACGTAGCCCTCGGCCAGCAACGCGCGGATCTCGGCCTTGGTCATCCCCTCGGTGTAGTTCGCCGACGAGACCCACTTGTAGATGCGTCCGCCGCGGCGGTCGTCGCCGGCGTAGAACACGATCGGCTGGTCGGGGACGAGGTTCCAGTCGTCGCCGACGTGGAACGCCGCGTTCTCCCAGTGGGCGCGGCCGAGCGAGCCGATCTTCAGGTGACCACGACCGGTCTCGGCGTCGTAGGCCTCGCCGGGCGCGGCCTCGGGATCGATCTCGGCGATGTACGAGTAATAGTGGGGCCGGGTGTTCACCGCGACGCCGCGCGTGTAGTCCGCGGAGGCCGACGGTGTGGTGTTCCAGACGATGTCCGCGCCGGGGTTGCAGGGGCCGGGCACGAATCCGTTGGAGCTGTTCCAGCAGGTCTCGAGCTCGCCGTACGCGAAGTTCACGTTCTCCTCCGCCGTCAGGAACGTGCCCCACGGCGTGACGGCGCCGGAGCAATTGCTCGACGTTCCCGGCACGACATTCGCGGGCAGAGGAGCGCCAGTGTCGTCGGCCGCGACGCCGACGTCGATGCCGCCGACGATGCGGAACAGGGTCGCGCTGGTCCCGTCGAAGCGCGTGTTGTCGGCGGAGGTGTCGATGCGCCAGCCCTCCTCCTCATCGCGCTCGACGCGGTACAGCGCCGCACCGACCGCGCGCTTGTGCCATTCGATGTAGGCGTCGACGCGGGGCGCGGTCCACTCGGCCGAGTCCGTGACGTCGAACTGGAACTCGGGCACGCCCTGCTCGGCGAGCCAGGTCACCAATTGCAGGCCTTGGCCGGTCGGCGCGGCGCCGACGTTCGCGCGGTCGTTGCTCGCGTACTCGAAGTTGGTGAACATCCAGCCCGCGGCGCCGGAGCCCCCGTAGTACGGCGATCCGTCGTTCTCCCAGCCGTCGCCGAGGAAGCCGTTGAAGTCGTTGTTGGCGCCCCAGAACGGGGCCGCCGGCGTCGAGTCCTCGGTCAGGGGGTCGGTGAACGCCGCGTCGATCTGCGGGCTCAGCTCGGCGATCGTGCGCAGCGACCCCTCCCCGGGGCTGTATTCGAGGGGGAAGCCCTCGACGTCGCGGCCACCGTTCTCGGCCTCGACGAGCTCGCGGATGACCGAGGGAATCGTGTCGTCGACCGGCGGATCGCCGGTCGTGCCCGAGGACGAGCTGTCGTCGGCGTTGCCGGAACTCGACGACTCCCCGGGCGCCGTGGTCGTGGTGGCGGTCGGGTCGGTGGCGTCCGTCGGGTCGGTGGCGTCCGTCGCGGTGATCGAGGAGTCCGAGGAGTCCGTGGTCGCGGTGGGGGTGGCGGTGGTCGCGGAGATCGTCCCGCTGGAATCGGCACCCGACGAAGACGATGATGAGGATCCGTCATCGGCAGCGGATCCGTCGTCGCCGCAGGCGAAGGGCGCGAGCAGCGTGAGCAGCACGAGGGAACGGCGCGAGTCGATGTGCATCGCGGCGAAACCTAGCGGCCGATTGCGACGCTCGGTTGACGCATCGGCGACAAGTCGCGAGACCGCGCATCACGATCCGGTGTCGCACGAGGTTGCGGTGCCGACGTCTTGGCGTGACGTCGGTGCTGCGCGCGTCGGTCGAATGCGGCAGTCGTCGTCGCGGATCGTCGACGCACCGATCATGCGCTCGCGCGCAGGGCTCGGCGCGGCGACGCAGCCTGGGATCGCCAGGGCCAAGGCCGCGAGGCGTCGGATCGGGGCAGCGGAGCAGCGTCGCACCACCCCCGTGGTAGCTTCGCCGACGCCCCCGCGCGCCCACACCCCGATGAAGCAAGCCGCCGACGTCCGTCCCGAGCCCACGTTCGCCCGCAAGGCCGCGATCGCCACCGGCCGCGCCGCCGATCACGCCGGCGCGGTCCGGGTCGCGCCGATCCCCGACTTCGATCTCGATCGCACGATCTTCTCGACGCTCGAGGGCGCTGCGGCCCGCTTCGTGATGAAGACCCGCGTGGGCAAGGAGGCCCACTGGGACGAGGCGGCCGGGAAGGCCGTGCAGGCCCAGTACGACCGCGCCACCGCGGATCTGCAGCTGCCCGCGGTCGACCCGGCGCTGCTGCGGTTCATGGTCGAGCATTGCGACTTCGACGTCGAGCACGCGGACGGGTCGTTCCTCGATCATCTCTACTTCTGCTTCGAGTACAGCGCGCTGCACTTCCCCGGGCACTCGCCGCTCGTGATGCTGCTGCACTCGATCCTCGGCACCGGCACCAACACGTTCGCGATGACGGCGGACAAGATCCCCGCGCTGCAGCCGTTGATGACGCCGTTCGAGTGGACCCACGTCGAGGCGTTCCCGTCGATCCTGCGCCTGCTCTACGACGAGCCGCTGCGGGCCGAGCTGTGGGCCAACCTGTCGCGGCTGTCGTCGCTGCGGTCGATCGCATTCCACCGGGTGATCGACAACGCGCCGGTCACCCTGTCCGCCGACGACCTGTGGATCCAGCTCGACTACCAGCTCATCCACCTCGTCGATTTCCTGCCGGTCGCGAACTGGGCGCTGCACGCGAACGACACCGCGTTCATCCTGTTCCGCGACCTGTACGAGCTGCTCGGCCGCGCGGGCAAGCGCTCGGCGAAGATCGACTACACGCCGGCGACCGGGCCCCGCACGCGACAGCGCGAGGACCAGGACCTCGGCGCGTGGTTGACCACGCTGATCCCGGTCGGCGTCAGCGCGAAGATGGCGGCGCGGTCGGTGCAGCGGTTCTCGGCCCGCATCGGCCACTCGCTGGCCTACGAGCTGACCTGGGCCTGACGCCGTCGCTGCGCCGGTCCGTCCGCCGGCGTCACGCCTGCAGCACGTCGAACACCCCGGACTCGCCGTAGGCCGGATCGCCGAAGCTCGTCACCGGCGCGCCCGCGTCGTCCGTGACCCCGACCGCGTTGGCGATCGTCGCGAGCAGCTTGTTGTGCGGCGCGTCCACGTCGTTGACCGTGTTGTCCTGCGCGGTGACCTTGATGTACTGGCCGGTCTTCAGCGCCCCGCCGCAGCCACCCATCATCACGTACGGCATGTCCATGAAGTGGTGGGCCTTGCCGTCCGACAGGTTGTTCATCCAGACGACGGAGCAGTTGTCGAGTACGGTGCCGGACCCCTCGGTGTAGCTGTCGAGGCGATCGCACAGGTACGCGAGCTGGGTCGCGTACCACCGATCGATGTCGAACAGCATGTCGAGGTACCCGTCGACGGCGCCGCCGGAGCAGTCGTCGGCGGTGTTGCCGTGCGACAGCTTGTGGTGGTTGTACTGGTGGCTCATGCCGTCCCAGGTGAACACCGGGCCACCGGCCTCGGAGCCCCACATCAGGGTCGCGGCATGGTTGGCGCCGCACGCCATCGCCAGGGCGATGATGTCCATCTGCATCTGGCCGACGGCCTTGTACTGGGCGTCGGAGTCGAACGGCATGCCGCTCATCGCCTGGATCTCGGCGGCCCGGGCGTCGTCGAGCGTGCAGGGGATCAGCCCCGCGTCGCCGAGGTCGGTCTCGAGGTCGCGGATCGCGGTGAGGTGCATGTCGAGCTTGTCGCGATCGGCCTTCGACAGATCGATCGACTTCAGCCGCGCGAAGTCCTGCTCGACCAGGTCGAGCACGCTCTGGCGCCGCGCCGTGAGCCGCATCAGCGCGCTCTCGTCGAGGTTCGACAGGCCCATCAAGTCCTGGTAGGCGAGCCACGGGTTGTTCTCGCCGACCGCGGGCGCGTTGGCGCCGAGGTACGAGACCACGCCGTTGGTGCCCTCGTAGCGGTAGCCCACGTGGAGGTTGAGCGCCGGGCGGGCGCCGTCGTTGAGCTCCGACGCGATGAACTGATCGAGGGAGATGCCCTGCGCGAACATCGTGCCGGGATCGAGTTGCTGCGCGGTGAGGCGGTGGCCGACGCCCTTGACGTGGTCGCAACCCGCGACCGGATCGAAGCCGAAGCCACGCGGCACGGTGTGGATGCCGCGGGGGATCAGCATCTTGCCGACGTGGCCCGACAGTGGCTCGAGGGCCGTGCCCGCGAGGCCGCTCGCCGCCAGCGCGCCGTACGGCGACGTCGGCCAGAAGCGGGTGATCTCGACGCCGTTGCAGCACGCGAACGCGATGAAGCGCCGCGGCGCGGGCGTCGTGCCGCCGGCGCTGGCGCGGCGCGGCATCAACGATTCGAGCACGGGCAGCGCGACCGCGGCCCCACAGGCACCCCTCAGGAAATTGCGGCGGAACATGTTCACTCGACCTCCTGCGCCGCGCGATAGCGGAAGCTCACGGTTTGGGTCAGCGCGACCAGCATCTCCTGCACGTCGTAGCCGCCCTCGGTCATCGCCTCGTGCAGGCCGTCGAGCGTGCAGGTGTCGACGTCGGTCTCGACGCGCGCGCTGGCGTAGCGGAACCACTGCGTCAGGTAGCAGCGCTGGGCGGTCGGCGAGTCGGCCAGCTGCTCGATGAGCCCGACCGCGTTGCTCGCGGTCAGGGTGCCACCATCCGGATTGGCGAAGCTGGCGTTGGTGTCGACCGGCTCGCCGTTGTCGAGGGTGCGGATCGCCCCGACGGCGTCGTAGCCCTCGAAGGCGAAGCCCGGCTCGTTGATCTGCGCGTGACAAGGCGCGCACTGCTCGGGCGACGTGTGGTGCGTGACGCGCTGGCGCGTGGTCTTGATCGTGTCGTCCGCGGGCGGCAGCTGCAGGTCGACGCCCGGCGGTGGATCGGGGATCTCGGTGCACAACACCTGCCGCTGGATGAACACCCCGCGGTGGATCGGCGAGGTCTCGACCAGGTACGCGTTCGAGGCCAGGAACCCGGGCTGGGTGAGGAAGCCCGAGCGCGTCGCCGGATCGAGCTCGACCGGCGTGAGCGTGTCGCCGAAGTCGCCCTCGATGCCGTAGATCGAGGCCAGCGTCGCGTCGACGTAGGTCGTCCGCGACGTCATGAGATCGGCGTAGGTGCCCTGCTGCTCGAGGATCGTCCGGCGGAAGAACTCCATCGTCTCCGCGGCCATCGACGCCGGCGACGCCGGATCGTAGCCGGGGAAGACCATCGGGTCCTTCTGGATGTTGGGGTACTTGTCCATGTGCAGCCACTGCGCATGGAAGTCCTGGACGGGATCGGCCGCGCGACCGTCGGCGAGCAGGCGCCGCGCCTGGGCCTCGATCCCCTCGGGCGTGGCGAGCTCGCCGGCCTCGGCCGCAGCGAGCAGCGCGTCGTCGGGCGTCGAGTTCCACAGCATGTACGACAGGCGGGCCGCGACCTCCCAGCCGTCGAGCGCGACGAGCTCCGAGCCGGCCGCAGGTGAGGAGAGCTCGACGCGGTACAGGAAGCTCGGCGATTGTAGGAACGCCTCGATCACCATCGCGATGCCCTGCTCGAAGGCCGAGCCCGACTCGTACATCCCGTCGCCACCTTGGTAGATCGACAGGAACGCGGCCCGCTCGGCGTCGGTGAGCGGGCGGCGGAACGCCCGGCGACCGAACGTGTCGATGAACGTCTCGGCGCAGCCCACCGCGTCGGGGGCCGGATCGCAGCCGACGATCGTCGCGAGGTTCGCCGGCGTCGCGAGGATGCCGGCGGCGATCTGCTCGGCGGCGCGCCGGTAGTCGCGGGCGAGGCGGTCGGGCACCGCGAGCTGATCGGCGTTGTTGCTGAACCCGTTGACCGAGGTGTCGCCGAGGAACGCCGACGAAGGGTGATCGTCGACGCCCAACAGGTCGCGGACGCTGTTGTCGTACTGCGCGTGGGTCAGCCGGACGAAGTGGGTCAGGGCGCCCGGCTTGGTGTCCGCCTCGCAGTAGGGATCGGAGCTGCCGTCGTCGCCCGAGCCGCCGTCGGCCCCGTCGTCGGCGGTGCCTCCGTCGGCCCCACCGCCGGCGCCCTCGTAGCAGCCGGCCGCGAGCCAGAGCAGCAGGATCGAGGCCTGGCGCGGGAACGCTCGGTGTTGGCGCATCACGTGGTCGGGATACGCGGGCCCCGCGAAAAGGGTGAAGTCGTTTTCGGCGACCCGAACTTTTCTCGCCGGCTTCGCCGGGTCATCGGCCGCGGTGATCATCGGGTGGGCCAGTGCACGATCTCGACCCGGTCGCGCGGCGGACCACCGCGATCGCCTGTGGCCGGCCGCCCCCGCGCACGCGCGGTCGGCCTTCGTCTATGGTGTCCGCATGCGTCTGTTCCCCCTGATGTTCGTCGTGTCGATCGCCTGCGGTGCCGAGGGCGACGACGATCCGATCGCGTCCAGCACCGAGGGCGACTCGAGCGGCGGCGCGGGCTCGGCGAGCGGCGCGACGACGCAGCCGTCGACGTCGACGACGGCGGGCACCGCGACGACGGCATCGACGACCGCGGCGGACTCGACCACCGACGACACCGCGACGACGCCGGGCAGCACGGACGACGACGGCAGCACGGGCGAGCCCGGCCTCGGCTGTGCGAACCTCGATCTGCTCGTCTGCGAGGACTTCGAGGGCGAGCCCCTCGACGGCTACCCCGAGGGGTGGGGCAAGCGCGCGAGCGGTACGTGGCTCGGCAACACGATGGGCGTCGCGGATGACGACGCCTACCGCGGCACGCAGTCGCTGCGGATCGCCGGCGGCGAGAACGGTGCGCAGTGGCTCTCGTACAACGGCGGGCTCGGCGGGCTGGCGACCGAGCACTGGGGGCGCATGTTCGTGCGCGTGCAGACGCCGGCTCCCGTGCCGCAGGACGGCGTGCTCCACGGCGATCTCTTCGAGTCCCGCGGGCCCTACGGCGAGGGCAACACCAACTCGGTGCGCTGGGGGATCGTCGAGAACACGGAGGGCAACTTCCAGTGGATCTACAACGTGCAGCGATCGTCGGACGAGTTCGGCACCGGCACCGACTACACGTACCAGTGGATGGACGCGTGGTTCTGCATGGAGTGGCACCACGATCAGGTCGCGCAGGAGGCGACGCTGTGGCTCGACGGCGTCGAGGTCACGGCCATCACGCAGAGCGCGGCGACGAACCCGGAGATCCCGGTGTTCGACGACATCAGCATCGGCTGGGCCAACTACCAGAGCGCCGTGCCCGAGTTCGTGGTCCACATCGACGAAGTCGCGCTCGACGACGCGCGCATCGGCTGCGACGGGGTCTGAGGAGCGGCCCGCGTTCGCCCCGTCGGGGGCGCTGGGCGAGCCGCCGCGCGCGCGCCGGACAGCGCCGCGGCCTTCGTGGTATGTCGGGCGACCGATGGTGACCGCGCGTGGCCTGCCGCCCGATCTCGCCGACCGGCTCGATCCCACGGACGCGCCGCTCCCCGATCCGCGCGAGCTCCGACACGCGGCCGTCGTCGCGATCCTGATGCCGCCGGTCACCGGTGACGGTGACGACGACGACCCGCGGCTCGTGCTCATCGAGCGCTCCGGGGCGCTGCGATCCCACGCGGGCCAGCTCGCGTTCCCCGGGGGCAAGCCCGAGGTCGAGGACGCCGATCTCGTCGCCACCGCGCTGCGCGAGGCCGAGGAGGAGGTCGGCCTGCCCCGCGGCGACGCGCGGGTGATCGGTCGCCTCGGCGCCGTGCCGACGCCGACGGGGTTCCTCATCGTGCCCTTCGTCGCGTGGGCGCCCGCGAGCTGGCGGCCCGAGCCCACGAGCCCCGAGGTGCACGCGATCCTCACGCCCAGCATCGGGCGCCTGCTCGATCCGGCGATCCACCGGATCACCGGGCGCGGCGTGTGGCAGGGCTACCACTACGAGATGCACGAGTTCGCGATCCACCAGCCGCCGCTGTGGGGGGCGACGGCGCGCATGACCTGGGATCTGCTCGAGCGCGTCCGCGGCAACGGCCCCATCTAGGCGCTCCGCTCCGTCGACGACCCGCAGCGCAACGCAACGCCCCCAAGAAGCACAACGACATGGCCGCACGCAAGACGCTCGTCGACGACGCCACCTTGACCAAGCAGCTGCGTCGGCTGCAGAAGATCCTCCCCGATGCGACGTGCGCCCTGGTGCACCGCAACGGCTGGGAGCTCCTCATCGCGACGATCCTCGCCGCGCAGTGCACCGACAAGGTCGTCAACGAGGTCACGCCGGCGCTGTTCGAGCGCTACCCCGGGCCCGCGGATCTCGCGGTCGCCGACGTCGAGGCGGTGCAGACGCTCGTCGGTCGGGTGACGTTCTTCCGCAACAAGTCGAAGAACATCATCGCCACCGCGCAGGCGATCATGAACCAGCACGGCGGCGAGGTGCCGCGGACGATGGAGGCGCTGGTCGAGCTGCCCGGCGTCGCGCGCAAGACCGCCAACGTCGTGCTCGGCACGGCGTACGGCATCCCGTCCGGCTTCGTCGTCGACACCCACGTCGCGCGGCTGACCAACCGCCTCGGCTTCGTCTCGGCCGACAACCCGGTCGCGATCGAGGCGGCGATGATGGAGCGCGTGCCCAAGAAGCGGTGGATCCTGCTCGCGCACCAGCTCATCCTGCACGGCCGGCAGACGTGCCACGCGCGCGGGCCCAAGTGCGAGGCGTGCGTGCTCGCGCCCGATTGTCCGAGCGCGGAGGTCGGTTGAGCGACGCCTGCGTCCTCGCGCCCGCGGTGCTCGCCGAGCTCGCGGCGCTCGCCGAGGGCGTGGGCCTGCTGCGCCTCGGGGTCGTGCGTCTCGACCACGCCGGTTTCGCGGCCTCTGCAGCCGCGCTCGATCGCTTCCTCGAGCACGGGCGCGAGGGCGAGATGACGTTCCTGCGCGAGGGCGCCGCGGCCCGCAAGGATCCAACGCGCATGCTGCCCGGCGCGCGCTCGCTGCTCGTCGCGGCGGTGCCGTACCGCGGCGAGTCCGGGCCGATCGCCCGCTACGCCCGCACGACCGACTACCACACGGTGCTGCACGAGCGGCTCGAGGTGCTCGAGGCCGAGCTGCACGCGCGCGTGCCGGGCGTGCGGACGCTGGTGTGCGTCGACACCCGGCCGATCTTCGAGCGCGCCGCCGCGGCGCTCGCGGGCCTCGGCTTCATCGGCAAGCACGGCTGCATCATCGTGCCGGGCCTCGGGAGCTGGTTCGTGCTCGGGGCGCTGCTCACGACGGCGCAGTGGCGGGGCGCCGACGCGGTCGGCGAGGATCCGGCCGCGCTGGCGAAGGCGCGCTGGGACGCGTGCGGGGCGTGCACGCGCTGCCTCGACGCGTGCCCGACCGCGGCGTTCGTGGGCCCGGGCGAGCTCGATCCACGGCGCTGCATCTCGTACCTCACCATCGAGCACCGCGGCACGATCGACGACGCGCTCGCCGACGGCATCGGCGACGCGTTGATGGGCTGCGATGTCTGCCAGGAGGTGTGCCCGTACAACGCGCCGCGGGATCGCGAGGCGCGGATCCCCGAGGCGGCCTGGATCCCGCCGCCGCCCGGGCCGGCGCGCTCGAGCGATCCGTGGCGTTTGATCGACCTCGGCAACGCGCCGTACCGCGCGTGGGCCAAGCACACCGCGGCGCGCCGCGTGACACGGCGGGCGATGCAGCGCAACGCGCTCGTGGTCCTCGGCAATCAGACCGGGCCGCTGACCGCCGAGCAGCGCGCGCGCGTCGAGCGGATCGGGGACGACGATCCGCCGGTCGCCGCGGCGGCGCGGCGGTTGTTGCGTCGGCGCGGGTGAGGGCCCGCTACGGACAGGCGATGCCGCCCGCGTTGCCGCAGACCGTCGCGGTCCCCCACACGTCGATGCCGTCGGCGAAGGCCTGGGCCTCGGCCGAGTCGAGCGCGGGGTGGTCGCTGATCTCGAGGCTTCCGCGGACCTCCGAGAGCTGCAGCGCCGCGAGGCTCGTCAGCGCCGCGTTGTTGCGGAAGCGGACGTCGGCCCAGGCGAACACGAGCGCGCCCATGGCCGAGAGCTCGGTGAGCACATCGTTGTCCGCGATGAGGATGTTGCCGTAGAACGAGCCGCCGGTCGGACCTGTGTCCTCGCCCGCCGGTGCGCCGCCGTCGCCGCCGGGATCCTGATCGGAGCCACCGGTCGTCGCCTCGCCCTCGCCGAGGTGCAGGCGCACCGAGCAGTTGCCGCACTCGCCGAGGAACGCGGCGCCGGCGAGGGAGACGAGCGCGTCGTTGTTCTGGATCGTGACGTCGCCGAACACGCTCATGTACGGCAAGAACGACATCGCGGTGAGGGCCTGGTTGTCGGCGATGACGATCGCGTCGCCGACCTCGCCGAGGGCGTCGAAGCCGGCCAGGGTGACCGCCGCGCTGCCGCGGATCTCGAGCTTGCCGCCGACGCGGGTGAGCTGCGCGAGCGGGGTGAGGTCCGCGGCCGTCCCGCTGATCGTGAGCGCGCCCTCGACGACGCCGAGGCAGACCTGGGCGTCGACGTCCTCCTGCGTGGCGAGCGTGAGGTCCCCCGGGAGGTTCACGCGTCCATCCTCGATGATGCTGAGCACTCCGCCGTCGTCGCAGCGGTAGGTGAGGCAGCCGTCCGGGGTCTCGAGCTCCTCGCCGATCTCGAGCACGTCCTGGCCGAGGTAGCACTGCTGCACGCCGGACTCGGTGGCGGAGTCGGACTCGGACTCCGAGTCGGACTCCGAGCCGGACGCGGAGTCGGACTCGGAATCGGTGCCCTTCGCGGGCCCACAGGCGGTCGAGAGGAACAGGGCGGTGGCGACGAAGGAATAGGGTTTCATGGCATGTCCCGGCAGTTGGGATCCGACGCGTAGGCCGAGGGCACGAACGTGCGGATCTGTTTGATGACGAGGCCCCCGTCGGGGGCGATCTTGAATTCGAGGTCGAGCAGCGGCGGCGTTCCGCTCGTGCCCGCGTCGTCGATGGGGTAGGTGGTGGTGAGCTCGGCCATCAGCCCGCCGAGCAGCGCGAGGTCGGCGTCGCTCATCACGACCTGGTCGGGCTCGACGAGCGACGACGCAACGACGCGATCGATGCCGGTGACCTCGCCGTCGGTGATCGTGAGGTACGAGAGCTCGGCGGTGACGCCGGGCGTCGGGCTGACGACGTCGGTGTCGCCGGCCTGGGCGTTGACGAGGTAGCTCTTGTTCTTGGGATCGCGGGGGTTGCCGGTGAACGCGACGCCGTTGGCGAGCTCGTCCTCGTAGCGCAGCGACACCGTCGCGCCCATCGCGACCTGGCCGTGGTCGATCTGGTAGTAGTCGCGCTCCTCGAACGCGCCGTAGTTCCACAGGCTGGCCCACACCTCGGTGAGGGCCGCCTCGAGGGGGCGCGGATCCTTGTTGGGGTCGCACAGCGAGGCGGTGGCCCCGGCCGGCGCGAAGGAGTCGGCCGCGCAGGCGCTCGCGGAGTCGTAGAGACCGGCGCCGTTGAACGTGGCCGTGTCCTCGGCGTTCGACGACGAGCGGATGCGGACCATGACCGCGTCGTCGCCGAACTCCTCGACGATGCGATCGCGCAGCGCGGCGACGAGCGCGGGATCGACGACGCCGCGGCCGGTCATCTCGTCCCGCAGCGCGGCGAGGCGCTCCGCCCGGACGCTGGCGTCGGTGCGGAAGCCCGGATCGTCGAGCCACGCGGCGAGGGTCTCGGCGTAGCTGGCCGTCGTCGTGCCCGCGCCGAGATCGACCTCCCAGGTGTTGTCGGCCACGAACGCGGCGTAGTCGTGGAACGGGATCCCGAAGCCCGGCGTCTGGTGCTGCGTCGGGATCAGCCGCGCGAGCGTGGCGAGGCCGACCGTCTTGGCGCCGAAGCGCGAGCGGGCGGCGGCGCGCTCCTCGGCGGTCGCGGTGGGGATGTCGCGGAACGCGTCGAAGGCGACGTGGTCGAGGTCGGCGGGATCGAGGTCGCCCGCGCTCGGGCGGTGCCCGTCCCACCACGCCTGCGCCTCGGCCTCGGTGGCCGCCGTGAGGGTATAGCTGCCCGCGTCGGCCTCGAGTCGCACCAGCTCGCCCTCGAACGGGGTGAACAGGGCGACCGCGTCCTGCACGAAGACGTTCGGCGTGCCGCGCTGCCCCGACAGCACGTTCAGGTGACTCAGCAGATCCTGGCGACCGCCGGTGACCGCCGCGGCGATCACCCCCTCGAAGGTCAGCGGCACCTCGTCGAACACCACGAGGTCCTGCCAGCCGTAGCTCGCCGCGCCGTCGTCGGTCGCGAGGCGCACGCGGCCGTAGGCGATGCCCGGGGTGTACGTCTCGTAGGACACCGCGGCGTCGCCCTTGGTGGCGATCGGGAACGGCGGCGCGGTCCACTTCGCCGCAGCGGCCTCCTGCAGCTCGCCCTTGGGCACGTAGGCCAGCTCGCCGGGCAGGAAGCGATCGGAGAGGTGGCGGTACACCGCGTAGACCGCCTCGACGTCGGGCGCTTCGTCCGGGCGATTGGCGGTCTCGATCGAGAAGCCGTAGCGCGTGGGCCGTTCGTCCTCGAACTCGAACGTCGAGCCGCCGTAGAACTCGCGGCTGGCGCGGGTGAGGATGAGCTCGGCGTAGTCGGCGACGCTGAGGTCCGGGAACGCGGGCTCGAACGCCACCGACATCAGGCAGTAGTGCAGCCGGTAGTAGTTCGCGTCGGCGAACACGGTGGGCAAGCGCGCCTCGGGTGACGCGGGCACGAGGAACTTGCCCATGCGGCGCACGCCGCTGCTCGGCGGACCGCCGCCCAGCGACAGCCGATCCCACTGCGCGTCGTCGTCGATGGTATGCGCGCACGCGCTGTGACCCACGCGCGCTTCGGCCTCGGCGCAGAGATCGGCGTGGGGCGTGCACTCGACGTCGGGATCGCCGAAGAAGCCCGGATCGCACCAGCAGGCCCCATCACGGTCGTCCGGAGAGGCCCCGGGTCCGCATGGATCGACGGCGTCCGCGGCCGGGGCGCAGGCGGTCATCGCCAGCGCGACGCCGAGGGCCGCGCGCACGGAGCTCGCCACGATGATCTTCGATCCCACGAACGCCAACCCAACCTCCAACCCAACGCCGGGCCGCGAACAACTCGCGAACCGACGCTGGCAGTCTAGTACGCACCCCCGGGGGCGACAAGACCGACGAAAATGTCAGGGCGCCCGCGGCGAGGGGCGCGGACGCGATCGCGCGGGGTTTGGTGCTACGGTCCGCCCCGATGTCGCGTCGTTCGTCCCCGGGTCTCCTGGGTCTCTGGCTCGTCCTGTGCGCCTGCAGCTTCGATGCGTCGGGCGAGCCGACGGGGACGAGTGGTGGTGGGACCACCGCGGCCGGGTCCACGTCGGACGTGATCGGCAGCAGCAGCGGCGCGTCCGCGGTCGACGACTCCGAGGGCAGCGCGAGTGTCAGCATGGGCGAGGTCGACTCCGGCCCGACGAGCCTCGACTCCGGTGTCGGCGAGTCGAGCGGTGGATCCGGATCGACAGGCGCCGTGAACGGTGACACCAGCTCGAGCGGCGGACCGGCGGAGAGCGGCGGCGACGAGAGCTCGAGCGGCGGCCCGTCGGCGATCTGCGGCAACGGGGTGATCGAGCCCGGCGAGACCTGCGAGACCAACGATCTCGGCGGTGCGATGTGCAGCGATCTCGGCGGTGACTTCATCGGCGAGCCGACCTGCGCGGGCTGTCAGATCGACGACGGCCCGTGCTGCTTGCAGGACGGTGCCGGGTGCGTCCCGTTCCTCAACGACTGCTGCACCAACTGCGGCGTCGACTTCGTCTGCGGTTGATCGCACGGGCGCCTCCGTCGCTGTCCGCTCGTCGCGGGATCGGGACGGCGCGGCCGTGCGATCGTCCGCGATCGGGAAACGCACGGTCGCCGGAAACAAAGGTGACGGGCCTGGGTTCAAAGCCACAAGACCAGGGACGAGGGGCGCGCGCCGCCGCGGCACCCCGTCCCGACCCGACCGCCCGCGAGCAACCCAATCGCGCGGGCGACGGATAGCAACAGGACGAGACCGCGTGTCCCCCGACCCGCGCCGCGTCCCCGATGACGAACGACGCGCCGGTCGGAGACGCCGGCCCACAGGAGTACTGCGCCATGAACCCCTCGAAGCTGCGACACGTCGTGTTCCTCCTCGCCACCCTCACCACCGGGCTCGGCCTCGGCTGCGAGGCCGAGGATCCACCGCGCACGGACGCCACCGATGCGGCCCACAGCGGCGAGACGGACGACGCGGACGACGGCGACCGCGACGACGAGGGCGACGACGACGGCGACGATGGTGGAGACGACGGCGCGCGCGTGTCGGCCCTCGCGGCCCCCGGCGCGCCGACGGCCGACCACGAGCCGACCCTCCCGCTGCATCCCTGCGGCGATGGGGTGCTCGACGTCGGTGAGGAGTGCGACGACGGCGTCGCCAACGGCGACGATCGCGAGTGCACCCACGCGTGCACGTTCAACGGCTGCGCGCTCGATCAGCACGGCGTGTGCACGCCGGCGGCCGACGTCGATCTCTACCCGTGCACGCCCGGCTACGAGGATGTGCAGGGCTGCGCGCTCGGGCTCGCCGGGGACTGAGTTTCGGTCACTCCGCCTGCCACACGCAGAACGCAGCGAACACGCAGACCATGCCGTCCGGGCACGTCTCGCCCATCGAGCAGCCGAGCATGCAGTCCTGGACCATGTCCGAGTTGGCGTCGATGCACGTCACGGTGGGGTTCCCCGACGCGACGCTCGGGCAATCGGTCTCGTCCGCGCAGCCCTGGAAGGTGCAGAACCCGAGCTGGCCGTCCGGATCGAGGGCACAGATCTCGCCGTCGACGCAGACCCGCGCCTCGGGGTTGTTCACGCAGTCGCCGTAGCCCGACGTCGGCATCACGCCTGTGTCGGAGCTCCCGGCCGACGGGTCGGTCGAGCTGCTGCCCGTGCCGGTCGCGTCGGTCGAGCTGCTGCCGGTGTCGGTCGAGCTGCTGCCGGTGTCGGTCGCGTCCGTGCCCTGGGTCGGGTCCGTCGTCGTCGCGGTGGGATCCGTCGTCGACGAGTCGGCCTGGGTGTCGGTCGCCGACGCGGAGACGGTGGTGTCGGGATCGGTCGCCGTCGCGGTGACCGTGGTGTCGGGATCGGTGGCCGACGCGCTCGCGCCGGAGGAGCCGTCGCTCGACGACGAACCGGCGCCCGAGCCGTCGTCCGAGCCGCAGGCGATGGACACACACGCGAGGGAGAAGCAGAGGATGAGGCGAGCCGTCTTCACGTCGGGCGGAGGGTAGCCTAAAGCGGCGCGCGCGCGGCAACCCGCAGCGCGCCGCCCGAGGCCCGCGCTCACCGCTTCTCGCAGGCCTGCATCGCCGCGCTGGTCTCCGCGTCGCGGATGCACTTGAGCTGCGCCACCCACGGGACCTTGCCGAACTTCGGCTCGCGGCTGTACTCGGCGATGCACTCCTTGGTGAACGCCTCGGGCACGTCGACACCGCTCTCCTTCTTCATGACCTTCACGACGTTGTCGCAGACGTCCTTGGCGTCGGGGGCACGCAGCCAGCCGAACCAGAACACGAACACGGCGAGACCGAGCGCGCCGAAGATGAAACCGAGGATCTTGAGGGCCTTCATGGGGAGTCCTTTCGGGGTCATCCCGCTTGACGGGGGTCGTCGCCGACTGTCGCCCCGGGTCGGCCCGGAAATCGACGATGGCCGGGTTCGCGCCCGAAAATGGCGGTAGCATCGGCGAAATGGTGGCCTCGGCGCTGCGCGTGGCATTCCTGGCCGAGCTCGAGCCGGCCGTCGCCGCGCGCATGGCCGCGTGGCCGGGCCTCGAGGCCGAGCTGGCGCGCCTGTGGACCGAGGGCACCGCGACCCTCGGCGTCGCGCCGCCGGATCCTTCACGCTTCGCGGCCCAGCTCGCGTCGGCCGTCGACGCCGACGCCGAGCCCGAGCAGTGCCTCGGCTCGATCTTTGCCGCCGACCTCGCGCTGGCGTGCGCGTGCGCGGCCGGGCACGCCGACGCGCTCGCGCGCTTCGAGGCCGAGTTCGCCCGCGACCTCGATCTCGCGCACGCCCGCGGTGGCGGCCACGTGATGGCCAAGGACGAGTTCCGCCAGCGCGTCCGCGAGCGCCTGTTCGTCGCGGTGCCCGGTCGCGAGCTCCGCATCGCCGCGTACGGCGGGCGCGGCAGCCTGCGCAGCTGGGTCCGCGTCACCGCGGCGCGCGTGCTGATCGATGTCGCCCGCAAGGCCACGCCGCCGGACGCCCCCGCCAACGACACGCGCTTGTTCGATCGCGTCGCGGATCGCGAGGACCCCGAGCTCGAGTACATGCGGCGGGCCTACGGCGCGGCAGTGCCCGAGGCGATGCGCGAGGGCCTCGCCGCCCTGACGGCGCGTCAGCGCAACCTGCTGCGGCAGCGCTATCTCTTCGGCATGTCGACCGATCGCCTCGCGACGATGTACGCGGTCCACCGCGCGACCGCGTTCCGCTGGCTCGAGGAGGCCCGCGCGGCGCTGTTCGCCGGCATGCGCCACGCCCTCGGCGAGCGCCTGCGTGTCGCCGACCACGAGCTCGACAGCGTGATCGAGCTGCTCGCCAGTCGCGTCGACGTCAGCGTTCGCCGGCTGCTCGACTCGCGGCTCGAGGACTGAGACCACATCATGCCCGAGTCGAAGATCTCCGCGCTGCGGGCCGGCATCGAGAAGCTGGTCGCGCGCTTCGTCACCAGCGAGACCACGCCGAGCGAGGCCGATCCGGGCCTCGTCGAGGTCGCGACCCGGGCGCTCGACTCGCGGCTCGATCGCTGGATCCGGCTGCCGGCCATGCGTCAGCTCATCGGCGGCCTCGAGCACGATGCGCTGACCGGGCCGGGCGAGTGGGTCGAGCTGCGCGCGCAGCTCGGCGTCGCCGGCAAGCTGGGCGAGCGCGCGACGTTCACCCTGGGCGGGACGGTCGTCGCCGAGGTCGCGATCGGCAGCGAGTCGGAGATCCGCGCCGTGGTGCGGGCGCCGGACACCGGCGTCTACGCGGTCGGCGTCGAGATCGCGTCGGGCAGCCTGGCGTCCGAGCTCGTCGGCCAGCGGGTGCTGCAGGTGACCGGTGTGCGGCCGGTGGTGCTGTTCCACGCCGCGCTCCTGCTGCGCACCGACGGCGGCGCGGCCGAGGCCCTGGCGTCGCTGCGGGCGCTCGTCGACGGCGGCTTCGAGCTGGCGTACTTCGACATCCACGCCAAGAGCCGCGATCCGCAGATCCGCGAGGCGTTCGCGCTGCACGGCATCGCGCCGGCCGCGACGCTGATCGTGCCGACCGAGCAGCAGGACCTCGCCAACACGCGGGCCGACTTCCCGGGGATGTTCCTCACCGCGGCGGTGCGACGGCTGCGGGGACGCGGCGTGCCGGTGACGATGGTGGTGACCGACGAGCTGATGGTCGGCGCCGCCGCGCAGCCGCCCGCGGTGGCGTTCCTCACCGCGAGCGAGGCGCGGCTCGGGGCCGGCCACGCCGAGTTCGTCCAGCAGCACCGCGCGGCGGCGCTCGCCCTCGACGCCGAGCGGCGCGCGACCGATCGCGTCACGTGGCGCCTGGACCAGACCACCGATTCCTCGCTGGTCGCCGGCAACGCGTTCGTCGCGGAGCTCGACAACCGCCGCGCCCGCGCGCGCCTGTTCGAGCTCATCGCCGGCGCCGAGCGCTCGGTGCACGTGCAGTTCTACATCGTGCGCGCCAGCGAGTTCGCCGATCGTCTGGTGGTGGCGCTGATCCAGCGCGCCCGCGCGGGCGTGCGCGTGCGGTTCATGGTCGACGCCCTGTACTCCGAGACCGAGGTCGTCGGCCGCAACAACCCCCTGCTGCTCGCGCTCGACGCCGAGCCGAACATCGAGGTGCTCGTGCTCGGGCGCATCGAGTCGCGCCGCGACGTCGACCTGTCGCGGCTCAAGCAACGCGACCACCGCAAGCTGGTGATCGTCGACGATGCCCACGCCATCGTGTCCGGACGCAACGCGTCGGACGAGTACTACCGTGGGTTCGACGAGGTGGCGGTGCACGACGGCACCGCGCACGAGCGCATCCCGTGGCTCGACGCGCACATCGAGGTGCACGGCCCGCTGGTCGCCGACGTGCAGCGATCCTTCACCCACACGTGGCAAGAGAACGGCGGCGCGCCGATCGACGAGCCCGAGCTGACCCGCGCTGCGCGACCGCCGGCGGGCAGCGCGGCGGGGCGCCTGGTGATCCACCGCGGGCTCGCCGACACCCACGCGATGTCGATGTACGAGGCGATGCTCGAGTGCGCGGAGCACCACGTCTACATCGTGAACGACTTCCCGATCGTCACCGCGCTCGGTCGGGCGATCCAGCGCGTGCTCGCCCGCGGCGTCGCGGTGACGCTGCTGACGGGCAACGCGGCGGCTCGTCGCGCCGACGGCACGTTCTTCCCCGCGCCGCTGCACCGCACGCTGTTCGAGCTGATGGTGAAGGCGCGCATCGAGCCGCTGCTCGCCGCGGGGGTCGAGGTCTACGAGTACGTGCCGCCCGCGGCGCCCGAGATCGTCGCGCGCCACGGCACCATCCGCCCCTACGTCCACGCCAAGCTGATGTCGGTCGACGGCGCCGTCGCGTCGATCGGCTCGGCCAACCTCGACGCGACCGCGAGCTTCTGGGAGAGCGAGGCCAACGTCGTCGTGCAGGACGCCGCGTTCGTCGGCGCGCTCGAGCAGACGCTGGTCGCGATGATCGCCGGGAGCTATCGCATCGACCCGCGCTCGGCGTATTGGATGGGGGAGCGCGCGCAGCGTGCAGTGGTCGCGACGCTGTGGCCCGACAGCCTGTACTCGTGATCACGCCTCGAGCCACGACAGCACCCGTGGATCGGGCCACGGGATCCCTGGCGACACACACGGCGCCGTGAACAGCCCTGCGTCGATCTGCGCCGCCAACACCGCGTCGTCCGTTCGATCGTCGTCGATCGCGATCGACCACACGCCCGCGGTCACCGGCGGGCGGCCGAGCACGAGGTGCTCGAGCAGCGCGTGGCCGAACCACCGAACGCGCAGCCCGGCGTCGCTGCGCACCGCCGCGTCCATCCCGTCGATCGCCTCGTCGCTCGTCTGGGGTCCGACCGCGCCCGGGAGCACGCCGTCCCGGCGGTGGGCATCGAAGCGCCGCACGAGGTCGGTCGGGCCGCTGACGACGAGCGCGACCTCGTCGAGCAACGCCAACGCGTCCTCCTCGCGGCCGCGCTGCGACTGGCCGAGCGCGCGCCGCTGCTGCTGGCACCGCAGTACGCGGGCGTGCAGGGCGGCCTTCGCCCGCGGCCACGCGAGGAACGCCAGCAGGTTGAACGCGTCGTGCCACGATCCGTCCCGCGTCGGGATGCAGCCGCGCGCGACGGTCTCTTCGTAGCGCGTGCCCACGTTGCCCGGGGCCCGCGGGTCGACGAGCCGCCACGGCGCGTCGTCGCCGAGCGAGCGCGCCAGGGCGGCGCGCGTCGGGGCGTCGGGACCCGCGATCGCGGGATGGCGCGCCGCGATCGCGGCGAGCAGCTCGTCGGCGGTGCGCGGCGCCGCTACGGCCACAGCCAGACCGCCACAGTGAGCGCCGCGGCGAGCCCCACCGATTGGAGCATCACGACGCGGGCCTGGCGGCGCACGGCCGCGCGCTCGTCGGCGTCGGTGATCGACTCGAGTCCCTGGTCCATGTCACGCGAACCGCGTGACGCGAGGGCCACTCATGTTCGAGCACGGGCCTGGAACACCCCGGTGGCGCCGAGCAGGAACGGGAGGAACACCGACCATCGCCACGGCGCGGACGCACCGACGGCGATCATGTAGGCCGCGGCGCCCAGCCCGGAGACGAGCATCAGCCAGCCGAAGCGCCGCCGCATCCGTTGTCCCTGGGCTCCGATGTTCGCGATGCACGCTTCCACGTCCCCGGGTCTAGCACGCGGGCGGTGGTTCGTCGCGCGGCGCCGTCAGGCCGGTCGGCCCGTGCGCCACCACAGCGCGTCCTCGCGGTGGCCGTTCGCCTCGAGCGCGCGGGCGAGGGCCGCGACGTGTGGCGGATCGAGCTGCAGCGCGTCGCGGTGCACGCGGTGCTCGACGAAGTTCGCCGCGGCGACCCGATTCAGGCCGGTGTCGAGCGCGATGCGCAGCGCGGTGGCCCAGCGCGCGGCGGCGTCGGGGCGGCGCAGGGCGAAGGCCAGGCGCGCGCAAAGGACCAGCGCCGCCACGTTCCGCGGCGCCTCCTCGACCAGCGCGACGATCTGCCCGTGGGCCGCGGGTGCATCGCGCTGCGCGAGCTCCTCGATCTCGGCGACGCGCGCGGCCACCGAGCCGGCCAGCGGCTGTCCGCGCAGCGCGGAGAGCATCCCGATCGCCTGCTGCGGCGTGAGCTGCTGCAGCGTCGGATCGGGGTCGCGCAGCGCCCGGGTGTGCTTGCCCAGCGCCCGCAGCGTGACGATGACCGCGGTCGCGACGAACAGGAACGCGGCCAGCCAGCCGCCGCCGAGCATCATCCCCACGGTCGGGGCGAGCCCCAGCGCGAGCACCGTCGCGATGAGTCCGAGGGGGTTCGTGGACTCGGCCATCGCGGGGGTTCAGCTCGGCCCGGGTGCGGCGCCGTTGAGCCGGAGCTCGATCTCGAATCGGCCGTTGGTGACGTCGATCGGCGGGCCGAAGGCGGCGGAGCGTGCGACGAGCTTGCCGGCGAACGAGCCCTTCACCCGCTTGCCGGAATACGACTCGATCGTCACCGTCGCGCCGGGCTCGGAGCGCCAGACCTTCTGCTCGGTGATCGCGTAGTCGATGCGCGCGCGCACCGGGGCGGCGTCGTCGGCCGTGACGGTGAAGGTCGCCGGCAGCGTGAGCTTGTCGAGCTCGACGCCCTCGAGCGAGAGCTCGAGCAGGGGCAGGCCCTTGGTGGTCGGTGCCCCGCCGATCGTGACGCGGGCGACCCGCTTGGCGGGGTCGTCCTTCGCGGGCTTGGCGAGCGCGACGTTCGAGCCCGTCGGCAGGAACTCGAACTTGATCACCTCGCCGTTGAGCGAGGCCTCCATCGTGCCGTTGGTCTCGACGGCGACGAACTGATCCTCGGACTCGGCCATCGCCGCCTTCGTGTGGTGCGGCGCCTCGATCTCGTCGGGCTTCATGCGCTTGACCTCGGGCTCGCCGGCGGCCTTGGCCGGGGGCGGCGCGGCGTCGTTGCGTCCACAGGCGACCAGGAGGAGGCAGACGAGCGTCAGGCGCATGCTGCAGCCAAGTTGGCCCGGGTGCTCGACGGCGTCAACTCCCCGCGCGGGCCAACCACGCCCGGCGAAGGGCCTCGGGTGGGGCGCCGAAGCGATCGAGCAGCGCGAGGTAGGCGGGGTAGGCCCAGCCGCGATCGTGGGCCAGCGCGGCCACGCAGGCGGCGACGGTCGGGTTGCGCCGCGGCAGCAACAGGACCGGCGGTCGCCCGCGACTGCGGCGGATCGGCCCCGCGCCAGCGCACATCGAGATCGACTCGACGGTGCGCTGGGGATCCTCGGCGAGGTGACCGCGCAGGGTCGAGAGGGCGTAGCGCTCGCGATCGTCGAGCAGATCGTCGTCGATCACCGCGGGTGCGGTCGGGTGGCGGATGCGATCGATCGTCCACGACACCGCCAGGCCCATCGACTCGCGCCAGCGATGCAGCGTGACGCCCCAGCCGCCCTTCGTGTCGCGCGACTCGGGCGTGCGCATGCGGACCTGCAGCAGGTCGGTGAGCAGGCTCCGCTCGACCTCGTCGGCGACGAGCACCATGGCGTCGCCGACGGCGAACTGCTCGGGGCGCTGGGTCGGGTACAGCGCGAGCATCGTGCGGCCGCCCGCGGCGTCCGTGGTGATCGCCGCCTGCAGCCCCGTGAGATCGACCAGGCGCTCGCCCTGGGCATCGATGCCCCGGAACACGGCCGCCTCCATGATCTCCTGGTGGCGTAGCTGCTTGCGCGCGGCCTGCAGGAGCAGCCGCGCGATCCGAGCGCGGGCCGGCTCCGGCAGACCGGCGGCCTGCGCCGCGATCCTCAGCATCAACAAGACGCCCTGATCGACCAGGCCCGCGACGTGGCCCTGCATCATGTCGCGCAGTCGCGCCGCGCTGGCGTCGTTCGAGTCGTCGCCGAGCTCGACGGCCGCCTCGAAGCACGGCGAGTCGGGGATCGCGACGTGGCCGCTGACCATCCCGTGCTGCAGCAGCCACGCGTGGGCGGTCTCGCCCTGCGACGGCACCGAGATGCGGCCGCGCAACGGCGGCCGCAGGGACGCCTGTGCGAAGGCCTGGCCGAAGCCGGGCGCCACCGGCTGACCATCGATGCGGATCGACGCGGTGGCGAAGCGCGCGGCGTCGGCGAGCCAGTCGGTCGCCGGCTTGCGATCGATGCCCGGGCCCTCGATCGCGATGTCGAGGCGGTTGGGGCCGGGCTCCGCGACGGTCGTGATGCGGACCGTGCTGCCGTCGAACTCGAGCGCGTGCACGGCTCCGCCCGTCCGCGAGCGGATCCTGAGGCTGCGTGGCGGTAGGCCGGCGGCCGCGAGCAGGGCCAGCTCGCCCTGCGACTCGAGGGCGGTGAGCGCCTGGTGGCGGTCGGCGTTGGGACGGCGCGCGTCGAGCAGCACGCCGGTCCACATCAGCAGCTCGATCGGCACGCCGGCCGAGTCGTCGACGATGCGGGCGCGCCCGCGGCCGAGCTCGACCTCCACCTCGGCCGCGCCGAAGCGCAGGGCCCGACGCACGATCTCGGCGGGGATCTGCCACGGACCCTGGAGCTGGGCCTGGGACAGCTTGCGCAGCTCCGAGGCCACGTCGATGGTGAGCAGGCCGCCGATGTCGATGCTGCCGCCGGGCGGCGCCGAGGTCGGGCCGGCGGTCATCGTCCGAAGTTCTCGAGCACGGCCGCCCGGGCGGCACCCGCGAGGAGATGGCCGCGGCGATCCTCGGCGAGTCCGAGGCGACCGGCGAGGTGATCGAGCGCCAGCAGCATCGCAGCCCGCGGCGACTGTCGGGCCATCGCGGACGCGCGCAGCAGCACCGGGTCGGCGGCGTCGAAGAGCACGAGCCGGGTCGCGCGCACGCCGGGCAGGCGCGCGCCCAGGGGCGCGAGGTCGAGGACCGCCATCCCGCTCGCGACGTCGGGGGCGACGCGGACGCACCAGTCCTCGCCGCGATCGCGCAGCGCAGCGTTCACCGCGGCCAGCGTGCGGTCGCTGCTGCTGCGCTCGAGCATCGAGCTCCACCGATCGATGTCGACCGCGCCCAGGGCATCGGCGACCGTGGTGCCCTCGGGCGTCCGATCGTCGAGCACCGCTGCGCCCGAGCGGATCGCCTGCGCCGCGAGGCCCGCCCGCGTGCGCGTGCGATACAGGCGACCGCTGCTCGCGAGCTCGCGGGCGCGGTGCAGCGAGATCGCGGCGCCGTCCGAGAGCGGGACCAGCGGGCGGTGGAACAGGGCCGCGACGTGGCCGAACGCGCCCGGCTGCTGCAGCACGCCCTGGAGCAGCCGCGACAGATCGGCGCTGTCGTCGAGCGTCGTCGCGCGGCGCATGCGGCCGCCGAGCAGCAGCCACGCGGCGAGCACGAGCAGCCCGATCGGCAGCGCGCGCAGCACCCACGGGTGGGCGCGATCGAAGGCCGCGATGCGGGCGAGGGGGCCCGATGCGGCGGGCGGCTCGTTCGCGCCGGTTGCAGGCGCGGGTGCGGGCGCCAGCCCCGGCTCGACCGGCTCGGCGGCGCCCGAGGTCGCCGTGGGCTCGGCGGTCGTCTCCGCCGATCCGTCCGGCGGCCCGTCCGACGGCTCGGGCCCGACCGCCACCGCGACCGCGGTGTGCGGCGCGGGCGTGGCCGCATCGCCACCGTCGTCGGCGACCACGGTTGGTTCCGCGGCGCCGTAGCCGATGCGATCGCTCGCGTCCGCCACGCGCCACGACAGATCCTCGCCCAGGTACTCGACCCACGCGTGCAGCCACGGCATGGTGTGACCATCGCTGCCGATGAAGCCGACGGCCATCTTGGCGCGCACGTCGGCGGCCTGCAGCAACGCCGCGAGCAAGGCGTTCTGCACGTCGCAATCCCCGGCGCCGATCTCGAGGGTGCGCGCGATGAAGCCCCCGCCGCGCGTCGACGCCTCGGCGTGGAGGCGCGCCGTCTCGGCGCTGTGGTCGTAGCGGACCGCGCGGCGCACCGCGGCGACCGCAAGCGACACGCGCTCGTCGATCGGGAGGGCGCGCAGGCGGGTCGCGAGCCGGCTGAGATCGGTCGGCAACGCCACGTGCGTGGAGACGCGGCCCGGCGGCGTGGGATCGGGCGCGGGTGAGGTGCGGTAGCGCAGGACGCCGGCGGCTGCGCCGTCGCTGACGACCAAGGGCATCCCGTCGGCGGCGGCGCGCACCGGGAGCGCCGCGTCGCCGACGCGCACGCTGTCGGTGACGATGCGGTGCCCGGTCGGCACCGGGAGGCGCGTCGCGCCGCCGTCGGACTCGAACGGCAGCGCGATCTCGACGCACTCGTCGCCGCAGCGGGTGCCGACGTAGTCGTCGACATCGATCGCGCTCGCGGCGTGCTCCGGCGATCCGTCGCTGCTGAAGCCCGAGAACGCCAGCGCGGCGAGGTACAGGCGCAGCTCGGCCGGCCGATAGGTGAGGGCGATCGGCTCCGCGGACGCCGGCGTCAGCACGTCGACCTTGGGCCCGCGGTAGCGCGCGCCGAGATCGCGATAGGCCCGCGGGCCGCTCGGAGGCGTGCCGACGGCGATGGGATCGGCCGTCGTCGCCGCGACGGGCGAGGGCGTGGTCGTCGTCGGCCCGAGCCCCCAGAGCACGTGGGAGATGGCCAAGGCCAGCACGCCGCCGACCGTCGCGCCGACGAGCGATCGCGCGACCACCGAGCGACGAAGGCCGGCTCGCATCGCCTCGAACGCGCGGCGATACCAGGCCTGCGGCCGGGCGTGGGCGAGCTGGCGCTCGACGAGCCGCTCGAGCTCGCGCTGGGCGAGGCGCACGAGCTTCTGCAGCGCCCGGTTGTCGCGCGCGTCGGAGCGCGACAGCAGCAGCTCGAGGTTCTCGCTCTCGAGCAACGCCTGGGGCGCGAGGCCGCCGGGCAGCTCGGGGAAGAGCACGCGCATGCGCGAGGTGTGGCGGCCCGCGGGCGCGACCAGATCCTCGAGGCTGGCGGCGGCGCGGACCCGCAGGCCGCGGCAGAACAGCTCGACGCGCGGCGACGGCCCGAGCCCGACGACGCCCCGGAGGTTGCGCTTGCGGAACGCGGTGCTCGGGGCAGACAGCGCGAACTCGGCGTTGGCCGAGCGACCGTTGATGGTGATCGCGACCGGCCGATCGATCGCGTCGCGGTGGTGGAGGTAGCGACCGCTCTGCCACACCGCGTCGAACACCCGGTGCTCGAGCCGACCATCCCCGCGCGGACGCTCGAGTGTGATCGTGGTGCCGGGTCGCGTCGGGCCGTCGGTGTAGGCCGCGGTCGCGAGGCTCCCGTCGAGTCGCAGGCCCCAGGGCGTGCCGCCGCGTGGGCACGAGCGGATCACGATCGACGCGGGATCGAAGCGGAGGATCGACCAGAAGCCGACGCCGAACCGCCCGGCCTGGTTCTTCGCGCCCTCCTTGCTCGAGGCGTACAGCGAGAAGAGGTAGCGCTTCGCGTGATCGAACGACATGCCGTCGCCGTCGTCGACGCAGGTCACCCGCTCGGTCGCGCCGTCCTGCTCGACGTCGAAGCGCACGGTCGACGCGCCCGCGTCGCGCGAGTTCTGCAGGAGCTCGCGGACGAAGATCCACGGATCGGGTCCGTAGCGATCGGCCTCGAGGCGGGCCCGCTCCCGGAACGCCCGTGTCGGGTCCGGTGCGGCTCCCGTCGCGGTTGGGCTCACCTTCGGGAGTGTAGCGCCGTCGCTGCACGAAGGCGCGGCCGCGGACGGGTGGCGCAGCAGCGTGCTCCAGGAGGTGTCGCGCCGCGGACCGGTCGGCGGGTGTCGCCGGGCGGAATGGGGCGGTCCCGCCCCCGCGTAGACGCAGAGCCGCCGCGATGGGGTGGTGGCGCTACCATGACGATCGTGCCGATGACGCTCGCGATCGGGCTGTGGCTGTCGGCGATGGGCGCACGGGCCGCGGAGGATCGCGTGGCGCTCAACGACGTGTGCGCCCTGTGCCACACCACGCAGGCCGAGCAGTGGAGCGGCTCCGAGCACGCGACCGCGTTCACCGACGCGCCCTTCACCGCGGCGCTGGCCCGCGAGCCGCAGGCGTTCTGTCGGGGCTGCCACGCGCCGGAGCAGGATCCGCGCCTCACCGAGGTCACGCCCGCCTCGGCGATCGGGGTCGCCTGCGTCAGCTGCCACGTCGACGACACCGCGCCGGTCACGGTGCGGGACGGACACCTCGCGCTCGTCGACGCGGTCGACTGCGCCTCGTGCCACGAGTTCGGCTTCCCCGACGACGCGCTGCGCGAGCACCCGCTGGCGATGCAGCGCACCGCGACCGAGCACCGCGACTCGCCGGCGGCCGATCAGAGCTGCGCGTCGTGCCACATGGAACGCGCGACGACCGGGGCCCACGATCACCGCTTCGCCGTCACGCGGGATGCGGCGGTGATCGGCCGCTCGCTCGACATCGCCGCGACGCGACCGACCGCGACGCGGATCCGGGTGGTGCTCGACGCCGCGGCGGTCGGCCACGCGGTACCGACCGGCGATCTCTTCCGCCGCCTCGAGGTCGGCGCCGAGGTGATCGACGGCTCGGGTCGACCGGCGCGGCGCTGGCTCGGCCGCCGCTTCGAGACGCGCGTCGACGCCCGGGGCATCGCGCTGGTGCAGGAGGTCGCCGACGATCGCGTGCCGGCGGGCGGCTCACGCGAGGTGGTCGTCGAGCTCGCCGACGCCGCGGGGCACGACGTGCGGTGGTGGGTCCGACACCAGCGCGTCGCGTTCCCGCGGGGGCGTGATCCCGCGGCGGCGGTGCTCGACGGCGAGACGACGATCGCCGAGGGCGTGCTCGCGGCGGCGCCGTAGCGCTCGCGCAGGCCCGCGCGTCGAGCTTGCCGATCGCACGACGGTCCGACACTCTCGGCCGGTGCTCCTGGTCGCCGTGCTCGTCGTCGCCGCGCTCGCCGAGCCGCCGCTGCGCTGGGAGGCGCCGTCGGACTGCCCCACGCTCGCGGAGATCGAGGCCGACACCGCGGCGTTCCTCGGTCGCCCGCTGCCGACGGACACCGGCGTGCGCGCCCACGCGGAGATCCTCCCCGGAGCCACCGGCTTCGAGCTCGCGCTCGAGCTCGAGGGCGTCAGCGGTCGCGAGACCTTCGCGGTCACCGACGGCGACTGCCGCGTGCTCGGCGAGGTCGTCGCCCTCAAGCTGGCCCTGGCGATCGACGCGGCCGATGTCGTCGAGGTCGTCACGCCCGAACCGGCGATCGCGGCGGCCCCGGTCGCGGCGCCCGTCGCCGCCGCGCCGGCCCCCGTCGCGGCTGCCCCCGTCGCGCCTTCGCCCGACGCCGCGATCGATCGCGGCCCGCGGATCGCCGCGATCATCCTGCCCGCGTTCGGCGTGCGCTGGGGCGTCGCGCCGAGCTTCGGCCCGGTCGTCGCCCTCGGCGTCGGCCTGGGCGGCGCCTACTGGCGGGCGTGGGTGCAGGGCGCCTCCGATCTCCCGCGGACGATCACGACCACCGATCCCCGCGGTCGCACGGTCGAGCTCGCGACCGCGACCGGGGCCGTCGGCGTGCGCGCGTGCGTCGTGGCGCCGGCGAGCCGCCTCGAGGTCTCGGCCTGTGGCGGCCTCGACGGCGGGGTGATGCGCGGTCGTGCGCGCGCGCACGAGCCTGCAGCCCTGGGTCGCGGCGTCGATCGGCCCGGGGGTGGACGTGCACGTGCACCCCGCGCTGTCGATCACCGCGCGGGTCGGCCTGCTCGCCAACGTCGTCCGGCCGGGCTTCCGCCTCGCGTCGGGCCCAGAGCTGTACCGGACCCCGGGGGCGGCCGCGGAGATGACGATGGGCCTGGCGTTCCGGTGGCCGCCGCGCAGATCCGGATCGTCGCGGTAGGATGGGCCGAGGATCGCCCGCGAAAAAGTCGCCGGGCACCGACGGATGGACCAGAGCGCGGACACGACGGGGGCGGTGCAGCACGCAGTCCAGGTGTCTCCCCCGATCGCGGCGACGGGGCGGCCGCGCATCGTCTTCGCGGTGCTGTTCCGCGAGCAGCAGCCGTTCGTGTGGCGCATGCTGCGGTACCTCGGGGTGCCCGAGGCCTCGCTCGACGACGTCACGCAGGAGGTGTTCGTCATCGCGGGGCGCAAGCTCGAGGCCGACGAAGACGTGGAGCAGCCGCGGGCGTGGCTGTTCGGCATCGCCCGCGGTGTCGCCAGCAACTGGCGGCGGGCGGCGTCGCGTCGCCAGGCCCGCGAGCAGGCGTGGTCCGCCGCCGCCGAGCTCGACACCGAGCCGCCGAGCGCCGAGCGCGACCTGCGTCGACGTCAGGCCGCGGCGAGCGTCGAGCGATTCCTGCAGGAGCTCGGCGAGCCCCTCGCCACGACGTTCGTGCTCGCCGACATCGAGGGGCTCACGGCGCCCGAGGTCGCGGAGGCGATCGGGGTCCCGCTCAACACCGTGTACTCGCGCACCCGCACCGCGAGGATCCGCTTCAACCGCTTCGTCGAGTCGCTCGGCGCGGAGGCACCATGACGCACGACGAAGAACTCGGGGCCCGCGCGCGGGCGATGCTCGCCGACTTCCGCAGCGATCGCGCACCGCCGCCGCAGCTCGCGGGGCCGATGCTCGCGGCGATCGAGGCTCGACTCGGTGCGCCGCCATCGGTCGTCCCCGACGGGCCGTCGGCAGCTCCGCAGGTCACGACAGTGGCGCGTCGGCTCGGGCTGCGCGGGTGGTTCGTCGTCGGGGGGCTCGCGATCGGGGCGGGCTTCGGCGCGTATGCGCTGCGAGATCGCGGCGCGCCGTCGCCGACGGTGGAGCGCGTGGCATCGGTCGCGTCGGTGGCGGTTCCCGCCGAGGCCGAGTCGATCGTGGCCCCGCCCGCGGCCCCGATCGCGTCGCCGCCGACTGCCGTCGCCGCCCCCAACATTCCCACGGCAGCGCCCGTGGTCGAGGCGCCGCCGCGTCGCAGCGATCGCACCGCGGGCCCGCGCGTGACGTCGACGCCCGCCGCCGCCGACGACGACGATCTGGCGCAGGAGATGGCGCTGCTGCGGCGCGCCCAGCAAGCCCTGTCGCGCGGCGACGGTGCCGGCTCGCAGCGCGCGCTCGACGAGCACGCGCGCCGCTTCCCCGCCGGCAAGCTGGCGAACGAGCGCGAGGTGACGTCGATCCTCGTCGCGTGCGCCGACGATCGCGACGCCGGTCGCGTCGCGCTCGACCGATACCTCGCGGCGCACCCGAGCTCGCCGTACGCCGAGCGCATGCGCACGAGCTGCGACGCGAAGGACGGGCGCGTCGGTGGACTCGACCCCTTCGATGACGAGCCTTGACGCGATGCGCATGCCCCTCACCACACGCGTGACCACCACCACCTCGCTCCTCGCGGCGCTGATCGTGCCGGCGTGCTCGCCCACGGCGGGCGTCGTCGGTGACGGCAGCTTCGGCGTGCCCGAGACCGACACCTCGCCCGACGGCAGCAGCACCGAGGGCAGCGGGGGCGGCTCGACGTCGCCGGATCCCAGCGGATCATCCTCGGGCGCACCGAGCTCGATGACGCTCGACGACGGGACCACGGCCGGGGTGATCTACGACGTCGGCAACTTCGACGTGCCCGAGCTCCCGCCGGGCACCTGCGAATGCGCTCCGCACACCGATCTCATCATGCTGCTGACGCTCGGCAGCAGCCTCCTCACGTTCGACCCCGAGACCCTCGAGTTCGACACGTTGGTCGACCAGATCGAGATGACCGACGGCGGGCCCGTAGTGATGCCGTACTCGATCGCGATCTCGCGGTCGGGCCAGGCGTGGGTCCAGTCCAATCTGACGCCTGGGGAGCCGCCCGGCACGATGGGCCTGTGCGTGCTCGACATCAACAATCCCGAGGAGGGGTGTTCGATCGATCCCGAATATCCCGGCTTCGGCTGGGACATCAATGGCTCGACCCCCGGCGTGCTGGGCCTCGGCAACTACGGCACCGCGTTCGTGACCCGCGATTCGCCCGAGGAGGACGAGCCGTGCGAGGACCTGTTCGCGCACAGCTACCGCACGACGGTCGAGGAGGGCGACGACCTCGGCGATCTGGCGCGCATGGACTTCGCGACGATGCGGCTCGAGGGCCTCGCGCACACCGACTACGGCCGCGGTGAGCTCACCGGCACCGGCGACGGTCGGCTGTTCGCGTTCTCCGGCGCCGAACCGGCCAAGCTCGTCGAGTACGACAAGACGACCGGCGCCGTCATCGCCACCACGCCGCTGCCGGAGATCGAGCTGACCGGACGCTGGGCGCTCGCGTTCTGGGGCGGCGACTTCTACTTCTTCACCGACTCGCAGACGTCGGGCACGTCCCAGGTGACGAAGTACGACTACGATGGCGACAAGAGCATCGAGGTGATCGTCGGCGAGTCGCCGATGCCGATCATCGGCGCGGGCACGTCGACCTGCGTGAGCACCGGCGAAGGCTAGCGTCCACCGCGACGGATTCCTCCGTCGGCGGACTCTGCCTGGTCGATGCTGACGCGAGAGACGAGCGAGGGACACGGCTTCGATCTCGCCCTGGCTGCCGCGTTCGTGGTGGCGACGGCCGCGGGGCTCGCGGGGGCGGCGTGGGCCCGCGGATGGAAGGACGCGCACGTCGACGATCTCGCGGGCCCGCACTTCATCTCCGACGAGCCGGGCGACGACTTGGCCGACACCGGCCTCTTCGCGGTCCGCGGGGGGATCCTCGATCGCGAGGTGCTCGGCGAGGGCGTGCTGCCGTTCGCGCCGCAGTATCCGCTGTGGACCGACGGCGCCCGCAAGCGCCGATGGATCCGCCTGCCCGCCGGCACGGAGATCGACGGTGCCGATCCCGACGCATGGGTGTTCCCGATCGGCACCGAGCTGTGGAAGGAGTTCGCGTTCGACGGTCGCCCCGTCGAGACCCGACACATGCGCCGCCGCAGCGACGGTGCGTGGAGCTTCACCACGTACGCGTGGAACGCCGAGGGTACGGCGGCGCGGCGATCGGTCGGCACCGGTGGCGATGGGGTCGCGATCGCGGTCGCGCTCGCGGACGGCGTGACGCACGGGCTGCCCGGCACGGCGGAGTGCACGGCGTGCCACGACGGCGCGACGCCGGTGCTGGGGTTCTCGGCGCTGCAGCTCTCGGTCGATCGCGATCCGCTCGCGCCCCACGCCGAGCCCGCGCCGGAGGGCGCGATCGATCTGCGCGGGCTCCTCGAGCGTGGGCTCCTGACGGGGTGGCCGGCGTCGCTGGGCGACGCGCCGCGGATCGCCGCGGACACGCCCGAGGAGCGCGCGGCCCTGGGCTACCTGCACGGCAACTGCGGCGGGTGCCACGACGACGACGGCGCGCTCGCGTCGCTCGGGATGACGCTCGCGTGGGATCCCGAGGCGCCGTCGGCGGTCCGCGGTTCCCTCGTTGCGACGCGGGCCCGCGCGCCGCTGCCGGGTGCTCGCCCGGGCACCGCGGCGTCGCGCGTCGAGCCCGGCCGCCCCGATCGCAGCGTGCTGCTCGGTCGCATGCGCTCGCGCCACCCCGTGCACCAGATGCCGCCCATCGGCACGCGCCTCGTCGACGACGACGCGGTCGCGCTGCTCGAGACCTGGATCCGTCGACTCGAACCCGAACCCGAACCCGAACCCGAACTTGGAGATCACGCCATGACCCTCCGCATCCTCAATGCCATCTTCGTCGCGCTGCTCCTGGGGGCCTGCAACAGCAGCGCCGCGAGCCAGCCGGCCGCGGCGAGCACCGCCGACGCGACGCCCGATCCCGTCCTGCGCGGGCGGTACCTCGTCCACGCCGGCCTGTGCATCGACTGCCACACGCCCTTCGCGATGGGCCCCAACGGCCCCGCGCCCGACATGACGCGGCTGCTCTCGGGCCATCCCTCCGACGTGGTGATGCCCGATCCGCCGGCGCTCCCGCCGGGCCCGTGGCTCGTGCTGATCGGGGCGACGAACACCGCGTTCGCCGGCCCGTGGGGCACGAGCTTCAGCGCGAATCTCACCCCCGATCCGGAGACCGGCATCGGCTCGTGGACCGCACAGAACTTCATCGAGGCGATCCGCAGCGGCCGCCACATGGGCAAGGGCCGCCCGATCCTCCCGCCGATGCCCGCGACGCTGGTCGCCAACTACACCGACGAGGACCTCGCGGCGATGTTCGCGTACCTGCAGACGCTGACCCCGGTCCGCAACGCGGTGCCGGAGCCCCGGCTCGCGCACTGAAGGGGCGCGGCCTCGGCTCCGCGTCCTCGCCGACGCAGCTCGCCTTCAACCCTCCGGCGGAACCACCGCGACCGGCACAGGCATCTCCGCCGCCAGCGTCGCCGCCGTGCTCCCCACGAACGCGCGCGCCACCGTCGGCAGGCGCCGCGCCCCGGTCACCACCAGCGGCGAGAGGGTCTCCACCGCGAGCTTGCCGAGCTCGTCGATCGTCGCGCCCTGCACCACCTTCGTCTCGAAGCCCGTCAGCCCGTGCTGCTCCAACCAGCTCTGCAGCCGCGTCACGCCGCGGGCGTGCTCCTGCTCGCCGAGCTCCACCCACGGGCCCTCGGCGAGGTACGCCCGGAGGATCGGGTCGAGCGGTGGGATCACGTGCACCGCGATCACCTTCCGGCCCATGCGCGCGCCCACCTTCGCGGCGAAGCGGCAGGCGGCGACGGCGTCGTCGCCACAATCGGTCGCGACGAGGATCGGCCCGGCGCCGAACGGGACCTTCGCGTAGTCCGGCGGCACCACGATCACGGTGACCGGCAGCGAACGCAGCAGCCGGCGCGCGTTGGTGCCGAGGCGGATCCGGGCGATGGCGTCGCTGGCCATCTGCCGCCCGATCACGATCGCCTCGGCGTGCTCGCGCGCGGCCTCGTGCTCGAGGACCTCGTGCGCCCGCGCGCCCAGGGCGATCTTCTTCGCGGCGAAGAACTCGTGCATCGCGGCCTCGTCGAGCTCGCGCGTCAGCGCCTGCTCGGCGCGGCGGCCGACCTCGTCCGGGCTCTGAAGGCGAAAGATCGGCGCGAGCTGCTCGCGCTCGATGACGTGCACCCCGATGAGCGAGAGATCGGCGGGCGTGCCCGCGCCCGAGACCCACGAGGCGAAACGGACCGCGCCGTGGCTCGAGGGGCGCAGATCGAGGGCGACGAGCCACTTCGGGGCGTTCGACGGGGCAGGGGACGCGGGGCTCGACATCCCCGGGATCATCGCCGATCCGGCGCGTTTCGCCCATGCGAAGGCTTTGCCGGCGCCCAACGACGTTCGTCGCTAGCGGTGCGTGACCTCGAGCGCGGTGATCACCACCTCGCCATACGCCCCGGCGACGTCGCCCTGCTCGAGGTTCGACTGCACGTAGGCGCCGGCCTTGAAGTAGCACCCGTCACGATCCACCGCGAGCGTCACCGCCGGATCGGGCGCGTCGTCGTAATAGATCGCGATGCTCCCGCCGGTCGCGACGAGCTCGACGGTGAACGGATCGCCCAGGACGTACGCCGGATCGAGCACGCCGAGCTCGTCGCCACCGCCCTCCACGAAGAGCGTCTCGTCCTCGAGGCGGATCATCACCACGTCGTCGTCCGCGTCGTGGATCTGCCCGGCCACGACGTGCGGCTTGACCTCCGGCAGGTGCGTGATCGCCTGCGTGACCCGCATCCGGTGGACGCCCCGCGAGGTCGACCACGCCGCCTCGTCGAGGCCCGTCGCGTCCATCTCGCGCAGCTCGGAGCGCGGGTAGCCAGAGTTGCTCGTCGTCACGCCGTCGACCTCGGCCCGGAACTGCACGCCGCCGCCCGGTGCGACGACGAAGTGCGGGTCGTCGACGAAGCCCGCGAGCGCGGGCTGCAGGATCTCCCACGGTTCGTCCGGGGCCTCGGGATCACCGAGCGGCAGCGTCAGCTTCCACGCCGCGAGGTCGAGGACCGCTGCGGGGACCAGCGGCGCGCCGGTGTCGGTGCCCGAGCTCGACGCCTCGCCCGTCGCGTCGACGCCGGTGCTCTCGGTGCCCGTCGAGGTGATCCCCGACGTGCCGCTCGCCCCCGCGGTCGTGTCGGGATCGATCGACGCCGCGCTCGCGCCGCCCGAGGTCGAGGCGTCGGTGCCACCGCTCGAGCCCACCGCGCCGGATCCCGACGTGCCGTCGCCGCACGAGGTCGCCCACAGCACCAGGACGGTCCACATCGCTGCTCGCATGCGTGGTCATCGTCGAGGATCGCGCCCGTCGACGCAAACCCGGCCGACGGCCGCACGCCTTGCTGCGGGCCGTCCCACTCCTGCGCCGGAAATTCGGCCGAGCATTCGTAACGAACGGAGGGTGGAGGGGCACGATCCAACGTGAGAACCACCGTCCTGTCGTTCCTCCTCCTGTTCGCAGCGTGCGACTCGTCCAACACGACGAGCGCCGATGATCAGTGCGCTTCGGGCGAGCGATGGACCGGGGGCAACCGCGAGTCGCCCTTCATGCACCCCGGCCGCGATTGCGTCTCGTGCCACACCCAGGCGGGCGAGGGCCCGCGCTACGCGATCGCCGGCACCGTGTTCGATCTGCCCCACGAAGCGGACGACTGCTTCGGGGTCGCCGACGTGATCGTGCAGATCACGGGCGCCGACGGCGCGGTCGTCGAACTCACGAGCAACGACGCCGGCAACTTCTTCCTCGGCAAGGGCGCAGTCGCGACGCCGTACACCGCGAAGCTGATCTACGAGGGGCGCGAGCGCCCGATGACCACGCCGCAGACCGACTTCAATTGTGCGTCGTGCCACACCGCGACCGGCACGAACGCGGCGCCCGGGCGCGTCCTCGCGCCGTGACCCCGCACCGCGACAGCCGTCGGACCTGAACGTCCGCCGGGCAAGTGCTGACGGGCGGCGGGGCAACCCCGGGACGGTTTTTCCAGCCCGTGCCGCCGGACGCGGGTATCATCCGCCGCCACGCGGGCAGTGCCGCGGCGGTGGATTCGACGATGCAGCTCTCGGAACTCAAGATCATCATCACGGGCGGTGCCCGCGGCATGGGTGCCCACTTCGCCACGCGACTCGCCGAGGCGGGTGCGCAGGTCGTCGCGGCCGATCTCGACGAGGCCGGCCTCGCGACGCTGCCGGCGGGCATCCACCGCCGGGTGTGCAACGTCGCCGTCGAGGCCGAGTGCGAGTCCCTGGTCCGCTGGGCGCGCGAGCAGATGGGCGGCCTCAACGGCCTCATCAACAACGCGGGCATCATCCGCGACGGCTTGGTGCTCAAGGAGAACCGCGAGACCGGCGAGATCACGAAGTTCGACGCGGCGACGTGGAACTCGGTGCTCGACGTCAACCTCACCGGCGCGTTCTTCATGGTCCGCGAGTTCGCGTACGACCTCGCCACCCACAAGGTGCGGCCGGGCGTCATCGTGAACATGTCGAGCGTCGCGCGCCACGGTAACCGCGGCCAGTCGAACTACGTGGCGACGAAGGCCGCGATCGCGGCCAACACCGTGACGTGGGCCCGCGAGTTCGCGCGGTACGGCATCCGCGTCGGGGCGATCGCGCCGGGCATGGTCGAGACGCCGATGACCCAGGGGATGAACCAGAAGGCGCGCGACGCCCTGGTCGCCGCGATCCCGGTCGGTCGCATCGGCCTGCCCGAGGATCTCTGGCTCGCCGCGAAGTTCGTGCTCGAGTGCGACTACTTCAACGGCCGCACCGTCGACGTCGACGGCGGGCTGGTCATGTGATGCGGCGCGTCGCAGGCCACGTCCTCGGCCTCGTGCTCGTCACCGCGGCGTGCGGCAGCGACGGCGGTTCGGGCGAGCAGCGCAAGCCGCCCGCCGATCCGACCATCGCGCTCGACACGAGCACCGGCGCGCCGGTGACGTCGTCGTCGGGCTCGAGCGGCGACGAGACCGGCGTGCCCGGCGAAGGCGAGCCGTGCTCGGCCGCCGCGCCGTGCCCCGATTCCACGTTCTGCGCCGCGCCCGACGGCGGTGGCACGGTCGTCGGCGCCGGCGACTACGCGTGCTCCGCGACCTGCGTCGCGCTCGACGACGTGTCGCGCTGGTGTCTCGATGACGCCGCGTGCTGCGACGCGGCGGCGCGCTGCGAGGTCGGCATGTGCCGCGGGCCCTCCGGCACCGACGACGGCGGCGGCTCGTCGACGTCCACCGCCGCCACGGACTCGGGCGGCGGGTGAGCGCCGCGTCGTCGCGGACCTCGACCAAGCTCGAGCGCGACCGGCTCGAGTTCGTCGGCGCGGCCCTGGAGAAGATCGGGGTCCGCTCCGGCGAGGGCCGCCGCACCGCGCTGCTGTTCGCGTACCTGCTGGCCGCCTCCGCGGTGTTCATCCTCGGTCGCACCGTCCGCGACACCCTGTTCCTCAGCCGCTACCCGCTCACGGCGCTGCCGTGGATGTTCGTGCTCTACGGCGTCGCCTCGGCGATCACCGTCGTCGGATACTCGCGCTTCGCCGACAAGGTCGCCCGCGGCAAGCTCGTCGCGATCTCGACGGGCCTCGGCGCGGCCACGTACGCGGCGACGTTCGTGCTCGTGCACTACGACGTCCCGTGGATCTACCCGGTCTTCTATGTGTGGTCCGAGGTGGTCGCCAACCTGCTCATCGTGCAGTTCTGGACCATCGCCAACGACCTGCACGATCCGCGCGCGGCCCGGCGGCTGTTCCCCACGATCGGCTCGGCGCGCGTCCTCGGCGTCGTCGTGATCGGCCTGCTCTCCGGCGCGATCGTGCGGGTCATCGGCACGCCCGCGCTGCTGTTCGTCCTCATCGGGCTGATGGGCGTCGTCGCGGTGCTCGCGTGGCGGCTGGGGCAGTATCCCCGCGTCGAGGGCACCACGGTGCGCCAACGCAAGGGACCGCCCGCCCGGATCGCCGGCGATCGCTACGTCCAGGTGCTCGCCGTCATGACGCTGCTGGCGTTCGCGGCCCTGACGATCGGCGACTACCAGTTCAAGGCGATCGCGCGGGCGAGCTTCCAAGAGGACGAGCTGGCGCGGTTCTTCTCGCTGTTCTACGCGGGGACGGGGGTCACGGCGCTGCTGCTGCAGCTGTTCGTCACGCCGGGGTTGCTGCGCCGCTTCGGCGTCGGTGTGGGCCTGGCCGTGATGCCCGTCGTCTTCGGGGTCGCCGGCGCCGCGCTGCCGTTCGTGCCGGTGCTGGCGATCGCGACGGTGATGAAGTTCGCCGACAACGGCCTGCAGTACACGGTGCACGAGACCAGCCTCCAGGCGCTGTACGGGCCGTTCCGCGCCGAGGTGAAGGCGCGGACGCGGGCGTTCCTCGACGCGGTGGTCAAGCCGGTGTCCTACGGCTTCGGCGGGGTGCTCCTGGTCGTGCTCGCCCCGCGGATGCCGGTGCAGTGGTTGTCGGCGATCACCGTGACGCTGGTGGTCGGGTGGCTCGTGGTGATCCCACGGGTGCGCGCGCGTTATGTCGCCGCGCTCGAGCAGACCATCGGCGCCCGCGGTGCGAGCCAGGGCGGCGACTTCGTGTTCGACGCCAAGGCGACGCACGGTCTGCTGCGCGTGCTCGAGCACGGGCGGCCCACCGCGGTGCTCATCGCCCTCGATCAGCTCGAGGGCGAGCAGAGCCCGGCGTTCGCCGCGGTGCTCCAGCGGCTCGCGACGTCGCCGGTGCCGGCGGTCCGCGCCAGCGCGCTGCGGCGCATGGCGACGGTCAGCCACGCCGATCCGCAGACGGCCGTGCGCGGCCTCGATGATCCCGATCCGACCGTGCGCGCGGCAGCCGTGCGCGCGACCGCGGCGCTGCTCGGGGACGACGCTCTCGAGCACCTGCTGCAGCACGCCCACGACCCGTCGCAGGAGGTCCGCATCGCGGTGGTCGGCGGACTGCTCGGACACGCCGGCGTCGAGGGGGCGATCGAGGGCGGACGCGCGCTCGCGGAGCTCCTCGCGTCGACCGAGTCCGACGCGCGCGTCGAGGCGGCGAAGATCCTGCGTGACCTCGGCGGCGCCGCGTACCGCCCCGTGCGGGCGCTGCTGGTCGATCCGGTCCCCGAGGTCCGCCGCGCGGCCCTGCGCGCCGCGGCCCACGTCGCCGACGTCCGGTTGCTGCCGGTGCTGGTCGAGGCGTTGCAGCGACCGGCGACGCGCGGCCGCGCGGCTGCGGCCCTCGTGGCGATCGGCGAATCGGCGGTCGAGCCGCTCGCCGAGCTGCTCGCCGATCCTTCGGTGCTGCGCCCGATCCGGCTGGTGCTGCCGCGGATCCTCCGCGAGATCCCGTCGCGACGCACCTACGCGACGCTGCGCGGGTACGTCCGCGTGCCCGACGGGCACATCCGGTTGCGGGTGCTCGCGGCGATGTCGAGCATCCGCGGGCGCTTGGCCGGCGTCCGCGAGTCGCGGGCGGCGGTGTGCGACCTGGTGCGGTTCGAGATCGAGGCCGCGTACCGCAACATGGCCGCGTGGCAGAAGATCCGCGAGCGCTACGACACGCCGCTGCTCCACGCCGAGTTCGACTTCCGCCGGCAACGCGCCTATCGCCGGGTGCTGCGGGTCCTCGAGCTCCGCTACGATCGCTCGGGACTGAAGCTCGTGCGCAACGCCATCGATCGCGGCACCGGTCGGGCCAATGCCCTCGAGGTCCTCGACACGATGGTCGAGCCGCTCCTGCGGCCGCTCGTGGTGCCGTTCTTCGACGAGCTCCGCGACGCCGAAAAGGTCGCGCGCGCCGGCAGCATGGTCCCCCCGGTGCCCAGCGCCGAGGCGTTCCTGCTCGAGCAGTGTCACCACAGCAACCCGTTCGTCGTCGCGATCGCGATCGACGCCCTGCATCGCGCTGGGGCGTCCGAGGCGATGGAGGCCGCGGTGTCCTGTGTCGGGCACGTCGACCCCCTCGTCCGCGAGGTCGCGCTGCGGACCCTGGTCGCCCTCGGTCAACCGCCGCCGTCGCTGTGCGCGTCGGATCCGGATCCCGTGGTCGCCCGGCTCGCCCGTGCCCTCCTCCAGTCCACCGCGAGGTCGAACATGTACTCCACGCTCGAGAAGATCCTGATGCTCAAGGGCACGCCGCTCTTCGCCGGCGTCGCCGCCGAGGACCTGTCGAGCATCGCCCGGCTCGCCGAGGAGCGCAGCTTCGCCGCCGGCGAGCGCATCGTCACCGAGGGCGAGCTCGGCGACGAGCTGTACATCATCATGAGCGGTAGCGTCGCCATCACCCGCGGCGGCGAGCCGGTCAGCACCCTGATGCCGGGCGAGGCGTTCGGCGAGATCTCGGTGCTCGACGCCGGGCCGCGCACCGCGACCGCGGCCGCGCTCGTCGAGACCGAGGTGCTCGCGATCACGAGCGAGGAATTCTACGAGATCCTGTACGAGCAGACGGAGATCGCGGAGGGCGTGATCCGGATGCTGGTGAAGCGGCTCCGCGACGCGCAGGGCGGGACCTGACGACTACAGCGCGACCTGGGCGCCCAGCTCCACCACCCGCCCCGGCGGGATGCCGAACGCATCGGTCGCGGGCGGGACGTTGCGCGACAGCACCTCGAACAGGCGCTTGCGCCACCGCGAGACCTTGCCCGGGCCGGTCGGCAGGAAGTGCTCGCGGCCGACGAAGTACGTGGTGTCGCCGACGACGAGCGGGATGCCCTCGGCCTCGCACACCAGGTCGAGCGCGATCGGGATGTTGGGCGACTGCATGAAGCCGTAGGCCAGCTGGATCCGCCAGAAGCCGTTGCCGAGGGCCTGCACCTGGGCGCGGGCGCGCTTGGGGATCCACGGCACGTTCGCGACCTGCACGGAGACCGCCAGCACGGTCTGCGGCAGGACCTTGGCGTGCTTGAAGAAGTGCAGGAGCGCCAGCGGGGTCGCGGTGGTGTCGGCGGCCATGAACACGCCGGTGCCCGAGACCCGCCGCGTGTCGTCGGTGCCGCAGCTGCCCGCGACCGCCTCGAGCGGCAGCGTCGCGCCGCGCAGGTGCTCGTGCAGCAGGGCGCGGCACTGCTTCCACGTCAGCATCACCAGGAACAGCACCGACGCCATCAGCAGCGGGACCCAGCCGCCGTGCAGCACCTTCACCAGGTTCGCGCCGAGGAAGACCCCGTCGAGCACGACGAAGCCGGCGACCAGCGGAGCGGCGCGCATCCACGACCACTGCCACGCGCGGCGCAGGACCACGTAGTAGGCCAGCGAGGTGACCAGCATGGTCCCCGTCACCGCGATGCCATACGCCGCGGCCAGCTTCGACGAGCTACCGAACGCGACCACGAGCAGGACGCACGCGACCGCGAGCGCCGAGTTGATCGACGGTACGTAGATCTGGCCCTCGGTGGTGCGGGAGGTGTGGATGATGCGGACCCGCGGGAAGTAGCCGAGCTGCACGGCCTGTCGCGTCAGCGAGTAGCAGCCCGTGATGAGGGCCTGCGACGCGATGACCGTGGCCAACGTCGAGAGCGCGACCAGGGCCACCGTCGCCGGGCCCTCGGAGACCATGCCCCAGAACGTGTGCTCGACATCGGGGGTCCGCAGGACCAGCGCGCCCTGGCCGAAGTAGTTGAGCACCAGGGCGGGCATCACGATCCAGAACCACCCGAAGCGGATCGGGCCGCGGCCGAAGTGGCCCATGTCGGCGTACAGTGCCTCGCTGCCGGTGACGCACAGCACCACGGCGCCGAGCACCGCGAGGATGTCGACGCCGCCGGCGAGCAGCAGCTGCAGCGCCCAGTGCGGCGAGATCGCGGCGAACACCCCCGGGTGCTGCGCGATCTGGACCGCGCCCAGCACGGCGAGCGTCGCGAACCACACGACCATGATCGGCCCGAAGGCGCGCCCGACCTTGGCGGTGCCGCCGCGTTGCGCGGCGAACAGGCCGAGCAGGATGGCGCACGTGATCGGCACCGTGAGGTGGGAGACCACCGACTGGTACCCCGGCGCGTCGGAGACGATCTTCAGGCCCTCGACCGCGCTCAGCACCGAGATCGCCGGGGTGATCACGCCGTCGCCGTACAGCAGCGCGGTGCCGAAGATGACGAGCAGGGCGGTGATCCCCACCGAGATCGGGCTCTTGCGCGGGCGGCCCGGGACCAGGGCCAGCAGCGCCAGGATGCCGCCCTCGCCGTGGTTGTCGGCGCGGCAGATGAAGACCACGTACTTGATCGCGACCACGAGGACGAGCGACCAGAAGAACAGCGAGAGCACGCCATAGACGTGGGCATCGCTGCGATCGGGCAGGTGGTGCACCGACTCGGCGAACGCGTACAGCGGGCTCGTGCCGATGTCCCCGAAGACGACCCCGAGCGCGGCGACGAGCAGCGTGCGCGACTGCAGGCGCGACGGTGAGGAGTCGTGGGCCTGGCTGCCCGCCGCGGCGGAGCCGGCGGCGATGGAATCCGCGGGGGTCATCGTGCGCGACAACTACGGCCGCGACGGCGGGGTTTCAAGGCCGGGTGGGGCCTGGGGCGGCATCTTGATGGTTTCTTGATGCCCGGCGCGATGGGGGCAAACGCACGGTTGGCGGCCCGTGGCAGACTCCACCCCCGTGGGCGAAGGTGGCGGACGCGGCGCGGCGAGGCCCTGGGTGGGGTCGGGCTACGCGTGGGCGCTCGCGCTCGTTGCCGTCGCCACCGCGGCGGCCCTGGGGATCGACGCCGCGCTCGCGCTGCCCGACGTCGCGCTGCTGTACTTGGCGGCGATCATGCTCAGCGCCGCCTGGCACGGGCGCGGGCCCTCGACGTTCGCGGCCGCGGTCTCGGTCGCGGCCTTCAACTACTTCTTGGTCGAGCCGCGGTTCACGTTCGAGGTCGCCGAGCCGCGGTACGTGCTGACGTTCACGATGATGTTCGGGGTCGGGCTGGTCATCAGCGGCTTGACCTCGCGGCTGCGAACGCAGCAGCGCGAGGCCGAGGCGCGTGAGGCCAAGACGCACGCGCTCTACGCCCTCGGCCGCGCCCTCGCGGCGGCGAGCGGGCCCGAGCAGATCCTCCGCGTCGTGGTCGAGCAGGCCCGGCGGGCGTTCGCGACCGACGTCGAGCTCGTCGAGGTCACCGGTGCGCCGTCGCTGCGGTCGCACGCCGAGGCGATCGCGACCGCGATCGACGAGCGCCGCGTCGTCCCATCGGCGGGCGCGCTGGTCGTCCCGCTGGTCGCCGGGGATGCGGTGCACGGCGTGCTCGTGTTCGCCGATCCCGAGCCGGTGCGTCGGCCGATCGACCCCGATTTCCTCGAGAGCTTCGTGCGCCAGGGGGCGATCGCGATCGCCCAGGGGCGTGCGGCCGCCGGCGCGGCACAGGCGGAGGGCCGGGCCCGCGCCGAGGAGGTCCGCAGCACCTTGCTCGCGGCGGTGTCGCACGATCTGCGGACGCCGCTGGCGGTGATCACCGGGGCCGCGACGACGCTGCAGGGCGAGCGACTCGGCGAGGCGCAGCGCGACGAGCTGCTCGCGACGGTCGCCGACGAGGCCGAGCGCCTCGAGCAGATGATCGGCAACCTGCTCGACATGACCCGCCTGCAGGCCGGGGGCGTGGTGCTGCGCGCCCAGTGGCTCCCGCTCGAGGAGGTGGTCGGCTCGGCCCTGCTCCGCCTCGAACGGCGGCTCGGGGATCGGCCGGTGGCGGTGGCGATCGCGGCCGACCTGCCGCTGCTGTGGGTCGACCCGGTGCTGCTCGAGCAGGCGCTGGTCAACCTCGCCGACAACGCGCTCAAGTACTCGCCCGAACTCAGCGCACTCGAGCTCCGTTCCTTCGTCGATGCGACGCGCGGAGATGTCGTGGTCATCGAGGTCCTCGATCGGGGTCCGGGGCTCCCGGTCGGGCTCGGTCCGCGCGTGTTCGAGAAGTTCGTCCGGGGTGACGCGCGCGACCGCGACGGCTTCGGCCTGGGCCTGGCGATCTGCCGGGCGATCGTCGAGCTCCACGGCGGAACGATCGCGGCGCGGCCGCGCGAGGGCGGCGGCGCGTGCCTCGAGATCACCCTGCCGTTGCGCGTCGATCAGCCCGCCGCGGCGATCGACGCCCCGGCAGTGCGGGAGTCGGCGTGACCGGGGGGGGACAGCTCGTCCTGCTCGTCGAGGACGAGGCCGCGATGCGGCGGTTCCTGCGGGCGTCCCTCCAGGCGCAGGGCTTCCGCCTCGTCGAGGCCGCGACCGTGCGCGAGGCGTTGATCGCGGTTGCGACCCACAACCCCGACCTCGTCCTGCTCGATCTCGGACTGCCCGACGGCGACGGCATCGCGCTGACGCGGACGATCCGCGAGGGGAGCCGCGTGCCGATCCTCGTGGTCTCCGCGCGGGGTCGCGAGAGCGACAAGGTCGAGGCGCTCGACGCCGGCGCCGACGACTACCTCACGAAGCCCTTCGGGATGAACGAGCTGCTGGCGCGGATGCGGGTCGCGTTCCGCCACCACGGGGCCGAGCGCGGCGAGCGGGCGCCGGTCGTGGAGGTCGGCGAGCTCCACCTCGATCTCGAGCGGCGGCAGGTCGTCGTCGCGGGAACCGAGGTCCACCTGACGCCGATCGAGTACAAGATCCTCGCGCTGCTCGGCCGCAACGTCGGGAAGCTGCTCACGCACCAGCAGATCCTCGAGGAGGTCTGGGGCCCCGCGTACGCGACCCATACCCACTACGTGCGCGTGCACATGGCCGAGCTGCGCAAGAAGATCGAGCGCGACCCGGCCCGCCCGCGGATCCTCGTGACGGAGCCCGGCGTCGGCTACCGGCTGCGCGATCGCGACGACGCCGCCCGCGGCTGATCGGATCGACGCGGCCCCTGCGGGCTGCAAGCGTCGCCGCCGAAGACCTTGCGGAATGCACGGTCCTCGGGCGCCGGCCGGTCCCAGGCGCCCGTCGTCGGCTGTTCTCGGGTTGGCACGATCACTGCTCTGCCTCGCGCCGCTCGACGCAGGAAAGAGAGTGATGCCGTGAATCTGCTCCTCGCAGTGCTCTGCATGCAGGGCGCGCGCACGTATGAAGGTCCGGCCGCGGTGCCCGCGGAGACATCCGCGCCGATCACTCTCGGCGAGGACGAGCTCGACCGTCTGATCGACGAACGACTGCGCGAGCGCGGCATCCTCGGGCCGGAGGGTGCGGTTGCGCCTCCGGCGGTGCCACCCCCGGGACCCGATCTCCGCTTCGAGCCGCCCAAGCAGGCGTTCACCTTCGGCGATCTGTCGTGGATCCCCGGCAACTACGGCCCCGACGAGACCCCGCTGAAGTGGGGACCGTTCACGGGCGAATTCCGCATCGACGCCGCGTACCACTACTCGCTGAACAACCCCAAGGACAACACGATCTCCGGGTCGAGCGAGGTCTTCCGCCACAACGAGCTGCAGGTGACGCAGATCGGGTTCGGCGGCAACTTCTTCTACAAGAACGTGCACGCCCGGCTGATGACGCAGTTCGGGATGTACTCGCAGACCACGCCGCGCAACGACGCCAGCTACGAGCGCGGCAACTGGCGGATGGACAACGCGTATCGGTACATCTCCGAGGCGTACGCGGGCTACCACATCCCGGTGCTCCACGGCATCAACATCCAGGCCGGCATCTTCATGTCGTACGTCGGCCTGTGGAGCTACTACAACTTCGACAACTGGACGTACCAGCCGTCGTTCGTGTCGTCGAACACGCCGTGGTTCTTCAACGGCGTGCGGGTCCAGTTCTTTCCCACGAAGAAGCTGAAGATCGAGCCCTGGGTCGTCAACGGCTGGCAGGCCTACTCGAAGTTCAATGACGGCCCCGGGCTCGGCCTGCAGCTGCTGTGGCGCCCCAGCGATCGGCTCTCGGTGCTCGGCAACCAGTACTACGGCACCGACACGCTGGGCATCCGCGATCGCAAGCGCGTGCACACCGACGACAGCATCATGTTCCGCTACTTCGAGCGCAAGGGCGGCGCGCTGAGCAAGGGTGCATTCTCCGTGACGGTCGACGCGGGCTGTGAGTTCGGCGGCGGCGTCACGTGCCGGGATCAGTTCTTCCTCGGCTTCATGGCCTACAACCGGCTGTGGTTCTGGAAGGACAAGATCGGCTTCACATTCGGCGGCGGCGCGATCACCAACCCAGGTCGTTACCTCGTGCTGCTGCCACCGATCAACGGCACGACCGCGTTCTCCGGCACGCCGTACTTCACGGCGGCGCCCGGCGACGAGTTCTGGGCGTGGGACACCCAGACGACGCTGGATTACATGCCGAATCGATTCATCACGTTCCGCGCAGAGTTCAATCATCGCGACGCGTCGGTGCCGTACTACAGCGGACGTGGCGGTGTGACGCCACCCGGTGGCAACACCGGGGCCCCGGGTTCCGTCGTGCCGGGCTGGAAGCCCGACCTCACCAAGACCGAGAACCGCTTCACGTTGGCGATGATGCTTCGCTACTGAGATCCCCACACCGCGGCGCGCCCGTGATCGATCGCGTCGCGCGCGTCCCGGGGGGTCTCGGCGGTGCACATGGTGAACGCGACCGAGCCGAGCGCCACCGCGAGGAACACGGGCCACAGGCCCCGCGTCGCGGGCGGGGCGGCGGGCGTCGGCATGGTTGCGGGTCGACGGTACGGAGTCACGACCGCGTCGGTTGCAGCCGGCGTGCCTGCGAGGGACGCGAGTCCCATGCCCGATGCGCGTCGCCGGACCGTGCAGTCCGCAGGCCTCGCGCGCCGCGGGGTTGCATCGTGCACGAGACCGGGGGCGGCACCCCGTCGTCGCCGCACGACATGCGCAGGCGCCTCGCGGGCGGGGGGCTCGGCACGGCGCGTGCTTGGTGGTTCCGGCGAGCACCCGCCATGACCGACCTCCTCCTCATCGCCGCGACCATCGCGTTCTTCGCCGCCTCGGCCACGTACCTGCGCGTCTGCACCCGGCTGTGAGCCAACGACGGAGCGTCATGACGTTCGACTATCTGATGGCCGCCATCCTCGCTGCCCTGCTGTGCATCTACCTCCTGTACGCGCTCGTGCGCGCCGAGAAGTTCTGAAAGGGAGACGCGACGTGACCGCCCACGGATGGCTTCAGATCGCGCTCTTCTACCTCGCGATCCTCGCGGCGACCCGGCCGATGGGCGCGTACATGGCCCGGGTGTTCGAGGGCGACGCGCAGCCGCTGCCGCGGGTCCTCGGCCGACTCGAGCGGCTCCTGTACCGGCTCGCGGGCGTCGATCCACGGCGCGAACACACCGCCGCCGAGTACGGCCTCGCGCTGCTGCTCTTCAGCGCCGTCGGCCTGCTCGGCGCCTACGCGGTGATGCGCGCGCAGCATCTCCTGCCCCTCGATCCCGAGGCGCTGCCGGCCGTGCCGCCCGCGCTCGCGTTCAACACCGCCGTCAGCTTCACGACCAACACCAACTGGCAGGCCTACGCCGGCGAGTCCACGATGAGCCACCTGACGCAGATGCTCGCGCTGGGCTGGCACAACTTCGTGTCCGCGGCCGCGGGGTTCGGCCTGGTGCTCGCGCTCGCCCGCGGCCTCACGCGCAGGGGCGGGCCCGATCCGCGGCGCACGCTCGGCAACTTCTGGGTCGACCTCGTGCGATCGCTGGTCTACGTCCTGCTGCCGCTCTCGCTCGTCGTCGCGTTGGTGCTCGCGTCCCAGGGCGTGATCCAGAACTTCGAGCCCAACGCCACGATCGCGACGCTGGACGGGGGCACCCAGTCCATCGCGATGGGCCCCGTGGCGTCGCAGGAGGCGATCAAGATGCTCGGCATCAACGGCGGCGGCTTCTTCAACGCCAACAGCGCCCACCCGTTCGAGAACCCGACGCCGCTCACCAACTTCGTCGAGATGTTCGTGGTCTTCCTGATCCCGGCCGGGCTCACGTACACGTACGGGCGCATGGCCGGCGACACCCGGCAGGGCTGGGCGCTGTTCGCTGCGATGTCGGTGCTGTTCGTCGCTGGCGTCGCCGTGGTCTACCCGGCCGAGGCCGCCGGCAACCCGCAGGCGCTCGCCGAGCCCCTGGTCGCGGTCGCCGGCAACATGGAGGGCAAGGAGATCCGCTTCGGAATCGCGGGCTCGAGCCTGTTCGCGACGATCACCACCGACGCGTCGTGCGGGGCGGTCAACGCGATGCACGACAGCTTCACGCCCGTGGGCGGCCTGGTCCCCATGGTGAACATGCAGCTCGGCGAGGTGGTGTTCGGCGGCATCGGCGTCGGGCTCGCGGGCATGGTCGTGTTCGCGATCCTCTCGGTGTTCATCGCCGGCCTCATGGTCGGCCGCACCCCCGAGTACCTGGGCAAGAAGATCGAGCCGCGCGAGATGAAGCTCGCGATGCTCTACGTCCTGGTGTTCCCGCTGGCGCTGCTCGGGCTGGCGGCGTGGGCCGCGGTCAGCGAGGCCGGCACCGCCGGACTCGCGAACGCGGGCCCCCATGGCCTCTCCGAGATCCTCTATGCGTACTCGAGCGCGACCGGGAACAACGGCTCGGCGTTCGCGGGGCTCTCCGCCAACACGCCGTTCTACAACGGCACGCTCGCGCTCGCGATGCTGATCGGTCGCTTTTGGATGATGATCCCGGTGCTCGCGATCGCCGGGAGCATGCGCGGCAAGACCACGCTGCCGCCGGGGCCAGGTACGTTCCCGACCCACGGTGCGTTGTTCGTCGGCCTGCTCGTGGCGGTCGTGCTGGTGATCGGGGCGCTGACGTTCTTCCCGGCGCTGTGTCTGGGCCCGGTGGTCGAGCACTTCCTCGCGGCGAACGGGCGGGGGTTCTGACCATGGCCCATCCACGCACCGAGGAGCGCTCCCTCTTCGACGGGCCGATCGTCCGCGCGGCGCTGCTCGACAGCCTGCGGAAGCTGTCGCCGGTGTACCTCGCCCGCAATCCGGTGATGTTCGTCGTCGAGGTCGGCTCGATCGTGACGACGCTGGTGTTGGTCCGCGACGCGTTGCTTCGTCCGGCCGCGATGGCCCCGCTGTGGTTCACAGGTGGCGTGACGCTGTGGCTGTGGTTCACCGTGCTGTTCGCCAACTTCGCCGAGGCCGTCGCCGAGGGCCGCGGCAAGGCCCAGGCCGCCGCGCTGCGCCGCGTCCGGCAGGACACCACCGCGCGGCGGTGGGCGGACGGCGTCGAGACCTCGGTGCCGGCGGCATCGCTGCGCAAGGGCGACCGCGTGATCGTGGAGGCCGGCGGCGTCATCCCCGGCGACGGCGAGATCGTCGAGGGCATCGCCTCGGTCGACGAGTCGGCGATCACCGGCGAGTCGGCGCCGGTGATCCGCGAGCGCGGGGGCGACCGCTCGGCGGTCACCGGCGGGACCACCGTGCTCTCGGACCGCATCGTCGTGCGCATCACCGCCGAGCCCGGCGCGAGCTTCCTCGATCGCATGATCGCCCTCGTCGAGGGCGCCGCCCGCAGCAAGACGCCCAACGAGCTGGCGCTGCACATCCTCCTGGTCGGCCTGACCCTGGTGTTCCTCATCGCCTGCGTCACGCTGGTCCCGTTCGCGCTGTACTCGGGCATGCAGCTGTCGATCACGGTGGTGATCGCCCTCTTGGTGTGCCTCATCCCCACGACGATCGGCGGGCTGTTGTCGGCGATCGGCATCGCAGGCATGGACCGCCTGCTGCAGAAGAACGTCCTGGCCATGAGCGGTCGCGCCGTCGAGGCGGCGGGAGACGTCGACACGCTGCTGCTCGACAAGACCGGCACGATCACGCTCGGCAACCGGATGGCAACCGCGCTGCTGCCGGCGCCCGGCGTCGCGACGAGCGAGCTCGCCGAGGCCGCGTACCTGGCGAGCCTCGCCGACGAGACCCCCGAGGGCCGCTCGATCGTCGCGTTCGTGCGCGACGGTGTCGGCTTGCGCGGAGGCGAGCCCGATCCCGACGCGGTGTTCGTGCCGTTCTCCGCCGAGACCCGCATGAGCGGCGTCGATCTCGGGCCGCGGCTGGTCCGCAAGGGGGCCGTGGACGCCGTGGTCGCCCACGTCCGCGATCGCGGCGGCGCCGTGCCGACCGAGCTGCTCGCCGCGGCGGGGAGGATCGGCGACGGCGGTGGCACGCCGCTGGCCGTCAGCGACGGCGCGCGCATGCTCGGGCTGGTCCACCTCGAAGACATGGTCAAGGAGGGGATCGCCGAGCGCTTCGCCCGGTTCCGCGCGATGGGCATCCGCACCGTGATGATCACCGGCGACAACCCGCGCACCGCGGCCGCGATCGCCGAGCAGGCCGGCGTCGACGATTTCGTCGCAGAGGCGACGCCCGAGAAGAAGCTCGAGTTCATCCGCCGCGAGCAGGCCGGCGGCAAGCTGGTCGCGATGACGGGCGACGGCACCAACGACGCCCCCGCGCTCGCGCAGGCCGACGTCGGCGTGGCCATGAACACGGGCACGCAGGCGGCGAAGGAGGCCGGCAACATGGTCGACCTCGACTCGAACCCGACGAAGCTGCTCGAGGTCGTCGAGGTCGGCAAGCAGCTGCTGATGACGCGCGGCTCGCTCACGACGTTCTCGATCGCCAACGACGTCGCCAAGTACTTCGCGATCCTGCCGGCGATCTTCGCCACGGCGTACCTCGAGATCGAGCCCCTCGACGTGATGGACCTGCACTCGACCTACACCGCGATCCTCGCCGCCGTGATCTTCAACGCGCTGGTGATCATCGGCCTGATTCCCCTGGCCCTGCGTGGGGTCCGCTACCGCCCGATGGGGGCCGCCGCGCTGCTGCGGCGCGCCCTGCTGATCTACGGCGTCGGCGGCGTCGTGGTCCCGTTCGTCGGCATCAAGATCATCGACGAGGCCCTCGCCGCCCTGGGCTTCGCCTGACCCCGCGCGGCGCCCGAGAAAGGAACCCGATCATGTCGAGTGAAGTCATCATCGCGCTGCGCATGGGTCTGGTGACCGCGGTGCTCACCGGGCTCGTCTATCCCCTCGGCGTCACGGCGATCGCCCAGACGGCGTTCCACGACGCGGCCCTCGGCAGCTTCGTCGTCGACGAGCGCGCCGCGGTGGTCGGTTCGAGCCTCATCGGCCAGACGTTCACCCACCCCGGCTATCTGCACGGGCGACCTTCGGCCGCGGGCGCGGGCTACGACGCGACCGCGTCGGGGGGCTCGAACCTCGGGCCGACGTCGCAGGCGCTGCGCGAGCGGATCGCCGAGACCGCCGCCCAGCTCGTCGCCGCGAATCCCGAGGCGCCCGGTCCGGTGCCCGCCGAGCTCGTGCTCGCGTCGGCGAGCGGCCTCGATCCCCACGTCTCCCCCGAAGCCGCGCTCTGGCAGGCGCCGAGGATCGCCGCGGCTCGCGGGATCGACGTCGTACGCGTGCGCGCGCTCGTCGAAGCCAGCGTCGAGGGGCGCGACCTCGGCGTGCTCGGTGAGCCGAGGGTCAACGTGCTGTCGATCAACCTCGCGCTCGATCGGCAGTTCGGATCCCCCGTTCGGCCCGCAGCGGATCCCCGGTGACCGACCGACCCCGCGGCGAGCGCTTCGCCCGTGCTACGCTGCGGCCGCCCGCGCGGGATCCGATGGCCGTCGATCGCAAGCGCCCCGAGGATTTCCTCGAGCTGGTCGAGCGGGCCAAGCGCGGGCGACTCAAGCTCTACCTGGGCTTCGCGGCGGGCGTGGGCAAGACCTACCGCATGCTCGAGGAGGCCCACACCCTCGCGGCGCGCGGCGTGGACGTCGTGCTCGGGTACGTCGAGACCCACGGTCGCGCCGAGACGGCGGCGCTGGCCGAGGGGCTCGAGGCGGTGCCGCGGCGTCGGATCGAGTACCGTGGCGTCGCGATCGAGGAGATGGACCTCGACGCGGTCCTGGCCCGACGCCCGCGCGTGGCCGTCGTCGACGAGGTCGCGCACAGCAACGTGCCGGGCAGCCGCCACCGCAAGCGCTACCAGGACGTGCTCGAGCTGTGCGACGCCGGGATCAACGTCATCTGCGCGTTCAACGTCCAGCACCTCGAGTCGCGCAAGGACATGGTCGAACGCACCACCGGCGTGGTGATCCGCGAGACCGTGCCCGACACCTTCGTGCGCCAGGCCGACCAGGTGGTGACCCTCGACCTGGCGGTCGAGGACCTGCTCGAGCGGCTGAGCCTCGGCAAGATCTACGGGCCCGACCGCGTCGAGTGGGCGCGGCAGCACTTCTTCCGCGACGAGAACCTGACGACGCTGCGCGAGCTGGTGCTGCGCGAGGTGGCCGAGAGCGTCGAGCGCACCGCGGCGCCTGGGCAACGCGCCGGCGTCGGCGGAACGCGGCCGACCGGCGGCAAGGTCATGGTCTGCATGTCGTCCTACTCGCGCGCCGCCCCGGCGCTGCTGCGCCGCGGCTCGCGGATGGCGGGGCGGCTGTCGAGCGACTGGTACGTCGTCTACGTCGAGACCCCGGACGAAGCCCCCGCGCGGATCGACGCGACGCGCCAGCGTCACCTGCACCAGAACATCGAGCTCGCGCGCGAGCTCGGGGCCGAGGTCGTGCGGCTCAAGGGCCGCGATCCCGTGACGAGCCTCCTCGACTTCGCGCGATCGCACGGCGTCGGCCACCTCATCGTCGGGCGATCGCAGCAGTCGCCGTGGCGACGCTGGCTCGGCCTCGACACCGCCCATCGATTGGTCGAGGCCACCGTCGACATGGACCTGCACCTCGTTCCCTTGCAGGAGCGCGAGGCCCGATGACGCTGCGCGTCAAGCTGCTGCTCGCCCAGCTCCCGCTGGCGATCGCGCTGGTGGTGGTCGGGCTGATCTCCGCGTCGAGCGTGGACACGCTGGCCGAGACCTCGGCGCGGATCCTCCGCGACAACTACCGCAGCGTGTTGGCGGCGCAGCGCATGAAGGAGTCCGCCGAGCGGATGGACAGCGCGGCGCTGTTCCGGGCCTCGGGCTCGCCCGAGCGCGCGGACGCCCTGATCGCGACCCATCGTCCGACGCTCGAGGCCGAGCTCGTGGCGCAGGAGCAGAACGTGACCGAGCCGGGCGAAGCCGGGTCGACCGAGCGCCTGCGACGGGCGTGGACGGACTATCAAGCCGCCTACGACGCCTTCGGGTCGCGGCCCCGCGCCGAGGTCTACTTCACGGAGCTCGAGCCCCGCTTCGTCGTGCTCAAGGACGCCGCCGACGAGATCCTCGCGCTCAACCAGGACGCGATGGTGCGCAAGAGCGAGGCGGCCCGACAGACGGCCGACGAGTCCGAGGCAGTGGTCGCGTGGTCGTCGATCGGCGCGCTGGTGCTGGGTCTGCTCGCCTCGAGCGCGATCACGACGCGACTGCTGCGGCCGCTCGACAACCTCAGCCTGGTCGCCCGTCGGCTCGGCGAGGGCGACCTGTCGGTGCGCGCGAACGTCATGGGGCGCGACGAGATCGCGGCGGTCGCCGGTGAGTTCAACCAGATGGCGACGCGGCTCGAGGCGTTCCGCAAGAGCTCGCTGGGCGAGCTGTTGCAGGCCCAGCTGTCCGCCCAAGCCGCGATCGACAGCCTCCCCGATCCGGTGGTCGTGTTCGGCACCGAGGGGCGCGTGCTCGCCTCCAACGCCGGCGCCGACAGCCTGCTCGAGCTCGACGCGGCGGTGTCGCTCGGCGACGCCCTCGGGTTGGCCGAGCCGGGCCTGCGCGCGCGCCTGCAGGCGGCCCGTGATCACGTGCTCGCGGGCAAGGGGCCCTATCTCCCGCGGGGCTTCGAGGACGCGGTCGCGGTCACCTCGTCCGAGGGCGAGCGGTGGTTCCTGCCCCGGGCGTCGCCGCTGTACGGGACCGACGCCGGCGTCACCGGTGCCACGGTCATCGTGCAGGACGTCACGCGGCTCCGGCGGTTCGACGAGCTGCGCAACGACCTGATGGCCACGGTCGCCCACGAGCTGCGCACGCCGTTGACCTCGCTGCGGATGGCGATCCATCTGTGCGTCGAGGGGGCGGCCGGTGAGCTCGGCGAGAAGCAGCTGGATCTGCTCGGCGCGGCCCGCGACGACTGCGAGCGGCTCCAGGGCATCGTCGACGATCTGCTCGACCTCACGCGGCTGCAGGCGGGCAAGGTCGAGCTCGAGCGCGAGCCGCTGGCGCCCGCTGCCCTGGTCGAGCAGTCCATCGAGTCGCACCGCGCCGACGCCGAGCGTCGCGGCGTGCGGCTCGAGGCCCGCGTGACCCCGTCGCTCGAGCCGGTCGCCGTCGATCGCACGCGCATCGGGCTCGTGCTCGACAACCTGATCGGCAACGCGCTGCGCTACGCGCCCACCGGCAGCGCGATCACCATCGCCGCGGAGCCGGAGGGTGACGCGGTGCGCTTCTCGGTGACCGACGAGGGGCCCGGCGTGCCAGCGGCCTACGCGTCGCGCGTGTTCGATCGGTTCTTCCGCGTGCCCGGCGACACCGCGTCCGGCGCAGGCTTGGGCCTGTCGATCGCGCGCGAGGTCGTCGAGGCCCACGGCGGACGCATCGGGGTCGCGGCCGACCCGCCTGGACGCGGCGCGAGCTTCTGGTTCACCATCGGGCACCTCGTGGCCGACACCCGCGCGACATGAACCTCGTCGAACTGTTCCCGCAAGATGCGATCATCGTCGACCTCGTCGGCGACGACGTCCCCACGGTGTTCGCCGAGCTGTGCGCGCCGATGGCCCGGGCCACGGGCCTCGCCGCAGACGAGCTCGTCGCTGCGCTGCAGGAGCGCGAGGCGCTGGCGTCGACGGCGATCGGACACGGCCTCGCGAT
>LNFB01000251.1 GCA_001464385.1 Deltaproteobacteria bacterium Ga0077550 | reverse complement strand
GAGCCCGCGGTCATCGAGCCGTCGCTCGAGGATGATCCGCTGCTGCTGCTCTCGCCGGTGCCGCCGCCCTCGGACGGGGAGCCGCAGGCGAGCGCGAGGGTTGACGACAACAGGGTGAACGTCGCGATCGAGATCAGTTTCATGGCCAGGTCCTCCGACCTGTCAGGCTACGGATCCGCCGCCGCGCGCGCCAGTTCTCCGCGGACCGCGACCTCGATTGTGCGGCCATCGGGCCAGTGCGGGGCGAACCCGCGCCGCGGACCCGCGCCGATCGACGCGCGCGCGCGATCAGGGGTAGGCTCCGCGCGCCCCGAGGGCCCCATGGCGATCGACGACCAACAGCCCCCCGAGGGCGAAGACGAGGGCCTCGGCCGCGAGAGCCACCGCGAGCGGACGATCCGGATGCGGGCGATCGCGGCCCTGGCCAACACGCTGGTCGGGATGAAGCCGCCCCAGCTCGCCGCGGTCGGGCTGCCCGAGGAGATCGCCGAGGCGGTCGTGGCCTGCCAGGGGTTCAAGAAGAACGCCCGCGCCCGCCAGCTCCGCCGGATCGGTGGGCTGCTGCGCGCCGCCGACCTGGCGCCGATCGAGGCCGGCGTGCGCGAGGCCCAGACCGGCAAGGGCGAGCGCTCGCGTCGCGAGCAGACCTACGAGATCTGGCGGACGCAGCTGCTGACCGGCGGCGGCGCGGCGATGACGGCCTTCGTGACCGCGCACCCCGGGGCCGACGTGCAGGCGCTCCGGCAGCGGGTGCGCATGGCCACGCGCGAGCCCGAGAGCCCGCGGGGCAAGGGCGCCGCGCGCGAGCTGCTGCGGATGATCCGGGTCCTCGGCGAGGCCACCCTCGCGGCCAAGCTCGCCGGGGCCGCGTCGTCCGCGGACGAGCCCGACGACGACGCGCCCGACGACGACGCGCCCGACGACGACGACGCGGTCGACGAGGACGACGCGGACGACGAGCCCGACGGCGACCCCTCGGCGTCGTAACGGCCGTGTCACCGCGGCGCCCCGCGGGGAACTCCAGCGCGGCGCCCCGCGTCTCACTCCGCATGACGCATCGGGCATGGTTGGCGGCATTGATCGCCGTGGCGGTGGTCTCGCTGGGCCGCGGCTGCGCCGGGCCCACTGCCGAGCCCCTCGATCCCGGCGCGCCGCGGGTGCCCGCGGGCGGCCTGCGGGTGATGACGTTCAACGTCAACTACGCCCTGGCCGATCACCCCGACAACATCGCGGCGATCGAGCAGGGCGACGCCGACGTGGTGCTGCTGCAGGAGACCACGACCGACGGCGAGCTCGCGGTGCGCGAGGCCCTGGGCGACCGCTACCCGCACATGCGCTTCCGCGACTGCTGCAACGCGGGCGGGCTCGGCGTCCTGTCGAAGTACCCGATCGCCGACGAGCAGTACCTCGCCTCGCCGACGCGGTGGTTCCCGGCGTGGCGGTTCGTGATCGACGCCCCCGGCGGGCCGGTGCAGCTGCTCGACGTCCACCTGCGCCCGCCGATCAGCGACTCGGGGAGCTGGATCGTCGGGAGCTTCACCACCGACGACATCCGCCTCGCCGAGATCGAGGCCTTCGGCGCCGCCCTCGATCCGGCGCTGCCGACCATCGTCGCGGGCGACTTCAACGAGAGCGAGCGCGGCGACGCGGTGGCGTGGCTGGGCGAGCGCGGATTCTCCAGCGTGCTGCCGCAGTTCGACCGGCTCGCGACGACGTGGCGCTGGGCGCTGCCGTTGTCGAGCCTGCAGCTGCGGCTCGACCACATCGTGGCCGGGCCGCAGTGGCGAGCGGTCGACGCGCGGGTCCTCGACGCCGGCGTCTCGGATCACCGCCCCGTGCTCGCCGTGCTCGTGCGATGATGGGCGGCGGCAGGGTCGGCGACCCCGACCGGCTGCCGGACGCCGCGACGATGACCGCACTGCCGACCGCACGGGGAATGGCGCTGCTGGGGCCGCTCAAGCAGCTGCGCGCGCAGTTCGGCGCCGACGCCGTCGCCGCCGCGCTGCCGACGTGGGGTCCCGAGCTCGCGGCCGCGTGCGCGACCCGGCTCAACAAGACCGACTGGTATCCCTACGTCGCCTTCGTGCAGCTGCTCGAGGGGGCCGAGCGCGAGTTCGGCACCGGCGACTTCTCCCTGGTGTCCAGCCTCGGCGAGGCCGCGGCGCGCACCGATCTGAGCGGCGGCGCCTTCTCGATCCTCCGGGTGCTCGCGTCGCCGCGCCACCTCATCGGCTCGTGCGAGCGCGTGTGGCCCCGCTACTACGACCACGCGGGCCGGATGATCGCGATCGCCCGCGAGCCCGAGGAGACGGTCCTGCGCATCCTCGACTTCCCGACCATGGCGCGGTCCCACTGCCGCATGATGGAGGGCTGGATGATCTCGGCGATGGCCCAGCTCGGCGCCAAGGTGCTGCCGGGCGGCCGCGAGACCGCGTGCGTCCGCGACGGCGCGCCGTACCACGAGTTCCGCTGTCAGTGGACGACGTGAGGGGTCGCGGTAATGCTGGGGCGGCCCGCGGCATGAAGAGCCCGCGTGATGCCGATGCCCGCCGCGACCCTGGCCGAACGACGACGCGACGGCCACGGGCGCGACGCGGAGCAGATGGCCCGCGTCGCCGGTGGTGACGCGGTCGCCTTCGCCGAGCTCCACACCGAGCACTACCCCGCGGTCTTCCGCCTCGCGATGGCGACCGTGCTCGATCGCGACGAGGCCCGCGACGTCACGCAGGAGGTGTTCGTGTTGCTCCACGCGATCGCGCCGCGCTGGGAGCCCCGCGCCGCCCTGCGCACCTGGCTGCACCGCACCACCGTGAACGTGGCGACGAGCGCCCGCCGACGCCTCGTCCGCTGGCTGCGACCGCGCGCATCGATCGGCGCCGCGGCGATGGATCCCGAGGCGCTCGCGTCGGCCGATCGCACGGCGGCGCGGATCGGCGCCGCGATGACGCGCTTGTCGCCGCAGCAGCGCGCGGTGACGAGCCTGCACCTCGACGCCGAGCTCGAGCCGCGGGAGATCGCGGAGCAGCTCGGCATCACCGCGAACGCGGCCCGCGTCTCGCTGCACAAGGGCCTCGAGCGATTGCGGGTCGCCATGCGCGACGCGGAGCCCGACACCACCGAGGAGCGACCATGAACGACCTGGGCAAACCCCACCGACGGTGGCTCGACGCCGCCATGCCCGACGCGGCGACGCAGCGGGTGGATCTCGAGCGGACGCGGGCCGCGATCGACTCGCGCGGGCCCACGCGGTGGCGCGTTGCCGGGCTCGCCGTCGCGGGGGCCCTCGCGATCACGATCGCGATCGTGCGCCGCGAGCCCGCGCCGGAGCAGCCCCCACCGATCGCCGCGCCCATCGACTGGGGCCTGCGCCTCGCCTTGCACGTCGACGGTCGCCCCACCGAGTCCGACGTTCGGATCCACATCGCCGTCCGCAGGGAGCCCTCGCCATGACCAGCCTCTTCGCCCGCATCCTGCTCACCACCGTTTTCATGACCTCGGCCGCGACCACGCCGGCCGATCCCCTCGCGAGCGTGACGGCACCGCCGATCGACATCGAGATTCAGCAGGCGCCGATCGGCGACGTGTTCCTGCTGCTCGGCGACGTGATCGGGGAGCCGATCGCCCTGGACCCGTGCGTCGGCGGGGCGATCGATCTGATCCTGTACCGCGTCGAGCCACGCACCCTGCTGCTCGAGCTCGCCGCGGCGCTCGACCTCGAGTACCGCCGCAGCGATGCGGGCGTGCTCACCGTGGGGTGCGCGGGCCCGGCGGACGACGCCGCGATCGACGTCGAGCTGCGCGACGTGACCGCGGCGCAGGCCGTCGCGGCGGTGTCACCGGGTGCCGACGTCCTCGGCTGCGACGGGCAGCGGGTGGACCTCGAGGTGCGCAACGCTTCGCGGGCCGCGGTGCTCGGGGCGCTCGCGACCGAGCTCGGCGCCACGGTGGCGCGGGAGGGCGGCGCGGTCGTGGTGCGCTGCGGGTGAAGCCGGACGACGCGGGCGGGCCGCCCCGGTTGCACGCGATCGCCCCCATGCGGGGTGAGGATCCCGCGTCCGCCCCCGTGAATCGCCGGGCGCGCGGACGCGTTAGCCTCGCTCCATGCCCGCGCGCGCGCCTGCTCCCCGCTTCCACGTCGAGGTCCGTCTCGGCGGGCGGATGGTGCAGACGCTGGCGTGCGGCCCGGAGCTTGTGATCGGCGAGGACGGCGACGTGGTGGTGCCCGGCCTCGGCGACGCGGTGGCCCTGCTGCGTGGCGGTCGCTTGATGCCGACGGTCGGCCTCATCGGCGCGGTGACCGGCCCCGACGCGCCGCGCGACCTCGCCGGGCTCGACGCGACCGGCGTCGCGATCACGCCGGGCATGCGCGCGCTCGTCTCGCCGACCGCCCATCCGCAGATCGAGCTCTCGATCGAGCCGCTGGAGACCGAGGCCGTCGCGCGCGGCGGCCTCGGCACGTTGATCCCCGCGCGCGAGACGGTCATCGCGGCGCTCACCGCCGGCGTGATCGCCCTGTGGGTCGGCCGCGAGATCGTGCGGCACGAGCTCACCGAGCCCGAGCGCGAGACGCCCGAGGAGCACGCGGACGACACGCCGATCGAGCGGGCGATGTACACGGTGCCGACGATCGTGCCCGAGTTCGTCGCCGCGCCGGTGATCCGCTTCGCGGACCCCGAGCCACCGCCGCCGTTGGTGCCGGACGTGATGCCGGACGTGGTGCCGGAGCTCGCCCGCGTCGCCGCGGTGGCGCCCGAGATCGCGAGCCCGGTCGCCCTGCCCGACGCAGCGGCCAAGCCGGTGCGCGCGCGCAAGCGTGGCCCCAAGCGCCGACGATCCCCCGACATCGGGACGCTGGAGATCCTGAGCGCGCTCGAGCGCGGCGATGGATCGGTGGCGATGCTCCTCGACTCGAGCTCCGGCCAGGGCAGCGGGTTGATCGGGAACTCCATCGACGAGGTGCGGTCGGACCGGGTGCTCGGGGCGATCGACCCCGATTCCATCGTGGCGCGCGGGGCGGGCCTCGCGATCCGCGGATCCGACGGGCCCGGCTCGAACGAGGATCAGTTGGTCGACATCGTGACGCGACGCGAGGTCGAGGAGCCCGAGCGCGTACCGCCCCGCGAAGTCCCGACCGAGTTGATCGTGGAGGGCGGCGTCGAAGGTGGTGTACCCGGCGGCGTCGAAGGTGGTGTCGTCGGTGGTGTACCCGGCGGCGTCGAAGGTGGCGTCGTCGGTGGTGTACCCGGCGGTGTCGCGGGCGGTGTCGAGGGCGGCGTCGAAGGTGGTGTACCCGGCGGTGTCGCGGGCGGTGTCGTCGCACCGAAGCTCGATCCCGACGCGCCGCCGCCCCCCGATCCCCACGGCGGCGCGTTCGACCTCGCCGAGGCGCTCGCGGGCGATCCATCCCTCGCGCCCGATCGCCCCGGCAAGCTCGCCGCGGTGATCCGCACCTCGCGGGGCACCATGCGCTGCGAGCTCTTCGACGACCGTGCGCCGCGGACCGTCGCGAACTTCATCGGCCTCGCCCGCGGCGTGCGGGCCTGGCTCGATCCCGCCACGAACACCTGGGAGCGTCGCCCGCTGTACGCCGGCACGCCGCTGCACCGCGTCATCGACGGCTTCATGATCCAGGGCGGCGACCCCGAGGGCAGCGGTCGCGGCGGCCCCGGCTACACGTTCGCCGACGAGATCGACCCCACGCTGGGGTACGACGCACCCGGCGTGCTCGCGATGGCCAACCGCGGCCCCGACACCAACGGCAGCCAGTTCTTCGTCACCGTCGCACCGACGCCGCATCTCCAGGGCAGGTCCACGATCTTCGGCCAGTGCGAGCCGACGCTCCCGCTGCGCATCGCCAAGGTCCCCGTCGACGATCGCGACCGACCCAAGCGCGAGGTCCGGATCGAGTCGATCACGATCGTCCGCGAGTAGCGCTCAGGCGGCGCGGCGACGCAGCACGCACGACAGCGCCCGCGGCAGCGGATCCAGCGTGCCGTGGTACACGGTCTCGCGCAGCAGCGTCAGCTCGAGCGCGCTCGCGAAGACCGCCTCGATCTCCGCCGCGGTGAACCGATACGGCCCGACGTCGCCGGGCTGGAGGTGGCTGAAGCACTTGAGCAGCAGGTGGCCGCCCGGCGGCAGACGATCCGCCACCATCGCCACGTAGTCACCGCGCCGCGCCGGCGGCAGGGTGTGGAAGCAGCCGCGATCGATCACCGCGTCGAACCTTCCCTCGAGCGTCGAGTCGAGCACGTCGTCGACGCGGAACTCGACCACGACGCCGCGGGTCGCCGCACGCGCACGCGCCACCTCGATCGCCGCGGCCGCCAGATCGGTCGCGACGACCGTGAAGCCGCGGGCCGCCAGCTCGATCGCCTGGGTGCCGGGGCCGGTCCCGAGATCGAGGATCCGTCCGCCGTGCAGATCGATCGCCTCGAGGTCGCGCGCCAGATCCGGATCGAGCCCGTCGAAGTACCACGGCATCGTCTCGACCGGCTGCTCGCGGTAGATGTTGTGCCAGTCGGGGAACACGCGCTCGGTCATCTCGCACCTCCTCGTCCAGCACCCAGCATGGCGCCCGAACGCCGGCGCTGTCACCACCGCAGCTCGAACCGCACGGCGCGGGCCTCGGGATCGCGTTCGCAGTCGACCCGCCCCTGCACGTGCGAGAGGTCGAACGTCGAGGCCACGACCCCGCACCACGAGTCGACGTAGCGCGGGTACTCGAACACCTCGGGCGCACAGTCGACGAGCTCGAACACCGCGTGCTGGACCCCGCGCGAGGCGAGGCGCGTCGTGCAGAAGTCCCGGAACATGACGTCCCACGCCATCGGAGCGACCCGCAGGAACGTGCCCGGATCGATGCCGAACAGCCGCGTCGTCCGCTCGACCATCGGCCGCAGGATCGGGGCGTGGACGAGGTGACGCGTGACGAGCCAGCGGAAGTACTCCGCGCCGTCGGGGCCGAGGACGTCGAAGACCGACTGCGTCACCCAGCGCTCGTGTTCGACGGAGATCCAGCCGAGCGCCGCGCAGCCGCGGATCTCGGCGAGGCTCGCCGCGGGGATCCGCCCGCGGACGGCCGCGGCCGCGCCCCAGCGGAACCCATCCACGTGCTCGAGAGCGGCGTGCGCCGCGAGGCCCCGTGTGTGCGGCGTCGCCAATCGAACGGCGAGGATAGCGGGATTGGCCGCGGCCGAGCCCCGCGCGAAGGGCACCGCGCGACGATTCGCGATCCCCGATGCGACTTCCGCCCACCGGGTGCCTCTGCTCCGAGAGAACACCATGGACGATCGCGGACGCAGCCCCCTTTGTAGTCGCCCTCGCAGCCTCGCCCGAGGCCTCGCACTCTTCGTCGCGGTCACGCAGACCGCGGCCTGCCCCGCCGGCGACGACGGTGACGGCGGCGGCACGGGCGGCGACGGCGGCGAGCTCGAGTTCGCGGCCGAGTTGCCGTTCCTCCCCGGCTTCGACGCCGACACCGGCTGGCTGCCGGCGGACTCGCCCGTCGCCGTGCGGGCCCACGCGACGGCGTCGGGGGGCGTGAGCCTCGGGGCGCGGGCCATCGCCGGGGATCCCCTCACCCCGGTCGCGGGCTCGGGGCTCCTCGCGGTCAGCGGCATGATCGAGCTCGCGATCGACGCGCGCATCGACGCCGCGGGCGTCATGTACGAGGGCCCGGTCGAGTCCTTCGGCTACGCGATCGAGGGCGGCATGGTGAGCTTCGATCCCTTCGCGCTGCAGGCCGCGGTGCCGCTGTCGACCGCGCTGCCGGCCGCCGATCTCGGATCGGTGCCGATCCCCTCGGTGCCGGGCGCGACGCTGGCGCTGTCGGTGAGCGGTGGCCAGCTCGACACCGCGTTCCAGGGCACGTGCGCCGCCGTGCGCGACGGCTTCGCGCAGTACACCGGCGTCGTGACGGTGAGCGGCACGATCGAGCTGGCGGCCACGGTGCTCATCGAGGTGCCGCTGCTCGACCCGGTGTCGTTCGGACCGTTCGCGCTCGCGCTGCCGATCCCCGAGACGAGGACGGACGCGGATCTCGGCACGCGATCGTTCGACGGCGCCGAGGCGGGGCCCATGGGCATCTGCGACGCGGTCGACCCGAGCGGCTCGGCCAGCGCGGCCGACACCGGCGACCCGACGGGCGAGGATCCGAGCGACGCGACCTCCGCGGACGCAGGCGACTCGGCTGACGCGACCTCCGCCGACGCGACCGGCTCGAGCTCGAGCTCGGGCGGCGACAGCAGCACGGGCTCGACCGGCGACGCGAACTACCCCAACCCCGGCGAGCTGGGGTGCCCCCCCGACGCCGTCGGCGTGGCGATCAACACCGAGCCCGACAACGCCATCTGCCTGCCGCCGTGCTTCGGCGACGCGCAGTGCCCCGACCCGGAGACCGGCGGCGCCGTGCCCGTGTGCGGGTTCAACCCCGAGTCGAGCCTGCTGGAGTGCACCACCGACCCCGAGTGCGCCGCGGCCGAGACCTGCGTCGACGGCTTCTGTCAGCGCGCGCCGAGCCACTGCATCCTGCTGTGCGACGACGCCAGCCCGTGCCCGGTCGAGATGCAGTGCCTGCTCGGCGCGTGCACGTACCCGCAGTAGCGCGTCACATCCAGATCGCGCGGGTGATCGCGGGCACCGCGAGCCAGACGCCGATGAGCACGATGACGAGCACGCTCGTCACCGCGTCGGCGTCGCGCACCCCGACCGTGCCGATGTTCGCCGGCGCGAGTCGATCCACGAGCTTGGTGATCCAGCCGCGATGCGCGGTGGGAATCGGCTCCTCGAGCTCGTCCTTCGCGGCCGGCAGCACGAAGCGCGCGTGGGTCCACACCGCGCTGAGGACGACGACCGCGAGCATCGCGAACCATCCCGGGTGCACGCCCTGGGCGCGCCACCGCTCGACGAGCGGCCAGGCGAACCCGCCGACGGCGAGCGCGGCGATCACGACGCCGACCAGCGCGCCTGCGATCCCGCTCGGGCGATAGGCGAGCATGGCGAGCGCGAGCGCGAGCGACAGCGAAGCGAGCTCGACGAACGCCTCTTCGACGAGGAACTCCGCGATGCCGCCGCCGAGCAGCCACGTGTGCACGGCGATCTGTGCGGGGACGATCACGATCGTGAGCACCGCCATGAACGGGTTCTTGTCGAGGCGGTAGAACTTGAGCTGGAACGCGACGTAGACGACCGCCGGGATCCAGCCGCCGATGTTGGCGATGCCGCTGCCGCCGAGCAGGGTGACCCCCGCGAGCCCGAGGAGCGGGATCGCGAGCAGCCACGACAGGTGGGTCCACATCAACGCGCGCTCCAAGTCGCCTCCCACGCTCCTATACGGTCGTCGCGCGCCATCGTCGACTCCGTGCGCTCGGGTCCGGCCGCGCTCGGAACGGTTCATGCTGCCGGGCGGCGTCCCGCTCGCGGACGCGGTGGCGGCCGCCCGTGCCCGGTCGAGATGCCATGCCTGCCCGGCGCGTGCACGTACCCGCAGTCGCGCGATATCCTGGGCGACATGCTCGTCCGCCGATGCGCGATGCTGGTGTGCGCGGCCGTCCTCGGGTCCGGGTGCGGCGACGAGGTCGTCGGGTTCTTCGGCGCGGGGTCGACGGGCGACCTCGGGTTCGACACCACCGCCGCGCCGAGCACCGCCGACGCGAGCGATGGCGCGACGACGGCCGCGACGTCGAACGACGGCACCGGCGGCGGCACCAGCGGCGTCCCCGGCGATACGGGCTTCGTGCCGCCGGGCTGCTTCAGCGACGACTTCGAGGACGGCATCATCGATCCGCTGTGGAACCCGTGGACGGAGGAGGACTCCGCGCTCGCGGAGGTCAGCGGGATGTTGAAGCTCACCCCGCCGAGCTTCGGGCTGTGGGACACGGGCGTGGTCGTGGCCTACAACTACGTGTTCCCGTTCGTCGACGGCCACGTGCGCCTGCGCGTGCCGCTGCCGCCGGCGGTCGAGCGCCCCGTGCTGCTGTTCCTCAGCGTCGGCGACGGGAACGACACCAACCTGTCGATCCAGCTCTCCGGCGGCCTCGTGATCGCCGACGTCTCGATCGGCCTCGAGCAGCAGTACCGCCAGGAGTTCCCGATGGCGTATCCGGCGTGGGTCGGCCTACGCGCCGAGGGCGACCTCGTCCACTTCGAGATCTCGGACGACGGCGTCACCTTCACGGAACTCGGCGTCACGCCGAAGGTCGGCACCTTCGAGGTCGCCAGCGCGCTGATCATGGCCCAGACCTTCGACGTCGACACCGATCGCAGCGCGATCGGTGTCGACGACCTCGAGGTCTGCGTGCAGTGAGGTCGCATCAAGCATCCTCGAACCCGCCGATCGCGGTCGGCCTGCCCTGCCCGCGACATCGGTGTCGCGCGCATCGACGATGCGCCCTGTCATTCCGCACGCGAGGCACGGGGCACGCGACTTGCTATGCTGAACCTCGATGACCTCTCGCGTGGTGCGGAGGCAGTTGGTCTGTTGGGAAGGTGGAGTTCGATGTTCATGCGCAAGGTGTTGCTTCCAGGGCTGTTGTTCGTGGGTGTGGCGGGGGCGGCGAGCTCCGCGAAGGCGATCACGGTGGAGTGCGAGTCGGCCGACGGCACCTGCACGGTGTCGAACGAGCCCGATGACTTCTCGTCCTGTGCGTGCGGCGACGAGGGCGGCACCGGCGGCACCGGCGGCAGCGATTGGGCCGATCTGACCGAGAAGGAGCTGATGGACATCTGCCTCGGCGAGCTCGAATTCTGCGGGCCGGGCGAGGGCTCGACGAGCGTCGGCACGAGCGTCGGCACCGTCAGCGACACGGACAGCACCAGCACCACCGACGCGACGACGGGCCTGGACACCGGCACGAGCGCCTCGGAGACGGGCACCGGCAGCACGGACACCGACGCGAGCACGACGGGCGCCGAGGGCAGCACGAGCGGCGGCAGCGAGGAGACCGGGTCGGGCACCACGGGCACCGCCTCGGACACCGAGGCGACGAGCGACGCCTCGGCCACCGACGCGACCGACGCGAGCGCATCGGCGAGCGCATCGGCCACCGACGCGAGCGCCTCGGGCCCATCGAGCGACACGGCCGAGGACACGTCGGGCTCGGCGACCGCCGGCGGCGACGACGACGACGGCGGCGGCTGCAGCTGCAACGCGAGCGGCGGCGATCGATCGGGGATCCTCGGGCTCGGTCTGCTCGCGATCGTCGGGCTGCGTCGCCGACGGCGGTGACACCGACGATCGACGGGGGCGCGCGCGACGACGACGAGGGCGCGCGCGCCTCCGTGTAAGCGACCCGCATGGGCCTAGTTCCGACTCTCGACGATCTCCGCATGGAGCGGAGGCGGGTCGGGAGTGGGGTGGCGTATGTCGAGGTCGATGCGGAGTCTGTGGTTTCCGGTGTTGGCGTGCGCGTGTGCGTGGGCGATCGCGACGCCAGCGTTGGCGCTCTCGGTGGAGTGCGAGTCGCCCGAGGGCACCTGCACGGCGTCGAACGAGCCCGAGGACTACATCTCGTGCGCCTGCGGCGACGAGGGCGGCGGCGGCACGGGCGGCAGCGACTGGGCCGACCTCGACGCCGACGCATTGAAGGCGGTGTGCATCGAGTGGCTCGAGTTCTGCGGCCCGGGCCCGGGTGGTTCGAGCGACGGCGGCGTCGGCACGGGCGATACGGAGGGGACCACGACGGACGTCAGTGGGACGGACGGCGTGGGGACCACGGATCCGACCGGGGACACGGACGCGACGGGGTCGAGCGATGCGACGGGGTCGAGCGATGCGACGGGATCGACCGATGCGACGGCGTCGAGCGATGCGACGGGGTCGAGCGATGCGACGGGATCGACCGATGCGACGGCGTCGACCGATGCGACGGGGTCGAGTGACGCGGGCTCCGAGAGCACAGGCGACGCGCCCGACTCGAGCAGCGAGGGTTCGGCCTCGGCGAGCGCAGAGGGCACGGCAGGGGGCGCATCGGATTCCTCCGCGGGCCCGGACGCGGTGAGCGGTGGCGACGACGGCGGGTGTGGTTGCCACGCGGATGGGGATCGGTCGGGCTTCGTCGGGCTCGGGTTGTTGGGGCTCCTCGGGTTGCGGCGACGGAGGCGGTGAGCTCGGACCTCCGGTCCGTTCGCCGGCGAGGACGTGCCGCCCCGCGAGTTCTGGCATCATCCGCGCGGCCCGAGGAGATCCGAGATGAACCCCCGCGCACTCGACGAGGAGTTCACCGCGTTCGCAGCAGCTGCGGGCATCGACTTGGAGCGGGCACCGCTTCCGACCGGCTTCGACTGCATGCTGCGGTTCTATGCGCAGCAGCGCGCAGAGGGATGCCGACTCGAGGAGGACGGTGACATGCTGCTCTTCCAGTGGGGGATCTACGACTCGGGCAACGGCGCGATGTTCGAGATCGACCTGACGCGTCAGGTGATACTGCCCGACGAGCTGGACGACGACGGGATCTGGCAGCTCCACCTGACGTATCGCTACACGCCGAGTCCCCAGCTCGAAGCGCTCGGCGACGGGAATCGATGGTGCGACTCTCCCGCAGACCTGCCGGCGTTCGAGGAGTTCATCCGCACCTCCTCGTCCGTGGCCGCCGCGGCCGGACTCACGTCGAACGAAGTCGCGGTCGACTTCGGCTGCGCCGGGTGACGCGCCCCGGATCGGTCGGTGAGCGAGTCCTCGCGGAGGCCTGTGTCGAGGCTTGTGTCATGGCCGTCGATGCGCGCAGTCCGGTCTGCGCGCCGGTCTTCTGCGAAGCGCACGCATGCACCGCGTCGCTGGACTGCGCCTCGTTCGAAGCGGGGCAGGCGGCCTGCGACGCAGCGTTCGCGGAGCGCCTCGCGTATTGCGAGTGCGAGGACAACGGTGACCATCTCGGTGGTTGCGAGCGCGTGTGCTTCGGACCCACGACCCGAGTCGTCGTGTGCGGCGGCGCCAGGTGCAGCTGTCACGAAGACGGCGTGCTGGTCGCGGACTGCGAGAACCGGTGGTGCCCGGGCGGGGACTTCGACAACGAAGCCGAGGCGGCGTGCTGCGGATGGTGACACGCGGAACCAGGACCGTCCGAGCGGGAGTACGTTCGCCCCTGGCACCCAACCCGGCGTTGCTCCCTCCACCATGACCGTCGATCTCGCCGCCGTGCTCCCCCGCCTCGCTCCCAGGGCCGTCGCGTGGGCCGAGGCGCGCGCGTCGGAGATCCTCGCCACCGGCGAGCCGCTCACGACCGACGGTCTCACGTCGGCAGCGATGCACGTTTTGCGGCCCCGGTTCCACGTCGCACCGTCGACCGCGTGCTACGAAATCTCGGTCGAGCGGGCGTCGAGCGCACAGCCGAGGTGCGGCGAGGGGGGCATTCATGAACGACTCGAGCGAGCGGCGCATGCGGCGTATGACGGGTGTATTCGGACTGCTCTCCGTCGCCCTCTGGCTCGCCATTTTTCCGCTGTACGTGATGCAGCCCCCGGCGTCGCTCTACGACGGCGCCGCCACGGCCGAGGCGTTGTCCACGATCCGGAACGTGGTCTTCACCCGCATCCTGCTCGGCTTGGGTCTGTACGTCACCCTGTTGGTGTTCGCCGTGGGATTTCGCGAGCTGATCCGCCGCGCGAACGCGGAGTGCGAGTGGATCGGCACACTCAGCCTCGCCGCGATGGCGGTCTGGCTCGGCGTCACACTGGTGGCCAACGGCCTGGAGGGCGGCGCTGCCCTGGACACGCTCGGCGGCGCCGCCGATCCGTCGGTCGTGCGCGCGCTGACCATGGGATATCTCCTCATCTACAACGGCGCCGTCGCCTTCGTCGTGACCGCCCTGTTCTTGGCAGTCGCGGGCCATGCGACGCTGGCCACGGGCATCCTGCCGCGATGGACGGCCTGGCTCGCCCTTGCCGCCGCCGTGTCGTGCGTGGTCGCGATTCCGGCGCTGTACGCCGGGCCCGCGGACGCTGCAGGCTTCTACAACCCCGGGGGATGGGGCCCTGCCATCGTCGCCAACTTCCCCCCGCTGCTCTGGTTCCTGGCGGTCAGCATCCTCTTGCTTCGGAGGTGAGGGGTCGAGGCAGCGGTGACGATGGCCGAGTCGAACATGTTCCCCAGCGTCGGCATCCGTCCGCAGGTGATGTTGCGCTCGCTCGACGTCGAGCGCAGCGAAGTGCGGCGCGTGGCCCACCGCCTGCGCGCTCAGGGCCTGCGCGTCGGGGTGTTCCCCGAGTCGGCCAAGCTCGGCGAGCGTCGGCACCAGCGAGCTCGCCGAGGGTCCCCCGCTACGGCGGGGGAATGTCGAGCACGCTGCCCCCCCACTCGGCGTACATGCGGCGGATGACGGAGAGCTCCTTGCGAGACTCCTCGATGTACGGCTCGAGGCGATGGACGCGATGCTGGCGGTTGTTGATCTCCGCGGCGCGGTAGCCACGGGCTTCGGCAAGCAGGAGGTGATAGATGCGCCCCTTCATCTTGATGCGGATCAACTGTGCAACCTTCGCCCGATCGGCGGCGGCGACCGGTGGCGGAGCGAGCACGCCGTGCGTGAGTGGATTGTTGTCGCGCAGGAAATCGGAGAACGCCTGGACCGCGGCGACCAGATAGCCCTGGAGCTGAGCGCAACGCACTCCTCCGGGGGTTGTGTTTGGTGCCAGCACCGGGCGGCAATCGTCGATCGGCAGCAACAACGCGACGGCTCGGCTCATGTCGTAGTCGTCGATCCCGGACCGGCACATCGCGTTGAAATCGCCGGGCGTGACGCTCGGGAGGAGGATCGGCCTGAGGATGGACTCGTCGGCGAAGTCTGTCGTCGGCGGGGACTGCAGCGGGCCGGCGTCGTAGAAGAGCAGCCGTGCGAGCCCGCGAATGCCGAGACGGGGCAACAACTCGTCGATGACGACCTGCGTGACGACGATGTAGCTCGGGTTGAACTCGTAGTCGAATGCCGGACCGACGGCGTGCGCGCCGGTGAACGCCTGACCCGTGATGTGTGCGAACAGCTCGATGATACCCTCTTGCAGCAGCGACCCTTCCCACACCTGGTAGTAGTGCTGCAGCTCATGGATGAGCGTGGGCTCGCCGTAGTAGTCGCGTGAGGTCGTCACCAGCTTGATGTGCGCGAAACGGGCCGTGGTGCCACCCTTGGCATGGTGATACAGCACGTTCTGTTCCCAGCCGGACTTGTGGTGCCGGTTCGGTGACGTCAACAACACGGCGTCGGCGATCGGGGCGGGCGACGGCTCGTGCTCGAAGACGACGGTGGTCGGCGCAAGGGGTGCACCCGACGGTCGCTGGATCGCGCCGGCGAGCGGTGTGCAACGGTAGCGCGTGGTGCCGGCGTTGACCTGCAGCGCGGTGGTGCCGTACAGGCACACTTGCTGGTTCGTCGTCGGGGCATGCGGGGCGCCCGTCAGCGGTCGATCCAGGTCGGCGACGAACTGCGTGAAGACTGTGTGCAACTGCGTGAGGTCGGGAAGCTCGGTGGTGACGGGCGTGGCGCCGGCCACCAGCGGGAACACCGGCGTCAACGGTACCGATTGCGCCGGCAAACACGGAGCACCGTGGTACAGCGCCGAGATGTCCCAGCCGCGCAGCTTGAGGTTGCACTTGCCGCAGAAGTTCGGCCGATAGTTGCTTGCGCGGAAGTGCGACTCGCAGAAACCAGAGGTGAATGCCGAGTAGCTCATCACGCAGTTGCTGTCGGCGAGATCGTGATCGGTCGTCCGCGACCAGCCGGACCGGATCGTCTCCTCCATGTACTGCCAATGTCGTAGGAACAGCACATGGGCGATCTCGTGACTAAAGAGGTGCTCGGATGGCAGGGGCTGATCGCCCGATACGAACACCATCCCGCCGTCGAAGCCCATCGACGTCGAGTTGGTGTGGTCGACGATGTCCTCCCCGGTGCCCGTCGTGATTGGCAACGGTCGCGGGTGGGCCCTGTACTGACAGACGATGATCCCGGCGCCGGGGCGGTTGGGCATGGCCGTGTGGTGGACGGCGTCGTGGAGCGGCATGCAGAGCCGTAGATGGATGTCGTTGAAGAAGTCCTGCGCGTCCAGACGCTTGTCGACGAGTGCGCGCTCCATCCCGACCCACTCCTCGCGATGGAACACGTCCATCCGGGCTTCGTCGGCCGGCGAGACCGGTATCCTCGGTGGTGGCGCGGCATGGTGGCCACGGAGCACCGTCACCGAGCACGAGGCGGCCGGCACCTGGTTCGGCCCGTTGCCGACGAGATGCGTCGGGTCGAAGTCCCCCATGATCTTGTAGCGGCGCTGATCGAAGGTCTGCACCTGCGTCCCACCCAGGACGCCGAGCGCCAGCGGCGGGCTCGCGGCGACCCCGAGGTGTGCGAGCGCCGTCGCTAGCAGATCCTGCACCGCGATCGCTGTCGAGAGATCGGGTACCAGCAGCACCTCGGCGTCGTGTGTTTTCAACGTCACGGCACCGCTCCCGACGTTGAACGCCGACGCGATCTTCTTCGTGTAGTAGTCGAAGTAGAGTGGAATCGCCACGCGTAGTAGCGGGTGGACCAGCTGCACCTTCGACGGATCTGCGCCCGCAAGGTTGCGGTCGGCGTCGGCGACGTCCCTTCGCAGTCGAGCCACGAAGCCGATCACCGCCTTGAGGTTCTCGGTCCGCTGCGAGGTCAGCGGTGTACGGCTGCCAAAGTCGGCGAGTTCGTTCGTCAGCACGTCGACGAGCAGCGCCTCGACGATGCCCGCGCGCGAGGCGGGCACACCACCGGGTGCGTTGACGGTCGCGGCCGCGATCGGGCGGATCGTGCGATCGGGGGGGAATGCCACCGCAAGGACATGAGCGGGAGCGCCGTGCGGAACGGCGAGCAGGCGATTGAGCTCGTTGACGAAGTGAGCGCCGACCGCCGCGACCCAGGCGGTGCCGGACGCCGCCCAGAGCGTGGCCATGCGATAGCGCGGCATGAGATCCTGCGCCCGGGGGACGTCGGCGGGGCGCGGCGGGTCGGCGCTCCGCCACAGACGCAGCAGTGGCGCAGCCAGCATCACCATCATCTCGTTGATGATGTTCGTCGGATCGGCGAACTGGCCGACCCCGATCGCCATGAGATCCTGGAACTCGACCGAGCGCGGGTCTTCCGGGAACATCGCGGTCGCCGAGAATCGGTACTTCGTCGCGGCCCCGAGGACGCCCCGGTTCGCGGTGTTGCCGGTGGGGAACGTGGGCGCGTTGAACATGCCGGTGTTGACGGCGTGCTCGAGTGCGGTGGCATAGGCAGTTGGCGGTGGGCCCAGTGACAGGTTCCAGGTCAGATCGGGCCCTGAGACGTGTACGAACGCGCGCGAGAACTTGCGGCGGATCCGTTTCCACGACGGCACCACGTTACCGCCCCAGTCGACGTAGGCAGCCAGGGTGATGCGTCGCCAGATCTCGAACTCGCCGGTCGATGCCTGCAGCCCGACTCGGCCCGCGTGGGCAACCTGCACACCGACGCTCCAGCCGCCCTGATCGAGGGTCGCGCTGACGGTGAAGTTGTCGCCCGCGATGTTGGAAGGGCGGAAGAACACCTGCGTGAAGCTAGCGGTCGACGGGTTCGGTGTGGTGTCCGACTGCGTTCCCACCTCGCCCACGACAGACGCGTCGCGGAACGGTGGACAAGCCGCGAACACGGCGGTCGCCGTGGCATCGGCGTCGGCCGACACCACGCCGCCGAAGGTGGCGAACGTGTTGTGTCGCGTGGTCGCGATGCCCGTAGACGCTGGGATGGCCGCCTTTGCGGCGTTCACATACTCACGCGTCCGATTGGGTCGGTCCGCCGCGTACGACGGCAGCGCGGAGGTGTCCTCAGCGCGGTCGGTCCACGACCAACGCACGCGATAGTCACCGAGCGCGCTGTGATGCGTCGCCGCCACCGGGCCGCCGCCGATGCCCTCCAGCAGCACGGTTGCCCGCAATGCGATATGCGGCCGTGGCACCCACGCAGCGTCGACCTGGGCCTTGAGATCGCCCTCGAACTCGGCGCCGGTACCGATATAGAAGCGATCGACGTCGACGTAGAGCCTGCTCGTCGCATCCGATCCATCGAACACCCCGCTGTTGACGACGACCCGTCGCTGGGTTCCCGTGCGCAGCCGATCGTTGGCGTCCGCGTGGAGCTGGACCAGTAGCGGTGCATCTATCGTGGTCGCGAGATCCGCAGCCGCGTCGTCCTGCTCGTGATCATTGTCGGTGTTCGGGCGATGGAACAAGCGGCGATAGAGGTCGGGGTGTACCTGGCGGTAGCGGCGAATCGCCTTGCCCAACTCGTTGCCTGACAGGGCACGCGGGGGAGCAGGCAGCGCGCCCGGGAAGTACCCGAGCGTGCCGAGCTTGTACCACACCCACGTGACGGTATCGGCGTGCAGCAGGTTGGCATGGGCGAACGCTGCACCCGCGAGTGGATTCATGATGCCGTCGAGACGCGCGACCTCTTCGGCTGGCAACCACTCTCCCTTGCTCAGCGCGACCGAGTGATAGCGCATCGCGACGGTCGAATGGACGGCAACGCGCGGCGGCCCGACGACGGCGGCGATCGGCGCAAACGTCCGGCACTTGGTCACGACGGAGTCGAATGCCGACGAGAGTTTGGCCTTGCGCCCCGGGACGCGGGTCTGATCCGCCAGCAACTCGAGCGTGTACGGCGAATCGCACGGGCTCATGAATCCGGCGGCGCCGAGAGGTTGGTTTCGGCTCCCGTCCCACGTGATGGGCAGACCGACGACGAGAGGTGGCGACTCGAAGACCAGCGTGCCAGCGGCATCCTTCACGCGCAGCTTCATCGCGCGGAACGTGTGGCCCGGCTTCGCCGTCCACGGCGTCGTCAGCGTGACCGACTCTGCGCTCGGCGCGAAGACGGTCGCCGAGACACTACTCGAGACTTCGATCCACATCCGTCGTTCCTCCGCAAAAGCGCTCGCGTCCGCGCGGTTTCAGGCGCTCGGGTTCAGCACATGTTCGTAGTAAGAATCGAGCCAGTCCATCCTGGCCCCGCCGTCGACCTGCGTCGACGCGAGCACGCGAGCGATCTCCTGGTACTCCGGCCGCGACTCGAAGTCGTCGCCGAGCCGCAAGCGGTACTCGATGTAGCGGTAGATGTCCCATCCATCGGCAAGTCCCAGCGCGAGCGCGCGGCGGAGGGCGGCGTCCACCCGGGCGGGGACCTCGGCGGCCCCGGGGCTTTCGAACGCGGCGGGAACGGCCGCTGCGAGCTCTTCGAGCACAACATCCACGAAGCCATCGCGGAGGAACGCGACCAGCTGCTCCGGCCGAATGGTCACTTCCATGGAACTCGGGAGCCGACAACGGACGGATCGGCGCGGCAAACTATCGGAACCGATCGGACCGTGCAAGGCGATCGGGCCCGAGCGCACGGCGTGAACGTGGCATGCCGATCTGCGAGCACGATGCGGTCGTCGCAGTGACGGCGCATGGCACGCGCGCCATCCAAGTGACCGAGTGGCCACACGGGATCTCCGCGAGCGACCGAACGGCCCCCGCGACCCCACCACGTCGCAGCCCGAGGACACGCCCTGGGGACGCGTTCGCGACCTCGCTGCGGCGGGTCGAGGCGGGCACAAGATCGCCCTCGCGATCGTCGCGTCGCTCGGGCTCACCGACGCCGACGCGCACCGCACCGCCGTGTACGCCGGTTGACGCGAGCCGACGCGCCGCTCACTTCGCCGCGAGCGCCCGGGCCTTCGGCAAGTACACGCTGTTCGGGTGCGCCGACTCGAGCGCCGCGATCGCCCGATCCCGCTCCGCATCCCTGCCCATGGCATCGAGCGCGGCCACGCGACCGAAGTGCGCCTCTTCGCCGAGCGGGCCCGCGCCGCCGGCGACGTAGCGCGTGAACGCGGCGAGCGCGGCGGCATGGCGTCCGCGCGACGCCTGCACGCGACCGAGCGACACGAGCGCGGCCCGGGCCTCGCCCGAGCTCGGGTGCGCGTCGAGCAATCGCTGATAGGCCGTCGCGGCCGCGGCGAGCTTGCCCCCAGAGGCGAGCTCGCGCGCCGATGCGAGCATCTCGCCCGCGGGCACCACCGCGGCGGCGGGCTTGGGTGGTCGTGGCGCTCGGCCCGTCGGGCGCTCCGACGGCGGCGGGACACGCTCGGTTGCGTCGCGCTCGGTCGGCACGTCGGGCGCGACCACGATGGGCTCCGCCTGCGCGAGGGCAGCGACCGCCCCGCCATGCGTCGCGCGGCCACCACGTTGCACCTCGATCTCGCCCCCATCACGCATCAGCGTGATCGTCGGCCCCTCGACCTGCAGCGCCTGGCCCTCGGCATCCATCACCACGTCGAGGCCCTCGGCGTGCCCGCGCACGACCCCGATCGCGGTCTCGACCTCGAACGCGCCGTCGACGGACAAGCGCCCGCGCTCGAGCTCGACGCGATCGTCGTTCAACACGCGCAGTCGAGCGCCCGGCTCGCCGCACACCCGACGCGCGCCGACCTCCAGGCACGCGCGCGTGGAGCCGGGCTCGATCCACTCGCCCGAGGCGACGCGGTTGCCGGCCTCGACGCGACCCTGCTGCACGAGGAAGTCGCCCTCGACGACCTCGAAGCCGCGGCCGCGCAGCAGCGGCGCGACCATGAACGTCAGCGCGATCGCGGCGGCCATCGAGCACACCGCGACGCCGACCGCACGCAGGCGTCGACGGCGACGTGCGGCGTGGAAGCCCGCGAACGTCGAGCGCGCCCGCGCGACGTCGTCGGCCCGCAGCGGCTCGGCCCGGCCGAGATCGGCGAGCGCGAACGTCACCGCATCGCGATCGTCAGCCACGTCGACCTCCGGTGGCGGGCCCGGGCGCGCCGACGAAGCGATCGCGACGGATCGCCTTGCGGAGCGCCCGCAATCCGAACAGCAGCCGCGACTTCGCGGTGTCGACGGGCACCTCGAGCAGCTCGGCCACCTCGGTGACGGAGTAGCCCAGGGCGTGGCGCAGCACCAGCGCCTGACGTTGGGTCTCGGGCAGTCGCTCGAGGTAGCCCTCGATCGGGCCGGGCAGCTCGTCGAGCAGCGTGTCGTCGTCGGCGTCCTGCGGCGCCGCCGGCAGCTCGATCGGCTCGTCGGTGGGTCGATGCCGACGCAACGTCTCGTTCAAGCGCAGGCACGCGCGCACGCCGATCGTCCGCGCCCAACCCTCGAGCGGCGCCTCGCCGCGATACGTCGACGCGCGCTCGAGCACGCGGAGCAACGCGATCTGCACGCCGTCGTCGGCGTCGCCACCGTTGCCGAGGATCGTCCGCGCCACCGCACGCAAGGGCGGCATCAACCGCCGCACCAGCTCGGTCTCGGCCCGCGAGTCGGCGCGCATGACGGCGCGCAGCAACGCCACATCGGCGTCATGGCTCATCGCCACCTCCCAGCGGAGCTGGGTGAACTGGCCCCACGGCCAGTCGATCGCGAGCGCGTTGCCCACAGCCTCCAAGACACCCCCGCGGGGAGAACCGGGTGAACGAACCTCGGCAGGCGCCTAGAATTGCACGGAAAGGCCCAGGCGTGCCCGGGGCGCCACCGGCCAGGCGTCCAGCACCACCCGGCGGTCGGCCCCGCTGCAGCGATCGGCGCCGGCGCACGTGACGAAATCCACGCTGGCCAGGGGGACCGCGAGCCCGACCCCGAGGTCGAACGTGAGCACGCGGCCCACACCGAGCGAAAGCGTCGCGTCGGCCCCGACGCGGGGGATCGGGCGGCGGCGACCGCCCGCGGCGTCCGAGCGCCACCGCGACAGCTCGAGCTCGGGGCCCGATCGCAGCTCGATGGCCCAGCGTCCGCCGAAGCGGATCACCGCCGCGATCGTGATCGCCATCGCGTGGCGCCACAGACGGAAGCCCGCCGGCTCGTCGAGCCGTCCCGCAGCGACGAACTCGTACCACGCGCCCAGGCGCAGCCGCGGTCGCGGCGCCCAGGCGATCGCACCCCACGCGCCGTGACCCCACGGCAGCGCGCTCGCCAGCCCCGCGCCGGCGTAGGCGATCGACAGCCGCAGGCCGAGCGCGCGCCGTGGTGTCGCGGGCGGCGGCACGATCGGCGCCGTCGGAGGCGGCGGCGTCGCGGGCTCGGCGACGACGGGCTCCTCGAGCATCGCCTCGCTCGCCTCGCGCATCGCGAGGCCGTGGCCCTCGGCGATCGCGACGGCGCTCGAGTGCACGATCAACCACGCCGACTCGATCGCGGCCTGCTCCTCCCCGGCGGGGAACACGATCTCGCGCACCAGCGGCCGGCCGGTGGCGCACGGCAACGCGTAGAGCCGCCACTCCTCGGGGCGCGTCGCGTCGAGCCAGAACACGCCGAGGGTCGGTTCCACACAGCGCGCGCGCGCGGCCGCAAGGCGGGTGAACCCGGCGGGCGGGGCCTCGACCCGAAGCGCGGGCGTGCCCGCGGCGCCATGGCGCTGCACCAGCGATCCGAGCTCGTGCGCCGCGGCATCGTCGTCCTCGGCCACGTGGACCACGATCGTCCCCGTCGACGCGGGACCGGTCGCGCGCGCCTGCCCCGAGCCCAGGTCGAGCGCCGTCCACGTCCAGAGGATTGCCGTCGCGAACGCGCCCATGCCCGAGGGGTGCCGCGGCGGCTGGCGACGCCGGGCCCGTAGCGCACGATGCCATGGCGGCTGCGGCGGCGAAACCCGCGGGCGATCGTCGCGGACCCAACAAAAGTTCTTCACCCCGAACGCCGATGCCCCGCGTCCAGTTCGCGGACGATCGCATGGCACCACGCGGCACGCCCCTGCTTGTTTTCGCGACCGTCCTCGGGTCGCTCACCGGCCTCGGGCCGTTCGCCTGTTACACCGGTGCGAACGGGGACGGAGCCGGCGACGACGCGGCGGACTCCGCCGACGGCACGGGGGCAGGCGCCACCGACGGGGCGACCGACGGCGGAGGATCGACCGACGGCGGCCCCGGGGCGGCCGAGTGCGGCGGAGTCGGCTCGGGCTACGCACCGATGCGCCGGCTGACCGCCGTGCAGTATCGCAACACGATCGACGCGCTGTTCGGCGGCGCGGTCGCGCCGGGCGACAGCTTCCCGACCACGTCGATCCACAAGAACTACAGCAACAACCCCGTGCTCAACGTGGTGTCGCTGCCCGCGGCGATGGATCTCCTGCAGGCGGCCGAGGACGTCGCGACCCAGGTCATCGACGACGTCGACACGATCGTGACCTGTCCGGGTGCGCAGGATCAGAGCTGCGCCTCGGCCTTCATCGACGACTTCGGCGCCCGCGCGTTCCGCCGCCCGCTCGAGCCCGACGAGCGCGCCGCGCTGCTCTCGCTGTACGACGGCGCGTCCGCGACGGATGGCTTCGCCGACGGCATCGGCACCGTGGTCGCCGCGGTGCTGCAGTCGCCGCAGTTCCTCTACCTCGTCGAGCAGGGCGGCGAGACGATCGAGCCCGGCGTCGTCGCGCTCGGCGACTACGAGATCGCCACGCGCCTGTCGTACCTGCTGTGGGACTCGATGCCCGACGCGGCGCTGTTCGAGGCCGCGGCCGCGGGCGAGCTGCAGGACCCCGACGCGATCGAGGCCCAGGTCGTGCGCATGCTCGGCGACGTGGAGCAGAGCGGCCCCGCGCTCGAGCGCTTCGTCCGCGAGTGGAACCACTACGACGGCGTCGCGGCCTACGACAAGGACGCGGTCGCGTACCCGCAGTTCACCACCGAGCTCGCCGCGGCGATGGACGAGGAGCTGTCGCGGTTCATCCGGGGCGTGCTGCGCAGCGACGAGCCCACGCTCGAGCGGCTGCTCACCGCCACCGAGACCGAGATCGATCCGCAGATGGCGGCGCTGTTCGGCGTGCCCGCGCCGTCGCCCGATGGCTGGGGCGCAGCGACGCTCGACGCGAACCGCGGCGGCCTGCTCACGCGCCCGGCGATCCTCGCCGAGCACTCCCACGCCAACAACACCGGCCCGATCTTCCGCGGCGAGCTGGTCCGCACGCAGCTGCTGTGCGAGCCGATGCCGCCGCCGCCCGCCGACGCGATGGCCAACACGCCCGCGTACCCCGACGGCGCGACCGAGCGCCAGCGCTCCGAGATCCTCATGAACCACATGGGCTGCGGCGGCTGCCATGCATTGATGAACCCGATCGGGCTGGGCTTCGAGGACTACGACGCGATCGGGGCCTGGCGCGAGCTCGACGTCGACGGCGGTCCCATCGACAACCAAGGCGAGATCGTCGGCGGACCCGAGGCGGTCACCGGCGAGTTCCACGGCGTCGCCGAGCTGCAGGCCAAGCTCGCCGCGAGCGACGAGGTCACGGCGTGCTTCGCCAGCCAGCTCTACCAGTACACATTCGGGCTCGAGGCCGCGCAGGTGCTCGAGTGCGCGGTCGAGCCGGTCGCGGCCGAGTTCGTCGCCGCCGGTGGTGACGTCCGCGCGCTGGTCGTCGCGCTGGCCCGCAGCAACGCGTTTCGCACGCGCATCGTGGAGGATCAGTGATGCAACGCCGTCGCACGACTCGCTCGAACGGCCCCTCGGAGGGGCGTAGCCGCCGCGGCGTCTCCCGCCGCAACCTGCTCCGCGGTGCCGGCGGCATCGCCGTGGCGCTGCCGTTCCTCGAGAGCATGAACCGCGCGCAGGCCGGCGGCGCGCCGCTGGTGCGCTACCTGCAGTTCATGCACGTCGAGGGGACACTCGTGAACGAGTGGGCGCCGTCGGGATCGCCGGACCAGATGGTGCTGTCGTCGATCCTCTCGCCGCTCGAGTCGCACAAGGGCGACATCGTCGTGGTCTCGGGGCTCGAGAACGCCGCGGGTGGCCAGTTCGGCGAGAACGGCCACATCAGCAACGGCCACACGATCTTTACGTCGGCGCGCAACACCGGCAACAACGCGATGCCCGACGGGCCGTCGATCGATCAAGTGATCGCCGAGCGCATGGCCGCACCCACGCCGCACCGCAGCCTGCAGTTCGCGATCGGCGGCGGCAACCTCGGCGAGTACCAGGCGCTGTACGCCGGCGCCGCGGATCCGGTGCCGTCGGACACGGTGCCCACGCAGATCTTCGCCGCGCTGTTCAGCGATCTCGAGGTCGACCCCGACCTGCCGGCGACGACGATCCAGCGGTTGCACGCGCGGCGCCAGAGCGTGCTCGACACGGTGCTCGGATCGCTCGAGGGCCTCGCGCCCAAGGTGAGCGCCGCCGATCGCATCACGCTCGAGAACCACGCCGACAAGATCCGCGAGCTCGAGCTGCAGCTCGCCAACGAGGGCGAGGCCGGGGCCGGCTGCACCACGCCGGTGCTCGACCTTCCCGCCGACTACGACACGTCGGAGTACGGCAGCGCGTGGGATGCCAACCGCGACGACGTCTCGTCGCGCGTGCTCATCGACCTGATGGTGATGGCGCTGGCCTGCGATCTCACCCGCGTCGGCACGCTGCAGTACACCAACTACGACGGCCCGACGTTCCCGTGGCTCGGCCAGGGGATCCCCGGCGCGTACACCGGCTGGCACGCGATGGTCCACGACATCCCCAACATGGGCGACGTCTCGGTGCCGCGGGCGGTCTACACCTGGTACATGGGCGAGCTCGCCTACCTCATCGATCAGCTCGCCGCGATGCCCGACCAGGACGGCACGCTGCTCGACAACATGCTGCTGTACTCGACCGCCGAGATGGGCGACCCGGCCGCGCACGGCGGCTGGTCCCTGCCGATCGTGCTCGCGGGTCGGGCCGCCGGCGCGCTCGAGACCGGCCGGCACTCGCCGCAGGACGGCCGCACCACCGGCGATCTCTACGCCACGTTCATTTCGATGCTGGGCCTGGGCGACACGACGTTCGGCGCGGCGGAGTTCACGACCGGCCCGCTGACGCTGTAGCGGGTGGCACGATCACGCGGCATTGCGACCGCATCCCCGCGCGGCCGCGCGACATCACTGTCGCGCACCGCGACGCGTCGGCCCCACGCAGCGGCTCCACAGGGCTGCAATCGCGTGAATCGAGGCACGGCGTCCGGCTTGCAGGCGAGTGCACGCGATGACATCGAGGTTGGTGGTCTCCTGCCCGTTGGTTGCACTCGGCGCGGCGCTGCTCGCTGCGCCCAAACCCGCGGCGGCGTGCTCGCCCTTCCCCGAGCCCGCCCTGTTTCCGCAACTCTCCGATGGTGAGCGCACGGGCGTGCCCACCGACGGCGTGATCGCGTTCCAGGCCGAGGCGTACGGCGACTTCGAAGAGGCCCTCGCGCTCCTCGAGATCGAGGTCACGCAGGACGGCGCAGCGGTGCCAGGGTCGATCGAGACCGTCGAGATCTCGACGAGCCAGGACGGCGGGACGGTCACCCGGATCTTCGTCGTGTGGCGGCCCGACGCCGCGTTCGCCGGCTCGACCAGCTACGTCGCGAGCATCGCCGTCGCCGATCCGGTCGATCCGACGCTTCCGCCCGCTGTGACGACGCTGGACATCACCACGGGTGCCGGCCCTGCGGGTCCGTTCCCGGCGCTCGCCCTGGAGGAGGTCGAGCTCGTCGCCGAACCGAGCGGCGACGGCCCGCGCGTGTGCTGCTTCGTCGCCAACAGCTGCAACATCGACGCCTGCGAAGCGCTGGAGCTCGCCGACCACCCGGCATTGCACGCCCGCGTGATCGTCGGCGACGATCCGATGGCGGCGCAGGCCTACATGAGGCTGTCGTCGGGGGTCGACGACGCGCTGACCGAGCAGCTCGTCGCCGGGATAGCGACGGAGGTGAGCGGCACGTTCCAGTTCACCTTCGACACCGAGGCCGGCAACTACTGCCTCGGCGCAGAGTTGGTGAGCCTCATCGATGGATCGGTGCAGCCGATCGTCAGCCAGTGCGAGGCCCACGGCGACCTCGCGCTGACCCGCGGCGACAATCCCGATTTCGAGCCGTTCCTCGCGCAGTGCCTCGACGATCCGTATTGGGAGGACACGGGCGAGCCCTACGTGCCGGGCGGTGACACGGGCGATCCGGGCAGCAGCGAGTCCGGCGGTGGGGAATCCGGCGGTGGCGATTCCTCCGATGGCGACGGGTCCTCCGATGGCGACGGATCCGGAGGCGACGGATCCGACGGCCTCGGCCAGGACGTCGACGGCCGCGGCTGCGCGTGCACGGTGCGAGATGGGGGAGCCGGCTGGCCGGCGTGGGCGCTGCTCGTGCTCGCGGGCGCGTGGATCCGGCGACGTCGATGAGCGCGACTCCCCGCCGAACACCACGACCGGCCCGCTGACGCTGTAGCGACGCTCTCGGTCAGGGACGACTGGCGGGTCGTTGGCCCGCGTCGCATGCTGTGGGCATGTGGACGCGCGCGCTCGTCGGCTCCGTGCTGCTCGCCGCATGCGCCGACGAGGCGGCGCCCGACGCCGACGTGGTCGCCGTCACGGAGCTCGGCGCCATGGCGAACCCGGCCGGCATCGAGGGTCGCGACGGTGGGGTCAGCGGCCGGTTCGGCGACCGCTCGGTGTGGGTCTACGGCGATGGCGTGGCCACGATCGCGGGGACGTACCCCAACACGTGGCGCAACAACACCATGTCGTGGACGGCGGACCTCGACGCCGCCGACGGCATCGACGGCTTCGTGCAGCCGACCGACAGCGAGGGTGCCGCGCGCGAGTTCTTCCCGCGCACGTCGCAGGAGCAGGAGTTCAACGACGCGCACGTGGATCGGGGCGATGGATCGTGCGCCGATCCGTGCGGGGCCCGCTACGCGATCTGGGGCGCAGGCCCGATCGCGGATCCCGAGCGCGATCGGTACCTGCTTGCATACGGCAAGGTGTACTCCGAGCCGGGCCCGTGGAACTTCTGGATCGTCGGCAACTCGATCGCCGTCTGGGACGACTTCGACGCGGGCCCGGCCCGCCCCGAGGTCGACGCCGCGCTCGACGATCCCACGCTGCTGTTCGACGCCGAGCAGGACGGCGAGTTCGCGATCCCGGCCGTCCACGCTGGTGACCTGTACCTGTTCTCGTGCTCGGGTCGCGGCGGCGGGCACGGCTGTCGGCTGGCCCGTGCACCCCTCGCCGACGTGCTCGAGCGCGACGCGTACGAGTTCCGCACCGACGACGGCTGGTCGAGCGCGAGCTCGGACGCCGTCGTGCTCTTCGACGGCTCGCCCAACCTCACCGTGCACCACAGCGCGCATCTCGATCGCTGGCTCGCCGTGTACGCGGACTTCGGCGAGATCGTGCTGCGCACCGCGGAGGCACCGGAGGGTCCGTGGTCCGGCACCGGAACCATCGCCACGCCGGACGGCGATGCCATCCACGCGCACGCCCACGCGGAGTACCAGGAGGCCGGCGGCGCCGTGGAGTACGTGAGCTACTTGACCGACACGTTTCACCTCCTGCGCGTCGAGCTCGCGCCCTGATGCGCGCCACACCCCGGGGAAACAGCGTTCGGCGCGGCCGCGTCCTCCACCGGACCGCTCACGCTCCAGCCGCGCGGGGGACCGGGCCGCCATGGTAGTCTGGACGTCCGTTGGTCTCGACCGACTATCTGACCGCGCGCGACGGCGACTCGGGCTTCATCGGGGACATCCGGGCCTTTCCCGTCCAGATCACGACGTTCTTCGGGCAGACGACCGAGGCGTTGATGCGGCACTACTTCGCGTGGAGCTACGAGGTCACGGCGATGGCCAAGGCCCGCGGCACCCGCTACGTCCTCATCTCCGACAACAGCATGGCCATTCGGCCGGAGCCGACCGTGCGGCGCGTCGTCGCCGAGCTGATCGACACCGGACCCCCCGAGGCGGCCACGTTGATCGCCGCGACGTTCGTGGTCTACGAGAGCGCGCTGGTCCGCGGCGCGGTCACGGCGATCCAGTGGCTCAGCAACCGCAACTGGAACCTGACCACGGTGCCGTCGGTGCAGCACGGCATCACGGCCGCGCTGGCCAAGCTCACGGCCGAGGGCATCGCGCTGCCCGTGGGGCTGTCGGCCGAGACCTACCGGGTGCCGACGATCCCGGACGGGCCGCAGATCCGCCCGAGGTAGCGCTCACCGCAGCGCGGCGCGATCGACCGCGATCTCGCGGCCGTCCGACAGCGACAGCCGCACCGACGTCGCCGCCGTCGCGAACTCGGGCAGCGCCGCCGTGATCACGATCCCCCGCTCGCCACGGGGCGCGTCGGGCAGCGCATCCTGCCGCACCGCCGTCGTGTGCTCGAGCCCCTCGATCGTCCATACCACGCGCGCGTCGATCGACGCGCCATCCTCGGCGGGGACGGTGCCCCGCGCCGTCCACCACACCGCCTTGCCATCGTCGTGCACGATTCCCATCAGCACGCGGGCGTCGGGCGGCGCGATGTCGGCATCACCCCAGCCGGTCAGCGTCTCGATCACGTCGAGCGTCTTCTCCCAGCCGTAGTCCGACACGAACGCGTTGGCGCAGTAGGTCATGTAGTCGCGCGCCTTGGTCGGCGGCCGCAGCTCGAAGTCGTGGATGCCGAAGCCCCAACTGCCGATGCGGCCGTTGTCGTGGGGGTAGTCGAGCTCGGGCCCGCCCTCGCCGCCGCTGCAGGTGATGTGGCGCCGGCCCTGCGAGTGCCCGACCTCGTGCGTGAACGTCTCGGCCGCCGCGGCGCCGCTGCCCTGCCAGCGCCCGGTCGCGACCCGTTGGTTGGCGAGCTCGGGGAGCGCCTCGGGGATCCCGAGCGCCTGGCCGAGCAGGCCGCCGGGGAACCCGTCGCACGAGTCGAGCAGCCCGTAGTAGTAGACGTTGTCCGGCGGCGAATCTTGGTCGCGGCGGATGGCGAGGGCCGCGAGGATCGGCGAGAAGCCCATGTCCTGGCCGCCGATCGGGGCGGTGTACGGCATCGGCTCGCCGACGGTGACGTTGGCGTGCTGCAGCGCGTTGTTCTGCTCGAGGTCGTGGGCCAACGCGAGGACGTCCTGCTCGGTGGGCACCGGCGCCTGCTCGCAACCGTCGAGCTGGTGGAGCACGGGGACGAGGACGACCTCCATCTCGAACGCGGAATCGACCAGCGGCAGCTCGATCGCGCCGCCGTACGGCAGCAGCGGCGGCGGCTCGGAGAGCTCGCCGGTCGCGATGCTGGGGTCGGGCTCGAGGGCGTAGGCGCGCAGCCGCATGCCGGGGCGGACGTCGTCGGGCTCGAGCAGCCACTGGAACGACGGGCCGTTGTCCTCGCTGACGCCGGCGACCATCGCCGGCCGATCGTCGACGCGCACCGTGCCGTCGGGGTACGTGACCTCGAGCCGACCGACGAGCTCCCGCGGCGTGAACGAGGCGTGCAAGCTCCAGAACGCGCGGACCAGCGTGCGTCGCCCGGTGATGAAGCGGACCGGATAGTCGGCCGGATCGACATCGACGCCGTCGACGGTGAGGTCGATCTGCATGCCTTGGTTGGCGACCAGGCGGGTGAGTCGGACGCCACGGGCGTACTCGAGTGGGACGTCGACCGGCGCGCCGCTGCTCGAGCTCTCGTCGGCGATCGCGGTGCTCGAGGTCTCCGCGGGCGGTGACCCGCTCGACGACTCGACGTCGGAGGTACCCGTGGTGCCCGTCGACGTCGTCCCCTCGCCGACGCCGACCGCATCGTCACCGCAGCTGGTGAGCAGCGTAGAGGCGAACACGACCACGGCACGGCGCGCGGGGCTCATCGATGCACTGTATGTCGGCGCGCCGAGGGACACCACCGGCGTGGGCCGGGTGTAAGGGGCGGGGCTTCCACGGACGTTCGACGCCCATGCGTCGATCCACCGCCCTGCGCCGCGTGCTCCACGGCCTCGCGATCGTCGTGGCGCTGTCCGCCACCGTCGCGACCAGCCAGCGCCGCTGGCACGTCGAGGCGCCGGAGGTCGGGGCGGCCGCGCAGTCGCTCGACGCGGCGCAGCCGGGCGCGGTCCGCCGCTTCCGCGTCGCGGCCCGGCCACCGCTGGCCGGCTACGACGGGGCGCACGCGCGCGTCACCCTGCAGGGCACCGCGACGTGGGCAGCCCCGCCCGGGGCGACGGGCACCGCGGTGCTGCGCGTCGTGTACACCGGCCTGCTCAGGCCCGACGCGCAGGCGTCGAGCGAGGTCGTGCTGCGACCGGGCGAGCCGCTCGCGCTGTCGGCGGTGGGCGACGTCGACGTGTCGCGCTGCGTCGAGGGTCGCGAGTGCGGCGGGATCGTCGGTGTCGAGGTCACGTGGCCGCGGCCCGAGGGCCGGGTCGAGCTCGCGTGGACGGCCGCGGCCACGGCGAGCGGCACGCCCGAGCGGCGCCGCGCCGAGCCGTCCGGCGACGGCCTGCTCGTGATCGAGGCGATGCCGTGATCGGCACGCGATCGGACGGCCTCGATCGACCGCTGCTCGTCGCGCCGGCGCCGTTGCTCGCGATCGCGGCGCTGTTGATCAACGACCACGTGCTGAAGTCGCTCGCGACGGGGGACGCTGCGACGTGGGTGACCGGCAAGGTGTCCGACGTCGCGGGCCTCGTCTACTTCCCGCTCCTGCTGCTCGCGCTGCTCGAGCCGGCCTTCGGTCCGCTACGCGAGCGCAGGCACGTCCGCGTCGCCGCGATCGTCACCGGCCTCGGCTTCGCGGCGGTGAAGCTGTGGCCCATCGCCACCGCGGCGTACGGGATCACGTGGGGCGCGATGCAGTGGGTCGCGCTCGCGTCGATCGCCGCGGCGATCGGCGACGACGCGCCGCACCTGCTCCCCGTCGCGTGCGTCGCCGACCCGACCGACCTCCTCGCGCTCGCCGGCCTGGCGATCCCCTGGTTCGGACGCGACTGTGACAGTGGGACCGGCGCCGACCGCGGCGAGGCGCGGCGCAAATCCTCGGAACTCGCTGGGGAATTCCCGGAAGCGAAACATTCGACAATTCTCGTCAGACCGATTTGACAAACCTTGAACATGCCACAAGCTCCGGTCCATCGAGACCTGGCGTGCGGGCCCCGTTGGTTCGGGCCACGCGCGTCGGTCGGGCCCTCGCCCGTCCAAACCACTGACCCGGAGACGTCCATGCGTACCTTCAGCCTGCCCCTTGCGCTCGCAGCCCTCTCGCTCGCGACCGCCGCCTGCTCCACCGACGACCCCGCCAGCACCGGCGACACCGACAGCTCCACCGGCGGCAGCACCGACACGGATCCCTCGGGGAACCCGACGTCGTCGCCGACGAGCGAGCCCACGACCGAGCCGACCGACACCGTCGATCCCGACACGACCGTCGGCCCGACGACCGACAGCGAGACGGACACGGACACGACGACGGGCCCCGGCGACGTCGCCCAGATCCGCGTCGTGCATGCGGCCCCCGAGGCGCCGAACGTCGACATCTACGTCGCCGGCAGCACCGACCCGGTGATCACCGATCTCGCCTACGGCGAGGCGAGCGACTACCTCGAGGTGCCCGCGGGCACGTATGACTTCGAGGTCCGCGCCGCGGGTGCGCCGGCCGAGGACGCGCCGGTGTACAGCACCGGCGATCTCGACCTGCCCGCCGGTGCCACCGTCACGGCCGTGGCTGCGGGGCTGATCGGGTCCGACGAGGCGGACGAGGCGTTCCGCGTGCTCCCGCTCGTCGAGGGCTTCGAGGACGCGGGTGCGGGCAACGCCGCGGTGCGCATCGTCCACGCCGGCGCCGACGCGCCGAGCGTCGACATCAACGTCGGCAACGACGGCGGTGATCCGGAGCTGCCGGGCGTCGCCCGCTTCGCCGACAGCGGCGCCGCCGGTGTACCGCTGCCCTCGGGCGCAGCGCTGCAGGTCGGCATCGAGGCCGGCGGCAACGTCGTCACCGCGTTCACGACCCCGGAGCTCCCCGAGGGCGCCAACCTGTTCGTCATCGCCACCGGCCTGCTCGGCGACATGCCCCGCGCCGCCAACGGCTTCGGCCTGCTCGCCGTCGGCCCCGACGGTGTCATCGGCCTCATCCCGCAGAACCCCTTCGTGCACGCCTTCCACGCGGGCGCCGACGCCCCGGCGGTCGACATCTGCACCGGCGACACGCACCTCGTCGTGGGCGCGGAGTTCGGCGATCTGGCGAACATCCAGGTGCCGCCCGGGTCGTACGACCTGGAGATCCACGCAGCGCCGGCCGACTGCACGGGGGATCCGGTGTTGACGGCGAACAGCGGGGATCTGGTCGCGGGTGAGCAGTACCTCGTCATTGCCACCGGCGAGCTCTCGCCCGAGGCGGGCCGCGATGCTCTCATCCTCGCGTCGTTCCAGGAGGACTTCGACCTCGAGGCGGCGCCCAACGCCGTGTTCCGCATCGTCCACGCGGCGGTTGCCCCCGCCGTCGACGTCGGCCTCCTGAACGACGAGGGTCAGGTCGACATGGCAGGCCTGCTCACGAGCAACCTGTCGTGGCCCGACGCCAGCGACGAGATCTCGGTGCCCGCGGGCAACTACGACGTCGGCATCGTCCAGGCGAGCGTCCCGCTCCCGTCCGATCCGCTCGCCGCGATCACGGCCCCGCTCGCCGAGGGTCTGCGCGTCTATGCCGTCGCCGTCGGCGACATCCAGCCCAACGGTGGCCCGGGGGCGGAGCAGCCCTTCGGTGTCTACGCGATCGTCACCGGCCCGAGCGCCTGGGCAGCGCTCCCGCTGTAGTCCGAACTTCCCCACGGTCCAGGAGCAGCGCGGCCCGGGCCCGGCGACACCAACTCGCCGGGCTCGGGCCCTTTTCGTTGGTTCGACGTACCGGGCCCTCGCGCGCGGTGTGCCGTGGTGGCCGAGCGCGTCGGGCACGACGGGTCGCGTCGCGCCCGTCATGACGACGAGGTCGCGGTGCACCGGGTCTTGCACATCGAGGCGGGCAGGAGAACTCAACCATGTCCTGGATGTTCATCGTCCTCGTGCTTCTCGTCGTGTTCGCAGTGTTTCCGGCGTGGCCCTACAGCCGCGGCTGGGGTTATGGGCCGATGGGGCTCGCGAGCACCGCGTTGCTCGTGCTCCTCGTGCTCGTGTTGATGGGGAAGCTGTAGGGAGCCCATGGGCACCCCGACAAAGACCCCCTTCCTCACCGACGTCACCGAGCTGCGTCGCCGCGCCCGCGAACACATGGAGCGCGGCGCGGTGACGGCCGGTTACGCCGGTGACGTCGACCAGGCCGTGGCGCTGCTCAACACGGCACTCGCGACCGAGATCGTCTGCGTGCTGCGCTACCAGTACCACGCGATCATGGCCACGGGCATCCACAGCGAGCCCGCCAAGCGCGAGTTCGCCGAGCACGCCGCCGACGAGCAGGAGCACGCGACCCGGCTCGCCGAGCGCATCAGCCAGCTCGGCGGCAAGCCCGACATGAACCCCGAGGGCCTGCTCTCGCGCAGCCACTCGGAGTACGCCAACGGCGACACGCTGCTCGAGATGCTCCGCGAGAACCTCGTCGCCGAGCGCATCGCGATCGACTCGTACCGCGAGATGATCCAGTGGTTCGCGCCGCACGACCCGACCACGCGCAAGCTCCTCGAGGAGATCCTCGAGAAGGAAGAGGAGCACGCGGACGACATGCACGGGCTGCTGCAGGGCCGCGGCTGAGGCGACCTCCCCGCTCAGGGGATCCGCGGCGCCGTGCGCTTCGTGCAGCTCTCGTCGATGTCGCCGTCGTCGGTGAGTGTCACGCACTCGCCGTCGCGGCACGCGATCGATCCGCTGCGCCAGCCGCACCCGTCGTCGCACGTGTCCGCGTCGCGGTGATCGGCGAGCCACGCGGTGCTCACCGCCCCGAGCGCGCAGGTCTGCGAGCAGTCGGCGTCCTTCGTGCACGCCCACTGCCGCGGATCCGCGGCGGACACCGTGGTCGGCGGTGCCGCGGCGGGCGTCCCCGACGCTCGCGTGGCCTCGGGCACCTCGGGCGCCGGCGCTTCGGCGGCGGTGCAGGCCGACATCGTGAGCGCGAGCCCGAGCCCGAGCGCGCAGGGAAGAGCCGTCCAGGAGCGGAGCATCACGGCGAACATACGTGCGGCCGCGCGCCACGGTCTAGCCGGGCGGCGCTCCACGCCTCACCGATGCGGCCTAGACTGGGATGATCCAGCGGCGACCCGGGGCGTCGGACGGATCCGTTCCAACCACTTCGGCCGGCGCCGCGGGCCCTCGCGCGGCGCCCCGAGCAGGCGCACCGGGTCGTGCAGCGCGTCCTGGACGTAGAACGCCTGGACCATCACGATGAGCACGATCATCAGCGGCGTCGCGAGGAACACCCCGATCGCCCCCGCAGCGAGGCCGAGCAGCAGCTGCGCGCCGAGCTGGGTCGCCGGCGGGACGTCGACCGAGCGCTGATCGACCAGCGGCGTCACGAGGTAGTTGTCGATCGCCTGCACGCCGACGTACGCGGCCACGGCCCAGGCCGCGGTGGTCGGCGACTGCGACAGGCCCACGAGCACGCCCGGGATCGCCGCGAGCGGCGGCCCGACGTTGGGCACGAACGACAGCACCGCCGCGATGAGGCCCAGGGCGGCGGGCATCGGCACGCCCGCGGCCCACAACGCCAGACCGGTGCCGACGCCGACGACCGTCATCGACACGAAGCGACCCATGAACCACGCCCGCAGCGCGTGGCCGACGTGCCCGAGGACCTCGTCCACGCGGGCGCGACGGCCCATCGGGAGGAGGTGGAGGAACGCGCCGAGGTAGAGCTTCGGGGCGAGCGCGAAGAAGATCCCGAACACCGGGATGAGCACCATGGTCGCCAGGCCACCGGCAGCGGCGAAGACGACACCGCCCACGCGCCCGCTCTGCTCGCTCCACTCGATCTGCTCGAGTTCCGCGACGACGCGCTGCCCCGCCGGGTTCTCGCTCAGCCACGCCTGGATCCGCGGCAACGCCTCGATCGCGCGCGTGCGGATGCCCTCCATCTGCTCGACGAAGGCCGCGCCCATCCACCACGACAGCCCGGCCGCGATCGCGAGCGATACGACGAGCAGCACGATCATCGCCGGAATCCGCGGCAACGGGATCCGCCGGACCGCCCCGTCCACGAGCACCGCGATGATCGCCCCCGCGATGACGATGAGCAGGCCGTGACCAGCCAGGCGGAGCAGCCAGAACACCAGGCCGAACGCCGCCACGATGCTCACCGTGATGAGGACGCGACGCACGAAGGGCCCGTCGGTGGAAGGTGGTGTCGAGGCGTCGGCCATTGCGTGGCGCGTCGCCTCTGCAAGGACGGGCCCCGGATGCACCTCGCGGATCCCCGCAGCTTTCGCGGGGCGCTGCTCGCCACGTGCCGTGCGCGGGCGCCCGCCCGGGCGAGAACGCGACACCTCCGGATCACGCCGCGCACGCGCCCACTCGAGCGCCGCAGCGCGTGCGCCGAGACGTCTCCCGCCACCCTCGACGCGACGTCGACTACACCGACGCGAGGGCACGGTGATTGCACAGGGCCTCCACACCGGTTGCACCGGGGGAGTTCCACGTGACGCGACACCTCATCCTCGCCGCCCTCTTCATCGTCGCACCGAGTTGCGACAAGGCCGACGCCAACGACACGGCCGAGCGCAAGCCGGCCGACAACACCAAGAAGAACGAACGGGATCGCGACGACGCGACCAAGACCCCGGTCGACCAGAACGAGAACGCGGGCGACATCGAGATCACCGCGACCATCCGCAGGGCGATCGTCGGTGACGACGCCATGTCGATGAGCGCCAAGAACATCAAGATCATCACCGCCGACGGTGTGGTCACCCTGCGCGGCCCGGTCGCCTCGACCGACGAGCGCGAGAAGATCGCCAACCTCGCGCGGGGCACCGCCTCCGTGAAGCGGGTCGACGATCTCCTCGAGATCGCCCCCGAATAACCTCCCTCGACGTCAACGACGCGAGCTCCACCCCCACAACGAGAAAGCCAAGATCATGTCCAAGAAAGCAGTCATCGGAATCGTCGCGACCTACGAGCAGGCCCAGAAGGCGGTCGGCGAGCTCCGCACCGCCGGATTCACGGACGACGACATGTCCGTGCTCTTCCCCGACAAATCGGGTACCCGCGACTTCGCCCACGAGCACGGCACCAAGGCGCCCGAGGGCGCCATCGCGGGCGTCGGCGCCGGCGGTGCGGTCGGCGGCACGCTCGGCCTGCTCGCGGGCATCGGCCTGCTCGCGATCCCGGGCCTCGGGCCCTTCATCGCCGCGGGCCCGATCCTCGCGGCGCTCAGCGGCGCAGCTGCGGGTGCGGCCGTCGGCGGCATCACCGGCGCGCTCGTCGGTCTCGGCATCCCCGAGGTCGAGGCGAAGCAGTACGAGAACAAGGTGAAGGGCGGCAACATCCTGATGTCCGTCCACGCGGATTCCACCGAGCGCAAGGATCGCGCGAAGGCGATCCTCGCCCAGAACCACGCGACCGACATCTGCGTCGCCGCCGAGGCGAAGGCCTAGCGGCCTCGAGGAGCACACATGCAAGCGACCCAAGTCGAAGAGCTGTTGCTGCAGGCGCTCGAGCACGAGCGCGGCGGCGTCATGGTCTACGAGACCGCGCTCGAGTGCGCGGTGAACGACGAGCTGAAGGAGGAGTTCTCGAAGTACCTCGACGAGACCCACTCCCACGTGAAGCACCTCGAGTCGGTGTTCGAGGCGTTCGACCTCGACATCGAGCAGGCCTCGCCGGTGCGCGCGATCGTCCACGACCTCGGCATGTCCCTGGTCGAGGCCATGAAGTCGGCGCTGCTCGCCGGCGACGCGGCGGCGGCGGAGCTGGTCGCGTGCGAGTGCGTCGTGCTCGCCGAGACCAAGGACCACCTCAACTGGACGCTGCTGGCCGCGTGCGCGGACAAGCTCACCGGCGCGCAGGGCAAGGCCCTGAAGGCCGCGGTCGAGGCGGTCGAGGATCAGGAGGACGAGCACCTCTACCACTCGAAGGGGTGGTGCCGAGAGCTGTGGATGAAGGCCCTCGGGATGAAGGCGGTGCTGCCCCCGCCCGAGGAGCGCAAGCACGTGAAGACGGCGATCGGCGCCGCGCGGGCCGAGCAGCAGCGCGGCGAGATGCGATAGCTCGGGACTCGGCCGGGGTTCAACCGGGGAGCAGGCCGTCCCAGAAATCGCACTGGGCGGTGCGGACGCCCTCGACGGTGCCGATCGGCACGTCGAGGAGCGCCGCGTCGTCGAGCGCGGCATCGTACGCCGGCCACGTCGCGCCCTCGAGCGCCGGCGTGCCGGTGGCGGCGAACGTGGTCCACGCGACGCCCATCTGATCGATCATCACCGCATCGTCTGCGTTCGTCGGCAGTCCCAGGGCCGCGAAGCTGCGGAACAGGTACGGCAGCTCGACGCCGTGGAACGCGGTGGCGGTGTTGTTGCCGAAGGTGGTGTAGCCGTCGTACGCGAAGTGGTAGCGGTAGACTGCAGAGCGCTGCCCCGCAGCGGCGCGCGCGGCCGTCCGCGCCGCGCACACGAACTTCGCGTCGCTGGTCACGGCGATGTACGCGTCCGTGGGCGTCGCGTAGTCGGCGACCGGGTACTGCTCGAGCACCATCGCGCCGAGCACCATCCCGAAGCTCGCCTCGACTGCCGCGACGTACTGCGCCTCGGTGAGCTCGGGGATGTCGCGCGCGGTCTCCTGCGCGGTGGCGCCGATCACCAGAGGCACGTCGACGTGGGTGCCCGCCGCCATGGCGTCGAGCGTCGAGCGCGGCAGCAACACGCCGTCGACGTACGGGCCCCAGGACTGCGACAGCGCCGAGACGCTGGGGAAGCCCGTGGGCTCGGTCGTGACGATCGCGTCGGCCGTCAGCGCGCGCAGGCACTCGGGCACGTCGTCCGCCCCCGCGCAGCCGCTCGCCGCGAGGAACGGCGTGCCGGTCTGCATCGCGTACTGCCCGGGCTCGCGCTGGCGGCACGTGCCGCTGTGCACCGCCGCCGCCGCGAACAACCCCTGGGCCCGCGGCACGCCGAGCAGGGCGCAGACATCGACGGCGCCGGCCGACTGACCGAACAGCAGCACGCGATCGGGATCGCCACCGAGCCCCGCCGCGTTCGCCTGCGTCCACTCGAGCGCGGCGAGCAGATCCATCAAGCCCCAGTTGCCCGCGATCCCCTCGCCGTCGACGAGGCTCGGATCGGCGAGGAACCCCAGCGCGCCGAGCCGATAGTTCGTGGTGACGACGACGACGTCGAGCTCGCGCGCGAGCACCTCGCCGTCGTACAGCGGATCGTCGATCCCACCGAGCGAGTTGCCGCCCCCGTGCACGAAGAAGAGCACCGGTCGCGCGCCGTCGTCCGCCGCGGGCGTCCACACGTCGAGCGTCAGGCAGTCTTCGTCGCCGACGACCGGCCCGTCCTCACCATCGAGCTGGGGGCACCGCGGCCCGTGGGCCGTCGCATCGCGCACGTCGGACCAGCACGCCACCGGCGCGGGCGCGGCGAAGCGCAGCGCGCCCGTGGGCGGCGCCGCGAAGGGCACGCCGAGCAGCGCGAACCCGCCTCCGGGCAGGTCGATCCCCGCGAGCGCCCCGGCGTCGGTGACGACGATGCCCGGGCCCGGTGCGGCGGGCTCACACTCGCCGCCGAGATCGATCGATCCGGCGCTCGTGTCGGCGCTCGACGTCGCAGCGTCGGTGGTGTCGTCCGACGCGGTCGCGCCGCTGGTCGTCACCACGCCAGGCCCATCGTGAGTGTCGCCCCCGCAGGCGAAGGTCGCGAGCGCGCAGGACACCATGCAGCGGCGAGACATCGTCGCCACCACGAGAGCACGACCCATGCCAGGGAATCCACCTGCGATCGCGCCCGATCCGTCGCGAAGCACCACACCGCCCTCGACACACGTCCATGGGCGCGCTCGCGCGGGTCGGCCCGCGTCGTGCGTCGATGCCCGACGTGCGAGGATGGAGGTTCGATGACCTCCGACGCGGCACGGTCCGATCTCGCGCGGTGGGCCTGCGCCCTCGGGGCGATCGGGCTCGCCGCGGCCCTCGGTGGGTGCGACGCCTGCGAGGGAGAGTTCTGCGACGACTTCCTCTCGATCGAGTTCGAGAAGGCCGAGCCCTGGCACGGCACGTACGAGGTGGTGCTGCAGCTCGACGGCGACACGGTGCACTGCAGCTTCCACGTGCCGAGCTCGGACGCCGCGGTCGACCCCTGCGACGACGAGCACACACACGTCGGGGCAGGCGGAGTGATCCACCACGGGACGCCCGAGCGCGTCGAGATCACGGTGTCGTCGGGCGGTCACATCCTCGCCGAGGCGACGATCGAGCCGCACTACGAAACACCGGACGATTGGTCGCGCGCATGCGGTCCGCGGTGCGAGCAGTCGACAGACCAGAGCGTCTTCGTGGAGTCCACCGAGCCCTCGCCGTGCTCGTCGTACTGCGAGAACGGTTGGTGCAATCCATGGACGCAGGACTGCGCCCCCGGTGAGAAGTGTGTGGCGTGGGATCGAGACGGCGACGGCTCCTGGAACGCGCTGCGGTGCGTCGTGCCGGAGGCGGAGCCGCGGGCGCCCGGGACGTGGTGCACGGTCGGTGGTTCGGCCGTCAGCGGGATCGACGACTGTGAGATCGGCGCGATGTGCTTCGGCGTCGACCCGGTGTCCCTCGTCGGCGAGTGCGTGGCGCTCTGTACGGGCAGCCCCGATGCGCCGGTCTGTCCCGACGCCTGCGACCGCTGCGTGATCGCGAACGCCGGCGTGCTCGCGCTGTGCCTGCCGGCCTGCGATCCACTCGCGCCCGCGTGCGAGGACGCTCGCGGCTGCTATCCGAACGCCGACGGCTTCGTGTGCCTGCCCCACGGGCCCTCGCGCTCCGCGATCGGCGAGCCCTGCACGGACATCAACGGGTGCACCTCGGGGTTCTGCGCGCCGGCCGAGCGCGTGCCGGGCTGCGAGTCTCCCTCCGGTTGCTGCGCCGCGTACTGCGACACGACAGCGCAGGATCCCTGCGGCAACGCGTCGCCCGAGGTCGCGTGCGTGCCCTGGTGGTCGGACGACGCGCCGCCGACCGACGCGTGCGTCGCTGCGACGAGCGTTGGTGCGTGCGTGCTGCCGGCCTAGCAGGGACGGACGCGCAGTTTGGTGTCGACGAGTACGCCGACGTCGCGCACGACAGGTTCGTCGGATCCCGACCGACGGTGTCGGTCATACGACCGACACGGTCTTGCCTTGACGCGCATGCACGGCGGCCGATAGCCTCGCATCGTGGTGGACGTGCCTTCGCGTGGGGCGGAGGGGCGTGCATCGTCGGGGGTGCCCATGCGACGTCGCGCTCGTCCTTCGTTCGACCTCCCGTTCGGCGCAGCGCTGTGCCTGTCGCCCCTGCTCGGCTGCTACACCGGCGTGTCGGGGCGCGGCCCCGGGGCGGCGGACGACGCCGGCTCGACCGGCGCGGCCGTCGACGACGGCGGCACCCCGGGCGACAGCGGCGAGCCCGGCGACGACGCGATCGAGGTCGACGCGCCGACGCTGCGCCGGTTGACCCGCGCCGAGTTCACCCACGCGGTCACCGATCTCCTCGGGCCCGTGACGCTGACGACGATCGAGGCCGACGCGATGCAGGAGGGGTTCTTCTCGGTCGGCGCCGCCCGGGTCGCGCTCTCGCCCGCGGGCGTCGGGGCCTACGAGCTCGCGCTCGACGGCGCCACCGCCGAGGCCTTCGCCGATCCCACGCTCGCGGCGATGCGCGTGGCGTGCGTGCCGACGGGCGCGGCCGACACCGCCTGCATGCGCACCTCGATCGCCGCGTTCGGCCGCCGCGCGTGGCGTCGCCCGCTGACCGCGGCCGAGCAGGATCGCTACCTCGCGGTCGCCACCGACGTCGCCACCGAGACCGGCGACGGCCTCGTCGGCCTGCGCCACGCGGTGTGGGGCCTGCTGCAGTCGCCGAACTTCCTGTACCGCGTCGAGCTCGGCGCGCCGTCGCCCGAGGACGACGGCCGGGTGAAGTTCTCGTCGTTCGAGATGGCGTCGCGCCTGGCGTTCACGCTGTGGAGCACGGTGCCCGACGAGGCGCTGCTCGACGCCGCCGAGGCCGACGGGCTCGCCACCGCCGAGGGGGTCGCGGCCCAGGTCGATCGCATGATCGCCGATCCGCGCGCGCGCCAGGGCGTCGCCAACTTCGTCGGCGAGCTGTACCGCCTGTGGCAGCTCGACGAGAAGACCAAGGACGCGGTGGCCTTCCCCGAGTGGACGCCGACGCTCAAGGCCGCGATGCGCGACGAGCTCATCGCCCGCGTGCAGGACGTGGTCTTCGACGCGCCCGGCGACTTCTTCGCGCTGTACGACTCGCACCAGGTGTTCGTGAACAACGAGCTCGCGCGGCTGTACGGCCTCGCGGAGGTCGAGCCCGATGCGATGCGCGCGGTGACGCTGCCCGAGGGCAGCCCGCGGCGCGGGCTCATCGGCAGCGCGCTGGTGCTCGGGCTGAACTCGCTGCCGGCGCGGACGTCGGCCACCGAGCGCGGGCAGTTCATCGCCGAGACCCTCCTGTGCAAGACGGTGCCGCCACCGCCCCCGGACGTCGACGTGAACCTCGACGACAACGATGGCGGCGGCGGTCCGGTCGAGCACCGCACACTGCGCGAGAAGCTCGAGCCCCACCGCGAGAACCCGGCCTGCGCCGGCTGCCACAACGTGACGGACCCCCTGGGCCTCGCGCTCGAGCACTTCGACACGATGGGCCGCTACCGCGAGACCGACCTCGGGCTCACGATCGACGCCAGCGGCGAGCTCGACGGGGTGCCGTTCGTCGACGCCGCCGAACTTGCCCAGCTGCTGCGCGAGCACCCGGACGCGCCGCGCTGCCTGGTCGACAAGCTGTACACGTACACCGCAGGGCGCCTGCCGTTCGACAACGAGGACGAGCTGCTCGTCGCGATCGAGGCCGAGCTCGGGGCAGAGGACAATCGCTTCGATCGCCTGCTGCACGCGATGGTCACCCACGACGAATTCCGCTTCGCCAACCCCGCCGGCAGCGTCCTCGCAGCCGAGCCCTCGGAGGGACCATGACGTTCAAGCTCCACCGCCGCACGATGCTCCGCGGGTTGATCGGCGGCACCGCGATCGCGCTGCCGTTGCCGCGCCTGCTCGGCATGCTCGACGGCAACGGCACCGCGCTGGCCGACGGCTCGCCGCTGCGCCCGCGCTACCTGACGTGGTTCTTCGGCAACGGCGCCGATCCGGCGCACTGGGTCCCCGCGGCGACCGGCATCGGCGACGCGTGGGCGCCGAGCGCCGCGCTGATGCCATTGGCCGAGTTCAAGCCTTGGCTGACGGTGTGCTCGGGCTTCAACGTGGTGGTGCCCGCCATCTACGCCCACAAGTCCGCGCCCGCGGCGGTGCTCACGGGTGCGCAGGCGATGCAGGGCGGCGACGTGCAGCTGCCCTCGATCGATCAGCTGCTCGCGCCGATCATGAACGCCGACACCGCGTTCCCCAGCGGCTTGCACGTCGGCATCAGCAACGTCACCGGCGCGGGCGCGCTGGACTTCAACATCTCGTTCAGCGGCCCCAACGCCCCGAACCCGCCGAACTACAGCCCGGCCGCGCTGTTCGCCAGCCTGTTCGCGCTGTCCGGCTCGCTCGAGCCCGACCCGTCGCTCTTCCGCCGCAAGAAGCTGCTCGATGCGGTGTCGGCCGACGCCGCGGAGTTGCGGGTCAAGCTCGGCGCCGAGGACAAGGAGCGCCTCGATCGCCACCTCGACGGCGTCGATCAGCTGCAGACGCAGATCGACGCGACGATCACCGGTGCCGACTGCGGCATGCCGATCGATCCGGATGTGGCGTACCCCGATCGCGGCGCCGACGGAGAGATCACCCGCGCGCGCTGCCAGGCCTTCGCGGATCTGCTGGTGTTCGCGCTGTCGTGCGAGCTCACCCGGGTCGCGACCCAGGTGTTCTCGTGCGCGGCGTGCCACGCGGGCTATCCGGAGGCGGGCCTCGGCAACGTCACCTTCCACGAGGACTTCGGCCACCGCCTGAGCCCGATGGGCGTGGACTACGGCACGAACGGCTTCCACACCGGCGTCGAGTACACGATGTCGTGCCTGGCGGAGCTGCTGCAGCGCATGCGCGACACGCCGGACGGCGCGGGGAACCTGTTGGACAACTCGCTGGTGTACGTGACGTCCTGCGTCGGGCTGCCGTGGGATCACCGGATGGACGACTTCCCGATGCTGCTCGTCGGCAAGGCGGGCGGGTTGTTCCGCGGGGATATCCACCACCGCGCGGCGGGGGACAGCACGAGCCGCGTGCCGTTCACGGTCATGAAGGCGTTCGGGAGCCCGGCGGCGACGTTCGGGGACGCCGAGGGGATGACGGGCGACGCGATTCCCGAGATCTTGGCGTGAGGGCGTAGTGCGCACAGGCCCGCGACTGCATCGCAGCCGCCCCTACCGAACCGCTCCACGAACCACGCCGTCCTCGCGCTGCTGCCACCGCTCGACCCACCACCGTGGGCCGAAGACGAGCTCGGCCGGGAACCCATGGGATCGCGCGGCGAACCACCCTCCGGCGGCGCCGGCGAAGGCCATTGCCAGCGTCGCGACCCACAGCGTCAGACCGCCCGCGTCGATCGCTTCGGCGTCGACCAGTTGACCGGCCAGCACGAGCAACGACCCCGCCGCGGTGACCCGAAGTCCGAGTCGCGCCTTGACGACCTCGCGGAGCACCTCCGATGCCCGCGTGAGTCGTCGGTAGTCGGCGACGCAACCGAGCAAGAGTGCCGCAGAGATCATCAGCACGCCCGATGCCCTGATCACAGGGCCGCCGACGCCGTACAGGAGCATCGTGAAGGCCCCGGCGATGCAAGCGACGCCACCGGTCGCGCTGCGCAAGCGTGCACGATCCCGCATCAAGCTCCCACGGCTCGACGATCACCGGCCGCGGCGCGCCCCCGATCGGTGCCAGCGCTCGCACGCGGTCCCCGACCTCGGCGGCGCTCTGGATCCGACGATCGGGATCGTGTGCCAGCGCGCCGGTCACCAAGGCGTCGACGCGACGATCGAGGCCGCTGAGCCCCGATGGCGGCTCGAAGCTGCCCAACGGCAGCCGGCCGGTGAGCAGCTCGTAGATCACCACCCCGAGCGCGAAGATGTCGGCGCGGTGGTCGACGGTGCCCGGCGTTTCCAGCTGCTCGGGCGCCATGTACATCGGCGTGCCGAGCACGCTCCCGGTCCCGGTCAACCGTAGCGACTCGCCGGGCTCGCTGAGCATCGCGAGGCCGAAGTCGGTGAGTCGCGCGCGCCCCTCGCGGTCGATGAGCACGTTCTCAGGCTTGAGATCGCGATGGACGACGCCGCGGGTGTGGGCGTACTGCAGCGCCGCGGACAGTTCTCCCGCGATCCTCAAGGCGGTGCTGCTGGACACGCCCCCGGCCATCAGCCCGCGCAGGCTCTGGCCCTCGACGTACTCCATCACCAGGTAGTGCACGCCCAGGACTTCGCCGAAGTCGTGGATTCCGACGATGTTCGGGTGCTGCAGCGCTGCCATCGCCCGGGCCTCGCGGGCAAATCGCTCCGAGAAGTCGGCGCGCGACGCGAGCTCTGGACGAAGCAGCTTGATCGCGACCCGACGGTCGAGCTTGATGTGGCGCGCGCGCAACACCACGCCCATTCCGCCCTGGGCCAACCACTCCAACTCGGCGTACGCAGGCAGCACGGCCGCCAGTTCGGCGAGGGCGGGCAGGTCCCCCGGCGGGATGGTCAGGCCGAGGGCCAGCATGGAAGCGGCTTCGGCGGCGACCGTGGATGCGCACGCGTGTGAGGGCGTCATGTCCGTTGGCTCTGACAAGTCCGCCGACCCGAGGTTACAGCCCGCTTCCCCCGGGGCCCAGGGCCGCGATGAGCGTCCGGATCTCCGCCTCGAGGTCGCCAGGGTCGGCGAGCGTGTCCACGACCTCCGCCCGCAACACCTGGCCGAATCGCTGACGCAGGCGGTGCACTGCGACCTTGAGCGCCGCCTCGGAGGTGCCGAGCAGCCGCGCGGTCTCGGCGTAGGGCGGTCCCTCGCCACGCAGGTGTGGGCGCAACGCGGCGAAACCCGCCGCCTGGCCGCGCGCCGCGTACTGCTGCGCCAGGACGTCCTCGACGCGGGCCACGACCGCGAGCGCCCAGGCCTTGGCGTAGGCGCGCTCCGGGTCGGCATCATCGGCCACCGCTTGCGCTGCGCGGGCGACCACTTCGTCGTCGAGCGACACCGTCCGTCCGCGCCCGCGCTTGTCTGCCCTCTCGCGCTGGTACGTCCGGGCGACGTGGTGGCAGAACGCGCCGAGCAAATACGAACGGAAGCGACCGCGGCCGTGTTCGACCGTCGCGAATCCCCCGCGACCCAGCAAGTCCGCGAAGAAGTCCTGCACGAGCTCGCGCGCCTCGTCCGGATCGCCGACCCGGCGCCGGGCGAAGATCACCAGCGGCAGCCGGTAGCGCTCGCAGAGCTCCCCGAGCGCCGCGCGTCCCGCTGTGGTCGCGGCCCGCGACGACTCGACCATGCTCCACCGAGTCGAAGGGAACGCCATCAGTCCGCACCGCCGGGACCCACACTGCCAGGGTCCGCGCTTGGCAGTCTACGACTCGGTGGTGGCGGCGTCGCTCCACCGCCCGAAGCGCCGGGGTGCGAAGCGGAGGGGGCCCGCGGGATCGAACGCCCGCGGCGGGACACTGCACGCACGTGCCGATCCCACCGCCCCCGGTGCATCCAGATCCCGCCCCGCGCGACCACCACCCCATGCGGGTCGTCGCTGCGGTGCTCCTGTCGCTGATCCTACCCGCGTGCGGCCTGCTCGAGGATCCGGCCCCGACCGAGGACATGACGATCGCCGCGCACGCGGCCGACACGTACGTCTGGTCCGAGCGGGAGCCGTGCAGGGCCTGGGACTGTGAAGGTGAGACGTTCCCGGTGCGCATCGAGGAGGCCGAGACGTCCGACACCGAGGTCGTCGACGCGTGGGTCGACGCGGGCATCGTGCAGCTGCGCACCTACGGGCCGGGCTTCGCGGTCGTCCGCGTGTACGGGGAGGGGCGCGCGCGCGCCCTCCGGATCCTGGTGGAGCCGATCGCCGCGATGGAGTTCACCGAGCGGCGCGTCGTCGAAGACCACGTGCTGATGCTGCCCAATACGACGACGGCCTTCGACCTCGCGCTGTACGACATCTACGGCGAGCCGCTCGCGGGAGCGCCCGAGCTCGAGCTCAGGGCGACCGCCGGCGCCACGGCCGAGTCTATGACCGA
>LNFB01000250.1 GCA_001464385.1 Deltaproteobacteria bacterium Ga0077550 | reverse complement strand
AGGCCGCGCTCGGCGGCGACCACGTCGAACTCGGCCTCGCGCAGCCCCCGGACGATCGCGGCGAACGATGCGCGCTGGCCGAGCAGGCACGCGCGACGGAGCTCGGCGGCGGCGGCATCCCCCGCCGCGCACGCGTTCGACCACGCCCCACGCCACTGCTCGACCCAGCTCGCCAGGCGCGTGGACGCGAAGCTGCGCGTCGCCGGATCGGCGGCGGCGAACGACGCCTGCGCGCGGGCGTCCCAGATCGTCGCCAGCGGATCGCCCACGCACGGCGTGTCGTCCCGCGGTCGCGCGGCGAAGAAGCCGACCCCGGCCACCGCTGCGCCCGCGAGCACGACCGCGGCGAGTCGACCGCGGCGCGCCGGCGGCTCGAGCCGCCGTAGCAGCGCGGCCATGTCGGCCGGCCGCGCTCGGCGATCGAACTGCAGCCCGGAGAGGATCGCGGCCGCGCACCACCGCGGCACGCCGCGGGCCCGGAGCCCGTCATCCGTGGCGCCGTGTCGCTGCGCGAGGACCAGGGCGCGCACGTCGGCGCCGGCGAACGGCCGCGTCCCCGCGAGCGCCTCGTACAGCGCGACGCAGAACGCGAACACGTCGGCCCGCGCGTCGAGGGCCTCGCCGCGGAACTGCTCCGGGGCCATGTACGCCGGCGTGCCGACGGCGGCGCCGGACTGCGTGAGCGACCCGCTGTCGTCGAGGCCCGGCGACGCGCCGGCGATCGGGATCGATCCGGTGGTGATCGCGATGGACCCGGTCGCGGGCGCGCCGGGGCCCTCGCTCCACTGCGCCAGGCCGAAGTCCGTGACCTGCACCCGCGCGTGCTCGTCGACGAGCACGTTGTCGGGCTTGAAGTCGCGGTGCACGATGCCCTGGGCGTTCGCGGCATGCAGGCCCCGACCCGCCGCGACGTACAGCGCCAGCACCTCGGGCCACGATCGCGGCGCGCGGAGGCACCAGCTGCGCAGGGTCTCGCCGTCGACGAGCTCCATCACCACGAACGCGCGGCCCTGCCATGCGCCGGCGTCGTAGACCGCGACGACGTTGGGGTGACGCACGCGCGCCATCGCCTTCGACTCGCGCACGAGCCGGGCGAGGTTGCGCCGCACCTCCTCGACGTCGCCGCCCTCTGCCCGGGGACCGAGGGTCTTGAGCGCGACCCGCCGCTCGAGGTTGGTGTCCCACGCCTCGTAGACCTCGCCCATGCCACCGCGGCCGAGCAGGCGACCGATGCGGTAGCGATCCGCGACGAGCTGGGGCGCGGGCGCGACACCCGTGGGCGACACGAGCCGGGCCACGACCACGCGGCACTCGTCGCAATCGTCGAGGTGCGCGCGTAGGCCGGATGCCTGGGCGTCGGCCTCGCCCCGCGCCAGCAGGGCGAGCGCGTCCGCGGGGGGGCACGCGGCGGGTTCGACCGAGGTCACGGGCGCGAGCACCTCGGCGGAGTGGACCGCATCCGCGGACGCCCGGCCACGGAAAACCACCGCCCGCCGCCACCGCCCGGGTCGCCCCGCGATCGCCGTGGTATCGTCGGCTCCGACGATGGACCCGCAGGCCGCAGCGACGCCGTCCGCCTCGACGCAGGCCTTCCTGACGCAGGCCTGGACCCAGGCGGCGGCGCGCTGGCCCGACGTCGAGCTCGGGCTCGAGGCGTTCTGCGCCCACGCGACGCCGTCGGTGGATCAGACCGCCGCCGAGGCCCGCGACAAGCTCCACACCGACGATCTCTACCTCGCGTGCGCGTGCCTCCACGGCGTGCCCGCGGCGCTGCGTCGCTTCGAGCACGACACCCTCGGCGGCGCCGACGATGCGGTGCGCGGGCTGGATCCGGCCCCCGCCTTCCTCGACGAGGTCCGCCAGCGCCTGCGCACCAAGCTCCTCGCCGGCGACGCCGAGCGCGGCCCGAGGATCGCCGAGTACGCTGGGCGCGGCGCCCTCGTGGCGTGGGTGACGGTCGCGGCCGTGCGCACGGGCCTCTCGCTGCTCCGCGAGACCAAGCGGGCCGAGAAGTACGCTGGCGACGGCTGGGCCGAGGTCCTCGCGCTGCCCGAGCTCGGGGACGTCGAGCTCGACTACGTCAAGCAGCGCTACCGCGAGCAGTTCGCTCGAGCCCTGGTCGAGACCTGCCACGGCCTGCCCGCCCGCGATCGCACCGTGCTGCGCATGCACTTCGTCGACGGCCTCAACATCGATCAGATCGGCGTCGTGTACGGGGTCCACCGCGCCACCGTCGCGCGGTGGATCGCGAAGAGCCGCGCCGCGCTGCTCGAGGGCACGCGCACGTACCTGTGCGAGCACCTCGCGGTGCCGACGTCCGAGTTCGCGAGCCTCGATCGACTCGTCCGCAGCCAGCTCGATGTCAGCCTCGGCGCGCTGTTCCCCGAGGTCGACGGGTCGGACGCCCAGGACGACCCGTGAGCGCGACGCCCGAGGCGGCCGGCGATCGTCGGCTCCTCGATCTCATCCTCGACTACGACTGCAACCTCGCGTGCGACTACTGCACGATCTCGCCGGCGATGCGCGCCCGCAGCCTCGCCACCGCCGACGTGCTCGCGGCGATGCGGCGCGCGCGGGCCGACGGCATCACCCGGGTGTCCTTCACTGGCGGTGAGCCGACGCTCCGCCCCGATCTCCTCGGGCTGGTGCGCGCGGCCAAGCGCCTCGGGTTCACCGCGATCAAGCTGCAGAGCAACGGCCTGCTGCTCGGCGCGGGCGACAACCTCGCGCGCCTGCTCGACGCGGGCGTGGACCTCGTCCACGTCTCGATCCACACCCACGAGCGCGAGGCCTACGAGCGGATGGTCGGCCGGTCGGGGACACACGCGGCGATGCTCGCCGGCCTGCGGGCCGTGGTCGCTGCGGGCGTCCCTGCGGTCGCCGACGTGATCCTGCAGCGCATCACCCACGCGCGCCTGCCCGACGCGCTGCGGTGGCTGCACGGCCTCGGGATCACGGCCGCCGATCTCTGGTTCGTCTCGCTGACCGACCACAACCGCGACAACGTCGGCTCGATGCCGCGGATGACCGAGGTGATCCCCAGCATCGCCGCGGCGATCGCCGTCGCCGCGCCGCTGGGCATGCGCGTGCGATCGCTGCACGTGCCGCGGTGCCTGCTCGCCGCGGCCGGCGGCCTCGACCCCATCGCGTGGGATCCCGCGGCCGACGGCGTGCGCGTGGTCAGCCCCGACGCGAGCTTCGATCTCCGCGACAGCCGACTCACGCCCGACACCCGGGTGCCGGCGTGCACCGGCTGCCCGTTCGAGGCGCGCTGCCCCGGCATCCGCCGCGACTACCTCGCGCGCTACGGCGACGCCGAGTTCGCCGCGGCCCGCGGACAGGCGCCCCGGCACGTCCTGCCGCAGGTCCCCTCCTGACGGTGCCGCCTGCAGTGGCGCGGGGGCGCGGCCTGCAGTGATCGGGCGCGCGCTCGCGACGCGGCGGCGTGTGAAGGCTCGCATGCCCGGCGCGCCCGCGCTGCTACTCTCCGCGCGGAACGATGTTCTTGTTGCTCCGCGACGCCGATGTCCACGCCCCCGAGTCCCTCGGGCGCAACGACGTGCTCGTCGCCGGCGAGCGCATCGTCGCGATCGCGCCGCGCATCGACGAGCTCCCGCCGCAGTGCCCGTGCGAGGTCATCGAGCTCGCGGGTCGTCGCCTCGTCCCGGGCCTGGTCGACGCCCACGTCCACGTCACCGGCGGCGGCGGCGAGGCCGGCCCCCACACCCGCGTGCCGCCGGTGTTCGCCGGGGTGCTCGCGAAGGCCGGCGTCACGACGGTGGTCGGGGTGCTCGGCACCGACGGGTGCACGCGCAGCGTCGGCGAGCTGGTCGCGACGACCCTCGGACTGCGCGCGGACGGCCTGTCGGCGTGGTGCTGGACCGGCAACTACGAGGTCCCGGTCCGCACGTTGACCGGCTCGGTGCGCGGCGACCTCGTGTACGTCGATCCGATCCTCGGCGTCGGCGAGCTCGCGCTCTCGGATCACCGCTCGTCGCAGCCCACGCTCGACGAGCTGCTGCGCGTCGCCGCCGATGTCCACGTCGGCGGCATGATGGCGGGCAAGGCCGGCGTGCTGCACCTGCACATGGGCGACGGTCGCCGCGGGCTGGATCTCGTGCGCCGCGCGATCGAGGGCTCCGAGCTGCCGCCGAGCATGTTCCACCCCACGCACGTCAACCGGAACCCAGGCCTGCTGCGCGAGGCCCAGGCGCTGGCGCGCGAGCACGGCTGCACGATCGACGTCACCGCCTTCCCCGACGCCGACCTCGGCGACGCCGTCGCGGCCGCCGAGGCGATCGCGTCGTGCCTCGACGCGGGCGTGCCGATCGATCGCATCACCTGCTCGTCCGACGGCGGCGGCTGCATGCCCACGTTCGACGCCGACGGGCGGCTCACCGCGATGGGCGTCGGCGAGCCGTCGACGCTGCTGGTCACCCTGCGGCGCCTGCTCGGCTTCGGCCTCGCGACCGCGTCGGCGCTGGCCCCCTTCTCCTCCAACGTCGCCCGCCTGCTCCGGTTGCCCCGCAAGGGACGGATCGCGGTCGACGACGACGCCGATCTCGTCGCGCTCGACGACGACGGCGCGCTGCACTGCGTCATCGCACGCGGACAACCATGGGTGCGCGACGGCGCGCCGACCCGCTGGGGAACATTCGAAAGGTGAGGGCTTGGCATGTGCCCTGCGAAGGTCGATCCGAGCAACGGTAGGGGCTACATCGTCCCGGTAGGTGGCGCCGAGGACAAGGAACAGGGCGCGGTGATCCTGCGCCACTTCGTCGAGGTCTCCGGCGGCAAGGAGGCCCGCATCGCGATCATCCCGACCGCGTCGAAGCAGCGCGACACCGGCAGCCGCTACGAGACGCTGTTCGACGAGTTCGGCGCCGACGAGGCGTTCGCCCTGCCCTACGACGAGCGCAGCGACACCGAGCGCGAGGACTGGCTCGAGCGGCTGTCGACGGCGACCGGCATCTTCCTCACCGGCGGCAATCAGCTGCGGATCTCGACGATCCTCGGCGGCACGCCGGTCGCCAAGAAGATCCGCTCGCTCAACGCGGCCCGGCGGGCGCCGCGATCCTCTCGGAGCACATGATCGCCTTCGGCGACAGCGGCTCCACGCCTCGCGCGGGCCTGGTCTCGCTCGCGCCCGGCTTCGGCCTGACCAACCGCGTGATCATCGACCAGCACTTCCGCCAGCGCGACCGCCTCGGCCGCCTGCTCGCGGCGCTGGCCTACAACCCGTTCGCCGTCGGCCTCGGCCTCGACGAGGACACCGCGGGCTTCGTCGATCCCGACGACGTCATCCGCGTCGTCGGTGCGGGCGCGGTCACGGTGGTCGACGTCTCCGCGGTCGAGCACTCGTCGATGGGCACCGCGGAGTCCGGCGACGCGATCTGTCTGACGGGCATCCGGCTGCACGTGCTGACCGCAGGCGCGACGTTCAACCTGCACACGCGCAAGGCCTCGCCGCCCTGACGCCCGGGGATCGCATGACCCGCCCCGTGCGCCCGTCGATCCTGCTGCTCGCGCTCGTCGCGTGCCGACCCGCGGCCCCGATCGGCCCGACGGCCACGCCCGCGCCCGCGCCGACGGAGGTGCCCGCGGACGCGGCCCCCGAGGCGCCCGACGCCGTGCTCGCCGCGCTCGAGGCCCGGCTGCTCGGGGCCGAGCGCGTGCACCTCGTGTTCGAGGTCGAGTCCCACGGCGCGATCGAGACCGACGTGCGCGGCATCCTCGTCGTCGGCCCCGGCGGCCGCGCGCTGCTCGAGGCCCAGGGCACCTTCGCCGGCGCGGCCGGGGTCGCGCGGCTCGAGTGCGACGGAGAGCTCATGCGCGGCACCTCGGGCGCCGCGCGGCTCGAGCTGCCCTGCCCCGCCGGCCTCGGCCCCGCGCTGCTGCTCGGGCTGGTGCGCATGGGCGTGCTGCACAACGTCGCGCGCGCCTGGTCGGCCAAGGCCCCCGATCGCGCCGACGCCGAGCCGGACGCGGCCCCGTCGGCGGCGATGGACGCCTGGGTGACGACTGCTCGCCACCATCGGCCGCCGGCCACCCTGCCCGAGCGCGCAGCCACCCACTTCGAGACGATCGCCTTCGACGTGGTGGTCGACGGCACGCCGGTCGGCGACGCGGCGCTGCACCTCGACGCGGACGGCAACCCGACCTCGCGCGAGCAGAGCGTGCGCTTCCCCGGGGCCGACCCCGACGACGTCGTGGAGATGAAGGTCGTCGAGCGCTACGAGGCCGTCGAAATCACGCGGCGGCCGTGACGCCGGGCGGGTTTCCGATCTACAAAGGGTGGCTTCCCCGGCTGCCCCCATGAAGATCCTCGAGCGCCGTGTCTACCGTGGTCCGAACCTCTACGCGCACTTCCCGGTGATCCGCCTGCGGATCGATCTCGGGAAGCTCGAGCAGCACCCGACCGGCTCGCTGCCCAACTTCGTCGAGCAGCTCGTCGCGACGATCCCCACGCTCGAGGAGCACACCTGCTCGTACGGCACGCGCGGCGGGTTCCTGCGGCGGATGCGGGAGGCCGAGGGCACGTGGATGGGCCACGTGCTCGAGCACGTCGCGATCGAGATCCAGGTGCTGACGGGCGCGAAGGTCTCGTTCGGCAAGACCCGCTCGGCGGGCGCCGACGGCCAGTACCACGTGGTCTACGAGTTCGAGGAGGAGCGCGTCGGCGAGGCCGCGGGCCAGCTCGCGCTGCGCCTCATCGACTCGCTGCTGCCGACCGAGCTGCGCACCGATCCCGAGGACACGCTCGACTTCCGCAGCGAGCTCGACGACCTCATCGGCTTCGCCCAGCGCCGACAGTTCGGGCCCTCGACCGCCTCGATCATCCGCGCCGCCGAGGAGCGCGACATCCCGTGGATCCGCCTCAACGACTACTCGCTGGTCCAGCTCGGCCACGGTCGGTTCCAGAAGCGCATCCAGGCCACCGTCACCTCCGAGACCCGGCACATCGCGGTCGACATCGCCTCCGACAAGGAGCTGACCAACAAGATCCTCGCCGACCTCGGCCTGCCGGTGCCGCGTCAGTACGTGGTCCGGTCGGCCGAGCGCGCGGTCGACTCGGCGCGGCGGCTCGGCTACCCCGTCGTGGTCAAGCCGCTCGACGCCAACCACGGCCGCGGCGTCTCGATCGATCTGTCCGACGACGACGCGGTGCGCGTCGCCTTCGCCAAGGCGCAGGAGCACGCCCGCCAGGTCATCGTCGAGACCTACATCCGCGGCTTCGATCACCGCATGCTCGTCGTCAACGGCGAGCTCATCGCGGTGGCCAAGCGCGTGCCGGGCCACGTCGTCGGCGACGGCGAGCACACCGTCGAGCAGCTGGTCGAGATCGTGAACTCCGATCCGCGCCGCGGCATCGGCCACGAGAAGGTGCTCACCCGCATCGAGCTCGACCACCAGGCGCTGCGCCTGCTCGAGCAAGCGGGCTTCTCGCCCGCCAGCGTCCTGCCCGCGGGCCAGGTGTTCTACCTGCGCTCGACCGGCAACCTGTCGACGGGCGGCACGGCCATCGATCTCACCGACGTCGTGCACCCCGACAACCGCGAGGTCGCGGTCCGGGCCGCCCGCGCGATCGGCCTCGACGTCGCGGGCATCGACTTCATCACGCCGGACATCTCGGAGTCGCACCGCACCACCGGCGGCGGCATCTGCGAGGTCAACGCGGCGCCGGGCTTCCGCATGCACGTCTCGCCGACCGAGGGCACGCCGCGCGACGTCGCCGGCCCCGTCATCGAGATGCTGTTCCCCCAGGGCACGCCGAGCCGCATCCCGATCGCCGCGGTCACCGGCACCAACGGCAAGACCACCGTGTCGCGCATGCTCGCGCACATCCAGAAGATGTCGGGCTTCACCGTGGGCCTGTGCACCACCGACGGCGTGTACATCGACGGCGAGCGCACCGTCGTCGGCGACATGACCGGGCCCATGGCCGCGCAGATGGTCCTGCGCGACCCGAGGGTCGACTTCGCGGTGCTCGAGACGGCCCGCGGCGGCCTGCTGCGCGCCGGCATGGGCTACCGCACCTGCAACGTCGGCTGCGTGCTCAATGTGTCTTCGGATCACCTTGGGATGGGCGGCATCGACACGCTCGAGCAGCTCGCCGAGGTCAAGCGCATCGTCGTCGAGGTCGCCCGCGACTGCGCGGTGCTCAACGCCGACGACGACCTCGTGCTGTTCATGGGCGGCCACACCGAGGCCAAGCGCATCGCCTACGTGACGATGAACCCCAAGCACGACCTCGTCCGCCAGCACATCCGGGCCGGCGGCGCGGCGGCGGTGCTCGAGGAGGGCATCAACGGGCAGATGATCACGCTGTACGATCGCGGCAGCCACATCCCGCTGCTGTGGGCGCACCTGATCCCGGCCACGCTCGAGGGCAAGGCCATGTTCAACGTCCAGAACGCCATGTTCGCCGCGCTCATGGCGTTCGTGATGGGCTGCAAGGTCGACAACATCCGCCAGGGCCTGCGCACCTTCGACACCACGTACTTCCAGGCCCCGGGCCGGCTCAACGTCTTCGACAAGCTGCCGTTCCGCGTGATCCTCGACTACGGCCACAACCCCGCGGCCGTGCGGGCGATGGCCGACCTCGCGTCGCGGCTCGACATCAGCGGCCAGCGCGTGTGCGTGCTCGCGGCGCCTGGCGATCGCCGCGACGACGACCTCTTCGAGATCGCCAAGGCGGCGGCCAGCGCGTTCGAGCGCTTCATCCTGCGCACCGACGACGACACCCGCGGCCGCGATCGCGACCAGATCACGGGCCTGCTGCGCAAGGGCCTCATCGCCTGCGGCGTCGACCCCTCGGCGATCTCGGTGACACCCGACGAGCAGCAGTCCATCGACGAGGCCCTGGCGTCGTGCCGTCCCGGGGACCTGCTCGTCATCTTCGGCGACAAGATCTCGCGGTGCTGGAAGCAGATCACCAAGTTCAAGTCCGACGGCGCCGGGCCGAGCGCGCCCGGCGAGGTCGGCGAGGCCGCGGTGCGGATCGATCCCGCCGACACCGCGTCGACCACCAAGCGCTGGGAGCTCGGCGGGACGCTGGTCGAGGACGAGCGCGGCGTGCGGATCGTCCGCGAGAGCGAGGACTGACCCAGTGCTCGGATTCCACGGACCACGATGAAGCTCGTCGACTCCAGGCGGCTGACGGGGCCCAACCTCCAGCTGCGCGTCCCGGCCGCGATCGCGGAGGTGCAGTTCGATCCCGGCGAGACGGCCGACGCCGTCATCTCGGCGTGGGACGACGCGATCACGCGCATGCTCGACGCGGTCGGCTGGTCGGACGAGACCCGCTTCGTGCGGCCGTTCGCCGACGAGCGCGGCGCGGCGGTCGGCTTCTCGGCGCCCTTCGACGCGCTGTACGCCGCGACCGAGGCCAACGAGTGGGCGCTGCTCTGCGCGGCGGCGAGCCTGGGCGGCGAGCCGGCGCCGGCGCTCGAGGTCGAGGCCGCGCGCATCGCCGCGGCGATCGAGGCCGAGCGTCGGCCCGATCTCGTGCGGCTGTCGGCCCGGGCCGCGGCCGCGGGCCTGCCCGTGCTCATCGACGAGGACGGCGTGAGCGTGGGCCTGGGCGCGTACTCGCGGACCTGGCCCCTGGACGCCGTACCGGACCCCGACACGATCGACCTCTCGGCCCTGGGCACGATCCCGGTCGTCGCGGTGACCGGCACCAACGGCAAGACCACGTGCACGCGGTGGCTCGCGCGGATGTTCGCCTACGCGGGGCAGACCAGCGGCAACACCTCGACCGACGGCGTCGTCGTCGGCGGCGTCATCGTCGAGGACGGCGATTGCACCGGCCCGGGCGCGGCGCGTCGACTGCTTCGGCGCACCGAGCTGCAGGCCGCGGTCCTCGAGACCGCCCGTGGCGGCCTGCTGCGCCGCGGCTTCGTGCTGCCCCACTGCGACGCCGCGCTCATCACCAACGTCAGCGACGATCACCTCGGCGAGTACGGCATCCAGACCCTCGACGAGCTGGCCTCGGTCAAGGCGATCATCGGCGGCTGCGTCGACTCGGAGGGCCTCGTGGTGCTCGGGGCCGACAGCGAGGCGCTCGCGCGGCGACCGTGGCGGTTCCCCGCGCCCAAGGTGTGGTTCTCGATGCGGCCGGATCAACCCCGCGTCCTCGAGCACCTCGCCGCCGGCGGCGAGGCGTGGTTGCTCGACGACGGCGCGCTCGTGCGGGCGCGGGGCAGCAAGCGCGAGCCGTTGATCGGCACCGACGAGATCACGCTCGGGCTCTCGGGCGCCGCGCCGCACAACCTCGCGAATGCGCTGGGCGTCGCGGCGATCGCCACCGGGCTGGGCCTGCCCACCGATGCGATCCTCCGCGCGCTGCGGGAGTTCGGCCGCGATCCCCAGGACAACCCCGGCCGGCTCGAGCGCTACGAGCTCGACGGCGTGCTCGTCGTGCTGGACTTCGCCCACAACCTCGACGGCCTGCGGCACCAGGTCGACGTGGTCGCGGCCCTGCGGCGCGAGCAGCCCGGGCGCCTGTGCGTGTCCTTCGGCATGGCCGGCGACCGCAGCGACGCGATGCTCGCCGCGCTCGCCCGCGAGATCGCCCGCATGGCCCCGGACCACGTCGTCGTCCGCGAGCAGCCCGAGTACATGCGCGGCCGCGTCGTCGGCGAGGTCCCGGCGATCCTCCGCGCGGCGTTCGTCGGCGAGGGCATCGATCCTGCCGCGATCGACGAGGCCCCCGACGAGCGCACCGCCGTCGCCATCGCGCGGCGGTGGGCGCGGCCCGGGGACACGATCGCCGTGTTCGCCCACACCGAGCGCGCGCCGCTGTGGTGACGCAGCGCGGTCGCCGACCGCGCTGACGCCCGCGCAAGGCGGGGATCCCCCCCCGGACGACGGCCGCACCCCGCCGGGTCGGCCCCACCGACGTTGACGGCCCCGCCCGCACCGCGCACGATCGTCGCGGTGATGGTGACGGTGGTCCGTGGATGGATGGCGGGGTGTGGCGGCGCGCTGCTGCTCGCGTCGGCCTGCGGTCGCACGGGCCTGCAGGGCCCGACGCCCGGGGGCTCCGACGAGTTCGGCGAGGCCTCGAGTTCGCCCGACCCCAGCATCACCGACACCACGTCGCCCGAGTCGACGTCGACCGGCGTGGTCAAGTGCAGCGAGCAGGACGGCACGTGCCCGATCGAGCTGCGACTGCGCCGCGCCGTCGACATCCTGTTCGTCGTCGACAACTCGGGCTCGATGGGCGGCGAGCAGGGCACGCTGACCCAGAGCTTCCGCTCGTTCGTCGACGTGCTCGAGGCCCAGCAGGTCGGCGCCAACTACCGCATCGGCGTGACCACCACCGCGGCCGACGGCGCGCTGGCCAACACCAGCTGCCGCCAGCGCCTGGGCGACTTCCTGTTCGAGTGGGAGCACGGGTTCATCGACGAGCAGCAGCGCGGCTGCCTCGATCACTGCGTCTATGACGTGCTCGAGCTGTACCAACCGTGGGTCGAGAAGAGCGAGGGCGTGACCAACCTGCCCGACGGCGTCGACCTGGCCTCGGCGCTGCAGTGCATCGGGCCGCCTGGCATCAACGGGCCCGGCTTCGAGAAGCCGCTCGAGGCGATGCTGCAGGTCATCCAGCACGACACGACCGGCTTCTTGCGCGACGACGCCCTGCTCGCGGTCATCTTCCTCACCGACGAGGCCGATTGCTCGTCGGCGCCCGAGCACGAGTTCGACCTGCAGAACGAGGTGTTCTGGAGCTCGGACCACGCGACCTCGGCCGTGTGCTGGAACGCGGGCGTCGAGTGTCTCGGCGGGCCCGGCGTCTACGACGAGTGCGTGCCGGTCGACCTCGACTTCACCGGACTGCCGACCGACGACCCCGACGCGGCCATGCTCTACCCCCTCGATCGCTACACGTCGGCCCTCTCGGCGCTGTCGGTGCAGCGGCAGTCGGCGGGCGGCAACGGCCAGGTGTTCCTGTCGCTCATCGCCGGCGTGCCCCTCGACTACCCCGAGACCGGCGCGCAGTTCTTCGCCGACTCGGTGTTCGTCGACTTCAACCAGGAGTACGGCATCGGTCCAGCATGCAACGTCGGCACCGAGACGATCGGCGATCCGCCGGGCATCCCCGACGTGCGGCTGCGCCAGGTGGTCGAGTCGTTCGCGGGCGAGGAGCCCAACGTCTACTCGGTGTGCTCGGCCGACTACGGCATCGCGCTCGAGGCGATCGCCGGCGCGATCGGCAAGATCTCGGAGCGCTCGTGCGTCGGGGGCTGCGTCGCCGATCTCCTGCCCGACGCCGGCGTGCAGCCGAGCTGTCGGCTCGCCGAGCAGTTCCCCGCCGAGCTCGGGGAGCCCGATCGCGCGGTCGAGTCCTGCGTGATCGAGGGCGACGCCTGGTCGTTCCCGGGGCCCAATGTCCACGCCTGCTACCGCGTGCTCGACGATCGCAACCAGTCCACGGAAGAGCTCGTCGACGACATGGCGCCGCACTGCGTGACCAGCGGCTTCAACGTCGAGCTCGTGGTCGAGCGCCGCGAGGGCATCCCCGTGCCCTCGGGCACGTCCGTCGACGTCTCGTGCGACCTCGTCGCCGAGCCCGGCGTGACGTGCGACGACGTGTGATACACCGCGGGTGGTGACCTCGCGGATCGTGCACCACGGCGACGGCGTGGCCTGGCTCGAGTCGGCGCAGCTCGGGCCCGGGGACGCGATCGTCACGTCGCTGCCCGACGTCTCCGAGGTCGGCCTCGACCTCGCGGCGTGGCGGCGATGGTTCGTCGACACCGCGGCGCTCATCTGCGCGCGGGTGCACCCCGACAGCGTCGCCGTCTTCTACCAGAGCGACATCAAGCACGAGGGCGTGTGGATCGACAAGGGCCACCTCGTGCACACGGGCGCCGATCGCAGCGGGGCGCACTGCGTGTTCCACAAGATCGTCTGCCGCGCGCCGGCCGGCACCACGACGTTCGGTCGCCCCGCGCACGCGCATATGCTCGCCTTCTCGCGGGGCCTCAAGCTCGCGCCCGGGCAGTCGAGCCCCGACGTGCTGCCCGCCATGGGCGCGATGACGTGGCCGCGGGCGATGGGCACCGCGGCGTGCGAGTTCGCGGCGCGGTTCGTCCGCGACCTCGCGCACGCGACCACCGTCGTCGATCCGTTCTGCGGCCACGGGACCATGCTCGCTGTCGCCAACGCCTTCGGTCTCGACGCGATCGGCGTCGAGCTGTCGGCCAAGCGCGTGCGCAAGGCCGAGGCCCTGGTGCTGCCGCTGACACCCCGACCGGCGCGCCCCGACCCCGGCGGTGCGCCGCCATGACCGACCGCACGCCCCGCGAGCGGGCGCGGATCGAGCTGCTCGCCTCGATCTGGCCGCGGCTGCGCCCCGCGATCGCGCGGGCCGAGCCGCTGGGCGCCGACTGGTTCGCGATGTCGACGGCGTTCGAGCACACCGTCGGCGACGCGGTCGTCGCCCACGCCGGCGTCCTCGAGATCCCGATGGTGATCGATGGCGTCGCGACGCCGGTCGCGGGCATCCACGCGGTGTGCACCGCGGCGGCGCACCGCGGCCACGGCCTGGCGCGCGGCGTGATCGAGGCCGCGCTCGCCCACGCCGAGTCCTTCGCGCCCACGATCGTGTTGCACGCCAACGACCCGGCGATCTACGGCCGCTTCGGCTTCCGCCCGATCGAGCAGTGGGTGTGGTGGCGCGACGTCGACGACCGCCGCCGCACCGCGCCGATGCGCCGGCTCTCCGCCGACCGCCCCGAGGACGTCGCGATGGTGTACGCCGCGTTCGCCGATCGCCTCCCGGTCGCGGAGTCCCTCGGCATCGGCGAGGCTGCGCCCCTGTTCGTGCTCGACGAGGTGCTCGGCTGCGACGGCTTCGCCCGGCTGTGGGCCCTCGACGACCTCGGGATCATCGTCGCCGCCGACCTCGAGGATCGCCTGCTGCAGATCTACGACGTCGTCGGTCGCGCCTGGCCATCGCTCGACGAGCTGCTCGCGCGCGCCCCGGGTCGCGTCGACAGGGTCGAGGTGTTCTTCGCCCCCGAGCGCTGGCCCGACGCGGCGTGGCGGGTGCGTCCGGGCGAGCCGGTTGACACGTTGATGGTCCGCGGGCCGTTCACGCGTGCGCCGATCGGGATGCCGCCCCTCGCGCGGTGCTGACTACGATTCGCTCGGCCCCGGCTTGGCCTCGCCCTCGCCCGACTTCCCGAGCCCGAGCCACCGCCGCAGGCGCCGCGCGGACTGCCGCGAGACGACGACCTGTCCGCCGCCGCGCATCACCGCGACGAAGCCGCCCGTGTCCTGCGGCAGCAACATCGTCACCTCGCCGAGGTTGACCAGCGCGCGCCGGTGCACGCGATCGAACCGCGGCTCGGGCAGGCGCTGCGCGAGGTCCTGCAGGGTGAGCTCGGTGAGCAGGGGCTCGCCGCCGCGGCGGTGGATGGTCACGAGGACGCCGTCGAACTCCGCGTGGCTGATGTCGTCGAAGTCGACGAGGACCACACCGGCGTGCGTGACGATCGGCAGCCGCGCGAGGGGGTCGCCGATGCGCGGGCCGAGCTCGTCGCGCCGCCGCAGGACGTGACCGCGCGCTCGGTCCACCGCTTTGGCGAGGCGCACCGCGTCGATGGGCTTCAGCACATAGTCGACCGCGCCGAGCTCGAACGCCGCCACCGCGTGCTCGGGGTGCGCGGTGGCGAAGATGACGAAGGGGCCGCCCTCGGGCATCCGCGCGTGGGCCTCGACGCCGGTGAGGCCGGGCATCTGCACGTCGAGCACCGCGATGTCGACCGCGTCCTCGGCGAGCTGCGCGAGCAGGCCCGCGGCGTCGGCGTGGACGCCCACGACCTCGACCTCGGGCATCGCCTCGAGCAGGCGGACCAGGCGCTTGCGCGCGAGGAGCTCGTCGTCGGCCAGGATCACTCGGAGTCGATTCATGCGTCCTCCAATGGTTGGGCGCCGGGCAGGATCATCGTCGCGCGGGTGCGGTCGCCCCGGCCCTCGACGACGAGCGAGGCGGCGCCGTCGTAGGCGACCGCGAGGCGCTGGGTCACCGAGGCGATGCCCTCGCCGCCCTCGCGCGGGCCGGCGTAGGGCCCGGGGTTGTCGACCCACAGCTCGACCCCCGCCGTCGGACCGGCGCCGCGGGTCCGCCCGCCGACCTCGATGCGCCCGCGATGACCGGCCCCGACGCCGTGCTTCATCGCGTTCTCGCAGACCGGCAGCAGGATCATCGGCGGCACCGAGACGCCCGCAGGCAGATCATCCACGGCCCAGCGGACCTCGAAGGCGCCGGGATCGCGGACGGCGTGGAGGTCGAACAGCATGCGGCACAGCGCCAGCTCGCGCTCGAGCGGCCACGTGGGGACGCGCGACGCGTCGAGGATCGTCCGGAGCATGTCCGACAGCCGCAGCGTCGCGCGCTCGGCCACCTCGCCGTCCTCGCGGCACCACTCGGCGATCGCGTTGAGCGTGTTGAAGAGGAAGTGTGGATCGAGCTGGGTGCGCAGCGCGAGCAGGCGCGAGTGCTCGGCGCGGCGGGTGAGCCACGCCATCTCGGCGCGGGCCTCCGCGAGACCCGACTCGAGATCGATGTCGCGTCCGAGGCCATAACCGCCGACCCAGAACAGCGCGAGGCTGACCAGCAGGCCGACGTCGGTGGTCATCAGCGTGGGACCCATCGCGAGCGCGCTGGGCAGCGCGAAGCCCAGGAGGCTGACGACCCCCGCGCCCATCGTCGCGTACACGATGAGCCGGCCGAACGGCGCGGACCACGTCGGCGGACGCGGGGCCCCCGCGGGGAACAACGTCCGCCACGACAGCGGCGCCAGCATCACGCACGCGAGGCACATCGCGAGGCCGAGCCACCCCGCCCGCGGATCCGTGGACAGGCGCGCCTGCACTGCCACCAGCGGCGCCACGACGACAACCACCGCTGCGGCGCGACGCGGGGCGAGCAGCGCGCGCAGGGTGCTGCGGAGCAGGGAGTGCGGTGGCAGGGGCAAGGAGCCTCTCGCTCGCGAGCCTAGCCCGGCGCGGCGCGGCGGGCACGAGCCACCCGCGCGAGCGGTCGCAGCTCCGGCGCAGACGGTCCGGATCGCCGTCGGCCGCCGCCCGTGGGTTGGCCGACGCGCACGCGCGTGCGATGCTGTCCAGCCGTTGGGCAGCTGATGTCGGGCCCGAATCCGCCCTCCGAGTCGCAGGCGATGGAGCAGACCGTGCCGGCCGAAATCGGCCCGCTCGCGACGCGACCTGCGGGCGCCGAGCCGCTCGCGCGCGGCATGGCGATCGGCCGCTACACGGTGCTCGATCGGATCGGCGCGGGCGGCATGGGCGTCGTCTACTCCGCCTTCGATCCCGAGCTCGATCGCAAGGTCGCGCTCAAGGTCCTGCACTCGTCGGGCTCGGGAAGCGTGGGCGGCACGCACGGCCGCAATCGTCTCCTGCGCGAGGCGCAGGCGATGGCCAAGCTGCACCACCCGAACGTCATCACGGTGCACGACGTCGGCACGTTCGGCGATCGCGTGTTCGTGGCGATGGAGTTCGTCGACGGCCAGACCCTACGCGAGTGGCACGGCGACGGCGTGCACGACTGGCCCGAGATCATCGACGTGTTCGTCCGCGCCGGCCGGGGACTGGCAGCGGCCCACGCGGTCGGGCTGGTCCACCGCGACTTCAAGCCCGACAACGTGCTCGTCGGCAACGACGGGCGCGTGCTCGTGATGGACTTCGGCCTCGCGCGTCAGGCCGGGGCCTCCGGCACGCCCGAGCCCGGCACCCCGCGCGTGCAGGCCAGCTCGCCGGTGCCCGAGGGGCTGCTCACGCGCACCGGCACGGTGCTCGGCACGCCGGCGTACATGGCCCCGGAGCAGCACACCAGCGGCACGATCGGCCCGGCGACCGATCAGTTCAGCTTCTGCGTCGCGCTGTACGAGGCGCTGTACGGCGAGCGGCCGTTCTCGGGCAACAGCGTCGCCTCGCTCGCGCTCGCCGTGCTCGAGGGCAAGCCCCGCCGGCCGCGACGCGACGCGCCCGCGCCGGTGTGGCTGTTCGAGGTGCTCGAGCGGGGGCTGCTCGCCGATCCGCACGAGCGATTCCCGTCCATGGACGCGCTGCTCGCCGAGCTGCAGCGCGACCCACCCACGAGCGGGCGGCCGATGCTCACCGTCGCGATCGCGCTCGGCGTCGCCGGCCTCATCGTCGGCGGGTATCTGTGGACGCGCCCCGATCCGATCGCGCGCTGCGACGAGGAGCGCCGACAGTTCACGCCGCTCGTCGACGACGATCGCGAGCGGGCGATGGAGGCCGCGTTCGAGGCCAGCGGCATCCGTCACGCGCCGCGGGCATGGCAGAGCGCGAGCCAGCGCCTGATGGGCTACGACGCCGAGTGGAACGAGCAGTGGCGAATGGCCTGCGAGGCCGGCTACGCGCGCCCCGCCGACGCCGCGCCGATGCTCGAGCGTCGCGCGTGCCTCGAGACCCTGCGCGGCGAGGCCCGAAGCGTGGTGGACAGCCTGTCGCTCGTGGATCAGGGGACCGTCGACATCGCCGTCGACGCGGCGCAGGACCTGGCGGTGCCGGGCGACTGCGCGCTGCCGCCATCGCAGCGACCCCTGACCCTCGATCCGAGCAAGGGCGAGCTCGCCCGGGCGATCGCCGAGGCGCGGACGGCCGTCCGCCTCGGGCGCTGGCGCGAGGCCGCCGACCGGCTCTCGGGGTTCGTGGTGACGCCCGTGCCGATCGACGACGCCGCCCTCGAGGCCGAGCTGTTGACGCTGCACGGCCGCGCCGAGCAGCACCTCGATCGCGTGGACGCGGGCCGTGCGAGTCTGCGCCGCGCCGTCCTGGCCGCGTCGATCGCGGGCAACTCCCGGCTCGAGCGCGACGCGTGGCTGGCGATCGCCGCCGGACTCGCGCACAGCGTGCACGACGTCGACCAGGCCTGGCCGACCCTGGTCGCGACCGAGGCCGCGATCGTCCGCGACGGCGACGACGTCGCGGCGCGGCGGCAGTGGCTCGTCGCCCACGGCGACATCCACAGCGCGCTGGGTCGCCACCGCGAGGCGCTCGATCGCTACGATCGGGCGACCACGAGCATCCGCGCCGGCACCGATCCCACGGTGGTCGCGGCCCTGTCAGCGCGCCGCTGCATCGCGCTGTCGGCGATCGAGCTGCCCACGGACGCGGCCCCGGCGTGCAGCAGCGCCGTCGACACCTTCGCCGAGGAGCTCGGCGACACCCATCCGCGCGTCGCGGCTGCGCTCGCGGAGCTCGGCATCGCCCAGCTCGCGGAGGGGGACGAGGGGGCGGCCGCGGCGAGCTTCGAGCGGGCCCGGATCGCGCTCGATCCCGAGGACGCGTTCGTCGTCCGCGCCGACACGGTGCTCGGGCCGCTCGCGCCCCTGTGGCCCCACGAGCAGGTCCCCAGCACCAACGCGGGGTTGCTCGCGCGCGTGCTCGACCGCATCGGGCTCGCGGAGCGCAGCCGTCGACGCTTCGGGCCCGCGGCCCGGGCACACGCAGCGGCGGCGGGCCTGCTCGCGCGCACGCGCACGGGCTCGGTCGGCTATCCGCTCGTGAACCTCGGCGTCGCGCTGCTCGACCTCGGCCGACCTGCGGACGCCCTCGCGCAGCTGCAGCGTGGGGTCGACGAGCTCCGCGACGACCTGCCCGACGATCACCCCGACCTGCCGATCGCCGAGCTCGATCTCGCGAACGCCCTGGCGAGCACCGGGCAGTGGACCGACGCGGGCGCGCTGTACCAGGACGTGCTCGACGTCTGGGAGGAGCGGCTGCCGCCCGATCACCCCCTGCTCGCCTATGCGCTGACCGGCCTCGCACGCGCGCGACTCGAGCTCGACGACGCCAGCGCGGCGATCGACCCGCTCGAGCGCGCGTACGAGCTGCGCGAGGATGCGCGCGAGGACGGCACGAACCTCGCCGAGACCGCGTGGCTGCTGGCGCGCGCGCTGCTCGGGAGCGGCTCGGACGAGGCGCGGGCGATCGAGCTCGCGACCCGGGCGCTCGCGACGATCGGCGCGCCCGCGATCACCGATCCGCTCGAGCTGCGGCGCGTGCTCTCGGGCGGCGCCTTGGTGGGCGTCACCGATCGCCTCACGCCGGCGTCGCTGCCCTTGACCGATCGCACGCCGCTCGGGATCCCCGTGGGGCGGTAGCCGAGAAACGCGGTCATGACTGACGCGCGCGCGCCTTGATTCACCGCGCGCGACGGACCCGTCGGGAGGCTGTGGCATCGCGCACGGAGACCGCATCGGCGGCTTGCCACGCCCCGTACCTCCCCCATACGCTGGCGCAGATGTCTGGGCTCGCCTCGCTGTCCATCGCCACCGTGCTCGCGTTCCACCCGTACTCGGCACCGACGACGGCGGGGTACCTCCACGCCGCGCCGGCCCAGCCGACGGGCGAGACCCAGCCGGGTTGGGACGAGGTCGAGGCCGAGAACGCCGCCGAGACCGCGGCGACCACCGCCGAGGTGCCGCCGCCCACGGTCGACCCCGCCAACGTCGCACCGGCACCGGCGCCCGCGATCGCGAAGCCCGAGTACAAGCGGGGCACCGGGCTGCTCATCGGCGCCGGCGTCGCGGGCGGCGTGGCGTGGATCCTCGGCCTCACGCGCATGGGCTTCGTGAAGCAGTGCACCGATCAGCTGCAGTCGACCGACGACGTCCCCACTGGGACCGAGGCCGTGCGCACCTGCTCGTTCAAGGCGGGTGCCGCCAACGCCATCATGGCGATCTTCCAGATGCCGGCCAACTGGGCGAGCTGGGGCCTCGCCGCCGGTGGTGGTGCGGTCCGCGGGCGCTACGACGGCGTCGAGCAGTCGTGGCTCAACGGCAAGAGCAAGAAGACCGGCGCGTTCATCGGCGCTGGCGCGGCGCTGCTCGCCGTCGGCGTCATCGGACGCGTCACGGCGGGCGTACTGGTGTTCCGGCCCTACCGCAACTTCGCCAACGACCTCGTCGACGCAGGCACCGACACGGGCAAGGTCGACGACGCGGTCGACCGCTTCTCCGGCGCAGTCCGGGGTCGGCTCTTCGGTCTGCAGCTGTCGAGCGCGATGATCGGCGCGGGCGCGGGTCTGCTCGCCTACGGCGTCGCGTACCGCAAGAACTTCGACTCCGAGAACCGCCGCCGCCAGCAGGTCCGCGTCGCGCCGCAGCTCGACTTCGATCCGCGCACGGGCGCCTCGTTCACCGGCATCGCGATGAGCGGACGATTCTGATGGTCGGCTCGCCGGTCGATCGAGCCCGCGTCGCGGCCGAGCGCATCGCCCCGTTCGCCGCGGCGATCGATCGCGACGGCCGGCTCCCGCCCGAGGTCGCCCAGGCGCTCGTCGATGCCGGCGTGTACCGATTGCTCGTGCCGCGGGCGCAGGGCGGCGCCGAGGCGACCCCCGCCGACTACGTCGCGACGCTCGAGACGGTCGCGGCGGCCGACGGCTCGGCCGGCTGGTGCGCGATGATCGGCGCGACCTCCAGCTTGATGAGCGTGTTCCTCGACCCGGTCCTCGCGACCGAGGTCTACGGCTCCGCCGACGCGACGAGCTGCGGCGTGTTCGCGCCGATGGGCCGCGCGACCCCGGTCGACGGGGGCGTCCGCGTGCGCGGTCGGTGGCCGTTCGCCAGCGGCTGCGAGCACGCGCGTTGGCGCATGGTCGGCGTGCTCGTCGAGGGGGGCCCCGCGGGTGGTGGACTGGCCGACGTCCGCAGCGTCCTGCTCCGCGCCGACGAGACCCGCATCGTCGACACGTGGCACGTCAGCGGTCTGCGCGGCACGGGCAGCCACGATCTGCAGGTCGACGACGTGGTGGTCCCGACCGAGCGCATGTTCTCGCTGTTCGGCGTGCCGCGGATCGACGGCGCGCTGTACCGCATGCCCTTCTTCGGGCTCCTTGCGGCCGGTGTCGCGGCGGTCGCGATCGGCATCGCACGGGCGGCGCTCGAGGCCTTCGCCTCGCTCGCCGCGACCAAGCGCGCGCCCGGGGCCAAGCACGCGCTCGCGGGCCGCGAGGTCGCGCAGCTGCAGTTCGGTCAGGCCTCCGCCCGGATCGCCGCGGGTCGAGCCGGGCTCCTCGCCGCGCTCGCGGCCCTCGAGGCCGAGCTCGCGCACGGGTGTTCGGTCACCCTCGAGGGCCGGGCGCGTCTACGGCTGGCCGCCGCACACGCGACCACCGAGTCCGCGGCCGCGGTCGACCTCGTCTACCACGCCGCCGGTGCGACCGCCGTCTACGACACGTCGTCGCTGCAGCGGTGCTTCCGCGATGTCCATGTGGCGACGCAGCACGCGATGGTCAACGCGACCGCGACCGCGCTCGCCGGCCGCGTGCTCCTCGGGGTCGACGCCGACACCTCGACGCTGTGAGCCGAGGCGGCGATTTCGCCCGCCCCTCGCCGCGTCGCGCCCCGACCCCGCGCCCGGGGATTCGGCTAGCATGCGGCGATGACCCGTCTGTCCCCCGCGTGTGCATCGTCGATGGTCCTCGTGCTCGCGGCGGCGTGCGGCGACGACGGGGCGGCGACGCCCGCGGACACCTCGACGGGACCGAGCGGCGCGACGTCCAGCGGCACGACCGCCCCGACGAGCAGCGGCACCGAGACCGGCGGCGGCACGGAGATCGATCCGAACGCCCTCGCCAACGGCTGCTACGCCCTGCGCCGCGGCGACGACTGGATGATCCGCACCGCCTCCGACGACGGCTACGCGCTCGCGCCCAGCGACGGCGAGGGTGCGGCGCGCTTCTTCCTCAAGGCCTCGGACCTCGGCACCTACCTGCTGTACGACGAAGGCGGCGGCTACCTCGTCGCCGAGGACGGGCCGCTGCTGCGCCAGACCGAGCTCGCGTCGGACCTCACGCTCGTCGACGACACCTACGTCTCGGGCGCCGAGTGGATGATCGAGCCGGCGGCCGGCAGCCCCGGCGAGGCGCAGCTGCACCACCGCCGCACGGATCGCTGGCTCGGCGCCGACGGCCTGGTCGACGAGGCCGCTGCGACGGCGTTCGTCCTCGAGCCCGCGACCGAGTGCCTCGCCCACCCCGAGCTCACCCTCGACGCCACCGGTGCGGTGACCAAGACGACCTTCGACGACGGCGCGCTCTACGGCATCGTCGACACGCACTCGCACATCCTGTCGAACTTCGCCTTCGGCGGTGGCGGCATCTTCCACGGCGCGCCGTTCCACCGACTCGGGGTCACGCACGCGCTGTCCGACTGCGCGCAGTTCCACGGCGAGATGGGCCGCAAGGACTTCTTCGGCTACGCGTTCGACACCGCGGGCGCCGACGGGGCCGACTTCGCGGCGGTGCTCCAGGACCTGCTGGTCGGCGAGCTCGCGGTCGACAACCACGCCACCGCCGGCTACCCCGAGTTCACCGAGTGGCCCAACGCACCGTCGCGCTCGACCCACCAGACGCAGTACTACCGCTGGCTCGAGCGCGCATACCTCGGCGGCCTGCGCCTCGTGGTGCAGCACGCGACGACGAACTCGGTCATCTGCAACATGACCGCCGGCCAGGGCATCCAGGAGGTCCGCTACGCGTGCGACGACATGGTCGCGGTCGATCGGATCCTCGAGGAGACCTACGCGATGGAGCGCTACATCGACGCGCAGGCCGGCGGCCCCGGCCTCGGGTTCTTCCGCATCGTGCTCTCCCCGGTCGAGGCCCGCGAGGTGATCGCCGCCGGCAAGATGGCCGTCGTCCTCGGCATCGAGACCTCGGACCTCTTCGACTGCCGCCTCGTCCCCCACGAGGGCGGCCCGGTCTGCGACGACGCCTATGTCGCCGCCCAGCTCGACGCCTACTACGGCATGGGCGTGCGCGCCATCTTCCCGGTGCACAAGTACGACAACGCCTTCTCGCCGGGCGACGGTGATCGCTCGTTCATCGAGCTCGGCAACTTCTTCAACAGCGGCCACTGGTCCAACTTCACCGAGGACTGCCCCGCGGGCGTGCCGCACAACTTCGACGGCGGCGACGTGGTCTTCGGCGGCATCAACATGCCGCGGCCGGTCTACGACGCCCCGCCGCCCAACGACTTCAGCAACTTCCCCGACGCGCCGCTGGCGACCGCGTTCCCGTACATCTCGGCGATCGGCGAGCCGCCCTTGGTCGGCGACTACTGCCAGGCCGCGTCGATGACGGACATGGGCGAGACCATGCTCGCGGGGATGATGAGCCGCGGCATGATCATCGAGGTCGATCACCTGCCGCGGCGCGCCTATGCGCGGGCATTCGAGCTGCTCGAGGCCGCCGACTACCCCGCCGCCGGCACCCACGGCGGCACCTACGACGGCCGCATCTACGCGCTGGGCGGCGTCTCCAAGACGGGCCTGGGGCGCTGCCGCGATCCGCAGAACCCCGGCAGCATGCTCGAGCGCCTGCAGGAGCGCATCGCGCTCATCGAGGCCAACGGCGGCTACCCGGCCGAGGGCTTCGGCTTCGACCTCAACGGCTTCGCCGGCGCCCCCGGCCCGCGCTTCGCCGACGGCGCCTGCCCCACCGAGCAGGACGACCCCGTCACGTACCCGTTCACCTCGATCGCCGGCGACGTCGAGTTCACCGAGCCCGTCATCGGCGAGCGTACCCTCGACTTCAACACCGAGGGCCTCGTCCACATCGGCCTGCTCCCGGAGCTGATCGAGGACGCCCGCAAGGACGCGGTGTCCGAGGCCGACCTCGAGCCGCTGTTCCGCAGCGCAGAGGGCTACATCCGCATGTGGGAGCGGGCGGAGGAGCGGGCCGGCGAGCTGTGATCAGCGCCGGCGAGCTGTGAGCCGGGCCGTAAGTCGCGCCGCCGAACGTCAGCGCGGCGGCGTGTCGGGGCGCGAGCGCAGGATCATCTGGAACTCGCCCGACTGGCCCTTCGCCTCGGCGTCGGCGATCGCGGCCTCGACCTGCGCCCGCGCCTCGGCGTCGATCGCAGCGCCGGCCAACAGGTCGACGTCGTTCGTGGTGCCCAGCACCAGCGTCAGCGTCTCCTCGAGGTTCTGATCGGTCGAACCGAGATCGAGCGCGTACATCGACTCGGTCAGGCACTCGCGCAGGTCGGCCGGGATCTCCGCGCCCCCGGCGAACGCGACCGACTCGACGATGACGCCGACATCGGGCGCGCCGACCACCTTGGCCTCGAGCATCGCCCGCGGCGGCGCGGCGGCCATGAACTCGTCGCACCCGTCGACCATCGCGAGGACCTCCTCGACCATCGTGTCGACGCAGGCGTCGCCGGTGCAGGCGCCGGGACCGTGCCGCTTCGCGGGAGCACCCGCGCGCACCTCGGCCGCGCTGGCCTCGGGCGCCGCGCGGTGGGCCGCACGGATCTGCGCCAATCGTCGCGCCCACGCGGCCGCCTTGGCCCTGCCCTCGTCCGCCGTCGGCGACGGATCCTGCGTGCGCACCCCAGACACCGCGGCAGCCGCGGGCCCGGGCGCCGCCGGAGGCTCGACGAGCGCCGGCGATGCGTCGTCGCGCGTGCCGACCACCGCTGTCGTGATGCCCACCGTCCCCAACGCCACCGCACCCAACACGAGCTTCATACCGATCATGCTCATCCCACTGCTTCCTTTCGCCGCGGCCGCCGACGCGGCGCCTGCGTTCGTGGGAGTGGATGCCGCGGCGTCGCCGAGTGTTGGCGGGAGCATCGGGCGGATCAAGGTGCCGGCCCACAGCAGTCGGTCACCGCCGTGCCTGGCGTCGAGCTCTGCGCGCAATCGATCGAGCCCGAGCTTGAGGCGCCAACGCACCGTGCCCGCGGGGATGCCGTGGACGCGGGCGATCTCGGCGCACGTGCGCCCCTCGAAGTAGCGCTCGCGCACGACGAGCCGTACGTCGTCGTCGAGCGCGTCGACGAGCTGCTGGACGATCCGCACGAGCTCCAGCTGGTGCACGACGTGATCGACCTCGGCGTCGTGCACGGGCTCCACCTCGCGTTCGCGGGCGTCGCGACGCTTGCGGGCGCGCAGCGCCATCCACTGCTCGTTGCGCAGCACGGCGCGTAGCCACGCCGGCCGCGAGCGCACCGACACGTCGTGCTCGAGGGCCCGGACATACGTGGCCTGGACCAGGTCCTCGGCGTCGGTCGGCCCGGCCAAGTGCCACGCCAGGCGCAGGAGGCCGGCGCCGGGCGCGGCGGGCATGTCATCCGTGGAGGCAGAGGGCTGCATCGATGACCCAGATGCCGCAGCATGCCCGAGTGTTGGCGGGCACGCCGTCGCCCTGCGCTGTGATCAGCGCTGGGGCGCCGGGCCCATCACCACCGCCCGCAGCCGCTCGTCGATCGCCCGCATCAGCCGCAGGAGCTCCTGGACGTGCAGGTCGACCGCGGTCGGGTTCCCCATGCTCTGGTTGGTGGTCCGCACCAGCGGCACGAGCGTGCGCTCGATGATCGCGATCTGCTGCGCGAGCAGCTCCTCGATCCCCGGCGGCGCCTGGTTGTGGACCTCGATCTCGAACTTCGGCGAGGCCAGCGTCTTCAGCGTCCGATCGAGCCGGTCGAGGTAGCCCGCGAGGAGATCGTCGCGGTGGCTGGCGTCGGCGGGACGCGACGTGGGCTCGACCGTCGGCACGGGCCCCGGCTTCACCGCGGCCTGCTTCGCGAGCGCCGACGCGGCCGCGGCGATCGATTGCTGGATTCCGTAGAGGTGGGCCTCGATGTCGCCGAACTTGATCCCGCCGGCCGCCTTGCTGGCCGCGGTCGCGGCGGTGCCCATCGCCGCCTCGATGCCGCGCAGGCCCTCGCCGAGGTTGGCGAGCCCCGCGGTCACGCGCGCCACCGGATCCTCGTCGGATCCGCCGACCATCTTCAGCCGCTGGAACTCGCGGCGGATCGCCTCCCACCGCGCCTTGGCGGCGTCGGTCATGCGGCCGCGCAGCTCGGCGAGCTTGAGCAGGTTGTGCTCGGCGCCGGTGGTCAGCGTCTGCGACTCGCTGGCGTAGTGGTCGTCGACGAGGCGCTCGAGTTCGTCGTCGTCGAGCGCCGGCACGACCTTCTCGGCCAGCTTGTTCATGTTGCGGTAGCTGCCCTGCAGCTTGAACGGCGGCTCGGTGCGGAAGCGGTCGTCCATCGACGCCGACGCGATGTACTGGCGGTTGACCTCGAGCAGCACCCGCTGGACCTTGAACAGCCGCTGCAGCACGGCCGTGATCTCGCCGATCTCGACCGCCGAGTACGACTGCGACAGCTCGGTGGTCGGGACCTCCTCGCCCTGGGCGAGCCGGACGAGCTTGTGCAGATCGGCCGGCTCGCGGGTCGCCAGCGGCGCGAGCACGCGGTTACTCGTCACCGCGTTCTCGATGTAGCTGAGCGCGAACAGGTCGTCCTTGCCCTGCAGGATGTCGCCGAGGTTGTACGTGTCGGCCCGGTTGGCGAGCATGTCCGGGATCTGGAACTTGTCGCCGGACTCGGTGTACGGGTTGCCGGCCATCACGACGCAGAACTTCTTGCCCCGCAGGTCGTACGTCCGCGTCCGGCCCTTCCACACGCCCTCGATGCGTCGCTGCGCGTCACACAGCGAGATGAACTTCTGCAGCAGCTCCGGGTTGGTGTGCTGGATGTCGTCGAGGTAGAGCATCACATTGTTGCCCATCTCGAACGCGAGGTTGATCTTCTCGACCTCCTGGCGCGCCGTGGCGTTGGGCGCGTCGTTGGGATCGATCGAGGTCACGGCGTGGCCGAGCGCCGGGCCGTTGACCTTGACGAAGGCGAGCCCGAAGCGGCTCGCGACGTACTCCATCAGCGTGGTCTTGCCGTAGCCGGGCGGCGAGATGAGCAGCAGCATGCCCATCAGGTCGGTGCGCTTGCCCTCGCCCGCCGCGCCGAGCTGCTTGGCCAGGTTGTCGCCGACCAACGGCAGGTACACCTCGTCGACCAGGCGGTTGCGGACGAACGACGTCAGCACCTTGGGCCGCAGCTCGCCCAGGCGCAGGCGCCCGCGCTCGCGCTGGACCAGGGCGGATCTCAGCTCGCGGTAGCGCAGGAACGCCGGCACCCGCTCGCGTCGGAACCCGTCGAGGCGGCCGCCGAACTCGTCGATGCGCAGCTCGAGCTTGCGACCGGTGATGCGCGGGTGCTGCCCGAGCAGCTCGGGGACCTCGGCCCACGTGAGCCCGCTCGACGGCTCGCGGTCGAGCGCCGTGTCGATCGCGATGAGCCCCGCGGCCTCGACGATGGCCGGGGCGCGGCGCGTGACGTCGGGATCGGTGGAGCTCGCGACCCAGCCGGCGAGCCAAGCCTGCGCCAGCTCGAAGCGCGCGACCGGATCGTCCGCCAGCGCCTGCAGGTCCTCTTCGAAGCTGCGGCGGCGGTCGAGCGCCCCGGGCTCGCCCTGCGGCTCGTCGAGGCGCCGCAGCAACCCGTCGCGCAGCGCCACGGCGTCGGCGCTGACGACGAACCGCGGCGACGCGGCGGCCAGCTCCTCGACCAGGTAGCGGGCCGCGAGCTCGGCGACCGAGGCCGGCATCGGCAACGCGCCGGTCTCGATGCGCGCGCGGATCGACGTCGCGATCTCGGACGCGAGCTCGTCGACGGCGTCGGAGCGCGAGAACACCCCGCGCAGCCGCAAGAGGCTCATCGCGCGGCGGTGCCACTGCTGCCGGCGGGCGTCGCCGCAGTAGGCCCAGTGCAGGAGCGCGGCCGTCCGCGCCTCGGCCGAGAAGCGCAGCAGCCCCGCGCTGTGCCGCAGCGTCACGAGCTTGCCGAGGATCGCCGCCGCGTCGGCGTCGTGGACCCCGCGATCGTAGCCCTCCTGGTAGCGATCGGCCGCGTACTTCCGCACGACCTCGAGCAGCGCGTTGCTGCGCAGGGCCTCGTCGAGCCCGGCGATGCTGAGCCCGCCCACGCCGGCCTCCGCGTCGGCGAGCACCGACGCCGCGAGGTACTCACCGCGGTACACGTCCTCGGTCTCGGAGACGATCTGCTGGTTCCAGAACGGCCGGGTGGCGTCGAACTCCGCGTCGACGATCGGCTCGACGAAGTCCGTGCCGGTGACGCCCAGCGCCATGCCGCCCTCGTGCGGCACGATCGTCAGCTCGATGGGCTGGGTGTTGACCGTGAAGCGGTGCTTGCCCAGCTTGATGAGGTCGGCGCCGCCCTCGAACAGATCGAGGCGGTCCCGCATCCCCCGCAGCGCGTCCTGACGCGCCGACTTGAGCCGCGACTGGACCTCGTCGGACTTGACGCTGTCGCCGAGCTCCGCGATCCGCTCGCCGAGCTCGCGCAGCTTGAGCACCATGCCGTCGGAGGCGAAGAACGCATTGAGCTCGTCGGCGTTGGCGAAGCTCGACGCCCGCCGCGACAGCCCCGCGATGATGCGCTCGGCGGCCTGCCACAGGTTGGCGACCCGGCGCTGGCGCTCGTCGACCAGCATCTGCTTGCGCTGGCCGAAGGCCTCGTAGACCTCCTCGCGCTTGCGGGTCAGCTCGCCGACGAACTCGTCGAACTCGGAGAAGCGGGCCTCGAGCTCCTCGAGCTGGACCATCAGCCGCGACGACTGCTCGTCGCAGCGCTCGGGCGTGTCGCACAGGGCGATCGCGCTCTGCACCGACTGGCCGTAGAGCTTGAACTGGGCGACGAACTCCGCCTTGCCCTCGTGGGAGAGCAGCTCCTTGCGGCGGTTCTCCAGCACCGCGCGCACGCGGTTGCAGTGGGCGAACGCCTCGGAGACGCCCTCGAGGATCCGCGTGCGCAGCGTCGGATCGTCGACCTGCAGGTTGGCCGCGACCTCGGACAGCACCGCGAGCCCGTCCGAGACCTTGCCCAGGGTCTCGACGTGGGGCACCAGTTCGTTGGTCTTCTCGATGGTGCCGACGCGCTCGAGCAGCTCGTCGAGCTGCCGCGTGATCGGCCGCAGCGACTCGTCACGCGCCAGGAAGCGCACCGTGTTCGCCGACAGCTCGGTGAACGCGCGCGTGACCTCCTCTTCGAGCTTGGCGAGGACCGGCAGGTCGATGTAACGCAGCTCCCGCAGGGTGATGAGCGCGCCGCGCTGCGTCCGCAGCCGCGCGAGCGCCTCCATGAACTCGGCCACCGCCGTCCAGCTGTCGGGGCGGATCGACGAGACGATCTCGTTCTGGGTCTTGGACGCCTGGGCCAGCGCGGTGGCGGCCTGCTTGCGCAGCGCGACGACCTTCTCGAACTCGTCGACGATCAGCTCGGCGGTGCGGCGGATCTCGCCGAGGATGCCCGCCATGCCGTAGGCCTCGGCGTGACCGAGCCAGTGGTATGCGTCGATGATCCGCGTGACCGTCGCGATGAGGTCCTCGTAGATCTGCCGCGACGGCGTCTGCTCCTGGACGAAGCGCCGCACGCTGAGGCAGTCCGAGATGCCGCGCACGAGATCGGCGTTGCCGAGCTTGTGCAGGAACCCGCCGCCGGTCGGCGTCGCCGCGGCGTGCTCGGCCGACACGAACGGCGTCTGCCACACCTGCATCGGGTGGACCTTGGTCGGCTCGTCCGACGCGGTGCGGAACACGACCATCTTGCCGTCGTCGAACAGGCTGAACCCGTTGCACCGCACCGGCGTCTGGATCTCGCGGCGGATCAGGTTGTACGGCAGCAGCACGTAGTGCCCCGCCTGCCGATCGACGAACACGTACAGCACGTCCTCGCCGTTGGGCGAGCGCAGCACCTTGAAGAACTCGAAGTTGGTGAAGTCGCCGTCGAAGACCTTGTTCTGCCCGTCCTGCAGGAAGAACCCGCCGGGGAAGATGATCCCGTGGTCCTCGGGCAGGCTCACGCAGGCGCGGCCGATGGCGTCGATGCGGACGACCCGCTGCGTCCGCGTCGAGAACACCAGGTGCCGCACCACGTCCTCGCGGTACGGACGGATCCGCAGCAGGATGAGCGGGCCGATCTCGGCGTACTCGATCTGCGCGTCGTCGAGGCTCTGCTGGGGCTCGTCGACCGGCTCGGCGTAGATGCCCTCGCCGGTCTCGGTGTTGTTCTCGATCTTGACCGTGAGGTCGCCGCCGACAGTCTCGACGAACACCTTGTCGCGGATCGACACGTGCGGGTGACGGCCCTCGCGGCGATCCTCGCGGGTCGTCGCGCGCCACTCGAAGTCGTGGGAGGGCGGGAACGCGAAGTCCCGCTCGCCGCGGTTGTCGACGTAGGTCGGCTCGCCGCGGGCGTCGAGCGCCCAGCGGAACACGCGGACGTCGCTGACGTCGGCGCCGATCTGGAACACCGCGAGCAACTTGGTCTCGTTGCGCGACAGCTGCAGCAGCCGCGCGGTCTTGTAGAACCGGTACAGCTCGCGGAACTGATCGACGAAGCCGGGTTCGGCGAGGAACTTGGGCCCGCCGTCGGGCAGCGGCACGGCGGCGAGCTCGAGGCCCTCCTCGCCGGTGTTCCACCGCTGCAGGCTGAACACGTCCTCGAGCGCGGTCTCGGTCCGCAGGCCGATGAACACGTTGTAGCCGAACAGCAGCCGACCACCGACCTGGACGATGTCGCGCGGGACGCAGTTGTTCTCCGTCCGCACCCGACACTGGCCGATGATGGACATCTCGGTGCCGCCGAACGCCGCGATGCGTCCGGCGTTGAGCTGCTCGGCGCGCTCGCCCAGGGTCTTGGCGTGCGCGTCGAGCCGGGCGCGGATGACCTCGTAGCTGCCGCCCTCGAGCTCGCGCGCGCTCGCCTCGGCGCTGGGCTCCGGCGCGGCCCCAGTGGTCACGTTGGCGTCGGCCATGGATCAGACCTTCGGCGGTTCGGACGTTCGGCGGTTCGGACGTTCGGCGGTTCGGACGTTCGGCGGTTCGAGCGGGCTCGGGCCTACAGCCCGAGCTCCTTGGCCTTGGCCACCAGCGCCGCGAGCTTGCTCCGCTCGCCGTCGCCGGCCTTGCCCAGCAGATCGGCGAGCAGCGCCGAGACGCTGAGGTTGCGGATGTCCGCGCTGTCGATCGCGGGCCGCGACAGCACGTCCTTCAGGTCCGCGGTGAAGCTCTGGCTGCCGTCGAGGTAGCCGCCGACCAGCTTCTGCGCGGTCTCGCTGTTGCCGACCACGCCGTCGAGGGCCTGGCCGAGCGACACCGCGTGGACGAAGCGCTCGAAGAACTGGCCGTCGCCGCCGACGATGTTGATCTTCGCCTGCGACATGGCCTGGGCCATGACCTCGGCCTGCGCGTGGGCGATGTCCTTGCGCGCGGCGATCTGGGCCAGCGCGATCTGCATGTGCCGGTCGAGGCGCAGGCGGAACTCCTCGTGGGTCCGCGTGGCGTCGTCGAGCTGCTTCATCGCCTCGGCCTTCTGCGCGAGACCGGTGGCCTCGCCGAGCAGCAGCTCGCGGACCTCCGCGGCCTTGGCCACGGCCATCTTCTCGGTGGCCGACGCGTCGGCCTCCTTGCCTGCGGCCTCGGCCAGCAGCATCTCGCGCCGCGCGGTGGCGTCGGCGTGGCCGGTGCGCTCGGTCGCGGCGGCCATCGCCTCCTTGATCTTGACGTCCGCGAGCCCCTGGCTCTCGCGACCGCGGGCCTCGGCCTCCATCTTCTGCAGGAGCACGCGGGCCTCGGCGCCGCCGAGCTTCTCGACCGCGGCCGCGTCGGCCTCCTTGACCTTCACCTCGGCGAGGCCGACCGCGGCTGCCTCGGCCTGCGTGCCCTCGGCGGTGCGCATCTTGGCGCGGGCGGTGCGATCCGCCGCCTCGAGGTCGGCGTCGGCCAGCACCAGGCGCTGCTTGGCCTCGAACCGCGCGGATTCCTCGCCGGCCTGCGCGGCCTTGATCTGCTTGACGAGCTCCTGCTCGGCGGCCGCCTCGGCGTCGATGATCTTGGCGTCCTTGGCCCGCTTCGCCGCGGCGATGACCCGCAGATCCTTGATGCGCTCCTCCTCCTCGGCGACGGTCTTGTCGACGGCGATGCGCCCGCGGATGACGTCGGCGATCTCCTTCTTCTGGACCTCGAGCGCCTTCTCCTTCTCGATCCGCTTGAGCTCGGTCTCGCGCTCGCGGCCGATGGCCTCGAGCTGCTGGTCCTTGACCACCCGTTCCTGCTCGACCAGCACCACGCGCTCGCGGTTCTTCACCGCGACCTCGATCTGCCGGCGCTTGTTCTCCTCGGTGACCGCGAGTTCCTCGTCGACCTTGATGCGCGCGAGCTCGGACTTCTTGCGCTCCTCGGAGATGATGCGCGAGGCCTCGGCCTCCTCGCGGGCCTTGACGCTGGCGATCTCGCGCTGCTGCTTGTACGACGCGTCGGCCTGCTGGCGGTCGAGCTCCATCGTCGCCTCGAGCGTCTCGGTGTTCTTCTTCTTGATCGCCTTCTCCTCTTCGCGGCGCAGGTCGTTGGTCGCGACGTTCTGGCCGGCGGTGATCTCCGTGATCTTGCGGATACCGCGGGCGTCGAGGATGTTGTGCGGGTCGAGGCTCGAGAGCGGCGTCTGCTCGAGGTAGTCGATGGCGCAGTCGGCGAGCACGTAGCCGTCGAGATCCTGGCCGATGACCTGGAGGATCTGCTCCTTGAACTCGTGGCGCTTGGTGTACAGCTCCTCGAAGTCGAGCCGCTTGCCGACGGTCTTCAGCGCCTCGGAGAACTTGGCCGAGAACAGGTTCTCGAGCGTCTCGGGATCGCTGGCGCGGACGCAGCCGATGGCCTGCGCCACCTTGAGTACGTCCTCGACGGTCTTGTTGACCCGTACGAAGAACGTGACCTTGATGTCGGCGCGGATGTTGTCGGCGCAGATGAGGCCGTCCTTGCCGTGGCGGGCGATCTCGATGGTCTTGATCGAGATGTCCATGACCTCGGCGCGGTGGATGACCGGGACGACGGTGCGACCGGTGAAGGTCACGACCGGCTCCTTCCCCATCGTGTTGACGATCAGCGCCTTGCCCTGATCGACCTGCCGGTAGAACTTCGCGATCATCGCGATGAGGCCCAGCAGGAACAGGACCCCGACCGCGATGGCGACGAGTACGGTGACGAGCGTGAAATCTGGCATCTTGCGACCTTGCAGCGGCGAAACGACTGGGACTAACGGGGACCGCCGGACGAGTCCGGCGCGTCGTTGGGCAGGATGTCTCCGAGCGGGGTGACCTCGTAGACCTCGCGGGCCTCGTCGAACGAGACGACGAGCGCGCGGTGTCCACGGCCGAGGGAATTGCCGGCGGTGCAGCGGACCTGGACGATGAGGCCGGCGCCGCCGTCCTCGGCCCGGGCCATGCCGAACGCATCGTCGACCCGGCTGGTGTCGACGGTCACGACCTTGCCGATGAGCGCGCTGCGGCGCGCCGCGGGGTTGGTGCGGAACAGCGGGGCGATCGGGCGGATCGCGATCGAGGTGAGCAGCACCGCGATCACGAACGCCACCACGAGCAGCAGGAACTCGGTGATCCAGCTGCTGTGCGACTCGGCCACGAAGTGGCTGGTGAAGTGGGTGACGAGCCAGCCCCAGAAGACGATGAACGAGACGACGATGGTCGTCGGCACCGCGTTGAGCTTGAGCGTGCCGAGCAGCGTCGCGAAGATGCCCGCGTCGTGGCCGGTGTGGCTGCCGTCGCCGAGGTCGCCGTCGCCCAGATCGCCGTGCCCTGCGTCGCCGGTCCCGACGTGGACGTGGCCGGGCTCGCCGTGGCCGTGGTCGGCGTCGAGCATGTCCAGGCCCAACGCGCCGAGGATGACCAAGAGCCAATACACCGCTGCGACGCCGAGCAGCACCGTGAACACCACGGTGGGGAAGCTCAGACTCTCGACCAGGACCTCGTGCATTGCCGTCTCGAATCCACCGTTCGCCTGGACGCGGGCCCTGCCCGCGACGCGCCACGGGGCGCTCGAACCCGGGGCGCCACGCGCAACCGGGGATCGGAGGCTGCCACACTCCGGCGGGCGACGTCGAGGGGAAGACGTCGCTTCGCCACAGGTGCGGTGGCGGTACCGGAGCGTCCGCGCAGGTATTTCGAAGTCCTCGCGCGCCGAGCCGCGCGGCGTCGATGACCGCTGGTCATCCGCGACGCGACGCGTCACCCTGTCGTCGGGCGAGCCGCGTGAATCCGAGCGAACCGCATGCGAGCCGCGCCTCGCACCGTGACCGGGCCCGAACGCGGTTCCGCGGGGTTTGCCTGGCGCTGGGCCTGGCCGGGTGTCGGCCGACGGACGGCGCCCATGCGCGCATGCCCGACGCGCGCCCGATGACGTGGCGCTACGACGCAGAGCTCGGCGAGGCGGCCGGGTCCATCTCGGTCCGCATGTGCTTCGACGGCGCGACGCCGACGGCGCTGCGCCCGATCGTCGGCGAGGCCCTCGAGCACATCGAGGACTTGACGATCGACGGGGGTTCGACTGCGCTCTCGAGCGACGCTGGTCTGGTCTCGCTCGCGGCCCTGCGGCCCGGCGAGTGCGTGCGCTGGCGGGTCGACCTCGGTGAAGGCGCGGCGCGCAACGGCGGTCGCGCGCTGTCCCGCATCGGCGACAGCGTGCTCGTGCGCCAGTCGAGGTGGTTGCTGTGGCCCACCGACGCGCCCAAGGGCGCGCGACCCGAGCTGACCCTGCGCACGCCGCCTGGCGTGCGCGCCTCGGTCCCGTGGCCGCTCGTCCGCGGCACGCGGGATGGCGCCGAGGCGACCTACGCCCTCGACGTCACCGTCGCGCGGTGGCTCGGCTACAACGCCTTCGGCCGCCTCGACATCGATCGCTTCGAGCACCAGGGCGCGCAGATCGAGATCGTTCGGCTCGACCAGCCGATCGCCTGCGACGCGGCGGGCGTGCGGCGGTGGATCACCGACGCGGCCGACGGCGCCGCGATGCTGTACGGCCGCTACCCCCGCGATCAGCTGCAGGTCGTCGTCGTGCCCGTCGACGAGGGCGACGGCGCGACTTATTTCGGCGCCGCCGCGCGGGGCGGCGGCGCAGGCGTGTACCTCCTGCTCGACGACGACGCGACCGCCGATCGGCTGCCCGGCGGTTGGACGACCGTGCACGAGTTCCTCCACCACGGCATGCCGTTCGTGAAGGACGCGTGGATGTCCGAGGGCTTCGTCTCGTACTACACCGAGGTGATGCGCACGCGGCAGGGCCACCGCGACGAGGCCACCGGCTGGCTCGAGCTATGGGACGCGTTCGAGCGCGGGCGCAGCGGCGGCCGCGGGCTCACGCTGCAGCAGACCAGCGACGACATGCACGGGACGTTCGCCTACCAGCGGGTGTACTGGGGCGGGGCCGCGATCGCCTTCGACCTCGACGTGCAGCTGCGGCTCGACAGCGGCGGCAAGCTCGGCCTCGACGACGCGATGAAGCATCTGCGGGCGTGCTGCGGTGACGCCACCTTCCAGTACGACGCGCAGGTGCTCCTCGAGATCCTCGACCGTTGGTACGGCCAGCCGCTGTTCACCTCCACGGCGCGGCGACACCTCGCCTCACGCGAGTTCGCCGACATCACCGCGATCTACGGGCGGCTCGGGCTCGCCCACCGCGGTGACGCGATCGCGATCGACCCGAGCTCGCCGGGCGCAGCCGCCCGCGCCGCGATCATGGCCCCGCGCCCGGCCGCCGCGCGCACACCGTAGTCCGCCGCGCAGGCCCGTGCGATGCTCCGGGCGTGCACCGCCCCCGTCGCCCGAGGATCCTGCTCGTCCTGCTCCTCGCCGCAGCATGCAAGCCCCCAGCGCCCACGCTGTCGCCCGCGACGCCGCTCGGCAACGCGATGCCGGACCCCGAGCGCGTCGCCGAGACCCAGGCCGCGAAGGACGGCAAGCAGGGCGCGGTGAAGATCGCGTACTGCATCGACACCGACGGCAAGCCCCAGGGCCTGCGCGTCGTCGAACCGCTCGAGCCCGAGTTCGACGCGCTCGCCCTCGAGACCGTGGGCGCCTGGCGCTTCGAGCCCGCGACCCGCGACGGCGCCGCGGTCGAGGACTGTACGGATGTCCGCATCGAGCTGCGCCCCGCCGCCGAATGAGCCGAGCTCGACGCAGACCCGCATCGCGCTCTCGCCCCGCCGCCGAACCAGGCGCGGAACCGCCGGTTGTTCGCCAGGGCGCAGGCCGCCTGCTACACCGCGGACGCGTGACCGGCGGCCGGCGCAACATCGGGCTCACCCTCGCCGGCGGCGGCAACCGGGCCTTCTTCGGCCTGGGCGTGCTCCACCGCTGGGGTGACCGCCTGCGGCCGCGGCTGGGGGCCCTCGCGGGCTGCAGTGCCGGGGCCGCGGTCGCGATCGTGTGGCTCACCGGACGCGAGGTCCCGACCCGCGCGTTCTGGCGGGCGCGTCGCGGCGGCATGACGCGCAACTTCGAGTGGTCGCGGGTGCTGCGGGGTCAGTCGCCTGCGCCGCACGGCGCGATCTACCGCGACACGCTGCTGTGCGCCGCCGCGGAGGGCGGGCTCGAGCGGGTGCAGGCCGCCCCGTTCCCGGTGCTCGTGCTCGCGGCCGCGTTCCCACGCGTCGTGCCCGCGCCGCTCGGCGCCGCGATCGGCCTGGCGGTGTACAACGTCGAGAAGCGGCTGCACCCGGCGATGGTCCACCCGACGTACGGGCGCCGCATCGGGTTCGTGCCGCGGCTGTTCGACGCGCGCACGTGCACCAGCGCCGAGGAGCTCGCGGACCTCGTGATCGCGTCGTCGTCGACGCCACCGTTCACCCCGATCGGCAGCTTCCGTGGCGAGGCGCTGCTCGACGGCGGCATGATCGACAACGTCCCGGCCTTCGCCGCCGAGCAGGTGCCGGGGATCCTGCGCAACCTCGTGGTGCTGACGCGGCCCTACCCCCGCGACGCGCTCGGCACCGGCGGCGACGCGGGCACGCGGCTCTACGTCGCGCCCAGCCGCGCGGTGCCGATCGAGCGCTGGGACTACACGCGGCCCGATCTCCTCGACGCGACGATCGAGATGGGCGAGCGCGAGTCCGTCGATCACGACACCGCGCTCGGCCGACTCCTCGCCGTGTGAGCGCGCGCGGGGTCATCGCGCCGGGAGGGCGGCGCGCCGGCTGCGGACCACCCACACGATGCCGCCCGCGAGCAGCCCGAGGCCGGCGACCGTGACAGGGATCCCGACCGCGAGCAGTCTCCGCCCCCCGGTGTCGCGGGCATGGACCTCCCCCTCGGTTCGACCGTCGCCGGCGATGAGGCGCGAGTGCACGCCGATCGCGGTGATCGACGCGCCGCAGGCGACCGCGAGCGCACCGAAGCCGACGGCCGCCACCGCGATGGGTCGGGCGGCCGGCCGCGGTGTCGGGCGCTCCGGCATCGGCCGCGGCGCGGGCGCGGGCCGCGGCACAGGCACGACGGGGGCGGGCACATCGAGCGTCGCCGCGCCGACGAGCAGCGACAGCACGGCGTGCGCGACGGCGGACATTCGCCGAGCATAGCCCGTCCGGATTAGAAGAAGCAGGAGCGGCACGCACCGACGCTCGCGCCCGCGGAGCGCTCGCAGAACTCCGACGGCCCGCAGTTCTCGTCGCTCGCACAGCCGGGCACGCAGCTCCAGTTGGCCGCGTCGTCGCAGTACTGGCCGGCGCCGCAGTCCGAGCCGGTGCAGCGCGAGCGGCCGGTCCGCGAGGGCACCACGCAGCCCGGCGGCGGCGCGTGGGCGGTGTGCTGGGCGCACGGTTCGCAGCGACCGACGGCACCGCCGCCGCTGCGCACACACGTGTCGCGCGGGCCGCAGTCCTCGTCGCTCGCGCAGCCGGGTCGACAGTCGGGGGTGTCGAGATCGTCGCAGTACATCCCCGCGCTGCAGTCGTGGAAGAAGCACGGGCTGTCGCCGGTGCGCGCGGGGCCCGGGCACATCGCCGGCTCGGGCGTCGCCGCGGGCCGACGTTCGCCGGGGGCGTCGGCGATCTCGGGCCCGACGTGCTCCACCGAGCAGCTGGGCTGCAGCTGCCACTGGCACCCCACGAGGCCGAGCACCACCACACACGCTGGGACCATGCCCGTCGGTCGGATCACGGCGCGCCCAACCCGCCCGCGATCACGCGCATTCCCCCGCGACGCGGGCCCAGGCCACCCTCGGCCCTCGGGCTTCTCACCGCGCGGCGGGTTGTGTAGAAGGGCTCGCCATGGGCCGCACGTTCGAGAACCGAAGGTTGCAGATCCTCAAGCGGGGCGACCGCGACGCGAAGGCGTTCACCCGAGCCGGCCGCCAGATCAGCATGGCGGTCAAGGCCGCCGGCCCCGACCCCGACGCCAACGCGTCGCTGCGCCGGGCGATCCAGAACGCCCGCGCGGCGAACATGCCCAAGGATCGGATCCAGAACGCGATCGACAAGGCGATGGGCCTCGGCGACACCGCCGGCTACCAAGAGGTGCTGTACGAGGGCTACGGCCCACACGGCATCGCGCTGCTGGTCGCGACCGCGACCGACAACCCGACCCGCACCGTCGCCAACCTGCGCTTCACCTTCAAGAAGGGCAACGGCAACCTCGGCAACACCGGCAGCGTGTCGTTCATGTTCGATCAGTTCGCCACGTTCCGGCTCGACGCCGAGGGCCACGATCGCGACGAGCTCGAGATGGAGCTCATCGACCACAGCCTCGAGGCCCTGGTCGACGGCATGAGCGACGACGGCAAGCCCCAGCTGGTCCTGCGTTGCACCCGCGAGAACTTCGGCAACCTCCAGGCCGGCCTCGAGGCCAAGAAGATCGCCGTGGTGTCGTCGGGCTTCGAGTGGGTGCCCAAGACGACGACCGAGCTCGAGGAGGCCGAGAGCAACGCGGTGCTCGAGCTGATCGACAAGCTCGAAGAGGACGACGACGTCCAGCAGGTCTTCCACAACCTCGAGTAGCGGACGCCCCCGCGACGGGGCGCACGGCTACATGTCGATGGCGACCTTGCGGGGGTCGGCGCGGTCGATCTTCACCGCCACCACCGCGCCGGGCTGGATCCGCGGGATCGCCAGCGGCGACACGACGAGCGTCGCCTCGGCCATGTACGGCGCGCCGCCGGGCGGCCACACCTGCAGCGCGAAGCCGACCTGGGGCTGGTGGTTGACCTGCACGCCGGTCTCCCAGATGCGCGTGATGGTCGCCTGCGCCGCGGTGCCGCTGGCGAGGATCCGTCGGCGCTCCATCGACCCGCGCAGCAGCTTGCCGACGAAGAAGAGCGGCAAGCCGACGCCGAGCACCATCATCGGGAGCGCGTACCAGGGGAGCCAGGCGAACATCGACATCGGGGGTCCTCGCGGGCGGCAGTTCGAGGAGACAGACGCCGCGCCGCCCCCGATGTGACGCCCCCGCGGTCGGGAATTCCAAGCCGGCCTACGCCGATTCGAGCTGGCGCACCCGCTCGACCTCCGCGGAGAAGATCCGCCGCAGGGTCGCGATCGCGCAGCCGTAGGTGCTGTCCATCCCGAAGTACGACAGGCTCTTCGACAGCAGGGTCTGGCGCCGCGAGTACGGGGTGTCCGAGGCGTAGTGCAGCACGCCGAGGTCGAACGGCAGCAGGTTCGACAGGTGGACGATCTCGTCGGTGGGGTGGCGCTTGGGGTAGACCAGCTCGTAGATCGCCGAGAGGTACGGCCCGGTCTCCATCTCGAGCACGGTGTAGCCCTCGCGATAGAAGACCTGCATGTACTCGCGGTTCTGCAGGAACGAGCCGCGCACCGTGAGCGCCTTTTGGTTGTCGAGGACCGTCGATTGCGCCCACGGGGCGACATCGGCGGCCGAGAAGCAGTTGCGGAACAGGTAGGTGTTCTGCGAGTGCTCGTCGTAGGCCGCGGTCGCGAGCATGATGTCGCCGACCCGGCCGTTGAGCGTCGCCGCCTTGCCCATCAGGTAGATGCCGCGGATCTCACCGATGCCCTGGGCCAGCCGCGTCAGGTGGTGGTACGCCGCCATCCCCAGCGGGTAGTCGATGTTGAGGATGACCGCCTCCGAGCGGGCGAGGCGCTCGATGCCGGGCACCCGCACGCGGGGATCGAGCTGATCGGGCTGGACCCGCGCGAGCTCGACGAGCTGCGCGCCGACGTCGAGGTGACCGGGGCTGTCGAGGGTGGCCAGGCCGCTCTGGCCGTCGAAGGCCTGCACCGCCGCGACGCGACCGCCGGTCGGATCGGCGCGCAGGTACTGGCGCAGCAGGTAGTACGAGAGGTTGGCGAGCTGGCCCTCGTCGCCGGCCGCGCGCGCGCCCTCGATCGCCTGACCCAGGCCCTCGGGATCGCGCGCGCGGACCAGCTCGAAGATCGCCTCGCGGTGGGCCCGGGCGTAGCCGCCGATGAGGTTGGGCAGGGCGTGGGTGTTGGACGACACGAAGTAGACCGGCCGCGGCCACGTCGCGCCCGCACTCGAGTCCGCGGGCGAGCGCGAGGCGCCGCGCAGGTACGCGGGCTCGATCGCCGACCACCACCGCTGCGACGCGCGGCGGTACTCGAGCAGCGAGCCCGCGAGCAGGCGGACCGTCATGTCGCAGGGGTGAGCCGCGAGCGCGCGGATGCCAGCGCCGTCGTCGTCGCCGAACGCCGCGTGGAGCATGGCGAGATCGCCGACGTCGAGGTCGAGGGCAGCGGCGAGCCGCTCGTCGCGCTCGTCCGGCGTGCCCGCGTCGAGCTCGAGCAGCGCCGCGACGCCGGTGCGCGCGAGCAGCCCGTGCATCTTGTTCCACTCGATCTGCCAGGCGGTGACGATCGGCACCAGATCGTCGATGTCCGACGCGCTGGTGACGTACACGGCCAGCGTATCGACGCCGTCGAACCGCTGCGGACGACGCCGGCCGCGGGTGCCGATGCGCTCCCAGGCGGTGACGGCGAAGCCCTGGGCCTCGAACTGCTCGTTGGATTGCCCGGCGACGAGGCGGCGCACGCTGGGCATGCACGCGGGCAGGCGGGCCGCGGCGTAGGCGAACGCCGCGAGGTCCGGGCGAGCGTCGCGGGCCCCCGAGTGCAGGCTCGAGTCCGAGTACGCGTGGGGCTCCTCGAACGCCCGCACCCGCACATCGCCGCTGCTGCGCAGCAACGAGTAGTACGTGCGGATGTACAGATCGATCGCGTTGCTCGTGGTGCGTGGTGGCTGCCGGTCCACCCGCGCATCTTGGGGGAGCGCGCCGAGGTTGGCAACGTCGCCGCGGCGGGAGCCCGCGTCAGGGCGGATGGCCGTCGACGCGGAGCTGGTAGAGGAAGTACGGCGGCAGGCAGACGCTCTCGCCCGCACCGGCGCGCGCGCAGATGTAGTCGTCGCGGCACGCCCTCGTCTCGTCGCACGCGCGCATGCCCGCGGGGCGGGCACTGGTGCGCACGCAGTCGGCGAAGGCACGCCCGGTCGACAGGCAGTCGTTGAACGCGACGAGCTGGGGGATCGCGCCGCAGGCCTCCTCGGCGCCGAGCGCCTCGCACGGCGTCACGCACATGCCCCCGGGGAAGCCGACGCGGTTGTCGTCGCACACGCCCACGTCGCTGCAGGCCACGGCCTCGGGCGCGCGTACCCGATCCTTGCGCGCGTCGGTGCGGGTGCTGACCAGCCCGATCTCGCACGGCGAGCCGGCGCCGGGCGACGACGGCAGGCACACGCCGACCTCCGCGTCGTCGATGCGCGTGCACGACAGCGGCGCGCGGCAGCCCATCCACGCGAGGCCCGGATCGCCCAGGCCGCAGTGTCCGCCGTAGCTGCCGTGCGCGGGGAGCTCGGCGCCCTCGACGTCGGCGGGCATGCGACGCGGCTCGACCGCGGTGCCATCGGCGATCGCAGCGACGTACCGCGAGCGTCGATCGAGCTCGGCCTCGAGGTGCGGCGAGCTGCCGATGCCGAGCGCGTCGACGCGGTCGGCGTCCGCAGGCTCGTCCCCGAGCAGGTGGAACCCGGCGATGCTGCGGCTCTGGTGGCAGCCGTTGCACGCCAGCATGTCCAGGCGACGCAGCAGCGCCGCCGGGCTCGCGATGGTCGCGTGGCCCGAGAGCTCGAGCCCCGCGAGCTCGGCTTCGTCGAAGAGCGACGACCACGGTCGGTTCGCCAGGCGCGCGAGGCCCCGGGGCGTCACGGAGGTCACCGCGGTGGCGAGGTGCTCGGTCGGCGCGACGACGACGCCGCGATCGATGGCGTCGAGCGTGGCGGGCTCGCGCAGCCACCCGAGCAGCGCGGCGCGGGCCGTCGCGTCGCGCTCGAGTCGCGCGACGTCGGGCGTGTTCTCGAGCGGCTGCGGGATCATCCGGCCGGCCGCCGCGTCGCGGCCGAAGACCCGCAGCACGTAGCCGGCGTGACCGGCGAGATCGGGGCGGATCGTCGACGGCCAGCGCTCGGTCTGCACGTCGATCTCGATCGACTTCAGGTTCGCGAGCGTGAGCTGCTCGCGCGACAGCGGCCCGGCCCGCAGCGCGCCGGCGTCGGCCTGGCGCCACGACGCGGCGCGCGTGCGACAGCCCGCCCCGTCGTCGGGCTGCCAGAACACGACGTTGACCGTCATCGGTAGCCGCGAGGTGACCATCGCCCCGCTCGAGCGCGCGCCTGCGGGGGCCCGGTGCGCGAGCCGGTACACCAGCCGCGTCTCGCCGCAGCGATCGGGCGCGAACACCTGACGATCGAGGCGGTTGACCACGCCTACCAGCTCGAACCACGCGCGGTCCGAGGCGAGCCACCGCGCGTCGAAGAGCCGATGCAGGTGGCGCAGGCCGACCCCCGCGTGGCGGTCGCGGCCGGCGATCGCCTCGAGATCGCGCCGCAGCACGGCGATCATCGAGGCGTAGTAGGGATCGCGCGCCAGCGCGGCGTTGTCCGCCGCCGGGCGACCGAAGCCGACCTGGCCGAGGTCGAGCCCGTCGGCCTGCATCGCCGCGAGCACGCCCGGCTCGCGCACGAGCACCCAGGGCGGGGCCGCGACCGGTGCGGTCGCCGGCGCAGGCGTGGGATCCGGGGCGACGACGACCGGGGGCGCGGTGGTGGCCGGGGCATCGGACTCGGCCACGGCCGGCGCACCGCGGCCGCAGGCCGCCAGACCCATCGACAGGACCCACGCCCACGACCGACGAGAACGGGCCATGCCGCGGTGATCCTAGCAGCGACCGGGCCGCCCCGGGGCCGGCGCGGCTCGGCGCGTCGCCCCTTGCCCGCCGACGACCGCCGACACTAGAGTGCCGCCGACATGGTCGCGCCCACCGGACAACTCGAGGTCGTCACCACCTATCTCGAGATGACCCAGCGGCCCCGGAAGCTGCGGACCGCCCCCGCGACCGATCGCCCGATCGCTCTACTGCGCGCCGAGCTGCCGCCGGTGCACTTCTACCGCTACCTCTACGAGACCGTCGGCGCGCCGTGGCTCTGGTACGAGCGCCGCGTCCTCGACGACGCGACGCTGGCCGCGATCATCCACGATCCCCGCGTCGAGGTCCGCGTGCTGTACGTCGACGGCTGCCCCGCGGGCTTCGTCGAGCTCGACGCGCGCAACGTCGAGGAGATCGAGCTGACGTACTGCGGGCTCGTCCCCGAGTTCATCGGCCAGGGCCTCGGCCTGTACCTGATCGACGCCGCGGTCGAGCGGGCGTGGTCGATCGATCCCGAGCCGCGCCGCGTCTGGGTGCACACCTGCGATCTCGATCATCCGCGGGCGCTGCTGGCCTACCAGCACGCCGGCTTCGTGCCGTACCGCGAAGAGACCACGATCATCGACGACCCCCGGGTGACCGGGGCGATGTCCCGCGCGGCCACCTCCTAGCCCGCCCCGCCTGCGCCGCCCGCATCCCCGGCCGAACGTCGTTCGGTCCCGGGCGGTGGACGCCGTGCTCCGTCCATGCGAAGTGAGAAGTCGGACTTCCCACTCATGAACGAACCCGCGCCCGAGATGCTCAAGATGTCGGTGTTCGCCGTGCGCAGCGGGGTGCCGATCCCGACGATCAAGCACTACCTGCGCGAGCGCCTGCTCCCCGAGCCGGTGCGCACGAGCAAGAACATGGCGTACTACGACGCCGCGCTGATCCCCCGGGTGAAGGCGATCAAGCGGCTGCAGACGACGCTGCACCTGCCGCTGCACGTGATCCGCCAGGTGCTGGATCGCGCCGAGAACGAGGTGATGCCCGGCGACGTCGCGATCGAGGCGACGATCGCCCGCGTGCTCGGCGAGCTCGCGCCGCGCGAGTGCCTGTCGCGCAAGCAGCTCGCGGAGGCCGGCGTCCTCGACGAGGAGCTCGCGTTGTTCCGCGCGCTCGGCATCATCGCGCCGGATCTGAGCGGCGGCACCGAGCGCTACGTCGGCGACGACGTCACGCTGCTGCGCCTGCTCGGCCAGGCGCGCCGCGCCGGCCTGTCGGCCAAGATGTTGCCGCCGGAGATCCTCCGCGCCTACGTCGAGGCCCTCGGCAACCTCGTGCGCGTCGAGCTGCAGATGTTCCGCGCCGGCGTGCTGCCCGTCGCCGGCAACGATCTCGCGAAGCTCAGCGAGGTCGCGACCACGCTGAGCGAGCGCCTCGTCGTGCTCCTGCGCCGCAAGCTCCTGCTGCCAACGCTCCGATCCCTGGTCGAAGAGCCGACCCCTGCCCCCATCGACTGACCCGGACGACCCATGACGACCCGCACGACTTGGCTTCGCACCACCACCCTCTCGTTCCTCGGCTGCCTGCTCGCCTGCACCGCGAGCGACGGCGACGGTGACACCGCCGCCGGGACCACCACCTCGATGGGCACCGGCTCCACCGCGCCGCAGGACACCTCGGCGGGGCCGTCGACCACGCCGGGCGATCCGACCACCGCGAGCTCGTCGCCGGCGGACTCGTCGTCGGGGGATCCGAGCACCGCGTCGGGCAGTCCGACCACCGACGCGAGCAGCGACGGCACCACCGGGCTCGGCGAGCCGGGCCCCGATCTGCGCGAGCCCGGCCCGCACGGCGTCGAGACCGAGCCGGGCAGCGTGCAGGTCGGCGGCGGCTGCAACATGCAGTACGACGTCTTCTCGCCCACCGACGTCCCCGACGCGCCGACCGTCATCCTCGCCCACGGATTCCAAGGCAACCGCGGCTCGATGGTCGGCTGGGCCGAGCACTGGGCGAGCTGGGGCCTGCGGGTCGTCACGCCGAACCTCTGTCACGCGACGATCATCGACGCCGATCACGCGCAGAACGGCGCCGACCTGGCGCTGCTCGCCGAGCACCTCGACGTCGGCCCGGTCGCGCTCGCCGGCTACTCCGCCGGCGGCCTCGCGGCGGTCATCGCCGCGGCGGCGCGCCCCGACACGCCCGTGCTGCTCGGCCTCGACATGGTCGACGCGGGGGGCCTCGGCGCCGACGCAGCGCCCGGCGTCACGGCGCCGGCCCACGACATCACGTCGGAGACGGCGATGTGCAACAGCTCGAGCAACGGCGTGCCCGTGTTCGCGGCGATCGACGGCAGCAACACCGTACGGCTCGTCGACGCCGATCACTGCGACTTCCAGAACCCCGGCGATGGGCTCTGCGGCCTGTGCTCGGCGGCCAACGACGTGAACACCCCCGAGGCGATCCAAGCCGCGATCTACGGCATGAGCACGGCCGCGCTGCTGTGGCGGCTGGACGTCGACGACACGGGGGCGCAGTGGTGGACGGCGGGCGGGGCGTACTACGACGAGCTGTTCGTCGCGGGTGTGCTCACGCAGCTGTAGACGCGCCACGCCCCTTGGCCGCGCGGTCCCGACCGCGGGGCGCCAGCGCCGCCAGGACCGCCGCCGGTGACGCATTCGCTGCGCATCGGCTTACCCCCGATTCACGGGCCAAAGGCTTGCACGGCGCCCGGGATGCTGTTTTCCTCGGTGTGCGACCAGGTAAGCCTCCCGTGCGAACGCCCGAAGCCATCCTCGCGACGACTGCCTTCGCCCTGCTCGGCGCGGCCGGCTGTGCCTCCGACGAGCCGGGCCTCGGCGAGTCCGATGAGTCGGGCTTCCTCAGCGAGGCGCTCCACGACGACGGCGGGCCCGACGACGGCGTCGAGAGCTGGGGCGACGGTGAGCTCCGCGGGATCCTGACGTTCTCGTTCTACCCCGCCGACGCGCTCACGGGCCGCGACAACATCGGCATCGCGGGGGCGTGGCACACCGACGAGGCGCGCGTCGAGGAGATCGACGACTTCTACTCGGTGTTCGCGCTGCAGACCGCGTTCCCGCTGCCGCCCGAGGACGACGACGTCCTCGAGCAGAACGACATCCCCGCGGGCTTCGACTGGGGCGACCGCGACGAGTGGAGCGAGGCCGGCACCGCGTTCAAGCTCGCGTCCGGCGACGCCGAGGTGCTCGCGTGCCTGCTGCACGTCGGCAACGCGCTCGACCTCTACCCCGTCTACGCCTCCACGAACGCGAGCACCGTCGAGGAGTGCATCGCGCAGCCCACCGACTGGATCCCCGGCGCCGACTACGACCTGGTGATGTACGGCGGCGAGCTGTTCCCGACCCAGGTGCTGCTCGGGCCGGTCGAGGCGCCCGTCGAGTTCGCGATCTCCGAGCCGGCGTTCGAGTCCTACAACGCCGAGATCCCGCAGGGCGACGACCTGCAGGTCGAGTGGGACGGCCAGGGCGGCTCGCGCGACCGCATGATCATCCGCGTCTGGGACGATCTGAACCGCATGTTCACGATCCGCGCCGAGGACGACGGTCGCTACGACATCCCGGCCGACGCGCTCGCCCTGCTCGAGCCCGGCCCGATCACGATCTCGGTCGCGCGCGAGCGGATCGAGCGCATTCCCTTCGCCGAAGGCGGCGTCAAGGTCGTCACGCGGTACGAGCGACGGGGTTACTTCGACCTCATCGCCGCGGCCGCGATGTGAGTCGCGAGAGGCCAAGAAACCATGAAACGCAGAAGCTTCCTCCGAACAGCAGGCACGGCGAGCGCCGCGGCGGCCGCGGGCGTCTTCGGGATCTTGAAGTTTCCCCGCGGGGCGCGGGCGGCCGGCTGGGGCGCGTGGCCCAGCGACCGCCTCGATCTGCGGCTGCCCGACGATCGGATCGCGAGCAACGTGCTCGAGGTCCAGATCAACGGCGGGCTCAGCCCGTGGGACACGTTCTACACGGTGCCCGACTGGAACGACGACCTGCGGTACGTCCACCAGTTCTCGCCCGAGGCCGGTGACTTCGGCGACCCGCCGCAGCTCAACCGCGACGAGCGCTTCGCCGCGTGCAACTACGACGGCGAGCCGCTGTGGGTCGAGTCGGGGATCAGCGACGGCGACGGCGTGCCGCTGTTCCTCGGGCCGTGGACGGTGCCGTTCCGCAACCGGCCCGACATCCTGTCGCGGATGCGCGTGGTCGTGCAGCGCCACGACAACGTCGCGCACGAGGGCGCCAACCCGCTGTGCTTCACGGGCGATCGCCTCGGCGCGCCGCGCCTCGCCGGCATCGGCACCGCGATCCAGCGCTACTACAGCGAGAACCCGGAGGCCGGCGGCGGCGCGCGCACGACCCCGTACTCGTACATCCTGTTCCCCGGCGCGGTCGGGTTCAACACCCAGGCCGCGTCCGCGGTCGGGTTCCACCCCGGCTCGGCGCGACCGCTCGGTGTCGTGGTGGCCCCGAACTCGCCGCTCACCGCCCTGCTCGCGCGCACGGGCCCGGTCGACCCGGCGTCGTTCGACCGCGCGATCACCTACTACCGCCAGCAGTACGAGGCCCGCTTCCGCGTCGGCGGCCTCGGCTCACCGACCCGCTCGGCCGAGCGCGCCAACTACGAGTTCGCCGACTTCGCGCGGCGCTCCGCGCCCGACCTGCAGGCCATCCTCACCAACGAGCAGTTCGCCCCGATCGGCGCCCCGATGCCGCCCGAATGCGGCGGCGCTGCGGGCACCGGCCTCGACATGCCGCGCATGCAGGCCCGCCTCGCCGCCAACCTCCTCACGCGCGAGGACAGCCAGGCCCGCTACGTGCTCTGGGTCGACACGGGCATCAACCCGACGCCGACCGGTGGCCACGACAGCCACACGTTCCACAGCGCGTTCGCGTCGCAGAACATCACCCACACGCTGGCGGCGCTGGCGGAGATCATCGGCGACGGCCCGGGGCAGATCAACCTCGACACCACGATGATCGTGCTGAACACCGAGTTCGGCCGCACGCCGCACCGGCAGCTGCAAGCCGGGCAGACCGGCACCAACCACTGGCCGTGGGGCTACATCACGCTGTTCATCGGCGGGCCCGTGCGCGACCCCGGCTGCTACGGCCGCATCGGCTACCTGCCGGGCTCCGAGCCCGAGATGAGCGAGGACGGCTACGCCGTCGACTACGTGACCCCGGCCGAGAACCGCATCATGACGATGCAGGCGATGGGCATCTACCCGTTCTCGTCGCAGTCGTTCGCCGTCGGCGACGTCCGCGGCGGGGTCGACGACGAGATCGCGGCGATCGAACGCGTCCGCGGCACCTACCTCGGGATCAGCTGAAGGAAGGACGACACTCGACATGACCACGAGATCAGACTCCCTTCGTCTCCTGTGCCTCGCCGTCGCGCCATCGCTGGCGCTCGGCCTCACGGGATGCAACAACGGCGGCAGCCCGTCGGTGTCGGCGTCCGGCTTCGACAGCGACAGCGCCGGCGACTCCGAGCCGGGCGAGTGGCTGACCTCCGGCGAGGACGGCGGCGAGCCGCCCCCGCCCGGCGAAGAGGCCGAGCTCTGCGATGCGGGCCACGAGGCGTGGGCCAAGCGCGTCATCCCGCTCATCCAGGGCCGGCGTCCCGAGGGCATCCGCGAGGCGCGGCTGCTCGCGCAGATGGTCGAGCAGCTCGACGCGATGGACGTGGACGGCCGCCGCGTCGTCGCGTTCGGGCTCGCGAGCGGCGATCTGTACCTCGATCGCTGGAAGCAGTGGATCTACGAGCAGCTGCGCATCAACGTCAGCGCCGACCGCCGCAACGAGCTCTGCTACGACCAGTTCGGCGACGAGGCCAACGGCCCCGAGCTCGCGACGTTCATCCGCGACAACCCGGCCTCGGCGCAGTACGACGCCGACTTCCGCCTCGGCGACGTGGTCTACAGCGCGCTGCTGCTCGACGACATCACCCCGGCGTACCGCGCGGATCTCTACGCGCGCCACTCGGCGCCGCTGCTCGCCGGCAACGTCACCCACGCCGAGCTCGAGACCGCCAACGTCGCCAACTACGGCAAGGTCTTCGAGTCGGCATACCTGGGCCGCTTCACCGAGTGCATGGACTGCCATCGCACCGAGATGTCGGTCACCGACTCGCCCGACCCGGACTTCGATCGGCACTGGCCGCTGCCGGGCAACGTCGAGCTGGCGACCTACGGCCCCGACGCCGCGGTGCCCAACGCGCCGCGGGCCCACGCGGTGTTCCGCCACTTCGGCTTCTCGTCGACGCCGTGGCTGTCGCCGAGCGATCCGATCCCGTCGTCGGGCGAGCCGATCGAGTACGAGAACCCGCCGCCGGACGGCAACGACCTCGCGTGGGGCATGGACGAGTCGTGCGGCACGTTCCGCTTCGACGCCGGCGAAGCGGACACCCTGCTGCCCGAGCCGGGCTTCATGATGGTCCAGTACCCGGTCGGCGCCACCGTCGTGCAGCTCGACGACCACATGCGCGCCGGCTTCCAGGCGCTGTACGACGACGGCCTCGCGATGGCCGACGACGGCACGGTCATGGACAACGACGCCGGCTTCGCGTGGCTGTACTCGGCCAACATCGCCAACCGGGTGTGGCGCGAGGCGATGGGCTTCCCGCTCACGGTCGCGAACAACTTCCCCCGCAACGAGACCCAGCGCGACATCATGCAGTCGCTCGCGCAGACGTTCGCGGACAACCGCTACTCGCTGCGCAACCTGCTGGCCGCGGCCACCACGGTCCCGTTCTTCAACCAGGCCACGCCCGACGCGTGCGGTTCGACGACGCCGTACCACATGCCGGCGATCTTCGATCCGTTCACCAAGGGGTCGACGGATCCGAGCGCGCGGGGCAACGGCGTCGGGGACTCCCTGCACCGCTACTCGGCGATGGTGCTGCTCGACTCGCTGTCGTACTCGATGTGGTGGGATCGTCCGCAGCGGTTCGGCCCGTCCGAGGCCACCGACGAGGTGCCGGGGGTCAACTGCGGCGCGGGCACCGGCGTCTGCGACGAGGGTCCGGGCATGCTCGACTTCCTGCGGGACACCGGCGTGTTCCTCAACGACAGCGAGAGCGGCTACAGCGGCGTCGACTTCACCGGCCTGCTGCACTGGGAGCTCGAGACGGCACCGGGTCAGCCGATCCCGTTCGGGGGCGACTGCACCGGTCCGCTCGGGGGCGCATGCGCCGACGCCGACTACATCACGCAGCTCGTCGACGTCGCGATCGGCACGTCCGGCGCGACGGTGCGCGACGTCGCGGCCGCGCTCAAGGATCGCATCATCACCGAGACCTCGATCGAGGCCGGGGGCGAGACCGACGCGATCGCCGGCGTGATGGGGATCTCGCTCGACACCGCCACCGCGGGCCTGGGCGCGGCCGAGCTCGCCGCCGCCGCACGGCTGTACGCCGGCGTGCTGTTCAACTCGCCGCAGTTCCTCCTCGCCGGCGCCCCGAGCCGCGATCAGGATCCCGCCGACGACCCGATCCTCGTCGTGCCGGGGACCAGCATGAATGAGCTGTGCGAGGTCCTGGGCGAGCAGATCCTCGGCACCGACTACTCCTGGTCGTGCAGCGCCGAGGGCATCACCATCAGCGGTTAGCGGCGCGGGGCTGCCCTACGGCGGGCAGCCCTCGCCGATCCACGTCCGGATCAGCGCGATCGAGGCGGCCGGGAATCCACCGGCCGGCGGCATCGGCGTGCCGGCGTCGCCGGGCATGGTGCCCTCGAGCTTCTGCACGAGCAGGCTGCCGTCGGCGTCCCCGGGGATGACGCGGGTGTACGCGCCGTTGATCGCCGCGTCCGCGTCGACCAGCGCCGCGTAGCTGTCGCCGGTGAGCGTGAGCCCGCCCGAGGCCGGCGTTCCGTGGCAGTTGGCCATCGTGCACGTCGGCTCCCACAGCGGCGCGATGTCGGCGGCGTACGACGTCGTGGGCACGCCGGTCGGATCGGTCGGGTCGGTGGATCCATCGTCACTGCTGGACTCGTCGCCGGCCGAGTCGTCGCTGCCCGGCACGCCGTCGTCGAGGATTGCGTAGTAGAGCGCGATGCGGGAATCGTGGCTGTGGACCGTGCTCGCCTTCTCGTCGATCGACTGGCTGAGGTACGGCAGGTGCGTCCACTCGATCTCGCCCGAGGCGACGTCATCGGCGCCGAGCGAGCCGATGCGCGTCTTGGACAGCTGGTTGGGCAGGTCCCCGCGCAGGATGATCTCGGCCCCCACGGCGAGCTCGACGTTCGGCCGCACGCGGTACGCCTGGCCGAAGGACTCGGGCGCCATCTGGCTGGGGACGATCTCGAAGTCCTCGAAGCGACCGAGCGCGCCCGGCCAAATCACGATCGTCAGGCCGTCGTCTTCGGACGAGATGATGCCGCCCTGCGGGCCGATCGAGGCGCTCGACGGGCCCGAGCCGCACGCGGCGATCGCCAGCAGCGCCGCGCACACCCGCGCGGGACGGGGGCTCGAGCCGTGACGCGCGTTCCGTCTCACCGCGACGAACCTAGCACGCGGCTGCCCGGCCCTGCTAGGCCGCCCACCTCGTCCCGCAGGCGGCGCAGCGCGAGCTCGGTCTTCGCGTCGGTGATCCGACCGGCGACGCACGCCGCGATCGCCTCGTCGAGCGGCGACCAGCGCGTGACGGCGCCATGCTCCATGGGGCTGCCGTCGCCCTCGGCCTCGGCCTGCTCGGCGTCGGCCGCGATCTCGGCGGCCACGAGCCAGTACTTCTCGGGCATCGAGCCGGGGGTCGGGAACGTCCCGGCGCCGAGGAAGCGGACGGCGGACGCGTCGACGCGATAGCCCGCCTCCTCCCACGCCTCGATCGCGGCGCGACGACGCACGCCGTCCTCGCCGCGATCGTCGTGCTCGAGGATGCCCGCGACGACCTCGGTCATCCACATCGTGCGCGCGTCGTCGGGCACCGGCAGCGTGTGAGCGTCGCGGCCGAACCACAGCGCCGGGCGCAGGCCCGCGCGCAGCAGCACCTCGACGCCCTGGATCGCGCGACGCCACAGCACGACGACGACCGCGTCGGGCCCCTTGGGTCGCACGACGAAGTCGCAGACGTACTCGCCCGAGTGCGTGCCGTCGTCTCGACGGTTGCGCAGGCGCAGCCGACGCACGCGGAGAAAGCCACCGTCGCCGCCGTGGAATTCCTCGTCGAGGACCTCGAGATCGATGATGCGCACGTGCTCGCTCCCGTCTGCGGCACGATACCCGGGTCGCGTGGCGCGTGTGTCGTCGGCCGCGGTTTTGCGCGACGATGCGCCGGTGAACGAGCCCGCTCCCCGCGCCAAGGCCTCCGATCGGGCCGCCGACGTCACCGCCTGGCAGTCCGAGCTCGCCCACGCGAGCCCCGCGGCGATCCTCGATCGCGCGCTCGAGCAGTTCGGGGACGACGTCGCGATCTCGTTCAGCGGTGCCGAGGACGTGGTGCTGCTCGAGTACGCGAGGCGCACCGGCCGGAGCTTCCGCGTGTTCACGCTCGACACCGGCCGCCTCCACCCCGAGACCTACCGCTTCATCGACACCGTCGAGCAGCACTTCGGCGTGCGCATCGAGGTCGCCTTCCCCGACACGGTCGCCGTCACCGCGCTCGTCCGCGACAAGGGCCTGTTCTCGTTCTACCGCGACGGCCACGGCGAGTGCTGCGAGATCCGCAAGGTCGAGCCGCTGCGCCGCGCGCTGGTCGGGCTCCGGGCGTGGATCACCGGGCGCCGCCGCGATCAGAACCCCTACAGTCGCGCCGCGCTCGACGTCGTCGAGCTCGACGATCGCTTCGTCGGCAAGGATGGCCTGCCGTTGGTGAAGTGGAACCCGCTCGCGCAGCGCAGCGGCGCCGACGTCTGGGACGAGATCCGCGCGTCCGAGATCCCGTTCAACCCGCTGCACGCCCGCGGCTTCGTCAGCATCGGCTGCGAGCCCTGCACCCGCTCGGTGCTGCCGGGCCAGCACGAGCGCGAGGGCCGGTGGTGGTGGGAGGACGAGGCGAAGAAGGAATGCGGCCTCCACCTCGACGTGAAGGCCGCACCGTCGACCTGAGCTGCGGACGAGACGTCCTTTGGCTCGTCGTCAGCCCTTGCGGACCACGAACTGGGTCTGGCCGACCAGGACGCACTGTCCGATCTCGAGCGGCTCCCCGCTGCGCATTCGGACGTAGGTGCCGTTCGAGCTCTCGAGGTCCTCGATGTGGATGCCGGTCGGATCGGTGACGACGCGGCAGTGCGTGCTCGACACGAAGGTGTCCGCCGGCAGCGTGATCTCGCCGAACTCGCGGCCGACGGTCACGCCGGAGTTGCCGAGGGGGATGACCTGCATCGCCCCGTCGGGTGCGGTGTGCATGACGACGCTGCCCCACGGGCCGGCGTTCGGGTCGCCCTCGGGGCGGCGGTACGTGAGCAACGACTGCCCGACGCGCACCTGATCGTGCTCGCCGAGGGGACGTCGGCCCTGGATGCGCAGGAACACCGCGCCGGTCGGCACGAGCTCCTCGACCCGCACGCCGCCGTCGACGGCGATGAAGCGCGCGTGCATCGGCTCGATGAACGTGTCGTCGCTCCACGGCTGGCCGGCCTCGCGGCCGAGATCGAGGAAGCCGCCGGGCTCGATGCTGCGCTCCGCGACGGACTCGCCGCGCGAGCCCAGCATCACCAGGCGGACGCCGCCGGAGCGCACGTCCTTGCGTGCGCGCCCGCGGGTCGGTGCGCGGGCCGGCTCGGGCGCGGCGGGTGCCGCCTGCATCGCGCCCGGAGGCGCGGTCTGTCCCGTGACCGCGGGCGTCGGCGGGGGTGACCACGCGGGGCCGCGCGTCTCGGCCATGCGCGCGGCGTCGGTGAGGCTCGGCAACGCGATGGTCGCCGCGTCGTCACCGGGATCCTCGTCGGCGAATCCACCGGGCGGCGGCGTCGTGCCCGGGACCAGCGTCGATCCCGGGGGCGGCGCG
>LNFB01000249.1 GCA_001464385.1 Deltaproteobacteria bacterium Ga0077550 | reverse complement strand
CGACGGTGTTGCGCACCGGCGGTGCGGGAGCAGCCGTGTCCTCTCCCCCTCGCCACGGCGCGGGGGCCGACGGCGCGCGGGCGATCACGGTGCGATCCGGCGCCTCGATCACGGGTTCGATCAGGGGCTCGATCAGAGGTTCGATCACGGGCTCGACCACGGGCTCGACGTGCGCGCGCGTGTCGGTGCCGGTCTCCGGCTCGTCGTCGAACACCGGAGGTGCCGGCGGATTGCGCGAGACGACCGTGCGATCGAGCCGCTCGAACTCGAGGTCGACCACCGTCTCGCCCGAGTCGTCGTCGTGGATCATCGCCGCGGCGCCGCGCTGCCCGGCCATCGTCGACATCGACGCGGGATCGGTCGCGCCGTCGGCGGCCTCGCCGAACTCGGCGTCCACGTCGAACTCGAGGGTCTCGGCCGCGGAGTCGCCGGGCGCAGGCCCCGGGCGTGGGATCGGCGAGACGGCGACGAGGCTCGCGGGATCGGGCGGACGCACGACGCGGGCCGCAGGCGGCGGGACATCGGTCGCAGGGGAAGCACCCGCCGCATCGCTCACGGGCTCGGAGCGGATCGTCAGGCCGCGCGGTGGCACGCGCGAGGCGTTGCGGGCGTTGAGGCCGGGCACCGGCCGCGGGGCGAGCGGCGGCGGAGCTCGGGGTGCGGCCGCGATCACGGTCTCGCCGGTGACCGCCGGCGGCGGGTCGGGCGGCGCCGCGGGGGGCGATGCATCGACGCGTGACTCCGGCACGACGGTCGTGCCGGACACCGCGACCGGGCGCTCCGAGGGCGCGATCGGAACGACGGTCGAGCCGGTCACCGCAGGCCGACGCTCGCGCGGTGCGGCGGCGATGACCGTCGCGCCGGTCACCGCAGGCGGCAGCTCGACCGGCGCGGGCGCGGGCGCGATCACGGCCGGCGCGATCGCCTCGGGTTCGATCGCGTCGGCCTCGATCGCGTCGGCCTCGATCGCGATCGCGTCCGCCTCGATCTCGATCGCCGGGGGCTCGATCGCCGCGGCCTCGATCGCCTCGGCCTCGACGGCCGCGGCTGCATTGACTGCCGCCTCGCGCCGACTCGCATCGGCGGCCGCCGCCGCTGCTGCGGCCGCGACCGGCTCGGTCCGGACGGTGACGGCCTGATCGCGCCGCCGCTTCTCCGCGGCGTCGATCGGCACCGGCGGCACCGGGGCCGCATCGACCCGCTCGAGATCCGGATGACCGGTGAAGCGCGCGCGCAGGGACACGAGCATTGTCGCCGCCTCGTCCTCGAAGCCCTGCAGCAACAGGAAGCGGACCTCCGCGAGCTCGTCGGTGATGTCGGGCCAACCCGCGGGCGCAGCGAGCGGTCCATCCTCGGCGGGCGCGTCGGACGGGGGCTCGGCCGGGATGGTCGGCACCGGTGCGGTGACGGGGCGCGGCGCGTCGACCGGCACAGTCGGCACGGGTGCGGTGACGGGGCGCGGCGCGTCGACCGGCAGCGTCGGCGTCGGTGCGGTGTCCGGACGCGGCGCGTCGACCAGGACCGTCGGCGTCGGTGCCGTCACCGGACGCGCCGTCGCGGCAGCACCCGTCGTCGGTGGTGCGGTCCCCGGCCGCACCGGGGGCTTCGTCGCGCTCGGTGCCGCAGGCCGCGTGGTCGCGGGCGGGGCGTCGACGCGCGCGCCCGAGGGACGCGGGGCCGGCGTGATGCGGCCGATCGGCGGCGCCATCGGTCGCTTCGGCGGCGCCGGGCTCGGCGGTGCGGCGCTCGGCGGTGCGGCGCTCGGCGGTGCGGCGCTCGGCGCATCCGCGACCGCCGGGCGTGCCGCGGCCCTGGGCACCTCGCCGGTGCCCGCCCGCCCGCCCGCCCGCGGCGTCTCGCCGCTGCCGGTACGGGCCGCGACGGCGGCGCTCGGACGCGGCGGTGCGGCACGGCGAGGCGGCGCAGCCTCGGGTGACGCGGGCGCGCTCGCGTCACCCGCCGGAGCGTCGACGCGATGCGGCCCATCGGCACCGCACTCGACGCAGAAGCGTCCGCCGATCGGCACGACTGCACCGCACGCGCGACACGGTGCCTCGGGGGGAGACTTGCGTACGCGGGCACCACAGTTCGCGCAGAAGTTGTCGTTCGGCCGATGCTCGGCCCCACAACTCGCACACATCGACGGTTCAGCCACTGCCGGGGCAGGATACCCGTGCGGGTCCGCCGGCGCGACCGGGACGGCGATCGTCACGCGACCACCCCGGCGCACGCGTTCAGGCCGACGGCCACGGGCCCCCGAGGGCCGGCGGCCAGGACCTCGCCCGTCCCGGCCCTAGCAGCCCGCGCCCGGTGACGCGAGCTGCTCGAGCGCATCCCGCATGCTCGCCGCGTCCGCGAAGCGGCGTGCCGGGTCGATCGCGCATGCAGTGGCGACGAACGCATCGAACGCCTGCACGAACGGCCGCGGCAGGCCACCGGGCAGCGCGGCGCTGGGCGTCCACTGGATCGCGCCGCGATGGGCCCGCAAGAGGTCGTGGACCGGCGCGTCGAACAGGTGGGCGAACGGGTGCTGGCCAGTCGCGGCCTGCACGAAGCTGAGCCCGAGGGCGTACAGATCCGTGCGCCCGTCGACGATCGCCCCGAGCCGCGCCTGCTCGGGCGCCATGTACCGCGGATCGCCGACGATGTGCTCGTCGGCGGCCTCGGGCACCGCGAGGTTGCGCGCGATGCCGAAGTCGATGAGCTTGACGACGAACCCGCGCTCGCTCGGCCCACGGGCGACGAAGAGGTTGTACGGCTTGATGTCGCGGTGCACGAGACGTCGCGCGTGCACGTACTCGAGCGCGCGCAGGGCCTGTGCGAACACGTCGAGCAGCACCGGCACGCCGATGCGCCCCTGCATCTCGATCAGCCCGCCGAGATCGTGGCCGACCAACAGATCCATCGCGAGCCACTCGTCGCCGTCGCGCAGCCGCGAGCCGGCGTCGAGGACCCGCACGAGGTTCTGGTGCTCGAAGCCGGCGCCGAGCCGCGCCTCGCGACGGAACCGCCGCCGGTACGCTGGCGGCACGTCGCGCTTGAGGAACTTCACCGCGACCTCGCGATCGAGCGCCTCGTCGAGCGCGCGCCACACCGTGCCCATGCCCCCCTCGCCGATCGGCGTGAGCAGGCGATAGCGGCGCGTCTGCTCGATGCACTGTCCGGCGTGGAGCGCCCCGACCGCACCGCGGCCGTCGACGACGGGCGGGGGGACGAGCGCGAGGACGGTGCGATCGGACATCACGCCCCTTCGTACGGTCGGCGGCACGCGACGACCACCGGACGACCCGGTCCCGATCGGGACCCGAGGGCGACCAGAGAGTCCATCGCCGGCCACCGACGCGCTTGCCTGCGCAGGTCGCCGCGCCGATGATGACGCGCCGCCGCATGCCCCGCGCCGCCGCCTCGCCCCACGCCTCCACGCCGCGCTCGCGGGCCCGTCGCATCGGCGAGATCCTCGACGCGCTGTTCCCGATGCCGGCGATCCCGCTGGATCACGGCGATCCGTTCCAGCTCCTCGTCGCGGTGCTGCTCAGCGCGCAGACCACCGATCGCGCGGTGAACCTCGTGACGCCGGCGCTGTTCGATCGAGCCCCGACGCCCGCCGCGATGGCGGCGCTGCCGGTCGCGACGATCCTCGACCTCATCCGCACGATCGGCCTCGCGCCGACCAAGGCCAAGCACCTGAAGGCCGCCGCCGGCCTGCTGGTGGAGCGCCACGGCGGCGTCGTCCCGGCGGACGCCGACGCGCTCGAGGCCCTGCCCGGCGTGGGTCACAAGACCGCGAGCGTCGTGCTCGCGCAGGCATTCGGCATCCCGGCGTTCCCGGTCGACACGCACATCCATCGGCTCGCCGCGCGCTGGCGGCTGTCCGACGGCAGCAACGTGCGGGCGACCGAGCGCGATCTGAAGGCGTTGTTCCCCGAAGACGAGTGGAACCGACGGCACCTGCAGATCATCTACTTCGGTCGCACGCACTGCCCCGCGCGGGGCCACGACGTCGAGGCCTGTCCCATCTGCTCGTGGGCGGCGTCCCGGGCCTGAGGCGAAGGCCCCGGCCCGGGACTCCAGCACCACCGGCGCGCGTCGGACGACTACGACGCCTTCTCCTCGAACTCGGCGTCGATGACGTCCTCGGGCTCGCTCGGCGCGGTGCCCTGGTTGCCCGCGTTGGCGTAGGCCGCCTGCGACATCCGATGCGCGGCCTCCGTCAGCCGCTTGCGCGCGGCCATCATCGCGTCGATGTCGTCGCCCTCGAGCGCGGTGCGGGCCTGGGCCAGCACCGCCTCGAGCTCGGTGCGCGCCGCAGCGGGGACGGACGGCTGCGCGCCGAACTTCTCCGCCTGGAGCACCAGCGCCTCGAGGGCGTTGCGCTCGTCGGCGCGCTGACGACGACGCGCGTCCTCGGCCGCGTGCGCCTGGGCCTCGTCGACCATCCGCTTGATGTCGGCCTCGGCGAGCCCGCCGGTCGACTTGACCTCGACCTTCTGCTGGCGCCCCGTGGCCTTGTCGGTGGCCGAGACGTGGACGATGCCGTTGACGTCGATGTCGAACGCGACCTCGATCTGCGGGGCGCCCTGCGGCGCCTTGGCGATCCCCTCCAGGCCGAACTTCGCCAGCGTGCGGTTGTCGGCCGCCATCTTGCGCTCGCCCTGCAGCACGTGGATCTCGACGCTCGGCTGATCATCGGCCGCGGTGGTGAAGATCTCGGACTTGCGGGTCGGCACGGTGGTGTTGCGCTCGATGAGCACGGTCATCACGCCGCCCTTGGTCTCGATCCCCAGCGACAGCGGGGTGACGTCGACGAGCACCATGTCCTTGACGTCGCCGGTGAGCACGCCGGCCTGCACGGCCGCGCCGAGCCCGACCACCTCGTCGGGGTTGACGCCCTTGCTCGGCGGCTTGCCGAAGAGGGCCTCGACGCGCCGCTGCACCAGCGGCACGCGCGTGGAGCCGCCGACGAGCAGGACCTCGTCGAGATCCCCGATGTTCTTGCCGGCGTCGGCGAGCGCCCGCTTGCACGGCCCGAGCGACCGCTCGACGAGCTCGTCGATCAGCGACTCGAACTTCGCGCGCGTCAGCTTGATCTGCAGGTGCTTCGGACCCGTGGCGTCCGCGGTGAGGAACGGCAGGTTGATCTCCGTCTCGGCCTGCTGCGACAGCTCGATCTTCGCCTTCTCGGCCGCGTCCTTGAGCCGCTGCAGCACGAGCTTGTCCCGCGAGACATCGATGCCGGTGTCCTTCTTGAACTCGCCGAGCAGCCAGTCGATGATCCGCTGGTCGAAGTCGTCGCCGCCCAGGTGCGTGTCACCGCCGGTCGACAGGACCTCGACGACGTCGTTGGCCACCTCCAGGATCGAGATGTCGAACGTGCCGCCACCGAGGTCGTAGACCGCGACGAGTCGCTCGCGGTCCCCCGGGGTCTTGCCGCCGTGGGCATACGCCAGCGCCGCCGCAGTCGGCTCGTTGACGATGCGCAGCACCTCGAGCCCCGCGATGCGACCGGCGTCCTTGGTCGCCTGTCGCTGCGCGTCGTTGAAGTACGCGGGCACCGTGATGACGGCCTTGCTCACCGGCTCGCCGAGGTAGTCCTCGGCGGCCTTCTTGAGCTTGCCGAGGATGCGGGCGCTGATCTCCGCGGGCGACCACTTCTTGCCGCGCAGATCGAACTGCACGCCGCCGCCCTTGGCCTCGGACACCGCGAACGGCACCCGCTTGCGCTCGTCCGCGACCTCGTCGAACCGCCGCCCCATGAACCGCTTGGCCGAGAACACCGTGTTCTCGGGGTTGGTGATGGCCTGCCGCCGGGCCTGTTGCCCGACCAGCGCCGTGCCGTTCGCCTCGATGGCGACCACGCTCGGCGTGGTGCGGCCCCCCTCTTCGTTCGCGATGACCTTGGGCTCGCCGTCCTCCATCACGCACACGACGGAGTTGGTGGTCCCGAGATCGATGCCGATGACTTTGGACATCTGAAGGAACTCCCCGGGCCACGAAGGACCCGAAAACTGGTTGTGTTGGACGGCGAGCGGTGAGGATCCACCGCGGCTCGCCTCGACTTCGAAGGGGGAAGCTAAGCGCGGGACCCGACCTGTCAATCGCGCGGCGGCTCCGCAGCCGTTGCGCGACGACGGGCGCGGGCTCCGAGCGTTGGTGTACCCTGGCCCGATGCGCGGCGACTGGCCCTCTCTCACGGCGATGGCGGTCGCGTTCGGCCGCGGCCTCGGCACCGACGACGAGGCCCCGGATCCCCACGCGCAGGCGCTCCTGCCGGCCCCGCTGGGCGCCGCGCTGCGGGCCTTCGGACGCCGCGGCGCCCGCTCGGCGATCCGGGCGCTGAGCTTCGGCATGGTCGACCACGTGTGCCTGCGCACCGCGGCGATCGACGCCGCGCTGCGCGACGCGATCGCGGGGGGCTGCACGCAGCTCGGCATCCTCGGCGCTGGCCTCGACGCCCGCGCGTGGCGGCTCCCGGAGACGGCCGCGACCGACGTCTTCGAGGTCGATCACCCGTCGACGCAGGTGGGCAAGCGCGACGCCGTGGCGCAGGCGAGGATGCGGCCGTGCGCGCGCAGCATCGCCTTCGTCGCCGTCGACTTCGAGCACGAGCGCCTCGGCGCGCGCCTGGACGACGAGGGCCACGATCCCGCGCGACCGACCGCGTGGATCTGGGAGGGCGTGACGCCGTACCTCCACCCGGCGGCGATCGAGCAGACCCTCGCGGACGTCGCGGCGCGGTCGGCCGTGGGCTCCGTGATGATGATGACGTACGCGATCGACGAGCTCGTCCCCCTGCCGATCCCCGGCCTCGGTGCGCTGACCAAGCTGGCCTTCCGCAGCCTCGGCGAGGCGCTGTTCGGGGCGATGGCGCCCGAGCGCGCCGCAGCGCTCCTCGCCGAGCACGGCTTCGCGGCGGTGAGCGACACCGACGCCCGCGATTGGAGCGCGCTCGCGCCGGGCTCCGCCGCCCTCGCCCTCCCCTTCCGCGGCGAGCGGCTGATGGTCGCGCGCCGCGACGCGTGACGCGACGCGACGCGCGATGGCCGATCTACAGCGTCTTCAGGTACTCGAGCAGCGCGACGCGCTCGTCGTCCGAGAGCATGTCGCCGAACTCGTGCCCACCGTTGCCGTGGCCCTGCAGCGTGGTGTCGTAGACGAACTTCCGCTCGGCGTCGGGCGCATCGGCCCACGGGTAGGGCACCGACAGCCACGGCCACCCGAGCGCGGCCTCGTCGAAGTGGGTGCTGTCGTAGTCGACCCGCTTCCACCGCTCGGGCCGCGCGGTGCTGTCGATGACCAGGGCCAGCGACGGCACCGAGCCGTTGTGGAAGAACGGTGCGGTCGCCCAGATCCCGTCGAGCGGCGGCGCTGTGTAGCCGACCAGCGGATCGTCGACGACCAGCTCGGTCACCTGGCCGTAGACCGAGCCGTTGAACCAGTCGATGAGCGGCGAGTTCATCGCGTACTCGGCGACCAGGGGATCGGTGCCGATGACGTCGAGCCCGAACACGAGGTTCGGGTAGGTGTCCTGCTCGTCCGACCCCGCGTAGGTCCCGTGGCAGCCGGCGCACGCGGCCGCGAACACGTCGCCGCCGACCTCTGCGAGCTCGTGGTCGATCGCGAACGGGTACGCCGGCGCCTCGATCGACGCCACGTACGCGCGGATGTCGTCGAAGTAGTCGAGGATCTCCTGCGCCTCTTCGACGCTGTCGGTGCACAGCGACGACGCGAACATCATCGTGCCGCGATGATCGCCGCGCGCCATGCCGTTGTAGAACAGGCCGTGCTTCTTCTTCACGCGCCACCACGGCGGCGTGTCGACGGGCGCGACCAGATCGGGGATCTCGGAGTGCGGCGTGTCGCTCCACGCCAGCGTCTGCTGATCGCGGTGCGCCGCGAGCACCACCGCGACCTCGTCGGCCGGGTTGGTGCCGACGGTGTTCATCGTGATGGCGGGCCCCAGCACCTGGTAGCGCTGGGCGAAGCGGGCGAGCTCGTCGAGCCCCGGGATCGGCAGGTCGGGGATCGGCACGCCGCCGAGGAGCTCACCGAGGTTCTGCGTGTAGTCGGCGTCGGCCCGGCCCAGGCCGATCACCAGCTCGCCGTCGAAGCGGCCCGCGTGGCACTCGAGGCAGTTGAGCGACGCGATCTCGGCCCCGCTGTCGGTGACGTGGACGGTCCAGTTGTAGGGCACCAGCGCGTTCTTGCCGGTGCGGCCCGGCAGCGGCGGCTCGCTGGCGAACGCCCCGAGCAGCGGCTGCGCGAGCGCGAACAGGGGGTACGGGATCCCGCACGACACGTAGCCGCGCTCGAGCAGCGCGACGCGGCCGGCCTCGGGATCGCCGGTCGGCGGCTCACCCGGCGGGATCGGCTGGCCCTGCGTCCACGGCCCTGGCGCGTCCCCGGTCTCGCTCCCGGCGACGTCGCCCGTGTCGGGGGCCGCGGAGCCGCTCGACGCCTCGGCGCCGCTCGAGCTGGCAGCCGCGCCCTGGTCCGTCCCGCCCTGGGTCGTGCCCGCGCCCGAGGCGGAGCTCTCCGCGTCGCCGCACGCCGACAGCGACCACGCCAATGCGGACGCCACGTGTCCGTGTCGCATCGCCCTCACCGACCGCACGGTACCACGGGCCCGCGCCGCGGTGGCCCGCGTCGGCGCGACCGCGCGCGGCCGCGGGCCCTGGCCGCGACAGTTCGGCATGTTACGATGATCTCGATGCTCGAGGCCCACCCGCTGTGGACGTCCGCACAGCAGCTCGGGCGCACGGGCTTCGTCGCGCGTGGCCAACGTTGGTACCTGCTCAAGCACGCGCAGGCGGGCAGCGCCTTCGTCGATCCCAAGTTCGACTACCACACCGTCGCGATCCGCTCGAAGGGCGAGCTCGACGACGCCGATCCCTACCCCGACGAGTGGCGGTACCTCGAGGTCTCCAAGCGCCCGGGCAATCCGTTCCCCGAGCGGATCAGTGTCGGCCGCGCCAACAACTGCGACGTCGTCCTGCGCTTCCCGTTCGTGTCGAAGCTCCACGCCCACTTCCTCGCCGGTGACGGCGCCGGGCTGCGCCTGTCCGATCACCGCTCCGCGAACGGGACGGCGGCCGGCGGTCGAGCCCTCGGCTCGGGTGAGACCGTCGACATCCACAGCGGTGACTGGATCGGCATCGGCCCGCTTCGCCTGCAGCTCCTCGACGCCAGCGACCTGTTCGACACGCTCGCGCGGGCGTTCGCCGGTCCCTCGCCCGGCTAGCCGCCGCCCTGCGCGTGCCGTCCGCGGCCCGCGGCCGCCTCGTGGGGCCCCGCCGCGCCGCCCGGGGAGCCCCTCGCCGGCGACGGGGGTTGCGCCGGCGGCGAAGGGGGCACTACGATGCGACATCGTGCGCATCCGCTACGCAGCTCGGACCGACGTCGGCCGCAAGCGCACCCACAACGAGGACTACTTCGCGTTGCTCGAGGAGGAGCGGTTGTTCCTCGTCGCCGACGGGATGGGTGGCCACGCATCGGGTGACGTCGCGAGCAAGCTGTCGACCGAGGTGATCGGCGAGTTCTATCGCACGAGCCGTGACCCGGACGCGACCTGGCCGTATCGCTACGATCCCTCGCGGTCGTACGCAGAGAACCGGATCCTCGCCTCGATCTGCCTGGCCAACGAGCGCATCCACGACGCGTCGATGCGCAACCGTCACCAGCGCGGCATGGGCACGACGATCGTCGCGTTCCACTTGAACGGGGCCAAGGCCTTCATCGCCCACGTCGGCGACTCGCGCTGCTATCGGATCCGCAACGGCTCGATCCACTCGCTCACGCGCGACCACTCCCTGCTCGAGGACTGGAAGGACGCGCGGCCCGATCTCACCGAGCAGGAGATCCGCGACTTCCCCCACAAGAACGTCATCACCCGGGCGCTCGGCATGCGCGAGACGGTCGACGTCGATCTGTCGGCGGTCAAGGTCGACGACGGCGACCGCTTCGTCCTGTGCTCCGACGGCCTGTCGGGGATGCTGACCGACGCCGAGATCCACGAGATCGTGGCCACCCACACCGACCCCGAGGCGGCGGTGGCCGAGCTCATCGATCGCTCGAACGAGGCCGGCGGCGACGACAACGTCACCGCGATGCTCATCGAGTGCCGCTTCACGTGAGCGCCGTCGTCGCTCCGTAAGCCCGGACCCCCCGGCGCGTTGTGCATCTCGCCAATGGCATGGGGTGGCAAGACCGGGTTGGGGTGGCGCGTGGCGCAGCGGGCGCTGGGACCGTCGGGGCTGGCGAGTGCGGTGCTGCTGTCGCAGCCCGGCTGCATCTTCGACGCCGACTGCGGCATCTGCGATCCGCAGAACCTGGTGCTCGAGAGCATCAGCGGGGTCAACTACGCCTCGAAGAAGATCCACGTGCTCGGCCCCGACTGCGAGGGTGAGCGCTGCCGCGACGCGCCGAGCTCGGGCAAGTACTTCGTCGAGGAGATCGGTCCGTGCGAGCAGAGCGAGGACGCCCTGGCCTCGCCCCGCGGTCCCGAGGAATTCTGCCGTCTGTCGCCCCTGGTGACCGCGTACGGCGTCGAGTTCATCTTCAACAACCTCCTCGAGGCGACCTCGGTCGAGCTGGTCCGCAAGCGACCCGACCAACCCAAGCTCTACGAGGTCTACGACTGGAAGACCCGCATCCTGTCGATCGAGGGCCCCATCACCCGCTTCGCCGGCGACGTGGACATCGGCACCTCGAACCAGCCCGACGTGGTGTCGCGCGCGGTGAACCTCGCCTGCATCGACAACCTCCGCGACGCCGGCATCGCCTACGGCCACGAGGACTACGCCGATCCGACCACCGATCCATGCAACGGGACGCGCGTCGTCGACGACGCGATCGTGCCGCTCAAGATGCGCATCGGCACCGACGACGCGGTCATCCAGTCGTACCGCGGCCTCACGACGCACGGCAGCGCCGACACGTTCGACTGCATCACGCCCGAGGGCGGCGTCGACACCTGCTGCTCGGAGTGCGACTGGCTGCTGTCGACGCGCGTGGCCAAGTACGGCGTCGACGGCTCGGGCGACGCACGGACCCCGAACTACGCGCCCGAGGCCCCGCCCGGCAACGGCGCGATCGAGTGCGACGCCGCGGCGGGCGACGTCTACCGCGAGTGCGCGGGGTTCGTGCCGTCGGTCGACCGCGGCACGACGACCCGCAGCTACGACTACCACTGGTCGTGCGATCCCGCGGATCCCGGCTGCGAGCGCGAGCGCTTCGACGTCCCGCGCTACGACAAGCTCCGCGAGACCCACCCCGACCTGCGGCCCGCCTGGGCCGAGCAGCGCACGGCGTCGTGCAAGGACGACGGCGACTGCCTGTCGATCCACAACCTGCCCGGGACCGCGTGCATCGGCACCAAGGACGGGGCCGCATGCGACCCCAACCTCGATCCGACCTGCACCGGGGGTCAGTGCCGCCCGGCGTGGTTCGTGGACTGCCGCGCCGACAACCTCACCACCGGCGCCGCGCGGGGCTTCTGCGTGGACGCGCGCTTCTCCGACGACGACGCCGGCGCCTGCTACACCGCGGGCCGCGACTTCCAGGGTCAGTGCGATCCCGAGGGCAACGGCTGCCGCGACGTCGGCTCCGGCAGCCGCCTGGCGTCGTGCGACAGCGAGCGCGGCGACGGGACCCTGGCCGCCGACGAGTGCTGCCAGGACGCGCTCGGCCCCGGGATCGAGGCCTGCGATCCTCTCTATCAAGACCGCGTCGCCCCGCGGCCGCTGTACGATCGCAACGAGCAGCTGCCGGGGCCCACGCGCAGCTGCGTGTGCACCGACAACCCCTCGGAGGACTGCGCCGAGATCGTCGCGGCGCTGTGCACCGACGCCGACGGCGAGCTCCGCGACGAGCGGCGGGGCGAGTACGCCGTGGCCTTCATCGAGCGGCCCGGCGGCGTCATCTATGATCCGGCGATCAAGGGCTTCGAGTGGCGCCCGGCCGACGTCGGCAACCTCGAGCGCGCCCGCGTCGAGCAGTGCGCCGAGTCCCACGGACGAATCCCGCCACGCAACCGCCACGACGGCTGGCGCGCCAGCGACGGCGCCTTCGTCGAGGCCCGCGAGGACTTCGATCGCGCGATGTGTTCGGGCCAGGAGTACACCGTCATCTTCGCGCTGCCGGGCGACGGCGAGTACATCCGCGACAAGAACGACAACACGCTGGAGGGCCGCGCCACCTACCGCTTCGAGACGCCGCAGTTCCACGTCGTTCCCGGCAGCGGCTTCCCCTCGGACGCGCTGCGCGTCGGCGCCTGCGATGACTTCGCCCTGCGGTTCTCGAACAAGGTCGACATCTCGCCGACCAACCTCCGCAAGCTCGCCCTGTACGAGGTCGAGGGCGACGGTGAGGACGGCGGCGAGCTGGTCGGCCGCGACGGCTGCGGCGTGGTCCCGGTCGCCGGCGGCCCCGATTGCTACGACGACCGCACCGCGCTCGAGGCCGATCCCTGCGGCGCGCCATGCCTGGTCGTCGACATCAACGCCAACGACGTCGGCCAGATCGCGGTGTCGATCGATCCGACGCGACACGACACGCCGCTCTTCCCCGGCCGACGCTACCGCATGGTCGCGCCGGGGCTCGACGACATCGCGCAGATGGCCGACCCGACGGCCTACCGCGCGGCGTTCTGGGACGCGTGCGGCATGCCGCTGGTCACCGGAGGCGCGAGCACGCCCGACTTCCTGTACGAGTTCGAGATCGATCCGCCCAAGTGCAAGGAGGATCCCGACGACGACAAGATCCCGACGAGCTGCGACAACGCCGACGAGATCCCCAACACCGAGCAGGAGGACCTCGACGGCGACGGCATCGGCGACGTGTTGGATCTCTGCCCGGTGGTCGCGACCCTGACCGGCAACCAGGGTGACAGCGACGACGACGGTATCGGCAACGACTGCGACGTGTGTCGCCGGCCGATCTCGCAGTACAACACCGCCGCGGTCGACACCCGCTATCGCCTGGGCGTGCACGCCAACCCGTCGCAGTCGGACGCCGACGGCGACGGCATCGGCGACGTCTGCGACAACTGCATCACCGTCGCCAATTGCTCGGAGTACGGCCCGGACGCCCCGTGGAACCCGGGCCAGCCGATCCCGTACGAGGACCTCGCCCGCTGCCAGGCCGACGACGACTTCGACATGGTCGGCAACGCCTGCGTCGGCCTGCGGCAGGACGGCGCGGCCGGCCCGGTGGGTCTGGCCGACGGTGACGATCTCGATCAGGACGGCCTCGCCAACGCGATCGACAAGTGCCCGCGGCTGCCCCTGCCGGCGACCCCGTGCGACGACGACGGCGACTGCCCGGACGCGTCGGTGTGCGAGCCGTGCGACGACGATGACACGTGCGTCGCGACGGGCCTGTGCAATCACCCGGACAGCGAGCCGTCGGCCGACGGCGAGTTCGTGGGCGACGGTGTCGGCGACGCGTGCGACACCTGCCCCACGCTGTCGAACCCGATGCAGCACTTCGACGAGGCCGCCGCCGAAGACGACGACTCCGACGGCGACTTCATCGGGGAAATCTGCGAGGCCAACAGCGACTGCTCGGACATCGGCGGCACCGAGGCGCGCCCGTTCGCGTTCTACGGCGTGAGCGCCTCCGGCTACTGCTGCAACGTGCTGCTCTTCGAGGACGACGACGGCAACCTGCGGCGCGTCTTCGACGGCGAGGTCCTGCTCGATCCGGGCGTCCGCGACCCCGAGGGCGTGCTGCTGCGGGATCCGGTGCCGGTCCGTCGCGACTGCGACGAGCCGCCCGACCTCGCCGACCTCGACAAGACGTGCCGCCGGCTGCCCGATGCGGTCGCGACCGCCCCCGGCGTGCTGGTGCCCGCGGCCGGCTGCGAGGCCGCGCTCGACGGCCTCGATCCCGCGGGCCTGCGCCCGCTCACCCTCGCCGACGTCGGCTCGGTCGACGCGCTGTGGGATCGCATGTGCCTGCTGCCGACGCGCGATCAGGACTTCGACGGCCTCGGCGATCGCTGTGATCTGTGCGCGTTCGACTACGACCCGGACAACGAGCCGTACACCGACGCGAACAACCGGCTGTGGCCGAAGTACGGCGGCGTGTGCAGCGGGCCCTACTCCCTCGAGACCCGCTGCGCCGTCGACATGACCGACACCGACGGCGAGAGCAGCGGCGGCACCGGGGCCACCGACGGCGGCGCATCCTCCACCGGACCTGGGACGGGCGGCGGGACGTGACCCGTCAGCGCCGGCCCGGTCGTCCGTTGCCACGGGCGGGATCGGGTCGGCCGTGCATGTGCGCTCACCAACGTCTGCGAACGGCCGGCCCACCGGCGCGGCCCCGGCCGCGCGCGCCCCGCGAAACCCGCCCACACCCCGGAATCGGCGCCCCAGGCCGGCCCCGGGCCACCGCGCCGCCGCCCCGGAATCGGTCCCATCCACCTTCCCGAAGCCGCGAGGTTCGGGTTACCTCGAAACGAGTTCCGGCGTAGTCTCACCGCCGGTTCCATCGGGCCGCGGCCGACCGCGCCCCCTCGACGGACGAACAGTTTCATGAGCATCGCGAAGACGAACAACCCTCGTGTGCGTGGGGCCTTTGCCCTGGGAACCCTGAGTGTCATCGCATTCGGGGAAGCGGCCTGCATCCGCGATACGGACTGCGGCATCTGCGACCCGGACAACTTGATCCTCGAGAGCATCTCGGGGGTCAACTACGCCTCGAAGAAGATCCACGTCCTCGGCCCGACCTGCAAGGGCGACAACTGCCCCGGCAGCGTCGACAAGGGCTCGTACTTCGTCGAGGAGATCGGGCCCTGCGAGCAGAGCGAAGAGGCGTTGGCCTCGCCGCGCGGCCCCGAGGAGTACTGCCGGATCTCGCCGCTGGTCGTGGCGTTCGGCGTCGAGTTCATCTTCAACAACCTCCTGGACGCGACGTCGATCGAGCTGGTCCGCAAGCGCCCCGATCAGCCCAAGCTGTTCGAGGTCTACGACTGGAAGACCGACATCATCGACATCGTCGGCCCGACCACGCGCTACAACGGCGACTTCATCAAGGGCGGCGCCGAGGAGCCCGACCTCGTGTCGCGCCTGGTCAACCTCGCGTGCATCGACAACCTCGCCGACGAGGGCATCCCGTTCGACGCCGGCAGCTACGCCGACCCGGCCACCAACCCGTGCAACACCACGCGGCAGGTCGACGGCGACATCTGGCCGCTCAAGATGCGCCGCGGCACCGACGACGCCAAGCTGGTGTCGTTCCGCGGCCTGTGGACGTCGGGCACCAACGGCTGCGACACGCCCCAGGAGGGCTACGACAGCTGCTGCAGCGAGTGTGACTTCATCCTCTCGACGCAGGTCGCCAAGTACGGCCTCGACGAGGCCGGCAAGCCGCGCACGCCCGAGAACGCGATCACCTGCGACGCCGAGCTCGGCGACGAGCTGAGCGCGTGCCGCGGCTTCGTCATCGACGCGGACCGCAGCGACGAGGAGTTCAACTACAAGTACTTCTGGTCCTGCGCCCCGGGCGACGAGGGCTGCGAGGCCGAGGAGTTCAAGCTCCCCTGGTACGACAAGATCCGCGAGACGCACCCCGACGAGCGGCCGGCGCACCTCGAGAAGTTCATCTCCAAGTGCACGAAGAGCCAGGACTGCGGCGACTCGGTCCACGGCCTCGACGGCACGCTCTGCATCGGCGAGACGGCGGATGGCGCCGCGTGCGAGGCCTCGGCCGACAACCCCGACTGCACCGGCGGCACCTGCCGCGCGCAGTGGATGGTCGATTGCCGCGCCAACCCCGACACGACCGGCGGCGAGCAGGGCTACTGCGTCGACCGGCGCTTCTCCGACGCGGGCGCGGGCGCCTGCTTCTTCGTCGATGACAAGGCCTTCACCGGCCAGTGCGACGACGAGGGCGAGAACTGCAAGACCTACAACAAGGGTGACAAGGGCCAGACGCAGCTCGCCGCGTGCAACAGCGACGCGAACGACACCGTGCTCACGGCCGCCGAGTGCTGCCAGGCGAACCTCGGCGCCTCGGCCGACGGGGCCGAGTGCGATCCCTTCTACCAGAGCGCGGTCGAAGAGGTCCCCCGGTACAACCGCAACGACAAGCTCCCCGAGGCGACCCGCGACTGCATCTGCTCCGACGCCGATCAGAAGCCCGAGTGCAAGGCTGTCGTGGACTCCAGCTGCCGCGACGCGGACGGCAACATCCGCCCCGATCGCGCGGGCGAGTACGCGGTGATGTTCATCGAGCGCCGCGGCGGCGTGGTCTACGACCCGGCGATCAAGGGCGTCGAGTGGCGGCCCGCCGATCTCGGCGGCATCCCCCGCGCCGACATCGAGAGCTGCGCCGAGGGCCGCGGCCTCATCGGCAAGCGCAACCGGCACGACGGCTGGCGCGAGAACGACGCGTTCATGCCCGAGACGTTCGAGGACTTCGACCGCGCGATGTGCTCGGGCGCCGAGTACACCGTGACCTTCGGCGTCCCCGGTGACCGCGAGTTCATCGTCGACAAGGTCGGCAACTCGCTCGAGGGCAAGAACGAGTACACGTTCGAGACCTCGCAGTTCCACGTCATCCCCAATAGCGGCTTCCCGACGGACAACCTCCGCATCGGCGCCTGCGATGACTTCGGGATGCGCTTCTCCAACAAGTACGACATGAGCCCGGAGAACCTGCGCAAGCTGCAGCTCGTCCGGGTCGACATCGGCGATCCGGAGAACCCGGACGACGACGAGGTGACGACGCCGAACGACGACTGCACGGACGTCGGCGCGCCGGTTGCGGGCGGCCCGAACTGCGCCGAGACCGAAGAGGGACTCGACGGCGACGGCGATGGCCAACCGGATCCGTGCTCGGCGCCGTGCCTCACCGTCGACATCGCCGAGCAGGCCACCGGCGGCCTCTCGGTCGAGATCGACTCCGCGGAGTTCGGTTCGATCCTCCAGGTCGACTCGCACTATCGCCTCCTCGTGCCTGGCCTCGGCAACCGCGACCAGATGGAGGACGGCGGGCTCTACCAGGCGGCGTTCTGGGACGCCTGCGGCATGCCGCTCGTCCTCGGCGGCACCGACGACCCGAACGACTTCATCTACCAGTTCAAGATCGACCAGCCGAAGTGCAAGGAGGACGCCGACCAGGACGAGGTCCAGCTCTCCTGCGACAACGCGCCCGACTACTTCAACCCCAACCAGGAAGACACGGACGACGACGGCGTCGGCGACGTCATCGACCTGTGCCCCACCGTGCCGAGCTCGCAGGCGAACTCCGCCGACTCGGACAAGGACGGCATCGGCAACGAGTGCGACTCGTGCCGCCAGACGACCAACCAGTACAACGACGCCGACGGCATCTCGGTCGACCCGTCGCTGCTGGTCCGCAACATCCCGTACCAGACCGACACCGACGAGGACGGCATCGGCGACGTCTGCGACAACTGCGTTGTCACGGCCAACTGCGAGAGCTACGGGCCGAGCAACGAGTACGAGGTCGGCGACCCGATCGCCTACGACGATCGCAACAAGTGCCAGCGCGACGACGACACCAACCTCGTCGGCGACGCGTGTGACGGCATGGAAGCCGACGGTGCGGCCGGCCCGGTCGGCCTCGGGCCCACGGACGACTTCGACCAGGACGGCCTGAACAACATGATCGACCTCTGCCCGCGGCAGCCGGTCGACCTCATCGCCTGCACCGGCGACGAGGAGTGCGGTCCGAACCGCGACTGCGACACGTCGACGGGCGTCTGCAACCACCTCGACAGCGACGGCGACCTCGTCGGCGACATCTGCGACACCTGCGCCTACGCCGGCAACGGAGACCAGATCACCGAGGGCGGCATGCAGGAGGACGACGACGACGGCGACTTCGTCGGCAAGGTCTGCGAGACCAACTCGGATTGCGCCGAGCGCACCGACGCCCGCCCGTTCGGGTTCTTCGAGGTCGCGGTCAACGGGAACTGCTGCACCGTGCAGCTCACCGAGGACGCGGACGGCAACCTGCTGAACGCCGTCACCGGCAACCCGCTGCTCGATCCCGATGACCTGCCGGTCCGCCTCGACTGCGACGAGCCGGAGGACCCGACCCAGCGCACGTGCCGGAAGCTGCCCGATGCCGTGGCCGCCCAGCCGGGCGTGCTCACGCCGCCCCCGGGCTGCGACGAGGCCCTGGCCGCCGCCGGCTACACCGCCGCCGAGAACCCGCGCATCGAGGCCGCCGACGTGGCGTCCCTCGACGTCCTCTGGAACAACATCTGCCTGCTGCCGCAGTTCGACCAGGACTTCGACGGGTACGGCGACCCCTGCGACCTCTGCCCGCAGGACTTCGATCCGGAGAACAAGGAGTTCGTCGACGCCAACGGTCGGGTGTGGCCCAACGACGGCGCCTACTGCAACGGCGACTACAACATCGAGAACAAGTGCGCGGCCGAGGACACCGGCGACTCGTCGGGCTCCGGCTCCGACTCGGGTAGCTCCTCGGGTGGCGCCGGCACGGCCGGCGGCTCCTCGGGCGGTTGATCGCCCGCGCGGCGGCTCACCGCCGCCGCCATTCGCTCCGAAGGGGTGTCACGGGCAAGGGCCCGGGCGCCCCTTCGGCGCGTCTGGGGTCGGACGCCGCCGGAGCGTGGCTCGGTGCACGCGCGCGCGCCGAGCGGGCGTCAGGGCCCGCGCCACTGCTCCCACTCGGGCGCGCCGGCGAACAGCAACCCGTAGGTCGTGTCGTTCGCCGAGACGATGCGCCCGGTGAGGACGATGGTCCGCGGGCGCTTGCCCACGACGAGGTCGATCACCAGCCACGCCAGCTCGCCGATGGTGAGCGCGAGGTTGGGGGCCTGCACGGCCGCCCCGCCGGCGCCGAGATCGACGACGGTGACGCGGGCGGTGCGATCCCCGAGGTGTTCGCCGTGCCGGAGCCGCGCCGGGAACCCGCAGCGGAAGCGATAGAACTTGCGCTGGGCGTGCTCCGCATCAGTGGGCGTCGGCGGCTGGTGCAGCGCGCCTTGCAGCGCGCCGAAGCGGCGGATCTCGGCCTCCTCGAGCGGGTCCTGCCGAAGCGAGCGGATGCGGAGCGCCCGGTAGTCGAGGATGTCACCGAGGAGATCGCCGCCGTAGGCGCTGCCGTCCGCGTAGCAGGCCAGCACGCGGTGCCGCTGCGCGCCGGGCTCGAGCACGAACGCCCCGCCCGACTCGCTGCTGTCCCGCCGCGGGGCCGGGAGGTCGAGCTGCCAGTGATCGACGGTGCGACGGTGGGTGTCGGCCGAGTTGACCTTCACCGCGAACACGACGCCCGAGTCGGCGGAGTCGTCGCCCTCGTCGTCGAGCTCCTCGTAGACGAAGCGCGCCCGCATGATCCGGATGATGTCGCCGTGCACCAGGCGGTGGCGCGTGACTCGGCGGTCCCCGACGAAGGTGCCGTTGTTGCTCGCGAGGTCCATGAGCACCGCGTTGCCGGCGTTGTCGTCGACGACCTGCGCGTGCTGCCGCGAGACGCCGTCGTGGATGAGCTGGATGTCGGAATCACCGGCGCGACCGATCCGCATCCGGCCGCGCACGGGGTAGCTCGCCCCGGCCAGCGGCCCCTCGACGGCTCGGAGCTGACGCCTTCTCCCCACGACGTGAGTGTAGGCGGTCGGCGAACCGCGATCACCCGATCCGGTGCGGCCATATCGCGGAAGCTCCAGTCACGCGCCGCTGGCCCCCCTTGGGTCCGGAGTCAGGCCGTGGTCGGCTCGGGCTGCAGGGCGGGGAAGCGCGGCGCGTAGGGCAAGCCGATCGCGAGCTCACCCGCGATCACCTGCCGTTGCCGCTGCTGCCAGAATTCGGGCGTCAGCAGGGCCGCATGCGCCCCGAGGAACGCGGCCCGCAGCGCTGGGTCGCTGGGGACGATGAACGGCGCCCACTCCTCGGGGAACACGTCGCTGTCGGCGACGGCGTAGTACGGCTGATCGGACAGCTCGTCCTCGTAGGAGCGCGCCTTGGGGATCCGCCGGAAGTTGCACTCGAGCAGCGGGCTGATCTCGTCGTAGTCGTACAGGACGAGCCGCTCGTGTCGGGTGACGCCGAAGTTCTTCCACAGGAGGTCGCCGGCGAAGATGTCGTTGGCGGCCAGCTCGGCGATCGCGTCTCCGTAGTCGACGATCGCACGCGCTGCCGCCTCGGGGCTGGCCTGCGTCAGGTAGATGTTGAGCGGCGTCATCTTCTCCTCGATGTAGAGGTGGGAGACGACGACCGAGTCGCCCTCGACGCGGATGCTCGAGGGCGCCTTGGCCAGGAGCTCGGCGAGACAGGCGTCGGTGAAGCGCCGGCGCTCGAACGCGAGGTGCTCGAACTCCTGGGTGTCGGCGAGCCGGCCCACGCGACGGCCGCGGAAGACGTCGCGATAGCTGCGGAGGATCCCCTCGCGCGTCGCCGTCGGCTTGTCGAAGCGATCGCGGATGACCTTGAACACGTTGCGGTACGACGGCAGCGTGAACACCGTCATCACGAGGCCGGCGATGCCCGGCGCCATGATGAACTGGTCCGACGACTCGTGCAGGTGGGCCACGAGCTCGCGGTGGATCAGCGTCTTGCCGTGACGATGGTGCGCGATCGCGATGTAGAGCTCCGACTCGGTGAGCTGCGGCATCAACGAGCCGAGGAAGTCGACCACGTCGGCGGGACGCAGCACGTCGACGAAGAAGTACGACCGAGTCGAGCTGAAGACCTGCAGCGCCGAGGCCTCGTCGAACAGCGCGCCGTCGACGACCATCCCCGTCGGCGTCGGCTGGATCGGGATCAGCAAGGGGAACATCGCGTCCCCGACGTGGGCGCGGGCGACGATGTAGCCCTCGCGCGCGCGGAAGAACAGCGGGCGGAGCACGTCGACATGATCGAGGCGTGCGGGCAGCCCTCCGGCGCGGGCATGCTCGAGCACGCGCTCGGCGAGCCAGGCCGCGTCCCCGCGCAGGTCCTGCCAGTGGATCGGCGGCCGCGCCTGTTTCAGCGCGTCGCAGAGCATATCGACGAGGTCCTGCGCCTCGACGCGGTGGATCTGTCCCGGCAGCGGTCCGCCGCTGCGGGTGTCGAACTCCCGCTCGAGGAACTCGATCTCGCGGTTGACGCCGACGGTCTGGAAGATCTTCCGCGTGATCGCGTTGAAGAACGTCTCGGCGACCTCGAAGTCGACGCGACCGCGGGTCAGCTCGGCGTACGCGCGGTGGGCCGCCTGCCACACCTCGAGGTCCTGGGGATAGGCGCGCGTCGTCGGCCGCAACGTGACCAAGGTCTGCGTCACGTAGCGGACGTACAGATCGATGCGCTGGTGGTGGAGGTCATGCACCAGCGTCCACTCGCCGGCGTCGAACTTGCGCCGCGCATCGCGGGTGATGCGGTGGAACTCCCCATAGAACCGGTCGAAGCCGTCGTGGACGAGCGCGGCGATGGAGCGGCCCACGTTCTCGCGGGCCTGGTCACCCGTGGCGCTCACGGGGTCGCGGCACCCGGGTGCGGGGTCCGAGCCGTCACGACCTTGGCGAGGTACGCCGGCTCGACCGACTCGATCGCGAAGCCCTCGCCGCGCAGGCCGGCGGCGAGGTCGTCCTCGATGTACTCGCGATAGAACGGCTCGTGCATGTCGCGGCTGAAGCGGTCGACGAAGTACGCGATCTCCTGGCTGTCGCTGCGCTGCACGGAATCGACGACGATGAAGCGGCCGCCCGGGCGGAGCACGCGGCGGGCCTCGGCCCAGACCGTGCGCCGCGCGTGCCGGGGCAGCTCGTGGAACAGGAACACGCTCACGACCGCGTCGAAGGACGCATCGGCGAAGGGGAGCGACTCCGCATTGCCGGCGACGAGCTCGGCGTGCGGCAGCTCGGCGCGGGCGCGCTCGATGTAGAACGGGCTCAGATCGACGCCCGCGAGCTCTGCGGCGGGCTGCGCCGCGGCGATCTGCGCGAGCGTGCGGCCGGTGCCGCAGCCGACGTCGAGGATCCGCAGCGGCCGCGTCGAGGCCTGCGCCGCGGCGTGCAACGGCACGAGACACTGCCGGCGCATCACGTCCGCCATGCCGCCGAAGAGGAACTCGACGCTGACGTCGTAGAGCTCGGCCGAGTGCTCGCTGAGGTAGCCGTCGGTCTGCCAGTGGAACGTGCGCCGGTAGTAGGGCGGGTAGCGACGCACGTCGACGTCCGCCGGCAGGTCGCGCCAACCGCCCCGCTTCTTGCGCTCCATCATGTGCGGGACGTCGCGGGCGAGTCGCGGCAACAGACGCGCGTAGCGCTGCCACGGCAGGCCGAAGAGCAGCGAGCGCGGGTAGACGCCGGCGCGGACGTTCTCGAGGTCGCGCTGCAGCAGCGCGCCATGACGCCGGCGTAGCGCGTGCAGCTCGGTGCTCGTGAACTCCTCGCGCTCGTCGAGCAGCGCGCGACGGGCGATGCGCTGCGTGACACCGCACACGGTGACCAGGAGCTGCTGCTGCAGGCGATACGCGAGCGCGGAGCCTTCGTGCACGAGGGTGGACATGGACGTCCCCGAGTCTAGGCGCCACGCAGGGGATGTCGAGTCACCGGTCGCGGGCGGGACGGATCGGGCGCAGGCCCCGGCACCGGGGCCCCGCACCGAGCGCGCCGAGCACCGCACCGACCTCGTCGCTGCCGGGGCCGTCGGGCCAGCGACGCACGAGCATCTGGTAGGCGCATCGGGCCTCGTCCGTGCGGCCCGCGTCCCGGTACAGGCGCCCGAGGTCGAACAGCGCGGCCTTGGCCGCGGGGTGGCGCGGGTGCTCGCGCACGATCCTCGCGAGCAGGCCGATCGCGTCGTCGCGCCGTCGCTCGGCCATCGCGCGCTCGGCCTCACGCGCCAGCGTTGCGGCCGAGGCGACGCTCGCCGGCTCCGCGACGGCGGACTCGACCGGCGTCTGCGCGCCCGAATCGGCGTCGACCGGCTCGATCGGCGGCGGCGCGATCGGGATCGGACTCGGCGCTGGCGCCCGCGGCGTGGCCGTCACCTCGAGGGCTCGCGGCGTCGCCTCGCCGCCCGCGTCCGCGCCGTCGAGCGCGCGCGCGGCCTGATCGAGCGGGGCCTCGTCGGCGACGCGCGTCCAGGTCGGCACCGCGCGTGCCCACAGCACCCACGCCGCCGCAGCGCACAGGACGACGCCGATCACGGCCGCCCGCGTGCGGGCGCTGCGTCGCTGCGCGACGGCGCGGAGGATCGCGTCGCTGCCCGTGCGCAGCGGTGGCAGCGGCTGCGCACGCGCCCGCTCGACCAGCTCGAGCAGCCGAGGCTGGCGCACCGCGGGCTCGTCGTCGTCGGGCCGGATCACTTGCCCTCCGCGTCACGCCCGGCGGGCGGCGGCAGATCCAACGCCTGGCACAGCAGCTCCTCGGCGCGGCGCGTGCGGTACGAGACGGTGGACACCGGCACGCCGAGCAGCGCCGACGCATCGACGAGGCTCAGGTGATCGAGCGCGCGGGCCGTGAACGCCTCGCGGAGCTTGTCGGGCAGCGCCCCGAGGGCGACGTAGAAGCGGCGCAGGTGTTCGGCCGCGAGGGCGTCCTGCTCGGGGTTCTGGGCCTCGTTGGGGCCGCCGCCGATGGCGTCGCGCTCGCGGATCTCGCGGCGCCGCCGCGCATCCCACCAGTTGCGGACCTTGTTGATCGCGATCGTGTGCAGCCAGGTCTCGAACTGCGCGTCGCGGCGGAACCCGGCCAACGCGGTGAACGCCGCGATGAAGACCTCCTGGACGAGGTCGTCGACGCTCGTCGGATCGCCGGTCATGCGCAGGATCTGTCGCGCGACCCGCTGCCGGTGCGCCGCGAACAGCTCGGACATCGCCGACGCATCGCCGCGCTGGGCCGCCGCGATGAGGAGCTCGGCTCCCCCGTCTTGCACGCGACCCACGCCGAATGGGATTGTAGCCGACACGCCTCGGAGCTTGGACCGTGCCCGAGCGCCCGACTCCAAGCCGCGATCACTCCAAGCCGCGATCCGATCAACGATCGCGTCGCCAGGGCAGCGAAAGGCCCACTTCGACCCCCAGCACCGCACGCACGGGCCCCAGGCGCAGGCGCTCGGCGTCGCCCCGGGCACGCAGCGGCGGTGCGGTCACATCGACGCCCAGGCGCGCCGCCGCGAACAGCCCGGAGTGGGCACGCCACTGCGCGAGCCCGGTGATCTCGGTCGACGAGCCGATCCGTCCGTCGGCCCCGCGATCGCGCGCGCGGGTCCACGCCAGCTGCGTGAGCACGGCGCCGCCGAACCACCACTGCCGCCACGGCGCCCCCGCGCCCAGACCGACGCCGACACGCACACCGTCGACGCGCAGGCCGCCGCTGCGGGCGTGGACCGAGGCGATCTGCGCCATCGGCTGGAGGATCCGACGTCCCCACCACACGCCGCCGCGCACCGTCGCGCCGCCGTCCACGTCGGCGGGACGGCCTGCGCCGAGGCGGACGCCGCCCGCGATCCAGCCAGCGGGCGCGACCGGCCCCGACGAAGCGGGCGGCGTTTCGGCGGCGCCCCTGGTCCGCGCGCGCCCGCGGCCGCTCGCCGCCTCGGTGCGCTGCTGCTCGAGCACCAGCGCCAGCGCGGCCGCGAGCTCGCGGCTCCGCTCCTCGACCGTCGTGCCCGCGAGCGTGTACGTGCGCTGGACCTCGCGCCCAGAGGTGTGCCGGAGCTGGACGCGGACCTCGCTGGCGCCCGCGTCCTCGATCTCGATCGTCCACGCGGCGGCCTCGTCCCCCGCACGGATCGCCAGCGCCGCATCGACGGCGCCACCGTCGACGTCCGCGGACCGCGAGACCACGCCGCCCAAGCGCAGGGCGAGCACGATCGCGGGGAGCCACGGCACCCCCGCTGTTTGCCACGGTCACCCGCGGCGACGCAACGGTCAGCCCGGCGGCGGCGGGTAGCAGCACCCGAGCAGGCAGTAGTAGTCCGTGGCGCAGTCGCTGGCGTCCGCGCACGGGTCGCCGATCTCGCACGTCGGGTCCTGGCAATCCGGGTCGGGCTCGATCTGCCCGAAGCAGAGCTGGCACTGGTCGGGCTCGCAGGGCACGCCGCAGTCGTCGATCTGGTACGTGCACGACTCGCACGCGTCGAGGTTGTCGAGGGCGCAGTCGGGACCGGAGTTCAAGAAGATGTGGACCGGGCCGTCGGGGGTCTGGACCTCGCAGCAGCCGAAGCAGTCGCAGCCCGGCGGGATGAACTGCTCGCAGAACATCACGCAGTCGGGGTCCTGGTTGGGCGGGATGTTGTCGCAGTTGTTGCCGCCCGTGTAGGCGCAGCCGATCTGCTCGCCGGGGTTCTCGGGATCGCAGCGCAGATCCCAGATGCAACCGTCGTCACCCTGGCCGCTGTTGCCGTCGAAGAAGCAGTCCTGCTTGCAGTCCATGTTGTCGCCGGGCAGGCCGGTCTGGAAGGACGATTCGTCGTCGTCGCACGGGCCCGTGCACTCGGGATCGAGGAGGTCGATGAAGCCGTCCTCGTCGTTGTCGATCATGTCGCCGCACGTGTAGACGGCACCGCCGCAATCCACGGGGTTCAGCGGATCGTTGCCGGTGCTGTCGGCCCCGGTGCTGCTCGGGTCGGTGGTCGTGGCGTCGGTGACCGACGCGCTCGAGTCCGCCGCGCCGCTGGTCCCGGACGCCGCGCTGTCGGTCACGCTCGTCGCGCTCGACGTCGGCGACGAGGTCGGCGCGGTGGTGATGCCCCCCGTGCCCGTCGTCGTGTCGGCACCTTCACTCACATCGTCCTTGGGGCAGCCGGTGGTCCAGGCGAGCCAGACGCAAGCGAGGAGACGAGTCGTCCGGTGGGTCATCGGGGCGTCTGACCACGCGCGCCCTAGGAATTCCAACCCGGGTCCGAAATAGACCGGCTTGGAAAATCCGGTGTTGGGGCGGTCGATCGCGTCACCATGTGCAGCCAACGCGCCGCCTCCGTCGCCACGTTCACGATGTGGTTGCT
>LNFB01000248.1 GCA_001464385.1 Deltaproteobacteria bacterium Ga0077550 | reverse complement strand
ACGCGACGCCGGATCCGCCGCTGGGCCAGCCCGATCCGCCCGACGAGATCGACGTCGAGCCACCGCCGCTGCTCCCCGAGCCACCGCTCCCGACGGACGCGAAGGAGCGGGCCGCCGTCGCCGTCGTGCGTCCGATGACGACCCAGACCAGCTTCAGCGCCGCCGCCCAGGAGTTCATGGGTTGGAGCGCCGATGGCTCGCGCTTCGTGATCGACGCGACGTACCCCGATCACGGCACGACCGTGACCGCGACGAACCGCCTGCGCCTCGTCGAGGTCCACGACGCGCTGTCGGGGATGATGGTCGACTCGTTCCTCGTCGAGCGCGAGGCCGACGCGTCGATCCCCGAGCGCGATCGACTCGCGCGGGCCGCCGCCGAGGCCGAGCCGTACGACGACTGGCCGACGCTGCGGCAGGAGCTCGCGCTCGGCCACGCGGCCTGGCGCGCCTCGAGCTGGCGATCGCGCCGACGCCCGCCGGCAGCGAGATCAGCACCGAGGCGACATCGAGCGGCTTCGCGTTTCGCTGGGTGGTCGGCCCCGCGATCGCCGGTGAGACCTCCCCCGCGCCGCGGATCGTGCTGCGCTGGAGCTCGGGCGCCGAGCGCTGGGAGCTGCTCGACGTGCCGATGTCGATCACCGCCGAGGTGCTGCGCGAGCGCGCCGAGGCGCTGCGTCCCCCCGACGCCCAGATCCTCGCGCCGGTGTACGCCGGCACGATCGCGCTGCACTGGTCGCCGGGCGCCGAGCGGGTCGTCGTGGTGATCCGCGCCGCGCTCGAGCCCGCCGGGCCCGACGCGCCGCGCGACGACAGCACGATCGATCAACGGTGGTTCCTGCGCGCCAGCGGCCCGCAGATCCGCCTCGTCGACGCCGGCGCCGGCCAGCGCAAGCTGCGTCACGCCGCGTGGTCGCTGCAGGCCGCGGGCTTCCCGATCGCCGCGGCCGATCTCGATCACGAGAACGTCGAGACGTCGCGGACGTACGTGCGCCTGCGCGACGCCGCGGCGGCCGACCTCGCGGCGAAGATCAACCGCGCCCTGGGGACCGAGCTGCCCAGCGCGTTGCTCGATCGCGCCGGGTGGACGCAGATCGTCGTGATGCTCGGGCCGGACTTCCAGCCCGCCGATGTGGGCCACCCCGACCCCGGCTGAGGCCGCGCGAGGCTGCGGGCGGCGGTCCGTCGCGTGATCGAAACCGGACCCGGCCCGTCTATCCCCGGCGACGGCCGCAAACCGTGGTTTCGTGGCCGTCGGCGCGTCCGCGAGAAATCGGCGGTTCGCAGGCGCAACCCACCTCCCCAGTGCGCGTCAACTCTGCCAAGTTCAGGGCCCATGTCCGTCATGTCGAACCCGCGCTCGTCCGATCTCGTCCGCGCTTTCCTCACCCCCGCGCTCGCCACCGCGCTCACGCTCACCGGCTGCGACAAGCTCACCGGCAAGGACGAGGCCAAGTCCGACGACGCGGCGAAGACCGCCGCCGACGAAGAGGCCAAGAAGAAGGCCGCCGCCGACGAAGAGGCCAAGAAGAAGGCCGCCGCCGACGAGGAGGCCAAGAAGAAGGCCAGCGCCGAAGAGGAGGCCAAGAAGAAGGCCGCCGCCGACGAGGCCGCGAAGAAGGCCGCCGCCGACGCCGAGGCCAAGAAGAAGGCCGAGGAGGACGCGAAGAAGCCGCTGCTGCTCTCGGACATCACGATCACCGCGGGCGGCATGTTCGGCAGCGGCGGCGGAACGCTCAAGATCGACACCAAGGCCAAGTTCAACGAGGCGATCAACACCGGCACGTACGTCCACGTGAAGGCGTCCTGCAAGAAGGACGCGCGGATCTTCGCCGACGTCGCCCAGGTCAACCTCACCGACTACAGCAAGCAGCTGCACCAGTTCGCCGCGGGCGAGACGACGGCGCTCACCGGCCAGCTCTTCACCCAGGGCGTCGACGCGGCGATGTCCCCGTGCCAGCTCGAGTTCCGCCTCGGCGCCGGGTTCGGCGGCGTGTCGGTGCCCCTGGCGACCTCGTGCTACGACGCCACCGGCGCGACCAAGGTCGGCCCGTGCGACCCGCCGATCGCCGCCGCGGCGATGTCGGGGGCTACGCTGCCGCTCGAGGTGTTCGACCTCTCGGTGAAGCCCGACGCCGCGTACGGCGGCGCGCCCGGCGTGTCGATCAGCGGTGTGCTGCAGGTCAACGCCGCGATCGAGGACAACGCCCAGCTCGTGATCAAGAGCGCGTGCGTCAATGGCACGCAGAAGCTGGTCGACACCCAGTTCCCCTACCTCTCGGCCGGTCCGTTCAAGTACGAGCCCGGCGAATCGCTGGTCCGCCCGGTGCGGATGTACTGGAACCCCGCGTTCGCCTTCACCGAGGCGCCCAGCGTCTGTGACGTCTCGTACCTGCTGCGCAAGCTCAAGGCCGGCAGCTGGTCGGAGTACGAGGAGACCCTGCTGAAGAAGGGCTGCTTCAAGGACGCCAAGGTGACCGAGGGCGCGTGTGATCCCGCCGCGCCGGCGCCCGGCGCCGACACGCCGCTGTCCGCGACCTCGGCCACGGTCGACGGCGTCAAGCTCGAGCTCGTCGCCCCGTACGGCGCGGGCCCCAACCAGTTCAACCTCAAGGTGCAGGCCGACGTCACCGCCAAGACGCCGATCGATCAGAACGGCATGATCGAGGCCCACGTCACCTGCAAGGTCGGCAGCACCTCGCGCGTCGAGAAGACCTGGTTCTCCGGCGTCGAGCTGCACTACCTCGAGCCCGGCGAGACCACGCGCATGACCGGCCAGGGCTTCACCTCCGAGGTGCTCGCCGGCACGCCGAAGAGCTGCGAGGTCCAGTTCACGGTCGGCAACCGCATGGGCGGCGCCCCGGCAACGCCGGTCGAGCTGGCGCGCTGGTGCCTGAAAAAGGGCAAGATGAAGGCCGGCAAGTGCTGAGCCGTCCAGCACTCGTCGTCGTCCTCGCCGTCGCCGCTGCGTGCGGCGACGATGGGCCGTCGCCCGCCGCGGAATCCACCGGCGCCGTCGAGACCTCGGCCGCGTCGACGAGCTCCGGGGCGGTCACCTCCGACACGGGCGGCGGCGACACCACGACCGGCGCACCGGTCGTGCCGCTCGGGCCGTGGCGGGTGATGACCTTCAACATCATGTGCGAGAGCTGCACGCCCGACGGCTACGAGCAGTGGGACGCCCGCATCCCGCACATCGGCGACACGATCCGGCGCCACGATCCCGATCTGCTCGGCACACAGGAGCTGTTCTCGGCGGTCGAGGTCGACGAGATCGCCGCCGAGATCCCTGGCTACACCAGCATCTGGTTCGCCAAGCCGACCGAGGACATGCTCGACTACGCCGACGCCGCCATCTGGTACCGGACCGAGATGTTCGAGGAGGTCGAGCACGGCTTCTACTGGCTGTCGCCCAAGCCCGACATGCCCTACTCCACCGGCTTCGCCGCGCCGCAGCTGCCGCGGCTCGTCGCGTGGGCACGGCTGCGGGCCGTGGCCGAGGACGTCGAGTTCGTCTTCGCGACCACGCACTTCGACAACAACGCCCCGTCGCAGGAGCGCAGCGCGCCGCTGGTGCTCGAGCGCACGGCGAGCCTCGGCGCCGAGGTGCCGGTGCTCATGGTCGGCGACTTCAACTCGGACCTCGCCGATCTCGCGTACGACATCCTCACGCAGGGCGTCGACGGTGAAGGCCCGCGGTTCGACGACGCGTTCGTGCAGAGCGGCGACGCGTGGCGACAGGACACCAACCTCGACCCGGTCCCGAGCTACGAACCGGCCGGTCGGATCGATCACGTGTTCATGACCGGGGCGCCGTGGACGGCCACCGACTGGGTGGTCGACCAGTGGGGCTACGGGCCGGACATGATGTACACGTCCGACCACTTCGCGATCTCGGTGGAGCTGGCGATCCCGGGGTAGCGAGGGGCCCGCGACAGATCCTGGCGGCGATCGCCTATGCTGGGCCTCGCCGATGAAGGCCCCCGAGCTCGCGGCGATCGCAGCCGTCTTTGCGACCGCGCTCGCGGCGTTCACCGTGCCGCGGTGGCTCGCCGCGCGCCGCGAGCGACGGTCCGCGATGCTGGAGCTCGATCGGACGTGGGGTCAGCCGCTGCGCCGATCCCGGGACGATCGCCCGATCGACGCCCTCACGCCGAGGGATCCGCCGGCGGGGTGTCATCGGCTCGATGCGGCGACGTGGTCCGACCTCGACATGCCGCGGGTCTTCGGTCGCATCGATCGCACGCTCTGCTCGGTCGGTGCGCAGGTTCTGCATCGCATGCTCCGCTGCCCCGCGATCGACCCGGAGGAGCTCGAGCGGCGGCGTGGGCTGTCGATGGCGGTCGCCGAGGATCGGCAGGCCCGGGTGGCCATGCAGCGCGTACTCCTCGGGCTGGGTGACGCGCACGGCTGGTACGCCGCGTCCGCGCTCCGCGGCGCGCTCCCGCGGCTGCCTGGCCCGGTGTGGCTCCTGCGCCTGCTCCCCGTGGCGATGGCAGCGTCGCTGCTCGGAGGCATCGCCCTCGGTCACGCGCCGCTGGTGTTCGTCGGCCTCGCGATCGCGCTGGCGCTGCCCGTCGTCCACACGCTCACCAACCGCACCATCGGTCCGCACCTCGAGTCCGTCGCCGATGTCCGCCGCGTGCTGGACGTCGCCGAGGCGCTGCGCGCCGCGATCCCGGCGGCCGCGGCTCCCCACCTCGGCGAGGTCCTGGACCGCATCGGGCCCCTGCGCCGCGCGTTCGGTCGGGTCTCCCCGCCGCGTCCGAGTCGCCTGGGCGAGACCACCGAGCTGGCCGCCGAGTACGCGCGGGCCTTCGCGCTGACCGAGTTCGTGGCGTATCAGCGGGCGACGGCCGCGATCGCCGAGCACCGCGGTGACTACCTCCGCGTGCTCGACCTCGTGGGCGAGATCGACGCCGCGCTGTCGATCGCGTACCTCCGCGCGCACGACGACGCACTGGTCGACGCGGAGATCACGACCGACGCGGTGGGCCTCGTCGCGACCGACGTGCGCCACCCCCTCGTGGTCGACGCGGTCGGCAACGACGTCGCGCTGGGCCCTTCGGGCCTCCTGGTCACCGGCTCCAACATGGCGGGCAAGAGCACGCTGCTGCGGGCGATCGCCGTCGACGCGGTGCTCGCCCAGGCGATCGGGCTGGCCGCGGCCGCCACGGCGATGGGCGCCCACGACGACCTCGCCGCCGGCGTGAGCCTGTTCCGGGCCGAGGTCGACCGCATCCACGCCCTCGTCGACGCCGCCGACGGCACGCGCCTGTTCGTCCTCGACGAGGCGCTGCGCGGCACCAACCCCCACGAGCGCATCGCCGCGAGCGCGGCGGTGCTGCGGCGTCTCGCCATCACCGATCTGGTCGTCGCCGCGACGCACGATCGCGAGCTCTGCGGCCTGCTCGAGCGGCAGTACACCCTCGGCCACTTCACCGAGCAGATCGAGGAGGACGACGTCGTGTTCGACTACCGCCTGCGGCCCGGGGTGCTCCAGGCGACCAACGCCATCGCGTTGCTCGAGCGCTCCGGATTCCCGCCGGAGCTCGTCGCCGAGGCGCGGGCGCTCGCGGCGGACGCCGCCGCGCCCCCGTGAAACCAATCATCCCCCGGTGCCCAGGGCCGGAATCGAACCAGCGACACGCGGATTTTCAGTCCGCTGCTCTACCAACTGAGCTACCTGGGCGTTCGGTAGGGCCGTTGTGGTACGCGATTTTTCGCGGACGCGCAAGGGCTTCAGCCGCCGTCGCCCTGGGCCGCACGGATCGTGTCGTGCGCCGCCTCCATGAAGGCGCCGCGCTCGGCGGGGTACTCGTCCAGGAGCTGTCCGAGCCCGTCGGCGAGGAGCGGGAGCGTGTACGCCGACGGGTTGCAGCACAAGAGCCACTCCCGCAGCTGCTCACGGACGACCGAGTCGGCGCGGACCGCATCGTGGCCGGTCCGCACGTAGTGGGTGGAGAACTGGTCGCTCAGGCGGTTGAGGACGCCGGCGAGATCGCCCGAGAGGATCCGGGATATCTCGTCCTCGGTCTCCTGCGACATCGGGGCCTCGAGCGCGCCGTCGCCGTGGGCCGACAGCAGCTCGCGCAGCGCGTCGACCTGCACGGCGATGAGGCTGCGCACCGGCGACACGGCGGTGTCGCGCTCGAGCAACGCGACCACGGTGGCGTCCTCGGTCAGGGGGATCACGATCATGCGCGCGGGGCCGAAGTTGATCAGGAGCTCGCGCAGCGGCACGCCCACCGTCTCGGAGGCGACGGTCATGCGCCGCACGGTCTTCGCGACGTCGTTCGCGACCACCGCGGGCAGGCCGCTGCGGGCGCCCGCCGCCATCGCGCCGTCGGCGGTGGCGATCAACGCCCCGCGCACGCCCTGGATCGCACCGAGCTCCTCGAGGAGATCGAGGAGTTGTTCGCGGGTCCCTTCGCTCACTCGACCCCCATCACCGCGTCGCGGACCGACTCGGGGTCGGCGTCGGGCGCCACGGACAACACCGCCGAAGCCGCGCCCATGCTGACCATGACCATCTGCTGACCGTTGACCGAGCGCGCGACGACGCCATCGAACACATTGAAGCCCAGCGTGCGGGCGATGCGGGCCGCGCCGCGCATGTAGAAGCCGGCGAGCGTCACGAGCGAGCTGTTGGTGCGCATGTCCTCCGCGAGGACCTTGCCGGTGCTCGAGATGATCGCGACGCCGTTGATGCCCTCGAACTGCCAGAACTGATCGAGCATCCCCGTCCGGGTGTCGGGGTCGTCGAAGATCGCGTGCCCGGCCGCGGTGCTGAGGGCGGCGGAGTCGTCGGGCCCGGCCAGCGAGCTCTCGCCGAAGGGCATCGCGCGGGCCTCGACCTTGCCCACCGGCCGGGTGCGCGCGTGGGGCTGCGTGGACTCGTCGAAGCCGACCGGGTGCTCGCGGCTGGCGACCGGCTGCGGCACCGCGGACGTCAGGCCACGCGGCACCTCCAACGGGTCGACCAGGGCGCCGGTCATCGACGACTCGGCGTCGAACGCCCCGTCGAGCGGGACGTCGACGCCGATGTCGACGAGCCCCTCGTCGTTGAGCTCCTCGAACGAGGTCTCCTCCGCGACGATGCCGTCGTCGTCGCTCACGGCGAGCGGCGTGCGCGGGGCCTCGACCGTGCGCGGCTCCTCGGCGGGCGCCGGCTCCGGCGGCGCGGCGTGGGCCTCCGCCGCGTCGGGCCGGTCGAGCCCGAGGATCCCCTCGTCGGCCTGCCGCGCCGCCTCCATCAAGAGGTGCGTGCTCGATCGGGTCACCGTGTGCCGCGGGGCCCTGCGGTTGAACAGCTCCTTGAACGTGCCGCGGTTGACCGCGAGCAGCTTGTAGAACGCCGTCTCGCCACGGAACTCCTCGTACTCGCAGTGCACGATGTCGCCGTGCTCGAACCAGATGAGCCCCTTGCCCGACGGGGTCGCGACCTCGACGAGCTTGTCGCGGCCCGACAGCGCGACCATCTGCACGTAGTCGAAGAACTCGAGCTCGATCGCGTTGCCGTAGAAGCCGCGGCGCGGGCCGGCCTCCTCGAGCGCGGCGAGCAGCGCGTCCATGTCGACCGGCTTGCTGAAGATCCGTACGCCGGACTTGCCGTAGACCGAGCGAATCTCGTCGCTCACGCTCGACGAGATGATGAAGGCGTGGGTCGACGGCGCGAAGCTGCCGACCCACTGCAGCAGTGTGGTGCCGTCGATGCCACCGATCGTGACGTCGGTGAGCAGCACGTCGAACGGCTCGTTGCGCAGGCGATCGATCGCATGACGCACGCTCGTCGCCGAGCCGGTCTCGATGCCTGCCTTGCGCAGTGCGCGTTCGAGGGGAAAGCGAACACTGACGTCGTCGTCGACGACGAGCACTCGCATCACCGTCTTCGGCGTGGATCTGTGGTGATCGGGCACCGCGTCGGCGCCATGGTACTGGGGCCCGGCAGATGCCCAAAGGAATCCGGCAGCCCGAAGGGCCGCCGACTGCGGGCGCGCCGCTCCGACCCCCCGGCTGCGAGGCCGTCGAGGGCCCTGTGGCTTGGCGGGGCGGGTCGCGAAAATCGTTTATCCACTATGGTGCGGAAAGTGCGGCGGACTGTTTCAGAACCGCGACTCACGTGCGCTGCGTTGCCGTTTCGGCGAAGATGCACGGGCCGAACGGCCAGGTTTCCATGGTGAATCGGCGCGGTACTGCACTTCCCGTGACAAGCCAAACTCCTGCGGCGGGACATATGTGGGCCGTTTCGCCCATTCTGGTCCAGTCGTGCAGGTATTAGTTCTTACAAAAAAATGCTTTTCCACCAGCTCGTTTTCACGTACGATGGGTCCATGGCGATACTCCTGGAAGACCTCAACCTCCGCAAAGCCGAACGCATGATGTGTCTGCAGGCCCTCGAGAAGGGCGGCAGCATCGTGGACGCCGCCCAGCTGCTCGGGATCACGCGGCACGCGCTCAAGCGCCGCATGATCAAGCACCGGATCGATTGGCCATCGGCGGAGGAGCGGGATTCCCGCGCGGCCGACGTGGCGCTCGCCTCGGCCGAGGCGCGCTGACGACCGCCTACGGGGACGCGTCCCGGTCGTCGTCGTCGTCGTCACTCAAGGCGCTGCGCTGAGCGTCTCGAATGCGGCGAACGAGGCCGGCGACCGCCGACCGTAGGTCGGGGTCCCCATCCATGGCGGTGAGGTCCGTGCGCTCGACGAGGTCGAGCGCCGCGGTCCACCCCGAGACGAACGCCGCCACCTGCGGGGCCCCGAGGCCCTCGGTCCCCGCGAGGAGCAGCGCTCGAACCAGCAGCACGAGGGGATCCGGAGTGACGGTGGCTTCGCTCAAACCGGGACGCTCGCTCGGGTAACGCCGGGACGACCGGCGCCGCGCAGTGTAGCCGACCGGAATTGGCCGACCAAGGATCCGACCGACAGGCGGCTCACCGCGGGTGGTATCGTCCGCGGCGATGGCCGACGATCTCGATCAGCGCGTGTTGGCGCAGGCAATCGACGACATCGTCGCGTCGTACGCGCTGCACGGCAACATCAACCACCTCGACGGCGCCAACCTGCCCTCGCGCGCGTTGGTCTCGGGTCTGCTCGACGACCTGCTCTCGATCGTGTTCCCCGGCTACTTCGTCGAGGACGAGGTCGACGCGCTGACGTGCCGCTACTTCGTCGGCGAGCGCTGCGTCCGCGTGCTGCGTCGGCTCGAGGTCGTCGCCGGCCGAGCGTTCACGTCGAGCGGAGCGGAGGCGGCGGCCAACGAGGCCCGCGCGCGCCAGCTCGCCCTGGACGTGGTGCGCGAGATCCCGCGGCTGCGCGAGATCCTCGACACCGACGTGCAGGCGGCCCTCGGAGGCGATCCCGCGGCGGCGAGCGCTTCGGAGATCATCATGAGCTACCCGGGCATCGAGGCGATCGCCGTCCATCGGATCGCGCACGCGCTGCACGGCTGGGGCGTGCCGCTCATCCCGCGCATGATGACCGAGATCGTCCACCGCCAGACGGGGATCGACATCCACCCCGGCGCGACGATCGGCCACAGCTTCTTCATCGATCACGGCACCGGCGTGGTCGTCGGCGAGACCACGGTGATCGGCGACCGGGTGAAGATCTACCAGGGCGTGACGCTCGGCGCGCTCTCGGTCAGCGGACGCACGGGCCGCAGCCGGCTCAAGCGGCACCCGACGATCGAGGACGATGTGACGATCTACGCCGGCGCCACCATCCTCGGGGGCGACACGGTGATCGGCGCCGGATCGATCGTCGGTGGCAACGTCTGGCTCACGCACAGCGTGCCGCCGGGCACCACGGTGATGCTCGACAAGCCGTCGCTGCGGTTCATCGCGCCCGGCGGGTGACAGGGCGCGTCAGGCGTCGTGCAGCGCGCGCGCGACGATCCCGACGGCGCGCGCGAACGACTCGGGCGGCGCGCTCGCGTAGCTCATCCGCAGGTACGAGCCCGTGGCCTCGGCGGGGAACCAGCGGCGCCCCGGGCTGACGAGCACCTTCGCGGCGGCGATCCGTTGCGCGAGCGCGAGCTCGTCGACGCCGTCCGGCAGGCGCACCCACAGGTGCATGCCGCCGCTCGGGATCAGCGTCAGGCTGGCCTCGCCGAGGTGATGCCGTACCGCGCCGACCAGGGCATCGCGCCGCTGGACGAGCGCGCCGCGGAGCGTCCGTAGGTGTCGGCTCCACGCGGGCGCGCCCACCAGCTCGAGCGCGGCGCCCTGGATCGGCCCGGGCACGAAGAAGTCACCGATGATGCGGCTGGCGGTGAGCCGGGTGAACGCGGCGCCGTGGGCCACGATCGCCGCGATGCGCAGGCCCGGCGCCGCCGACTTGGTCAGCGATCGGATCCAGACGCAGTGCCCGTTCCGATCGCTGGCGACCAGCGGACGGGGCGCCGCGCCCTCGAAGCCGAGATCGCGGCACCAGTCGTCCTCGATCATCAGCGCGCCCGCGGCCTCGAGCACCTCGAGCACCGCCGATCGACGCGCCGCCGCGAGCGTCGCCCCGGTCGGGTTGGCGTAGGTCGGCTGGCCGTAGAAGAGCCGCGCGCCGGTGCGGGCGAACGCCTGCGCCAGCAGGTCCGGGCGCACGCCGTCCGCGTCGGTCGGCACCGGCACCAACCGCAGGCCAGCAGCGCGCGCCGCCACGATTGCGCCGGTGTACGTCGGCGACTCGATCACCACCGGCGCCCCGGGCTCGGCGAGGGCCGCGAACGCAGCGGCGAGCGCCGCCTGGGAGCCGGGACAGATCAGCACGTCGCTCGCCGTCACGCCGTCGCCGACCTGGCCGGCGAACCACGCCCGCAGCGGCTCGATCCCCGACAGCGGCATGCGCCCCCACGCGCCGGGTCGTCGCGCCGCGCGGCCCATGGCCGCCGCGACGAGCGACACCGCCTGGAGCTCCTCGGCCGGGTAGCCGCCCGCGAGGTTGATCGCGCCGGGCACGGGCAGGGCGAGCAGTCCCTCGAGCGCGTCGGAGGACACGCGCGTCGGCCCCAGCGCGAGCGCCTGCCAGGCGTAGTCCGGCGCCGACGCGGCGGACTCCGGGCGCACCGCGACGAACGTGCCGTCGCCGGGCCGCGCCTCGATGAGCCCCTCGTCGACGAGGGTCGCGACCGCGTGGCGTACCGTCACCGGGCTCACGCCTTCGCGCGACATCCACTCGCGCACCGAGGGCAGCCGTGCGCCGGGTTCGGCGGCGAGGACCGCCTCGCGCAGCCGTTGAACGAGGCGGGCGACGCTGCTACTCTCTTTCATGGCGCGTCACGATAACGCTATCGCCACGCGCGCAGAAGCGTTTTCCGGGCCGCGCGAGGCCGATCGCGCCTTGCGGGGGCGGCTCGATCGCGACGGCTGGACGCACCTCGACGCCGAGCAGACCGCCGCCGTGCTCGGCGTCGATCTGGACGCGACGTGGCCGCCCCTCGCATCGCACTGGGACGCGCTCGCGCCCGACCGCTACCTCGCCGACGGCGGGCGCTCGCGGCGGCGGCGACACGCGTGCTTCGAGATCGCGGGTGCCGACGTGCGCCGCCTGCCCCATCGAGCGCACCTGCAGCGGCGCGAGCACAACCCGTTGTTCGGCGACCTCCCGCGGTGGTTCGCACCGATGGACCCGGCGCTCGACGACAGTCCGGTGCTCGCGGCGCTGCTCCGCCTCGGCGCCGCGCTGTTCACCCCGCACGCGACCTGCGAGGCGGAGGTCCACCTCTTCCGGGTCGTCGCCGAGCCCGATCGACCCGGCGAGCCCACGCCCGAGGGTATCCACCGCGACGGGGTCGACGGCGTCTGCGTCCTGCTCGTCGAACGCGACGGAGTCGACGGCGGCCGCTCCACGATCACCGACGCGGCTGGTCGCGTGCTCGCGCGGCCGTTGCTCGCGGCGCGCGGCGAGGTCCTGCTGCTCGACGACACCCGGGTGCGCCACGGCACCGAGGCCATCGTGCCCGCGCTGCCCGGGACGACGGGGCACCGGGACGTCCTGGTCATCACGTTCCGATCCCCCTCGGGCGCGTGACGAACGTCGCGATCGGGCGCCCCGTCAGGTGCCCACGGGCGACCCGCCATCGGTCGGTCGCAGCGCCGCCTTGCGCAGCAGCTGCGCCCAGTCGTCGAGGTTCGACATGGTGGTCTCGACCCCCTCGGGCGATTGCTCGAGCTCGGCGAGCCGCTCGCGCAGCTGCTCGAGCGCCCGACGGACGCGGCTGCGGACGGTGCCGTGCGGGATGCCGAGGACCTCGGCCATCTCCGCGCCGCGGATGCGCTCGAAGTAGTACAGCTCGAGCACGACCTGCAGGCCCAGCGGCAGCCGCCGCAGGGCGTGGAGCAGGATCCGCTGCTGCTCACCGTTGGCGAGGTCGGCGGTCGGCGACAACCCGAGGTCCTGCACGCTCATCGCGTCGATGTCGACGGCGTCGCCGCGTCGCGCGTGCCGGTCCACGAAGTCGTAGAGCTTGCTGCGCGCGACCGTGAACAGGTAGGTCCGGAAGCTCGCGTCCTTGCGGAAGCGATCGCGGCTCTCGACGACGGACAGGAACGTCTGCTGGACGAGGTCCTCGGCGGACTCACCGGCCTTGTTGCGGAAGAACCAGAACAGGCCCGGGAAGTGGCGCTCGAACAGCTCGCTCCCCGCCTCGCGACTCCCGGCGCGCCACGCGTCGAGCAACTCGAAGTCGTCCATCGGGTCTGATGGTACCACCGGACGCGCGTGCGCCGGGTGGGCGCGGAGATCCGCGAGCAGCAGTCGGGCTCCTTCGGCGAGCCAAGCGGTGTCACGGGCCCGCACTCGCGTGGCGCCGTCGCGGAGCTCGAGACCTCCGAGGTCGTCTTCACTGCCGGTCATCGGATCCCTCGCCCATTCGCGATAGACCGACGGGCGACCGGTTTGATCACTCCGCCATGACCGCACGCACCCGTTCGATCTCGGCCTCGATGTCGAGCGCGCTCGGGTGCGCCGGACCGTGGGTCGCGCGCGTGACCTCGAGGAGCCGCTCCAGCGATGCGAGCAGCCGATCATGCTCGCCCAAGGCACCTTGGAGGTACGCGACGTTGGTGAGCAGCGGGATCAGGTCCGGGTGCATCGGTCCGACGGAGCGCTCGACGGCGCCCTGGGCCCGCAGCGCCAGGGGCAGCGCGCGCGCGTACTCCTCCCTAGCGATGTAGACCCCGGCGAGGTTGGTCGTCGCGATCGCCGTCAACCGATGATCCGGCCCCATCGATGCCTCGGAGATCCGCACCGCCCGCGCGTGATGGGTCTCCGCTTCGTCGAGCCGCCCCAGGGCGACGAGCACGGTGCCGAGACCAGAGTAGGTCGCCGCCAGGAACGCGTGTTCGGGCCCGAGCACGCGCTCGCGGATCGCCAACGCGTGGCGATAGTCGACCTCGGCCTCGGCGAGCTGGCCTCGATCGAAGAGCACGCCGGCGCGGCCGTCGAGGATGTGTCCCAGTTGGATGCTCTCCGGCGGCATGCTCGTGGCGAGGAGATCGAGCGCGCGACGGTAGTGCTCGAGGGCCTCGTCCGTCCGCTCGAGCTCGCGAAGGAGCATCCCGAGGTTGCCGTGCGCGGCCACGAGGAACCGAGCCTCGGCGTCCGCCTCCTCGAGCAGCGCCAGCGCCTCGCGCTGCTCGACGAGCCCCCGCTCGGCGTCGCCGGCGAGGAACCGCACCAGGCCCGTTTGCGCGAGGAGACGACCGCGGGCCTCGGCATCCGGCGGGGCACCGTCGAGCGCGGCCTGGGCGTGTCGTGCCCACCGCAACGCGTCATCGTGGCGCGCGCGTCGATCGCCGAGGAGCGTCACGAGCTCGAGCGCAGCCTCGAACGCGGCGCGATCCTGATGGGCGCTGCGGGCATCGTCGTAGGCCCGCTCGGCGCTGGCCTCCGCCGCCGCATAGTCGCCGACGTCGTGCTGCAGCAGGCCGAGCACCCGACGGGCTTCGATGGCCGTCGGCACGTGGCCGAGCTCGAGCGCGCGCGGCACCAGGTCGCGTGCCAGGGCGAGGCCCTCGCCGAAGCGACCGGCAGCGCGCAGCGCCTTGACCCGCGCGAGCTCGTCGGTGATCGCCGAGCGCGCGGCGGCGAGGTGGGCGGGGGCCGCCGACGCGAGATCGACCTCGGCGCAGCGCTCCACGGGCTCGAGCTCGTCGATCGCGACGGCAGCCCGCTCGACCGCGCCCGCGTCCGCCTGCGTCCACACCTCGACCAGCGCGCGCACCTCGGAGAGCCGCGCGTCGAGGCACGCCATCTCGAGATCGAGGATCGTCTGCCCGTCCGGTGGTTTGCGATCTGCGCTACACGACCTCGCGTAGGCCGCGGTCCACCCCTCGAGGTAGCGATCGATCCCGGCGTCCGCGATACCGACCACCTGGGCGCCGAACTCCGGGGCCGCCGCCTCGAATGCCCGAGCGACCTGCTCGCGTCGCGGCTCGCTCCACGCCCGCGAGGCCCGCTCGGCGCCAGCGGTGCACGCGGCGAGCTCCGGCCCGACGCCCCCCAGGTTCCACGCGAGCGCCAACGTCAGCGACACCGGGACGAGCCCGGCGAGCGCGAGCACACCGGTCGACCGCAGCGCGCGGCGCCGCCCCTCGAGGCGCTCGAGCGCGTCGAGCAGCGCGCGCATGCTCGGCCATCGACGAGAGGGCTCTGCGCTCAACCCCCGCAGGACGATCGCGCGCAGGCGCGGCGGCACGTCGTGTTTCGACGACGTGACGACGTCACCATCGCGCACCGCGACGCGCAGCGCGGCGACGGTCCGTCCCGCGAACGGCCGCTGCCCGTAGAGCGCCTCGAACAGCGCGACGCAGAACGAGAACTGATCGGACGCCGCGTCCGCTCGCGCCCCGGCGAACTGCTCGGGGGCCATGTACGCCGGCGTGCCCACGGCGACCCCCGCGGGCGTCAGCGCGGTGGCCTGGAGATCATCGTCGACGCTCGCGACCGCGACGCGCTCCTCGCCGCTGCGCTCCTCCCCGCTGCGCTCCTCCCCGCTGCGCGCCAGGCCGAAGTCGAGCACGCGCACGCGACCGTCAGCCCCGAGCATCGCGTTCTCGGGCTTGAAGTCGCGATGGACGACGTTGGCGGCGTGCCCTGCCGCGAGCCCGCGGCCGGCCTGAAGCAGCACCGCGAGGACCTCGGGCCACGGCCGCGGTCGCTCGCGCAGCCACGCGCGCAGCGTCACCCCTTCGACGTGCTCCATCGCGATGTAGACCCGACCCGCGTCTACGCCGACCTCGTAGACCGCGATGACGTTGGGGTCGGAGACCTGTGCGATCGACTGGGCCTCGCGCACCAGCCGAGCGTTGGCGAGCCCTCGCGCGTCGTCGGCGGCCCGCATCACCTTCACCGCGACCCGACGATCGAGCTCGGGATCGTGCGCGCTGAACACGACGCCCATGCCGCCCTCGCCGAGCCCACGCAACACCAGGTATCGACCCACACGCGGCGGCGCGTTGCGCTCGCCGAAGAGTCGGTCACGCAGCCGCAGCCGCGCGACCTCGACGCCCACGCCCTGCGCCGCGACGGCCAGCGGCGAGTCCCCGAGCGAGGGACCGTCGACACCGTCGGTGCCCAGGGTCACGGAGCTGTCGCGGGGTGCGTCGGACACGACGCCGAGCATCATGCGACCAAACCCTCAGGGGACGCAGCAAAAGGTCCGCTCACCTTGCACGGTCGCCGGGAGCGGCGTCGCGGACGGGCACGCGAGGGTGACGTCGACCGCGACCGAGCGGGCCACCTCGGACGAACATGTAGTGTCGATGACGGCCGCGCCGGCCCCTTGGCAGCCCGCCTCGGGGTAGGCGATCGCGTCGGCCGCGTTGCATGCCGCGAGGGCGGTGTCGAAGCACGACGGGCAGTTCTCGCAGGCCGCCTCGGCGCTCCCCGCGACCACGTGTTGCTCGCTGTACGGGCCGCCCGGGCACGGCACCGCGTCGTCGTACACGATGCACGGCCCGAGGAATCCGGGGTCCATCGGCGCAGGGATGCACGGCTCACCGCTGACGTGCAAGCACTCGAGGTACCGCGCATCCGCGGTGATCGTCGCCTGCTCGTCGGGGTCGTCGCAGCCGCCGTCGATCGCCAGATCGTCGTAGGCGAGGCTGACGTGCAGGGCCTCCGGCACTTCGAAATCCACGCACCCGCCATCGACGGCGCCGAGGAAGTCGACGGGATCCCCCTCGCACGTGTCGACGTCGAAGCCGTTCACCCAGCAGCCCGGGTTGCACGTGCACGCGCAGTCGGACACAGGCCCCTCGACGAAGCCGTCGCCCACCTGCATCGGCGGCGGACACATCGCGGGCTCGCCCTGCGGCCCGACGCGAGCCAGGGCGAACACGCCCTGCCAACCGACGGGCACCGGCGGGATCATCCGCGTGTCCGGCGGGCACGCCTCGCCGGTCTCGCCGCCGTCGGACGAGGAATCGACCGCCGTCGCGCTGCTCTCTCCGGACGCCGTCGTCGTGGGATCGACGGTGACGCCCTCGCCGCTGCTCGTCACGGCGGAGGTGGTCGGATCGTCCGTCGTCGGGGTCGAGGTCATCGCGCCCGAACTCCCGCCGTCGGCCGACGTCGTCCCCTCCCCCGACGGCCCGGTGCCGCCGGGCTCCGAGAAACACGCCACCGGGCACAGGACCAGGCACAGCCGCATCGCCGCTCGCATCAGTAGCCTCCAGCCTATCACGCGGGAGCACGGCCGCGCGGGCGCCGGCCCGGCGAAGGCGCGAGCACATGAGCCGTCGCGATCGCGTGTACCATCGGCGCGTCGTCGTGGATCCCGTTCACCTGATGCTGCTGGCCTGTGGCGCGGTGTTCGCCCTCAACATGGGCGGCAGCGGCCTGGCGCCGTCGTTCTCGGTCGCCCTCGGGGCGGGGCTGCTCTCGCGCCGCGCCGCCGCGCTGCTCTACGGCGTCTGCGTGATCGCGGGCGCCGTCCTCCTGGGGCAACTGGTGGCGAAGACGCTGTCGGCGGGGATCGTGCCGCCCGCCGACATGACACCGGTGCGCGTGCTGTGCATCCTCGGCGCGGCGACGCTCTCGCTGTTCCTCGCCAACGCGCTCGGCGTTCCGCAGTCGACGTCATGGGTGACCGTGTTCGCCCTGGTCGCCGCCGGGCTGCAGATCGGCCACCTCGAGACCGACGTGCTGCTGCACCGCCTGTTGCCGGCGTGGATCCTCATGCCGCTGCTCGCCTACGGCGTGACGCTGGTGATCATGCGGCGGCTGTACCCGCTACGCCCGTCGAACTTCCGCCTGCACGAGCGCCTGCGCCGGCACGAGGGCAAGATCCGCTGGGCCGTGCTCGGCACCTCGTGCTACGTCGCGATGGCGATCGGCTCGAACAACGTCGGCAACGTCGTCGGGCCGCTCGCCGCCGCCGGTGCCGTCGACGTCCTCACCGGCCTCGCCCTGATGGCCCCCGTGTTCGGCCTCGGCGCGCTGGTCTTCCCCGAGCCCGCACGGACCGTCGGTCGCAGCATCGTGCCGATCGGCCCGGTGGCCGCGAGCCTGGTCAGCTTCGTCGTCGGCACGATGCTCCTGTGCGCGTCGTGGTATGGCATCCCCCAGTCCCTCGTGCAGCTCAACGCCGCAGCCGTCATCGCCGTCTGGCGGGTCAAGGAGGACGCCAGCGCCGCGAGCGAGCACCCGGTGCTGCAGCGCATGCTCCTGCTCTGGCTCGTCACCCCGCTCATCTCGGTGCTCGTGACGCTCGCCCTGCTCTGGATCGTCGGATGACCGGGACGCCCGACACCAAGATCGGCCGGCGGATCGCCGACGACATCACCGAGCTCGTCGGGAGCACGCCACTGGTCCGACTGCGTCGGCTCCCCGTGGCGGGCGCGGCCGAGGTCCTGGTCAAGCTCGAGGGCTACAACCCCGGCGGCAGCGTGAAGGATCGGCCCGCGCTCAGCATGATCGAGGCGGCCGAAGCCGCGGGCCTGCTCGACGCCGACACCGTCGTCATCGAGCCGACGTCCGGCAACACCGGCATCGGCCTGGCGTCGATCTGCGCCGCCCGTGGTTACCGCTGCATCCTCGTGATGCCGGACTCGATGTCACTCGAGCGCACCTACCTGCTCAAGCTGCTCGGCGCCGAGGTCGTGCTCACGCCGGCCAAGCTGGACATCGCCGGCGCCGTGGCGAAGGCCGACGAGATCGCGCGCAAGCAGCCGCGAGCGTTCGTGCCCCGGCAGTTCGACAACGACGCCAACCCCGAGGCCCACGCCCGCTCGACCGCGCAGGAGCTGCTCGCCGCGACGGACGGGCACATCGACGTCTTCGTCGCCGGCGTCGGCACCGGCGGCACGATCACCGGCGTCGGTCGGGCCCTGCGCGCGCGGCTGCCCGGCGTGCGCCTCGTCGCGGTCGAGCCGGCGAGCTCGCCCGTGCTGAGCGGCGGACCGGCCGGGCGCCACCGCATCCAGGGCATCGGCGCGGGGTTCGTCCCCTCGGTGCTCGATCGCAGCCTCATCGACGAGGTCCGCACGGTGTCCGACGCCGAGGCCTTCGCGCGCACCGGCGAGCTCGCGGCGAAGGAGGGCATCCTCGTCGGCATGTCGTCGGGCGCCGCCGTGCACGTCGCGCTGGCGATCGCCGCCGAGCTCGGGGCGCCGCGTCGCATCGTGGTCATGTGCCCGGACACCGCCGATCGCTACCTGTCGACGCAGAGCTACTTCGAGCTGTGATCACGCCGGCGCGAGCGACCAGAGCACGATCGCGGCGGCGGCTGCGACGTTGAGCGACTCGGCCCCGGCCGCGGTGGCGATCGCGATCCGGCGGCTGCATCGCGCCGCGACGGCCTCCGCGACGCCGTCGCCCTCGTTGCCGAGCACGACGCCGAGGTGGGCTGGGAGCGGCTCGGGCCGGGAGAACGGTCGCAGCGCCGTGGCGGCGCCCACCGAGCCCGTGCACCACCACGACCACGCAGGCAGCTGCGTCGCCGCGGCCGCGAGCATCGCCGCGAGATCGACGTCGATGACCAGCGGCTGCGCGAGGGCGTGGCCCATCGACGTCCGCACCGCGCGGCGCGAGTAGGGATCGGCGCAGCCACGGCCGAGCACGACCAGATCGACCGCGAGCGCGCGGGCGGTGCGGATCACCGCGCCGACGTTCTCGGCGTCGGCGATCCGATCGAGCGCGACGACGCGGGCGTGGGGCCGCAGCGCGAGGGCGGCCAGGGCGTCGCGCCAGGCCTCGGCGACCGCGATCGGGCGCGGCACCACGGCGAGGCAGCCGCGGTGGAACTCGTGACCGACGAGCGCTCCGAGCTCGGCCGCGTCGAGCACGGCCGCCAGCTCGATCGCCCCGACGTCACCGAGCCGGGCGGCGCACGCCGGCGTCGCGACCACGACCTGCGGGCGATGCCCAGCCTCGAGCGCGCGCCGCAGCGCCAGCTCGCCCTCGATGATGATCCGTGGCGAGGTCGATCGGTCCCGCAGCCTGGACAGGTCGGCCAGCCGCGCGTCGTCGATCGACACGGATCGCCACGGCGCGGCGACCTCTCGGGTGGCATCGTTCGACATCGCGGGCGTGGTGTCGCCCTCTGCGGGCGTCCGAGGGTATCAGGCGCCCCGGCGCCCGCGGTGGGGTTGAGTTTTCGCCGGCCTTGGCGGATAAGCCGGGCATGCGCGCGCGCTCGAGATCGTCATCGTCCATGACCGCGTTCGGCTCCGCGGGTATCGTCGTCGCGCTTCTTTGCGGCGCCCTGGGCTGCCACTCGCGCTACGCCGCGGACGAACCGGTGAAGATGGCGCCCGAGGCGTGCTGTCGGCTCGCCGACGAGGGCATGAAGAAGTTCGCCGGCTGCAGGATGACGCACCGCTGCCGCGAGGAGGAGCCGATCTGGATCCGCGGGGCGGTGAACTGCAGCCCCGTCGACGAGGGCAACTGCGCCGGCGGGCGCTGCTGTGAGCTGCAGCCGCTGTATGGCTCGCCCGACGCGGTGCTCAACTGGGACGACACGATGAAGAAGTCGGGCGGCGGCGCGACGCCGGCGAAGCCCGAGCCCACGCCGAGCACCGAGCCCACGCCCAGCACCGAGACCGCGCCGAGCACCGAGCCCGCGCCGAGCACCGAGCCCACGCCCAGCACCGAGCCCACGCCGTAGCGGCGTCAGCCCGCGACCGGTGCGTGCTCGAGGTGCAGCACGACGCTGGCGGGCGGCACCGTAGCCAGCGCCGCGGCGTGCTCCTTCATCACCGCGGGCATCGCCCCGATCACGCAGTCCGCGAGGGCCGAGGCGGGCTCCGATGTCGGGTTCGTGGCGACGCCGCCCTCGAGGGCGAAGGACAGCGTGAACACCCCGGGCGTCGCCGCAGCCGCGTTGCTGCGGCACCGCTCGCCGAGCTGGTGGATCACCGTCGGCATCGTCGACATCATCGCGTCGGCGGCCGCGTCGGGGGTCGCCCCCAAGCTCACCTGCACGAACAACGAAGTACCGGCCTTCACGCTCCACTGGTGCGTCAACGCGAGGCCCTGCTGCGGCGCGGGCGTCGGGGCATTGCATGCCGGCACACCGAGGCCGACGGCGGCGTAGACAATCGCGATCGAGAGGCGCATTTCCATCCCCGAAAACATGAACACCCGCAGCGCCCGAGGGCGCTGAGGGTGTCCAAGACGTCGAGATCGGCGAATCGCCGATCGACGCGAACTCGGCTTACGGGCGGCCCTTGATCTGCACGCAGGCCATGCTGCCGGCCGACGGGGTGCACTCGTAGAGCTTGCGCAGCGCGCCGAAGAGGAAGTTGTCGTTCCGCGCGACGTAGATCTTGCCGTCGTGGGCAACCATGGAACCGTAGGAACAGCCAACGGAGGAGACAGCGACGGTGGCAACGAAGAGGCCGGTGAAGATGCGACGCATTGAGAGATTCCTGCTGACCTGGGGGTTGCTTGTTTCGGACAGCACCGCCGCCCGATGCGCGGAGGATGCCAAGGCCCGCGTCTGGCTGTCAAGGGCCGGCGACGCCGATGCTGTCGCAAAAGGCCGCAACGATCGCTGTGGATCTGATCGCGATCGACACGAATGTGCAGGGTCGAGGTTGTACCCACCATCGACTCGAGCGGCGCGACTTCGTGACGGCGTGCCCTCGCACATCGACGGGTGACGACGAAATCCAACAGTCGAGCACGCCCGTGCACTGCGCGGCGCAATGACGAGGGCGGGGCCCGAATCGGCGGTTCCACGCGGCCGTGGCCACGGCCGGCGGTGTTCAGTCGGGCATCGCCACGAGCGCTTCGGCGTCGACGCTCCACGCCTGCACCAGGGCGAGCGCGGCCCGGGTGACCTCGGCGGCGGCCCGGTCCCCGCCGCGCGCCCGGGCCAGGCCGACCCGCAACGACACCACGCGTGGGTGCCCCTCGCCGTACAGGACCTCGGCCTCGGCCACCGCACGCTCACGGATCGCCAGCGCCCCGGCCCCGTCGCCGAGTCCCTCGAGATCCTCGGCGAGCCCGTCGAGCAGCGCGACGATCACCGGGTCGGCGGTGTCGAGGCCCGCCGCGATCGCGAGCGCCCGCTCGTGATCGGCCCGCGCCTGCGCCCACGCCCCGGCGTGCTGGGCCAGCGCACCGCGGGCCGCCATCCACCGCACCGCCCGCGGGCCCTCGGCCTCGCCGAGCTCGTCGAGCGCCACCCCGGCATCGCGCGCCCACGACTGCCCGTCGTCGGCGCGACCGAGTCCGACGCCGACGATGCGCGTGAGATCGATCGCCGCATCGGCGGCGAGATCGTGCAGCGCCTGCGCACGCGCCTCGGCGTGGGCCCGCGTGCACGTGGCGGCGGCGCGCTCGAGGTCACCGTCCTCTGCTTGGCGGAGGCACAGCACCCGCGCCGCGGTCGAGACGAGCGGCGCCCATCCGACGGCCTCGGCGTCCGCGAGCGCCTCGGTCGCCCGCGCGAGCGCCCCGTCGCCGCGCGACGCCGCAGCCACCTGCACCGCCGTCCGGACGTCGCGCAGGTGCGAGCGCTCGGATCCCTCGGGCAGCCGCGGCCAACGAACCGTGGGCGTCGCCCGTCGACACGCCGTCGGCGACGTCAGCTCGGCGGCGGCGTCGATCGATCGGTACGCGGTCGCGCGAGTCGGGCGGGCCGCCTCGCCGAGCAGGGCTTCGAGGCCGAGCAATGCGTCGTCGAGGCACCACGTCACCTGGGCGTAGTACGCGTGGTCGAGGGTGAGCTCGACCTCGGCGTCGGCGCACGCGGTGGCGCGGACCTCGTGCCACCGCGCGGCGAACTCGTCGATCCGTGCCGAGGTCCGCTCGGCGATCCCGTCGGCATCGACGGCGCCGCTGCGGCGGATGCCGTCGAGAACGAGGTCGCGGGCGTCCGCGGTCCACACCGTGTCGACGCGCGCGCCGAGGTCGTCGCAGCCACCGAGGCGCTGGCGCAGGATGATGGCGCGGCCCCCCCACACGCCGAGGACGCTGACGCCGATCGCCGCGATCGCGGCGACGCCCCAGCGAACGATGGGGCGAACGGCGGGGGACGGCGGCGCGGGCGACTCGGCCATCGATCGCTCGGCGACCGCTACGCGAGCCCAGCGCGCGGTGCCGCGGCGGCGGTCGAGCGCGCGCGCATCGACGCCCGGATACGACCCCTCAGGGCCTCGCGCACGATGTCCTTGGCGTCCTCGTCGAAGTTCCCGTCGATCATCCACCGCAGGTACGCGCGCTCGGTCGGATCGGAGGCGACCCACCGCAGGCTCTTGCCGCGCATGCGCCCGAAGTTGAAGACCGGCTCGTTGTCACGCCAGGCGAACCGGCGGCCCGCGTCGCAGTACGCGTCGTTGTGCTGCGCCGAGATCGCGTGCAGGTCGTCGATCCCGACGCCGAGGTCCTCGTACCGCGCGAGCTGGCCCGCGAACACCTCGAGCGAGGCCAGCGTGTCGGCCTCGGCACCGTGGGCCGCCACGAGCTCGCGTCCGCGATAGAACCGCAGCGCAGCGGCGAGGTTCCGCGGCTCGCGCTGGTGGTAGATCACCTGCGCATCGATGATGCGCGCGCGCGAGAAGTCGACCAGTCGCGAGGCCCGCACGAACTCGGACTGCAGGATGCGGACGTCGAACCGCGTGATCGAGAATCCGGCCAGATCGGCGCCCTGGAAGGCCGCCGCGATCTCGTCGGCGACGCGGGCGAAGCTCGGCGCGTTGGCGAGGTCGTCGTTGTAGATGCCGTGGATCTCGCTGGCCTCGCTGGGGATGTGCACGCCGGGGTTGATCCGCCACGTCCGCGGCGGCAAGATGCCGCCCGGCTCGCCCTCGGTGGCGGGGTTGATGCGCACCACGGACAGCTCGACGATCCGGTCGGCGTTCGGGTCCGTACCCGTGGCCTCGATGTCGAAGAACACGACCGGTCGCGTCAAACCGGCCGCGAACGCTGCGAAGCGCGGGCCGAGGTCGACGACGGGTGCGGAGCCGGTGGCCGGCGTTGCGGGCGCATCATGCATCGCCCGGCGGCATAACACGACCGCCGCAGCGCCGGCGGATCGCCGAGCAGCGCGGCGCCAGGCGGGCCCTGGAGGCCGGTGCAAAGCGCAGCGCGTGCGGCCGGAGCCGCGACGCCGCCGACCCCAGAGCCGAACCGACCCCAGAGCCGAACCGACCGCGCGACCGAACCCGCGCGCGCACCGAGCCGAACCCTCGGCGCTCGAACGCCGCGTAGCGCCAACTACGGAGTTCACCGCGGACGCCCGGGAACCTCGGCTCGAACGCACGCAACACCGACCACGTGGGCGACCAAGTCTCGAGAACGTCCGACGCCGCGCGACCGCGGGGCCTAACGCACGCGCGTGCGTTCGCGTGGCCCTTGGCCACCCCCAACCCTCCTGTTAGCGTGGGGCTGTGATGAGGCACTCCATTCTGCTGACGTCGATGTTCGCCCTCGCCGCGTGCAACGGTGGACGCGAAGGCACCGACGATCCCAGCGGCGCCGAGGGAATCACCGTCGCGGCGAGCGGCATCGAGGGCGGCGATCCGACCGGGCTCGACGGCGAGGCCGGCGACGAGGACGACGACGAGAAGCTCGACGTCGGAGGCACCGGCGGCGTCGTCCCGTGCCCCGAGGGCCAGGTCTGCGACGACTGCGTCGACATGAGCCACGAGCCCTGCGACGACGGCTCGACCGACCTCTTCAACGCCATCGGCCTCAACTGCCCCGGCACGCCCGAGGTGACCGGCACCGTCGACGGCAGCCCCGCGGCGATCGGCATGCGCACGGGCTTCGGCTCGACCGGCGAGTGGAACCCGCGCGAGGGCAGCAAGTTCGCGGTGATCGGCAGCGGCTTCGTCGGCGACCTCGACATGCCGACCCCGGCGGGCGACCTCGACGTCGGCCCCACCCACTGCAACGACGACGTCGGCAACTTCGATCCCGGCGGCACCCTTCCGGCCCCGCTCCGGACCAACGACGTGGGCGGCGACTGCGTGGCCAACGAGGGCTTGCTCGGCACCGGCGACTGCTCGAACACGGTGGCCGCGCAGTTCAACCAGGGCATGATCGCGAACGACTACACCGAGATGCGCATCGTCGCGTCGGTGCCCCCCGGCAACAACTCGATCTCGTACGACTTCGCGTTCTTCTCGGTCGAGTACCCGTTCTACTACGGGGACGTCTTCAACGACATGTACGTCGGGTGGCTCGAGTCCGAGAGCTGGACGGGCAACATCTCGTTCGACGAGCAGGGCAACCCGATCTCGCTCAACGCCGGCTTCCTCGACTTCCGCGACGACAACGGCAACACCCCCGAGCTCGCCGGCACGTGCATGGCCCAGCACGCCGGCACCAAGTGGCTGTCGAGCACCGCGCCCGTGACCCCGGGCGAGGAGATCACGGTCGTCTTCGCGGTGTTCGACCTCGCGGATTCCATCCTCGACAGCTACGTGTTCCTCGACAACTTCCAGTGGGGTTGCGAGGGCACCGATCACCCGATGACGACGCCGGTCGGCTGATCGTCAGGCGGGGCTGTCGAGCCAGATTCGCGCGTGGGCGCGCGTGACCTCGAGCGCCGCCGCGGCGTCCTGCAGCGCGAACGGCCCGAGCGCGGGGACCCCCGGCGTCACCAGGATCTTCGCGTCGACGCCCGCGAGGTTCGTCGGGATCGGCGGTCGACGCCACCGGCTGCGCGACGGGATGTAGTGCAGCAGCACGCGCTCGCCCGGTGCGAACGCGATGCGGCCGATGCGATCCGAGACGCCGCCGTCGACGAGCACGCGGCCCTGCCACCACAGCGGCCGGAACATGAGCGGCACCGTGCACGAGGCGCGGATGGCCTTGGCGAGGTCGCCCGTGTGCAGCGGCAGCGTCCTCCGCCCGACGACGTCGTGGGCGATGGAGACGAACTCGACGCCGCACCCTTCGACGGTGGAGACGCCGGTCGGCGCGAGCACGCGACGCAGGTGATCCTCGAACTTGCGGCCGCGCAGCAGCCCGAACAGCGGCAGGCCCGGATCCCAGAAGTCCGGTCGACGCAGCGCGAGCAGCTCGGCCGCGATCGCGTCGGCGCCGAGGCCCGCGGCCCAGAGCCCGCCGGCGAGCGAGCCCGCCGAGACCCCGACGATCCGCCGCGGACGCAGGCCCGCGGCCTCGAGCACGGCGAGCAGCCCGGTGTGGGAGTAGAAGCCGAAGAACCCCGCCGACAGCGCGAGCGTGAACGGAGCCTCGTCGAGCCATCGACCGACTGTCATTGGCGTGACCGTAGCCGCAGGTGCCCGCGCCACGCAAACGCCGGGGGCCGTCGCCGCCGCGATCAGGTCCGCGAGGTCACGTGCGCGGTCGCGATGATCCGGAGCATCGCGGCGGCGAGCGCCACCGGTTCGAGGCCGGCCTGGGCGCCGACCTCGGCGACGATCGCGATCGCGGCGAGCTGCACGTCGACGGCGCTGGCGTCGTCCTCGACGGCGCGGCGGATCCACCGGTGACGTCCACCGATCTCGATCTCCCACGTCACCGCCGCGGGGTCGGCGAGCTTGGCCACGCGCCACGACAGCCACGCGCGATCGACCTTGCTCGATCGGCCGAGCGCGTGGCGGACCAGCGCGCCGAGCCACAGCCGCCGCAGCGAGGGCAATCGCGCCGCGCTCGCGGCCTCGGCCGAGAGGACCCGGGGCCGCGGGGGCGTACGGAGCAGCGGGCGCAGGCCGAAGCGATCGTCGCCGGCGCTCGCGGTGGCCAGCGCGTGGGCGACGAAGCGCTCGAGCGTCCGTCGACGGGCGCTGCCCGACGGCGCGAGCTCGGCCTGGGTGCGGGCCGCCGCGACGATCGCCCGGGCGTGCGTGACCACCAGCGCCTCGATCGCGGGCCGAGCCGCGCGCACCCCCGCGTCGCTCAGCCACAGCCGACCGCCGAGCTCGGTGAACGGCGCCGGCAGCTCGAGCTCGCCGACGTGCAGGCCGCGGGCCCAGAGCTCGACGCTCGCGCGCGTGCCCCCCGTGCCGAGCGACAGCGCCCCGACCGCGAGCGCATCGGCGACCGGCCAGCGCAGCACCGGCTCGTCGGGCACGCTCGGCGCGGCGGCGCGCGACGACTCGACCACCGCGTGGCGGCGACTCCCATCGGGCACGGGCACCAGGGGTAACCCGAGCACCTCGTGCAGCAGCGCCGCCTCGCCGCAGCCGGCGATCACGACGGGGCCGACGAGCTCGCGGGAGGCCGTCCCCGGGGGCACGACCGCGAACGTCCGCGGGTCACCGCGCAGCGCCGTCACCGACACGACGCGATCGGGTGTGACGGCGCGCGGATCGTAGACGTGCAGCAGCCCGACGTCGGCGAGGCCGAGGGCGTCGCCGCCGGTGGCCCGCGCGACGAGCAGGTGCGCGAGCAGGGCTGCCCGCGCGTGGACGTCGGCGCCGGTGCGGAGCAACAGCCGTGCGACCTCGTCCCGATCGAGCAGCAGACCCGGTTGGCTCGCCGCCGGCGCGACGTGGGGGTGGGCCTGCGGCACCGTCGGCAGCACCCACAGCCCCTGGCGCCCGAGCACGCGCTCGAGCACCTCGAGGCCCGGCGCGGTGGGGATCCACGTGTCGTGCGCGGCGTCGGGGACCTCGAGCACGTACCACCTGCGCGTGGCCTCGCCGACGACGACGCCACCGGTGTCGCGAGCCCGCTCGAGCGCGTCGCGGAGCGTCCGCGGCGCGCCCTCGCGCGTGCTCGCGACCGGGAGCACCAGCCGCGCATCGTCGCGCCAGGCCAGACGCGCACCGGTGTCGCTCGGCACGTAGCGCAGCTCGAGCGCGCGGGCGTCGAGCTCGGCGATCGCGTGGGCAACCAATGGCGCGCGCACGCACGTCGCAGGGTCGGTCGACGACGCGAACGCGTGGGCGACCAGCGCGTCGCGGCGCTGCTCGGCATGGTGGGCGACCCACTTCGCCAGCTCGCGCAGGGCCGGGACGTCGCGCGCCAGGGCGGCGCGCTCGGCCGGCAGTGTCACGCGGGCGACCAGCGTGACGCCGGCCACCACGGCGTCGGCGTCGGTGCTGCGCGCGAGCGTGCGATCGAGCGAGAGCAGCCACACCGCTCCGCCGGTCGCGACGCCGTGACGATGTACGTACGCGACCACGTCGACCGCGAGCGCCGGCGCGCCGGCGAACGACCACGGCGACACCGCGATCGGCAGCGGCGGGAACGATCCCTGCGCAAGCGCGGTGAGGTCGGCCTTGGCCACCGATGCGGCGTCGCCGAAGATCTGCGCCGGCACCCAGCGCACCGCTGGCAGGGCGGCGGCGAGCCGGTGCAGCTCGCTGGGCCACAGCGCCATCACCCGGCCGCGCGCGGCCAGGGGCAGCGCGGTCGCCTCGTGGCGCCACACGTACGGCAGCGGCTGACCCGCGGCCGCTTGCTCGGCGAGCTGCGCCAGGCTGACGGGTTGGCCGGCCGCGGTGACCACCGACTCGAGCGCCTTGGGCCACGTCGCCTGCAGCAACGATCCGCTCGAGTGCGCGCTGGCGTCGTGCAGCCACGCCACCAACGTCGCGAGGGCCCCGTCGCGCACGACGTTGCCCTCGTCGACGGTGAGCTGCAGCGCGGGGCACTCGAGGATCGCGTCGACGCGATCGATCTCGACGCCGGCCTCGCGCAGCGCCGCGTCGAGCGGGCCCATCAGCACGCCGTCGCGGAGCAACCGACGGGCACGCGCCGCGCTGCCGCCCCACAGCCGCGCGAAGTCGCCGAGCTCGACGACGCGCGGATCGGCGCGCACGGAGATGCCCGCACCGCGGCTGCGCGGCTCGAGGCCCGGCACGCGCTCACGCCACAGCTCGAGCACCGGCGCGAACAACCCGTCGCCGCCGAAGCGCAGGGCCTCGAACCACCGGCCCACGGTGCGATCGAGGGCGATGCGCAGCACGAGCACCCCGGGCGAGCTGGTCGAGGTGCCGGTGCGCTCGACGAAGGGATCGCCGGTGGTGGTGGCGCGGCGCACGAATGACCGCGACGCCCCGGGGGTCTCGACGTCGACCTGCCGCGGCCGAGCGGCGAGCGACTCGTTCAGCGCCCGCGCCAGGAGCCTGCGCGCCCGGGTCTGCCGCGCCGCGAGCGAGCCGTCGCCGACGCCGGGATCGGGCTGCAGCGCCTCGTCGAAGACGCCGCCGAGCTCGAAGCCGACCAACGCCGCCGGATCGACCGCGACGCGCAGCTCCAGGGTGTGGGCCTCCGCGGTCGACGTCGTCGTCGCGTCGACCTCGGCGAAGTCGACGAGCGACAGCACCGCGCGCACGAGCACGAGCGAGAAGTGCCACGGCCCCTCGCCGGGCCGCTCGCGCAGGCGCAGGCGGGCCTCGGTGCGCTCGACGGTGAAGCTGTGCCGCGGGCCGGCCCCGGCGCCGAGCCGACGCGACGCGACGACGCCGGTGACGATGTCCTCGCTCACGGCGACACCTGGGCCTCGCGCACCGCGTCGACGGCGTCGAGGACGTCGCCGAGATCGGGCTTGGGGATCGGCCACGCGCCGGCGATCGCCATCGCGACCGCCGACGCCGCGACGATGGGCTGGACAGCGAAGTGCACCAGCGCGGCCCGGACGAGCACGTGGCGCTCGTCGAGCCACAGGGCGCGGCCGCGATCGGGCGCGAGCCGGCGCGCGCCCGTGACGACCATGCCCGGCACCCCCGCGAGACCGACGCCCCACAGCGCGTCGGCCTCGGCCCCGAGTCGCCCCAGGGCCACGCTGCCGGCGAGGCCCGCCTTCGCCAGCAGCGTGGCGACCAGGGCGACGAAGCCGACCGCGCCCTCGAAAGGCGCGACCTCACGGACGATCGTCCGCAGCGGATGCAAGCCCACGTCGAGCTCGGCGAACCACTCGCCGAGCCACCCGTCGGCGCACGCGGGTGTGGCGATCACGGTGGGCACTCCGGCGCGCGCGCCCAAGGCCACGGTCGCGAGGCCCGACTCCTCGCCCGGCGCGATCCAGCCGACCACGCCGTGCACCGCCGCGCGGGCGATGGCGTCCATCGACGCCGCGTCTCCGGCCGCCTTGCGCACGACCGGAGGCCGCAGCAGCGCCGCCCCCATCGCGTCGCGCTCGCATCGCAGGTGCGCGTGCAGGTAGGCGTACTCGCGGTGGACCTCGGCGGTCCACGCCGCGTGCGTCGCAGCCAGCCCGGCCAGCCGCTCGATGAGCGCGCCGCGCAGCTCGTGCACCTTGGCGACGACGAGCTTCTCGACCGCGAGCCGGCCCGCGTCGTCGATGACGTGGTCGCGGCCGATGTCGGTGCGCAGCGACGACGAGTCGGCCCAGACGCGCAGGTGATCGAACGACGCGGCGATCTGCGTCGCGGCGTGGGGCAGCACCTCCGCGGGGCCGCCCTCCGCGAGCACCAAGCCGCGCCGCAGCAGCGCCGCGTGCGGCGGCACCGCGAACGCCACGCGGATACGGGTGTCGCCGGCCTCGTGGGTGGCGACCAGCAGCTCGTCACTCGCGAGCGGATCGTCGTGGATGGTCTCGACGCCGCGGTCGCCGCCCCGATCGTCGAAGGTCACGTCGAGCGGACAGAACCGGCACCACCGCCACAGGCTGTCGCGGATGGCGTGGGCGATCGCCGTGCGCTCCGCCGCCTGCCCGCGGCGGAACAGCCGGACCACCGTGCCCTCGAGCGGCTCGTCGATGCGGCGCTTCTCGAACCGTCGATCGGCGAAGAACTGCAGCTCCCAGGCCTCGGCGCCGCGGCCGGTGTGTACGAGCACCGTGTGGGGCTGCCACGCGAACACGCTGACGAAACCGACCCCGAAGCCGCCCGCCATCGTGCGATCGGCGGTCTTGCTCGACGAGAACAGCCGCGTCAGCTCGCCGTCGATGATCGCCTCGTCCATGCCGCTGCCGGTGTCGGCGACCTCGATCTCGAAGACGACCTCGTCGCCGACCTCGTGGGTGTGCAGGAGCACGTCGACGCGGTCGGCACCGGCGTCCATCGAGTTCTGGACCAGCTCGCGCAGCAGGTCGTACGGCGACGCGAACTGGGCGACGAGCCGCGCGAGCAGCTCGTCGACGCCCGCGGCCGGGGTCACGGCGCGTCCGCGTCGTCGATCGCGAAGGCCGCCTCGAGCTCGTCATCGTCCTCGGCGAGCTCGGCGAGGATCTGCGGGACCATCACGGCCGCCGCCGACTTCTTGCCCGGTCGGCGGACGTTCCAGCGCTTGCGCGACTGGTACTTCTTCGCCCCGGTCGGATCACCGTGGACGAGGATGCAGTAGTCGAACCCGCGGGTCGGCGTGCAGGTCTCGAAGCGGACGTGGGCCTTCTTGCCGTCCTGCAGGAAGACCAGCGCCGCGCCGTTCTTGCCGTCGTCCTTCCACTCGAACACGTCGTGGGTGCCGCGCAGCGCGGAGCCGTGGAAGAAGGCGCCGAGGTACTTGCCCTCGCCGGTGCGGGTGGTCACGAAGGCCGACAGCTCCTGCTTCGTCGACGTCGGCACCGCGGACACCCACAGTCGCTCGGTGGGCGAGGCGACATCCGAGCCGCCGCAGGCGGTCGCGAGGAGACACACGCAGAGGGCGGTTCGCAACATCGTGGACGCAAGCGTGACAGCGGCGGCCCGGGCATTCAAGGCGCTGCGCGCCAAGGGGGTCGGGGCGCGCAGGCTTGGCCGTTTCCACCTCCGCCCGGCGGTGATAACCATCGCCCCCGTGAAGACCCGCGGCCTCCCGACAGCTCGCCTCAACCCCCGCCGCAACGCGCGCGCCAGCGGCAGCTCCCCGCGCGTGGCGACGGCGGCCCTCGTGGTCACGCTCGCAGCGACGCTGGGCGGCTGCGACGCGAAGAAGGACGTCGCCGTCTACAAGGGCAAGTCCCACTCCACCGAGACCTTCGGCACCCACGCCAAGTCGTCGGCGCCCGGCTTCGAGGCCGCGGCGCCCGCAAAACCAGCCGACGCGATCTCGCCCGCGGCGCTGCTCCAGCGGGTCAAGCCGCTGTTCGGCACGTTGCCTCCCCAGGTCGACAGCCCCGCCAATCCGATCACCGACGCGAAGGTCGAGCTCGGCCGCATGCTGTACTTCGACACGCGACTGTCGAAGAACCAAAAGCAGTCGTGCAACACGTGCCACGACCTCGACGCGTTCGGCGTCGACATCCGCGAGCGCGACGGCGCCCGCGCGCGCACCTCGGAGGGGCACGGCGGGGCGTTCGGCTCGCGCAACTCGCCGTCGGTCTACAACGCGGCGCTCCACGTCGCGCAGTTCTGGGACGGCCGCGCGGCCGACATCGAGGACCAGGCCGGCAAGCCGATCATGAACCCGATCGAGATGGCGATGGCCGACGAGGCCGCGGTGATCGCGGTCCTGAAGTCGATCCCCGGCTACGCCGAGAAGTTCGCCGCGGCGTTCCCCGAGGGCGGCGACGCGATCACCTACGCCAACATGGCCAAGGCGATCGGCGCCTTCGAGCGCAAGCTCGTCACGCCAGCGGCCTTCGACAAGTTCCTCGCCGGCGACGTCGCTGCCCTCGATCAGGCCCAGCTGAAGGGCCTCCAGCTCTTCGTCGACGTCGGCTGCACGCAGTGCCACACCGGCGCGGCCGTCGGTGGCACGCAGTTCCAGAAGCTCGGCAGCGTCAAGCCGTGGCCCGATCTCGCCGATGAGGGGCGCGGCGCGATCACCAAGAGCCCGATCGACAAGTTCGTGTTCAAGGTGCCGTCGCTGCGGAACATCGAGAAGACCGGGCCGTACCTCCACGACGGCTCGATCGACTCGCTGCCGAAGATGGTCGACATGATGGCCGAGTACCAGGCGGCCCGCGGCAAGCTGACGCCCGACGAGACCACCGCGATCGTGGCCTTCCTCGGGGCGCTCACCGGCACGCCGCCCAAGGACCTGATCGCCGAGCCCGCGCTGCCGGAGTCGGGCCCGACCACGCCGAAGGCAGAGGGATGATCCGGGCGCGGCTCGTCGCCGCCCTGCTGCTGTTCGGCGCATGCGATCGCGCCGCGGCGCCGGCCGATCCCGCGCCGGTGGCCGCGACGCCGAGCGCCGCCCCTGCGACCCCGGCGACGCCCGCGGTCGCTCCGCCGCCCACGAGCGCACCGGCGCCCGCGAGTGCACCGGCGCCCGCGAGCGCACCGGCGCCCGCGAGCACACCGGCGCCCGCAGCCGCGCCGACGCCGGTCGCACCCGCACCGAGCGGCACGACGCACCTCGTCGGCGTCGACGCGATCGCAGCCTGGGACGCGCTGCCGCAGGCCGAGCGCGAGCGCGTGCGATCGATCCCCACGCTCTTCCTCCACCAGTCGGTCGGCCAGGATCTCGAGGATGGAGCGAAGGCCCTGGGCTTCGCGTTCGAGTACTACGGGCCGAACCAGGCGAGCGTCGCCGCCGGCCTCAACGGCGGGATCTTCGTCGACGTCGGCGGCGTGAGCAACGGGGACGCGGCCGCCAAGCTCGCCGTGTGGCGCGAGCACGTGGGCAAGCACGCCGCGCTGAAGGTCGCGATGATGAAGTTCGGCTACGCCGACGTGCTGCCCGAGTCACTCGAAGCGGCGAAGTCCGGCTACAGCGACGCCGTCGCGGCGATCCGGACCCGCGGCACCAAGGTGCTGCACGTGACGCCACCGCTGGTCTTCGACACCGCCGAGAACCCCGCCAAGCAGACCCTGCGCGCGTGGATGATCGAGACGTTCCCCGACGACGTGATCCTCGACCTCACCGATCTCGAGAGCACCGACCCGAGCACGGGTGCGCGCTGCGAGGTCGGCGGGGTCTGGCGCATCTGTCCGAGCATCCGCTCGCGCGAGGGCTGCGCGAGCGAGGGCCAGGGCATCGACGGTCCCGGCCAGGGGCACCTCTGCGCAGCCGAGGCGGCGCGCCTGGCCAAGGCGATGCTGTTCGCGATCCGGGCGACGGCGCAGTAGCGGGAGCAAGACTTGTGGCTGCGAATCGATCCACATTGCCAGCCACAACTCCATGAACACCCCCAGTTGTGGCTGCAGATCCGCCTGGCCGCCCACGGCGCCGCTCGGGTCGCCTACGCTGCGCCGGATGCCCCTGCGTTCCCTGGTCCCTGCCCTCCTCGCCATCGCCGCCTGCACCCCGCCGCCTGCGACCACCACCCCCGCGACGACGACGTCCGCGTCCGCCGAGCCCGCGCTGCTCGCCGTCGGCTCGCCGGTGCCCGCACTGAAGGCGACGGCGCACGACGGCACGAGCCTCGATCTGCGCGCCCTCGGGCAACCGACGGTCGTCTACTTCTACCCCAAGGACGACACCCCCGGCTGCACCACCGAGGCCTGTGCCTTCCGCGACGCGTGGGAGAAGTACACCACCGCGAAGGTCGGCGTCATCGGCGTGTCGTCCGACGACGACGCCTCGCACCGCGCCTTCGCCGAGAAGCACCGCTTCACCTTCCCGCTCGTCGCCGACGTCGACCACGCCTGGGCGACCGCGTTCGGCGTGCCGATGCGAGGAGGGATGACGGCGCGCGTCAGCTTCTTGATCGGCGCCGACGGGACCGTCGCGAAGGTCTACCCGGAGGTCGACCCGGGGATCCACAGCGACGAGGTGCTCCGCGACGCCGCGGCGCTCTGATCGCCGACGTCCTCGCCGCGGCGGGACGAACTCCGCCGGATCCAAGCTGATCGCCTACGTCCCCTGCCGCGGCGGGACGAACTCCGCCGGATCCACGTCGTGCCCGGGCCCCATGCGCTCGACCTCCCGCGACACCCGCGGCCGCTCGATCGCCACCGGCCCCGATCGCGCGCGCACCTCCGGATCCACGCTCTCGCGCACGACCTGCCACAGCCCGTTGGCGAACGGGATGTCCGGCGCCGCCGAGACCAGCTCGATCCGCTCGCGCAATCCGGCGGCCTGCATCTCGAGCGATCGATGGTGGCAGAACGGGTTGTTGCCCGGCCGGCCCAGCAGCGGCTCCGAGGTCGCGGTGCACCCGGCCCGACACACGTCGGCGTAGTAGCACTCGCGGCAGTAGCCCCACAGATCATCCACCGTGCGCTCGCGGATGTACGTCATCTCCGGCGCGCGCTCCCACAGCAGCTTCAGCCCGTGCTCGCGCCACGACCCAGCGAGGTTGGTCGGCCCGCCGAGGCTCGGGCAGCTCTTGATCACGCCGTTGCTCTCGATCCCCAGCGTCACCACGCCGGCGGTGCAGCCGCCGTAGTGACCGCCGCGGCGCTGCACGTGGCGCAGCTTCTGCTCGTTGGGGCCGAAGTAGCCGAGGTTGTTCCCCGGCAGCAGTCGGATGCCGCGCTCGCGGCACAGATCTGCGATGTGGTCGAGCCGCTCGAACAGCTCCGGGATCATGTACGGCTGCAGGATGAGCTCGGGGTGATCCGCGCCGTTGCCGTGGACCATCGTGAGCTGCAGCTGCCAGCCGACGATGCCCTCGGCGCTGATGAGGTCGAGCAGCGGCAGGAGGTCCGGCACGGTCAGCGCGTTGATCTGCGTGTTGACGCCGACCTTCATTCCCGCGGCCTTGGCGTTGCGGATCGCCTCGAACGCCCGCCGCCAGCTGCCCGACTTGTTGCGCACGCGATCGTGATTCGCCTCGAGCCCGTCGATGGACACCGACGCGAGCAAGAGCCCGGCCTCGCGCGCCGCCGCGCAGCGCTCGGGGGTCAGCCCCCAGCCGCCCGTGACGATGCTCGAGCCCATGCCCTGCTCGCGGATCGCCCGGACCACGAGGATGAAGTCGTCGCGAAGGTAGGCCTCGCCCCCGATGAGCGCGACCTCACCGACGCCGAGCTCGGCCAGATCGGCGACCAGGCGCAGCGCCTCGTCCGTCGTGAGCTCGTCGTCGCGCGCGTAGCCGGCCCGCGGCCCGCAGTGCAGGCAACGGTGATCGCACAGCAGCGTGAACTCCCACACCGCCAGCGTCGGACGCGGCGCGGGCCCGATGTCAGCGGTGCTGAAGCTCCGATCCCGCGCCGCCGGCAGCGAGGTCACGATCGGCAGCCGACGGCGGACGTCCTGCAACGACAAGGCGTGACCTCAGCCGGTCGCGGGACCGTACAGCGGGCCGACGCTGTCGCTGCCGGTGCCGGCCGTGGTGTCGCCAGTGCCGGTCGAGTCGTCGGTGCCGGTCGTCGTGCCGTCGGTGTCGCCGGTCGTCGAGCCGTCACTCGATCCCGAGGTGTCGCTGACCGGCCCGTACAGCGCCGAGGTCATGATGCCGGTCGACTCGTTCGTCGTGTCGGTCCCCGTCGCGCTCATCGTGCTCGACGCGCTCGCCGACCCGCCGCTGCTCGAGCCGCTGTCGGTGGCCGAGGCGCTGCCGGTCCCCGTGCCGCCCATCGTCGTGGTGCCCCCATCGTCGCCGCCGCACGCCGCGAGGCTGACGCCGAGGAGCACACCGAGGAAACCACCGAGCGGCGCCCGGACCTCCGACATCGCCTGGCCGCAGAACGGACAGAGGGTGGTCTGCTCCCGCACGAAACGACGACAACCAGAGCAAGCGAACATGCGACGAGCTTGCCCGGCCGGGCCGCGGGCGTGCAACACCCCCGCGGCGACCAGCTCCAGGCCACGCGGACGGCGTTTCCGAGCGGGCGCGTGAATCCTGCGTCGGGCCGCGGGGTAGACACTCCCGCCCCTCGGGCGCCCCGTCGCGGCGCTCGAGTCGACCAGGACGAGCCCGGTGGCCGAGACGACGATCGACGAATCCAGCCCACGCTTCCTGCAGGAGTCCGCGACGCAACCGGGCGCCCTCGAGTCGTTGAGCGCCGGAATCGCGGGCCTCGCCGAGGGCGCGTACTTCGGTCGGACCGGCGGAGATCCCTGATCGCGCGCCGTGGACGACACGCTCACCCCGGCAGGGCGCACACGCCGATCGTCGCCCCGCCCACGCACGCCTCCGGGGGCTGGCCCTCCTCCCACCACGGGACGCAGCTCGACCCCGGCAGGAGATCCGCGCACACCGGCGGCCCATCGACGTCGCAGAACGGCGCGCAGCAGCCCGTCGCCCCCTCGCACCCGGGCGCGAGATCGGGCGTCACGCAGGCCGAGCCCGGGTTGCACACGTTGAGGAACTCGCACGGCTCGCCGACAGCTCCCGCCTCGCCCGACGCGTCGGGGGCACACGAGAACGACTGGAAGTCGGGATAGCAGCCGAGGCCCTCGCCGCAGTCCTGCGCGATCGGATCGCACTGCGGCAAGCAGAGGATGAGCACGCTGTCGCCGCCGATGTTGCACTGGTCGCATTCGTTCGCGCAGAACGGGTTCGCCTCGTCGCCGATGCAGAAGGCGACGCACACGCCCATGTTGGTCTCGGGGTCGACGTTCCAGCACATCGCCCCGAGCTCGCAGTCGTCGATGCCGGAGACGCCGGAGCCCTCCACGGTGCACGGCTCGCCGGGGCCGTGCGGATTGGCATCGATCGGCGAGCAGCGCGTCGCGTTCCAGCTGCTGCCGCCGTCGTTCGCCCACGGCATGCACTTCTCGCCCTTGGGGCAGTCCTGCTCCCAGAGGCTGCACTCGTCGATGCTGCCCCAGTCGCCCCCGCCCGTGATGAACGTGACGTCGTCGGTGGGATCGGTGGGATCGGTGTTCGTCGACGCGGTCGTCGTCGCGGTCGTGCCCGCGGTCGTGGTCGACGTCGTCGTCGTGCCCGGCGTCGAGCTCGTCGCATCGGCCGCGCTCGCGCTCGCGTCGGCGTCGCCGTTCGGCCCCGCGGTCGCCTCGGCGCCGCCGGTCGACCCGTCGTCCGCCGCCACGACCGGGCCACAGCCGGCCGCCGCCCATCCCACGAACCCAACCCACGCCACCGTTCGTGAATACATCACAAAACGAACATAGCACGGGCCTCGAGCCTACGATAGCTGCAATCTCCTCGACCCGTCTGGGTTTCGGGCATCGTCTTTGCCGTGGGGATCCTCGACCCGGTACCGCCGCCGTACGACCCGCTCGAGTGGATCCGCAAGCCGTTCGCCGAGCGCGCCCGCATGGTCTGCGAGTCGTGGGCGATGCAGGGCTACGGCACGCCCGCCTACGTCTACCTCGTCTACCTGCTCAAGGTCGGCCTGTACGTCGGGGCATGGGCGCTGTTCTGCGGCCAGTCGTCCGCGCTCGGCGGCGTCTCGGAGATCGCGACGTGGTGGCTGCACCCGATCGCGTTCACCAAGGCGATCCTCTGGAGCGCGACCTTCGAGCTGCTCGGCCTGGGCTGCGGCAGTGGACCGCTGACCGGCCGCTACCTCCCACCAGTGGGCGGCTTTCTCTACTTCCTGCGGCCGGGCACGACGAAGCTACCCATGTTCGAGCGCGCGCCGATCCTCGGCGGCATGCGGCGCACGTGGATCGACGTCGGCCTCTACGCGGCGACGATCGGCCTGTTGGTCCGTGCGCTGCTCGCCGACGATCCCGGGCCCACCGAGCTCGGCCCGATCATCGCAGTGATGGTCGTGCTCGGCCTCGCCGATCGCACGCTCTTCCTCGCGGCGCGCGGCGAACACTACTGGACCACGATGCTCTGCATGGTCTTCGCCGGCAACTGGATCGCCGGCGCCAAGGCGGTGCAGCTCGCGTTGTGGTTCTGGGCCGGCGTCTCCAAGCTCAACGCCCACTTCCCCACCGTCATCGCGGTGATGACGAGCAACAGCCCGTTCACCCGCTTCGCGTGGCTGCGTCGGCGGATGTACCGCCGCTACCCCGACGACCTCCGCCCCTCGGCCCTCGCCGGGCTGATGGCCCACGCCGGCGCCGGCCTCGAGTTCGGCGTGCCGCTGGTCCTCGCGTTCGCCACCGGCGGCACCCCGCTCGTCGTCGGCCTCGTGCTGATGCTGATGCTCCACGGCTACATCACCAGCAACGTGCCGATGGGCGTACCGATCGAGTGGAACGTGATGGTGGTGTACGGCGGCTTCGCGCTGTTCTGGGCCCACCCCGAGGTCTCGGTGCTGGACCTCGGCAACGCGCCGCTGGGGGCGTTCCTCGTCCTCGCCCTCGTCGCCGTGCCGCTGGTCGGCAACCTCTGGCCGCACACCGTCTCGTTCCTCCTGGCCATGCGTTACTACGCGGGCAACTGGGCCTACTCGATCTGGCTGTTCCGCGGCGAGAGCTACCGCAAGCTCGATCGACTGACCAAGTCCTCACCCTGGATCTACGATCAGCTCGCCCACGTCTACGACCGGCGGACCTCGGTGGGCCTGGTCGGCAAGGTGCTCGGGTTCCGGCTCATGCACCTGCACGGGCGCGCCCTGCCCCTGCTGCTACCCAAGGCGGTGGAGCGCTACGAGGACTACGAGCACGTCGACGGCGAGATCGCGGCGGGGCTCGTCCTGGGGTGGAACTTCGGCGACGGGCACCTCCACGACGAGGCCCTGCTGCGCGCGGTGCAGGCCCAGTGCGGGTTCGAGCCGGGCGAGCTGCGCTGCGTGATGGTCGAGGCCCAACCGCTGTTCGGACGCACGCAACGCTGGCGGATCGTCGACGCCGCCACCGGCGAGCTCGAGTCCGGAGCGCTCGGCGTCGCGACCCTCTGCGCGATGCAGCCGTGGGGCGATACCCCGACGGCCCATGCGCCGGCCCCGTCACCTTCGGCGACGCCGTGAGTTCGCACAGGTGCGAAGTGCCCCAGCGCCCGCGTGGCCCCACACCCCTCGCCCGTGGGCGCACACGCCCGCGGATCGCCCGCGTCACGCATGCTACGTTCAGCGACGTGCGTACCCACTTCCTGGCCCTGCTGTTGTTGACGCCCGCGCTCGCGTGCGAGGAGGCCGACCCGGTCGGGACCCAGGGTCCCGAGACCGCGCGCAAGGTGATCGGGCCCGACGGTGGCACGATCACCTCGGTCGACTCGACGCTGCGCATCGACTTCCCCGCGGGCTCGCTCACCAGCTCGGTCGAGGTCAGCATCGTGCAGACCGTCGACGTGCCCAAGACCATCGGCAACGCCTACCGCGTGCAGCCGAACATGCCGCTGGCCGTGCCGGCGCTCATCGCCTACGACTTTCGCGACACCGACGTCTCCGCGTATCCGGTGCTCGAGCTCGCCGTCGGTCGAGCGACCGCCGCGAGCTTCGAGCCGATCGAGGACCGCTCGGTCGACGAGGCCGGGCAGGTCGCCCGCGGCGAGGACGCCAACCTGTCGTTCGCGTACGGCCTCGTCCGCACGCAGATGACGGGCACCGACACCGACACGACGACCACCGGCGACAGCAGCAGCACGACGGACGGCACGGGCACCACCACGGGGACCACCGGCGGCTCGACGGGCACCGACACCAGCTCGACGGGCGCGAGCTCCGGCAGCGAGAGCAGCTCGACGGGCTCCGACACCGCGGGGGAGTGTGGCGACGGCAGCGTCGATGCCGGCGAGCTGTGCCTCGCCGAGGGCACCTCCGTCGTGGTCGGCAACGGCCCGCGCTCCCTGGCGCTCGCCGACCTCAACGGTGACGACGTCGTCGATCTGGTGGTCGCCAACGGCGGCGACGACAACGTCAGCGTCCGCTTCGGCGACGGCGCCGGCGAGTTCGGCCTCGACACACCGTATCCGGTCGGCAACAACCCGATCGACGTGCAGATCGCCCAGCTCGTCGGCACCGACGACGTCGACCTCGTCGTCGTCGACGAGACCGACGGCACGGTGAGTCTGCTCGAGGGTTCGGGCGGCGGCGCGTTCGCGGACGCGGTCGCCTTCGACGTCGGCAACCTGCCGCGAGGCCTGGCGATCGCCGACATCGACGAGGACACCCTGCTCGACCTCGCCGTGGTGAACAACGGGACCGACGACGTGTCGTTGCTGCTCGGCGACGGCGTCGGCTTCCTCGCCGGCGGCACGGTCGGCCCCGGCAACGCCCCCGTCGCGGTCGCGCTCGCCGACTTCACCGGCGACATGAACCTCGACCTCGCCACCTTGCTCGGCACCTCGCTGGTGCTGAACGGCGGCAACGGGACCGGATCGTTCGGAGGCGCCGGGGCCTTCGATCTCGGCGCGACCGGGAGCGCGCTCGCGGTCGGCGACTTCGACGGCAACGGCGATCTCGACGTCGTCGTCGCGCTCGAGGCCGATGACAACGTGCTCTTCGCCCCCGGCAACGGCATCGGTGGCTTCGGTCTCGCGGTGCCCTACGGGGTCGGCGACGCGCCGAACGCCATCGCTGCCCTGGACATCGACGCCGACGGCGATCTCGACGCGGTGCTCACGACCTCCGGCGACGCCACGGTCACCGTGCTCGCGGGCAACGGCGCCGGGGGCTTCGCGCCGCCGCAGAGCTTCGCCGTCGGCAACGCGCCGAGCGACTTCGCGGTCGCCGACGTGAACGGCGACGGCGCCCTCGACGTGCTGGCCTGCTCGCTCGCCGACGACCTGGTGAGCGTGTACCTCTCGAACCCATGAACTTCGTCGGGCACGCGCTCGCGGCGACGTGGGTCGATCCCGATCCGCGCTTCGCCCTGGGCGCGATGCTCCCGGACTTCGCGAGCATGGCCGCCGCCGGCGGGCCGCGCGTGCACCTCGGCGACGACCACGGGCCGCAGGTGCGGGCGGGCATCGCCTGGCACCACCGCACCGATCACGCCTTCCACGGCTGCGCGGCGTTCGTCCGGCTCACCGACGCCGGCACCGCCGCCCTGCGCGGCGCGGGCCTCGGGCGCGGCCCGTCGTTGGCCGCCGCGCACGTCGGCGTCGAGCTGCTCCTCGACGGCGAGCTGTGCCACGACCCCGGCCTGGTGCGGCACTACCACGGGGCATTGACGTGTGACGCCGAGCTGGCGCCGCCGCTGCGCGCGGTCGTGCGTCGGCTCGCGGAGGTCGGCACGCCGCACTGGTACCGCGACACCGCGGAGGTCGCGACGCGGCTCTTCCGGATCCTCGGCGCGCGACCGAAGCTGGCGATCGCCGCCGAGGAGCTCGACGCGCTCGGCACGTGGCTCCGCGCGGTGCAAGCGGACGTCCGCGACGCGGCGCCTGGGCTCGTGGCGGAGCTGCGGGCGCGCCTGACCTGAGGGGCGCCGGCGGCTACAGGCGATCGAGGTTCTCGCGGTAGGCCTTCTCGGCCCGGGTGCCCTTGGCCAGGGCGATCGCCCGCTCGTACGCGGCGCGGGCCTTCTCCTTCTGGCCGAAGCGCAGCAGGCAGTGGCCGCGGATCTCGTGCGCGCGGGGGTTCTCGGGATCGAGCGCGATCGCCTTGTCGACGCTCGCGCGGGCGGACGCCGCCTCGTTGGCCCCGAGCTCGGCCTCGGCGCGGATCGTCCACGCCTCGGCGTGCAGCGGCAGTCGATCGGTGAGCTGCTCGGTCACGGTCAGGGCGACGCGCTCGTTGTCCATGCGCAGCCACAGCCGCGCGGTGAGCTCCGCCGCCGGCAGCAGCTCGGGCGCGGGGCGATCCTCGTCGAGCAGTCGCACCCACGCCGCGCGGGCTCGACCCGCGGCGACCTTGGCCTTGCCGAGACGCGCGTCGACGTCGGCCCACGCGAGGTAGAGCCGCCCCTTCTGCGACTCGGGCACGTGCGGGAAGCCGCGGCGCAGCGCGAGCTCGGCCTCCTTGCGGTCACGCTGGCGGGCCCAGGTCTCGGCATAGAGGATCCGCGTGGGGATGTCGGCGGGATCCTGGGCGACCATCGCCGCGAGCTTCTGCTGGGCGGCCGCGAGGGCAGTGCGGCTGCCGTCGACGATCTGCGCGCGCGCCCGCTCGCGATCGAGGGTGCGTGCGTCGACGCCGAGCGCCGCGGCACGCACCAGCAACGACTCGGTGTCGACCTCGCGATCGCCCGCCAGGATCGCGACGCGGGCGTAGCGGACCAGCGTGTCGCCGGTGACGCCGGGCGTGTCGGCCAATGCCGCGAGCAGCGGCTTGGCCTGGTCGGCGTGGGCGTTGTCGACGAGGAACTCGGCGAGCCGCTCGCGGTAGCGCGGCAGGTACGGGTTGGTCTCGACGGCGCGCTCGAGCCACGCCTGCGCCGCGCGCATGCCCTCGGGATCGGCGGCCCGACGGCGATTGGCGATCTCGGCGAGCAGGAGCATCGCCTCGGCCGCGATCGGCTCGCGCTCGACCGCCCGCTCGAGCGCGGCCTTGGCCTTGCGCAGGTCGACGGCGCCCGCGGCCGGACCCTGCGCGGCCGGACCCTGTGCCGCCGGACCCTGCGCGTCCGGACCGAGCTCGGCCTCGCCGAGGCCCGTCCACGCCCGCGGCGCGAAGGGCTCCTCCTCGGCGAGCGCGGAGAGCCGGCGCAGCGCGACCACCGGATCCCCACGGCGCAGCTCGATGCGCGCGGCGGCGACCTCGAGCTCGACGCGACCGGGCAGCAGGGTGCTGGCGCGCTCGACCCACGGCTGGGCCTCGGCGAAGCGCCGCTGCTCGACCAGCGCGAGGGCCTGGACGTACGCGACGCGCGGGTGGGCCTGGGGCAGCGCCGCGGTGACGTCGAGGGCCTTCATCACGTCGCCGGACATCAAGGTGACCCAAGCGCGATCGATCGCGATCTCCTCGGCCGGCAGGGCGCCGGCGGCCTCGAGCTCGTCGATCCAGCGCGTCGCGAGCTCGGCGGCCCCGACCTCGAGCGCAGTGTCCACGGCGAGCCGCAGCGCGGAGCGATCCCAGCGCGGCAGGCCGTCGTAACCGGCCTCGAGCAACGCGAGCCCCGGCTCGCGCTCGCCCGCGTACACGTGCACGACGCCGCGGGCGAGCTGCGTGACATGGCGGTCGCGGGGCGGCAGCGCGTCGCCGAGCTCGAGCAGTTGGTCGGCGACACTCGCGACGCCGCTCGACTCGCGGCGCAGCAGCGCGTTGAAGAACACCTCGTCGGCGGCGAGCCCGAGATGCGTGCGCGCCAGCTCGCGCGCCCGCGCGAGCTCCTCGATGGCCTCGGCGTCGCGGTGCAGCTCGAGCAGCAGCCGCGCACGGACCCGACGCAGCGAGGGCGTCGCGAACTCACCGCCCTGCGCCGCATCGATCTCGGCGAGCGCGGCGGTCAGTGCCTCGGCGTCGCCGGGGAATCGCGCGACGACGAGCTGTCCCCGCAGCCACACGATCTCGGCGTCGATCGCCCCGTCGCCCGAGGTCGACAGCGCGCCGGTCAGCATCGCGGCGCGCTCGAGGTCGCCGTCGGCGAAGGCGAGCATCGCCGCGGCGACCGAGGTCGCCGGCAGATCGGTGGGCGCCGCGGCGAGGGCGTCGTGGGCGAGCTGCTCGCCCTCGCCGAACTCGAGCCACAGGTGGGCGCGCAGCAGCGCCCGCTGGGCGAGGCTCGGCGGGTCCTCGTCGTCGCGGATGAGCGCCGCGTCGAGCACGTCGCCGGCGAGCCGCAGGTCGGCCGCGCCGCCGCCCTTGGCGTGGGTCCGCGCGCTCTGCAGGGCGTCGCGTCGCGCCCGCCGTTCGGTGAGGATCTTGACCGTCACCGCGACGATGACGACCGCGATCGCGATCACGATCCCCCGGGCGATGCGCCGCATCTGGCGACGCCGCTGCCGCGCGTGGATCTCGGCGATCAGATCGCCGCCGCCGCTGGCGAGCCGCAGCCCCCGCGACGAACGGTCAGCACCACCGCGGTCCATCGCCACCAGGGTACGCCGCGCGCCCGCGGATCGGCAGGGCCCGACGCCCCCAACGTCGCCCCCGGTCCCTCGCTGTCGCGAGCGTGAGCGACCCGACGGAAAAAGTGCGGCCCGGGACCGACTACTGCAGGAGGGACGCGCCCTCGCCGAGGTCGGACCCGTCGGCGAGCGGCCGCGACTCGGCGGGGCCCCAGGACGGCGGCGGCACCACGGGTCCGCCGGTCTCGGTCTTCTTCTTCTTCTTCGCGCCCGCGACGCGGCCGGACTTCTTGTTGTCCTCGCCGATCGCGCGCGACTTCCGGTAGTCCTCGAGCCCCGGCAACCACGGGTGCTCGTCCTCGACGAACTCCGGAAACAGGCTGAGGCGCTCCCCGCTGCTGCGCCGCTCGTCGACGAGGATGAAGTTGCCCTCGTGGAACTGCCAGAGCTGATCGACGGCGGTGGTCTCGATCACGGTGCTGTCGTCCGTGTGCCACCAGATCTGCGCGCGCGAGGCCGCGACGCCGGTGGTCTTGTCGAGGTCGAGGCGGGTCAGCTCGTAGTCGACGACCACGAGCTCTTCGCCGAGCTCCTCGCACTTGCGCAGGAAGGCCTGCTGCGACTCGGCCGGGAGGAACTCCGCGGCACGATCGACGTCACGCCAGCGCACCGCACGGTTGTACTCCGTGGTCGCGTCGCGGAGCTTGGTCTGCATGCCGTCCCCGGTCATGCAGCCGGAGGTCCCGAGGATCGCGAGGAGCACGGCGGCACGCATGCCCGGGACGCTACGCGGCCGGGGAGCGCGGCGCCAATTTTCGGAGGTCCGACGGAATCCGCCCTGGGCCCCGGGCGTCGCACGGGCGAGCATGGTCGCGGTGACGAACGCCGGCGCCCCCTCGATCGTCGGTCCCGCCGGCCGTCGCCGCTGGGCCCGCAGGCTCGCCGCGCTCGCGATGGTGCTCGCGCTGGCGTGGTGCCTCGCGGCCCTCGTCCTCGATCGACGGGGCCGGATCGACGCGCCGCCGCCGGGACCGTGGCAGGCGATCGTCGTGCTGGGGTGCGGCCTCGACGACGACGGTCAGCCCTCGTGGGCCCTGCGCGCGCGGGTCCACGCCGCAGCGCAGCTGTGGGCAGCGGGCGTCGCCCCGCGGCTCGTCACCACCGGAGGCGTCGGCCGCGGGGGCGTCTCCGAGGCGGACGCCGCCGCGTCGCTCGCCCGATCGCTCGGCGTCCCCGACGAGGCGATCACGATCGAGCGCACCTCGACGTCGACCGAGGAGAACGCGAGCCGTGCCGCGGCCATCGTCGACGTCGACGACGTCGTCATCGTCAGCGACGCCTACCACGTCACGCGGGCGCGCCTCGTGTTCCTCCGGCACTTCGAGCGCGTCGCGGCGGTCGGGACCGTGAACCCGCACGCGGCGACACGGACGTGGGGCGCCCTGCGCGAGGTCGCGGCGCTCGTCGCCTACGCGGTGACGGGGCGGCTATGAGCAGCGCACCGCGCCCGAGGCCGCGTCGCGTCAGTTCTGCGTCACCTTCGTGCCCTTGATCACCACGTCGCCGTCGGCCTTGACCTGGATCTTGCCGGAGCCCTTGACGGTGATGTCCTTGCCCTTGATGAGGATCGTGCCGTCTTTCTTCATCGAGAACTCGGAGCTGCCGCACTTGATGGTGAAGGACTCGGCCACCGTGATGGCAAAGTTCTTCTTGGCGTCGATCGACATGTCGTCGCCCGATTCCATGTGGGTCTTCTTGCCCGACTTCGTGTTGAGGTTCTCGTCGCCCTCGAGCGCCAGGTTCTTGCGGGCCTTGACCATGATGTTGCGCGCGCACTGGAACTTGCCGCTGGCACCGGCGGTGAACGTCATCGCGCCGACCGCGGTGATGCTCCGCGACGCCCCGACCTGCTCGCTGTAGAGCCCGATCACCTTGACGCTCTTCTTGGCGCCGACGAACTCGTCGGAGGCCAGCGTGATGTTGACCTTGCTCGTCTTCGAGATGGTCTGCTCGCGCTTGCCGCTGATGGTCTCGGTGACGTTCTGCGTGACCGAGATGGTCTGGCTCTTCGAGACCGTCAGCTCCATGTTCCCGCTGATGGTCTCGGTGTGGTTGCCGCCGACCGTGATGGTCTTGTCCTTGGTGATGGCATCGGTGAGGTTGTTGGACACCGTGATCGACCGGTCATGGCCCACGCTCAGGGTCTGGTCGTTGAGCACGACCGATTTCATGTCCTTCTGCGCGTGGATGTAGAACTCCTCGGAGCCCGAGGCGTCCTCGAAGCGGAGCTCGTTCGAGCCCGAGCCGCCGACGCTGGTGGTCTTGACCCCGCTCTTGGTCTTCTCGCCGGGCAGCGCGTACGGCGGGGAGTTGTCGCCGTTGTAGACGCAGCCGTTGACCAGCGGTCGATCGGGGTTGCCGGAGAGGAACTCGACCACGACCTCCATGCCGATCCGCGGGATGAACTGGAAGCCCCAGCCGGGGCCGGCCCAGTTCTGTCGGACGCGGATCCAGCACGAGGACGTATCGTCCTTCTTGGGCTGCTCCTCCCAGTGGAACTGGACCTTGATCCGACCGAACTCGTCGGTGTGGATCTCCTCGCCGGAGGGGCCGACCACGGTGGCGGTCTCGGGACCCCACGCGCGCGGCTTGGGGATGCGCCGCGCCGGGCGGATCGTCACCGTCGCCGGCACGCACGACACCACGTTGAGGTAGCGCCCCGTGCTCGCCGCGTTGCCGCCCGAGGTCGCCAGCAGCACCTCGGGCGCCGAGCCGCGGTGCTCGACGCGGGTGATGACCCAGCGCTGCTCGAGATCGGCGCGATGGTGCCGCTCGAGCTCGAACACGCCGCACGGCACGAACGTGATGACGTTGCCGGTCCCGCGGCCGACCTTGCCCGGCAGCGCGAGCGCGGCTTGGTGCTCCGGCGCCCGCGTTGGTCCATCGTCGGCGATGAACCGGCGCTGGTCGTGGCGGTACACCCGGCGCGTGCGACCGCGATCGTCGGCGCCGTCGGAGGGGCTGAGCAGCGGCGCCGTCGGGGCCTTCCAGTCGAAGTCCATGTGCAGCGTGGCGGTCGACGTCAGCGTGCACGCGTAGTCGAGCCCGGCGAGCGACTCGACGTCGTGCTCGTCCGCGCTCGATCCGGGGACGATCGGCACCAGCGCCGAGCCGTCGACGTTGACGATGTCGACGAACTCGTCGTTCTCGTAGGTGAAGGTCAGCACCTCGTGACCGACGCCCTCGTCGTGCACGAAGTGATAGGAGATGCCCTCCTCCTCGAGCAGGCGCTCGACGAAGTCCCGATCCGACTCGCGGTACTGCACGCAGTAGTCGCGCGGCTCGGTGCCCCGCGACGACGCGCCGGGGTCGTGGGTCCGCGCGTAGTCGCCGAGCGCCTCGCCGAGCACGGCGGCGACGATGTCGAGCACGCTCATGTCCTGGAAGATGCGCGAGTTCACGCGCTGGCCGAGCAGTGCGAACGCGGGCACGATCCGCAGGCCGACGATGATCTGTTCCTCGGTCCGGCCGATGAACTCGACCCGATCGATGATGCCGAACACCGGGCGCAGGCGATCCCCGCGCACGATGTCGAGGCGGCACGCCGCGCCGAGGAAGGTGTCGATGGCGGCGTCGAGCTCGTGGCTCACCACCTCGAGGTCGAGTTCGAAGGTCGAGTCGACCGCCTCGACCATCCGCATGCGATGGACGTTGAACTCACCGGACGGGCCCTCGTCGCAGACGAAGTCGTAGGTGACCCGCTCAATTTGGTGCATCGGCATCGTGGGCAGCTCCGGCGGCCACAGGCTCGCACGGACCCACGGTGGGTGTCACCGGGTGTCGCCGAGGCCGCGACCTGCCTCGACATCGGCGACGGGCATCGAACGGCTCACGGACCGGCGTCCAGCGACTCGACCGACGCATGGAGCACGACCTCGTATTTCCCCCGCAGCGTCGTCGGCAACGCTTCGAGCGCCTCCGCGAGCCGGCGGATCCGAAGATCATCGGCCACGTCGCGCGCCACCGCCTCGAGCGGCAACGTACCGGCGGGGTGACGCTCGACGAGCCGCACGACCGTCCAGGCGTGACCGTCGTCCACCAGCTTCGAGGCCTTCCCGACCGCGAGGCCCTTGGCCGCCGCGACGACCGACTTGGGCAGCTCGTCACTGGAGAGCATCGCCCCGGCCCCGGCCACGCCGCCCGCCGCAGCGGTGACCGCGACGAGATCCTCGCCGGCGGCGAGCCGCGCGCGGGCCGACTCGCCGCTCCCGCGGAGCTCGGCGCGGCGGGCCGCGGTCGCCTTGCGCTCGGCGGACGTGGCGTCGGTGTTCCAGTCGCAGCCCATCGACGCCGTCTGCTGCATCGCCTCGGTCTCGACCGCGCCGCACTCGGTGCGCAGCAACTCGCGGCGCTCGGGATCCTCGGCGGCCAACCGCCACTGCGACGCCTGTCGCGAGAGATCGGCGAGCACCGTCGGCTGCGTCGCGGCGGGGAACTTCGCGGTGCACCGGCGATACTTCGCGATGTAGCCATCGCACTCGGGCACGCCGACCGCGTCGTCGTAGCGCAAGCTCCACACGTCGAGCCGCAGCCACGGCTTCTCGGAGGTCCATCGGTCCTTCTGCCGCTCGTACTCGGCGGCGAGCTCCTCCTGTGGCGCCGCGACGACCAAGTCGGCGGCGACGACGACGGCCCCCGGGAGATCCTCGCTGGAGAGCGGCGGGATCGACCACCACGTCGGCGCCACGGCCCCGCGCTCGCGCTCCAGGGCCAGCGTCAGCGGCAGCGCGCGACGCTCGAGCTCCGCGGCGTCGCGGAGGCCGAGGCGCTCGAGCTCGCGGCCAACGAGCGCGCGCGTCACCAGGGCGAGGCCGACGCGCTGCCGCAGGCCCCGATCGTCTCGGCTCGCCGGCCCGCCCGACGAGAGCTTCGCCAGCGCCTCGTCGAACGCGAGCCGCGGGATCGTGACGCCGCCCGCGATCGCGTAGGCATCGTCGGGCACGACGATCCCCTCGTCGCGGGGAGCGGCCGTGGGCGCAGGCGCGACGGTCGGCTCGGGTTGGCAGGCGACCATCGCGAGGATGGCGATGAGGAGGGGGGCCGCAGGGCTCGACACGCGCATCGGGACGCGGAGCCTACTCGGCCTCGCCAGCGTCGGGAACCACCGCGGCCCGTCCACGGACGATGCGACCGATCCCCGCGTAGTCGTTGCGCACCGCCGCCTCGAATCCGCGCGCGCGCACCATCGCGGCGACGCGCGCGGACTGATCGAACCCGACCTCGAGGTAGAACGCGCCCGTCGACGCGAGCACCCCGGGGCGCACGAGCTGATCCAAGAGTCGCGCGATGAGGTCGAGCCCCTCCGCGCCACCGTCGAGGGCGAGCGTCGGCTCGAACAGCCGCACCTCGGGCTCGAGCGTCGCGATGACGGCCGTGGGGATGTACGGCAAGTTGGCCGCGACCGCGTCCCACCCGCCCGGGGGCGTGGGCACGTCGGCCAGCAGATCGGATCGCTCGAGCGCCACGTCGGCGCCCAGCCGCGTCGCGTTCGCCCGCGCGACCGTGAGCGCGTCGTCGGAGACATCGACGCCCGTGACGGTGAGCTCGGGTCGCGCATGCTTGACCGCGAGGGCGATCGCCCCCGAGCCGGTGCCCACGTCGATCACGTGGCCGGGCTCGCCCTTGGTGCGGTCCTCGAGCAGCCAGTCGACGAGGTGCTCGGTCTCGGGCCGCGGCACCAAGACGCGACGATCGACCTCGAGCTCGAGGCCGAGGGCATGGAAACCGCGTTTGCCTTCGATGTGCGCCACGGGCTCGCGACCGAGGCGACGACGGACGAACTCGCGGAACCGCCCGCGGGCCTCGTCGTCGACCGGACGATCGTGCTCGGTGTAGAGCGTCATCCGCGGGCACCCGAGCGCGTGGGCGAGGAGGTGCTCGGCGTCGAGGCGCGCCTCCGCGATGCCGAGCTCCGCGAAGCGGGCCTGCGTCCAACGCAGGAGCTCGCCGATGCTCCACTCGGTGCGGGCGCCGCCCGAGGGTGCGGTGTTGGGGCCCTTGGCGGAGGCGGGCGGGGCGGCCGCGGCGGGTGGTTCGGAGCTCACCGGGGTGCGAGTGTGGCGAAAGGAACGCCTCTGCGCCCATCAGAACGTCGAACGACGCCCATCGCCGCACGTGTGGCTTCGCACCGCCGCTCTTGGTCCGCGACGCGGGCGTCGAACTTTCGCCTTGGAGCGGGGGTACAAGGTGCGTAGGCTGAAGCAGAACCCCGACGTGTGGCGCAGCCCGAACCCGGCCGGCGCCACCGCTCCCGTCCCATGCGTCGAACCTGGTCGATACTGCTTGGCCTCCTGTGGGCCGCCGCGCTGCTGCTCGCGCTGCCGCGCGATGGGCAGTCCGCGCCGGTGGCCAGCGTCGAGTCCGATGCGGTGCGGCCGCTCGTCCTCATCCGCGCGCTCGGACCGGTGCCCCACGATCGCCTGCGCTCCGCGTGTCGCAGCCTCCTACGCACATACCCCGTGCGCTGCGAGATCGGTGAGAAGCGCGACCTGCTCGCGGTGTGGTCGGCGTGGGACGAGGGCCGCTCGCAGCTCGACGCCCGCGCCGCCATCAACGTCCTGTTCCGCGACCGCAGCCCGGACGCCCTCGTCGAGCTCGACGTCACCGAGGTCGACATCTACGAGGTCGACAAGCCCTATGTGTTCGGCCTCGCGAGCCTGACCGATCGCATCGCGCTCGTGTCCCTCTCGCGGATCGACGACGACGGCGCCGAGCGGCTGCGCCGCCGCCTGCACAAGCTCGTGCTGCACGAGGTCGGGCATGCGCTCGGCCTGCACCACCACGACGATCCCGAGTGCGTCATGCGGCAGGATCCCACCACCGCATCGCTGGACTCGGCGCCCGAGCGGCCATGCGCAGAATGCCACGCGACGCTGATGAACAACGCCGCGCGGCTGGTCCGTCCCGGGCAGCCCGCCCTCGATCGCGCCCGCGGTCATCTCGTGCGCGGCGCCTACGACGACGCACGGCTCGCGCTGGCCGAGACCCTCCACGCCGGCGAGTTCGACCACGAGCTGCTGCGGGCCTTCGCCACCGCGTTCTTCGAGGCGCGACAGTACAACGAGGCGATCAGCGTGCTGCGCTTCGTGGTCAAGCAGGATCCCGAGGCCGCCGAGGCCCACGTCGATCTCGGCCTGTGCTACCAGGTCCGCGCCCGCGAGGGTGATCGCGAGCTCGCCATCGAGCACCTCGAGATCGCGCTCGAGCTCCGCCCCGACTGGGAGCTCGTCGGCGACCACCTCGACGCGCTGCTCGCCAGCGCCGCGTGAGCGCGCATCACCGGACGGTCGGCAGGGCGGCGCGCGCGGCCGCGACGAGCTGCCCATGACCCGGGGCGCGCGCGCCGGAGTACTGGGCGACGATGCGCCCCGCGCCGTCGAGCAGCAGCACGCAGGGCACGCCCGCGGCGTGGAGACGGGCCGCGAGCGCCCCCTGGGGATCCCAGCCGAGCACGAACGGCGGCACGTCACCACCCCAGCCGTCGGCGTCGAGCGACACCATCACGACCGCGAGGCGGCCGTCGCCCTCGGCCTGCAGCGCGGCGTACTCCGACTCGATCGCCGCGTCGCGGTGCGCGGCGTCGACGAGCTCGAGCACGACCAGCTTGCCGCGCAGCTCCGCGAGCCCGAGCACCCCGCCGTGCTGCAGCGGGACGTTCGCCTCCACGACCTCGCCCGCGGTGTGGCGGCTCGGCGGCAACGCGCCCGCCGGCGCCGACGCGACCGGCGGGGCGGCCGGTGTCGTTCGACACGCCAGCGCGAGGCCGAGCGCGAGCGTGGGCGCGAGCGTGGGCGCGCGGGTCATGCCCCGTGCACCACGTCGACGAGGTGCTGCACCATCGCCGGATCCGTGTGCCGCGAGATCCCGTGGCCGAGGTTGAAGATGTGCGCGCGGGCGCGGCGTCCGGCGGCGACGATCGCCTCCGCCTTCGCGGTGACCAGCTCGGGGGGCCCGAGCAGCGTGAGCGGATCGAGGTTGCCCTGCACGACCCGCCGCGGGCCGACGACCTCGATCGCGTCGGCCATGCCGATCGACCAGTCGACCCCGACGACGTCGGCGTCGAGCTCGGCGGCCTGGGCCAGGAGACTCGCGTTGCCGCGGACGAAGAGGATGATCGGCACGCCGAGCGGCTTGCACTCGTCGACGAGGCGCCGCAGGTGCGGGAGCACGTGGATGCGGTAGTCGTCGGGGGCGAAGGCCGCGCCCCAGCTCTCGAAGATCTGCAGCGCGTCGGCGCCCGCCGCGACCTGCCCGGCGAGGTACTCGACGAGCAGCGTGGTGATGCGCTCGAGCATGCGCCCGAACAGCGCCGGCTCGGTGAACGCCATCGCCTTGGTGTGCTCGAACTCCCGCGATCCGCCGCCCTCGATCATGTAGCTCGCGGTGGTCATCGGCGCGCCGCAGAAGCCGATGAGCGGCACGCGGCCGGCCAGCGCGCGCTTGCACGCACGCACCGCCTGGTAGACGTAGTCGAGGTGGTCGGCCGCGCGACCCCAGCGGAGTCCGTCGACCTCCGACGCCGTCCGCACCGGGCTCGCCACCTTCGGCGCGGGGTTGAACGCGACGGGCACGCCGATCGCGTCGAAGACCACGAGGATGTCGGAGAACAGGATCGCAGCGTCCAGCCCGAAGCGGTCGATCGGCTGCAGCGTGACCTCGGCGCAGAGCTCGGGCGAGCGGCACAGCTCCTCGAACGTCACGCGCGAGCGGACCTCGCGGTACTCGGGCAGGTAGCGGCCGGCCTGGCGCATCACCCAGATCGGTGTGCGCGCCGGTCGCTCGCCACGGCAGGCGGCGAGGAATCCGGAGCGTGGGTCTGGCGGGTGGTTCGGGTTGGGTTCGCCGCTGGGCATGGCCGCGCGCAGCATACCAACCGCGCCGACCCGCCGCGCCGCCCGACGCACGGCGGGGGCGGCCGTGGGCACCCGAGCCCAAGGCCGTGTAGACTCCCGGTCTCATGCGGCCGTGGGGCCCAGCACTCGCCATTGCCGCCGGCTGCGCCGTCGGCAACGCTTGCCTCGTCGACCTCGAGCACACGCTGGCGTGTGGCGACGGCTACGTCGACACGCTCGCGGGCGAAGAGTGCGATCCCGGTGATCGGCAGAGCTACATCGACGCGTGCGTCGGGACCAACCGCCCCTTCGGGGATGGCGCGTGCGACGAAGACACCTGCAAGATCATCAACACCAAAGAGCAGTGCGTGAACTGCGGGGACGGCATCATCGACTTCGACGCGGGCGAGGAGTGCGACGGCAGCAGCGTCGGCGTCCCGTGCTGGGGCGAGGGCACGCCGACCTGCAACCAGTGCAAGATCGACTTCTCGAGCTGCGACAACTGCGGCAACGGCATCGTCGACGAGGGCGAGGAGTGCGACGACATCGGCATGGACGGTGGCATCGTGATCCCGCGGCCGTGTGCCGGGACGCTCGAACTCGACCCGCTGCGTTCGCCGTACATGAACCTCCCCTACTCGTCGGGGTCCGCCGTGTCGTGCCTGCCGAACTGCACCTACGACCGCACCAGCTGCGGCTACTGCGGCAACGGCAACGTGGATCCGCCGCTGCGGGTGTCGATCATGGATCAGGCCGTCAGCCTCGCGGAGGTCTGCGACGGCGACATGTTCGACAAGGATCTCCTCGCCGAGGACTTCCCGGTGTGCGAGCAGCTCGGCGCCCAGGCCAACGTCGCCTGCGAACCGAACTGCCTCGACTACATCGAGCGCGCCGGCGCGGCCTGCTGCCTGCCCAAGGGCTCGGTGTGCCCGGCCGACGGCGACGAGCTCCGCTGCTGCTACGAGTACGCCCACCCCACGGCCGAGACGTTCTGCCTCCCGGTCATCTTGCCGACCGAGGGGGCGACCGGCGGTGACGGGAACGCGGTCGTCTGTCGCTGATCGCTCGCGTCCGTCGGGCCCCGGTGGCGGCGGGAGGCGGTCCTGCTACCCTAGCCGGCACGGCCTGGTGGTCGGGGGGCGTTGGATGCGGACGATCGTTCACGGTTGCGTGGCACTGCTGGCGCTCTCGTGTGGGCGGACGCCCTTCGGTGACGGCGCGACCGTCGGCGAGGGCGGGCTCGATGCCTCGGGCGGTGGCACCGAGGACGCGATCGTCCCCGACGGCGAGGACCCTGACGCCCCCGGCAGCGTCTTCGTCGGTCCACCCGATCTCCCGAGCATGGCCGAGAGCTGCGGCAACGGGCGCATCGATCCCGGCGAGCTGTGCTACCTGCCACAGGTCGAGTTCCCGTCCCGCATCGATCCCTGCGCGCTCGCGGTGGCCGACTTCGATCTCGACGGGCACCTCGACGTCGTCGTCCCCAACTCGGACTTCGAGCACCTCGAGATGCCCGCGAACGTGGCGTCGGTCCTGCGCGGCGACGGCAGCGGCAACCTCGGTGCGCCCGAGCCGTGGGCCGCGGGCGGCAACGTGCCGGTCGGCATCACGGTCGGCGATTTCGACGGCGATGGCTGGACCGATCTCGCGGTCACCAACCATGAGGCCAACACGCTGAACGTGCTGCTCGCGACGCAGCCCGCAGCGTTCGCCCCCGCCTCGCCGTTCACCGTCGGCGAGTCGCCGATCATGTCGGCCGCTGGCGACATCGACGGCGACGGCGACCTCGACCTCGCCGTCACCAACGACCTCACCACCGACATCCACGTCCTGCAGAACCAAGGCGGCGGCAACTTCGTGACCATCGCGGTGTACGACGCGCCCGGCTCCCCGCGCGAGGTCATCCTCGAGGACCTCTCGGGCGACGGCGTGCTCGACATGGCAGTGGCGGCGACGGAGGCCAACCAGGTCTTCATCTGGCAGGGGCACGCTGACGGCTCGTTCGTCACCGCGGGCACCCTCGCCGCCGGCGACGGGACGCTCGGACTCGCGGCCGTCGACCTCGACGCCGACGGCTGGCTCGATCTCGTCGCCACCAACAGCTGGGCGGCCACCGCCACCGTGTATCTCTCCGACGGCGCCGGGAGCTTCGTGCCCCTCGCCAACGTCGCGGTGGGCACCGGGCCGCGGGCGATCGCGACCGGCGACTTCGACAGTGACGGACGCGTCGACGTCGCCACCGCCGACGAGTCCGACAACGCGGTGCTCGTGATGATCGGCGACGGTGAGGGCGGCCTCACCCCGTCGGCCAACTACCCTGTCGGGCTCTTGCCCTCGTCGGTGCGCGCCGGTGACCTCAACGAGGACGGCGTGCCCGACCTGATGACCAGCAACCAGTGGTCGAACTCCGTCGGGGTCCTGCTCTCGAATCCCTGAGCCTCGGCCGCCCGCGGCCACGTGGGCCGATGTCGCATCGCACCCACATCGGCGCAGCCGTGGCTCGGGATTCGTGCGTCGACGTCCCCCTGCGGCCCGCTGCGTCGTGAATCCGATCGCGACCTCGGCCGTCGTGAGACGCTACCCCCATGCGCACGATCACGATCGTCCTCGCCGCCGCCTCGCTGTTCTCGCCCCTCGCCTCGGCCCGCGCATCGGCCGGAAACCACGGCGGCCACGGCGGTGGACACCACGGCGGTGGCCACCACGGCGGGCACGGCAATCACCCCGGCGGCGGTGGTGGTGGTGGTGGTGGTGGCGGTGGCGGTGGCGGTGGCGGTGGCGGTGGCAATGGCCCCGAGGCGCGCATCGAAGGCGCGGGGCAGCGGCTGCACTTCAGCTTTGGTGGCAGTCTCCGGCTGCGCGGCAACAAGGCCCACGGCAAGTTCGTGCTCGTCGTCCACCCCCTCGCGCCCCAGGGCAACACCCTGGCGGTCGCTTGCCGCTACAACAAGTTCACCGAGGTGACGATCACGGCCGAGTCGGCGAGCTTCCGCGGCGCCGGCAAGTGCGAGCGCCTGCTGACCAACGGCACCCTCGAGGTGGTCGACGCGGTCAACGTGTTCCAGATCGTCAACGGCACCACCACCGACAGCATCGACGTCAACTTCGTCGGTGCGACGGGGGTCGCGGTGCCCGGCGGCGCGCTCGATTTCGGTGACTTCACCTTCACGCCCGCGCCGTGACGCCCGTTCGGGGCAGGGTGTCCGGCAGAACGCTCCGCGTTCGTCCGCACCCTGCTACCCGCTGCACAGCCCAGAGAAGTACTCGCCGCACGCCACCGTGCACTCGTCGGCGCGGCAGGTGTTGAGTGCCATCGCCGCGCTCGCGGCCATCGGCGTCGCGCTGGCGCAGCAGTCGTCGAAGCAGAACCCGGTGACGCCGCAGTTCATGAGGCAGCTCGCCGCGGTCTGGCAGCCGGGCTCGTCATCACAAACGGCAGACAGCGCGGCGCAGTCCGCCGCGGGCCCCACGGCGCAGACGGGACACTCGTCGCAGGCCAGCTCGCCGCACTGGATCTCGCCGGTCTCCCCCTCGGTGGTGCCCTCGGCCGAGCCGCTCGACGACGAGCCTTCGGACGCAGTCGCGCTGGGATCGCTCGACGTGCCCGGGCCGGTCGACTCGTCTGCGACCTGAGTGTCGCCGGTGGGATCCCCCGTCGGATCGCCGGTGGCCGACGCGGTCCCCGGCGTCGACTCGACGCACACGCCGTCGGTGCACGCCAGGACCCCGTCGCAACCGCCGTCGTCGCAGACGCACTGCAGGGAGCCTGCCGCACAATCCATCGGGACACAGACATCGAGCGCCGTCACGCACTCGAGCCCGAAGTCACACGACGCGTTGCCATAGCACACGCAGCCGAGGCCCCCCGCCTCGCACGACTGCACGGACGTCGTGCCACCGCCCTCGCCGAGCGAGCCTGGCTCGGAGAAACAACCCGACACGAGCACCAACGCGAGCCACGAACGGGTGAACAGCGGAGCAAGCATGGGTCGCAGACGTTTCCACCGCGCGGTCCGGAGGACCGCGAACACCCCGGGAACGTTCCCGGCCGCCGAAACCAAACGCTCGAAACGCCGCACTCGATTCACCTCGCCACGGATTCGGTGGGACGCGTCCCGGCACCGCACACACCTCGGCACACGGCCGTGTGCGCTGTCCGGGAGCAAACCATGCCCGGCGCAGTCTACACCGCAACGGGCAGCTGCACGATGGCCTCACAGCCCGGCCGATCCTCGCGGTTGCGCAGCACGACGCGGCCCCCGTGGGACTCGGCGATCTGGCGGCTCAACGCCAGCCCGATCCCGCTCCCACCGGGCTTGGTGCTGAAGAACGGCACGAACAGGTTCGCGGGGTTCGCAAGGCCCAGCCCATCGTCGAGGACGCGGATCACGACCTCCCCACCGGCGAGGCCCCATCGAATCGAGACACCGCCGCTCGCCTCGACCCCGTCGCGGGCGGTCGCCTCGGCGACGGCGTCCTGCGCGTTGGCGACGAGGTTGATGAGCAGCTGCTCGAGCTGGTCGGGGTCGGCATCCACGGTGCACGACGGTCCGCCGTCCACCGCGACGCCCGGCGCGAGCGCGGCGACCCGCGCGATGAGCCCGCCGACGTCGACCTCGCGGCGCTGCGGCACCGGCAATCGGGCGAGGCGCGCATAGCTGGCCATGAACCGACGCAGCGAATCGGCGCGGCCCTCGATCAGCTCGAGCCCGCGACGCACGTCGTCTTCGTAGTCGGCGGGCCGGGCCGGCCGCGCACCGAGCGAGCGAAGGCTCCCCGCGACCGACGCGATCGGCGTCAGCGAGTTGTTGATCTCGTGGCTGATCACCCGGACCAGGCGACGCCACGCCTCGAGCTCCTGCTGGCGGAGCGCGCGGCTGAGGTCCGAGATCACGAGCAGCGTGTGCGGTCGACCGCCCTGACGGAATCCGCCGCGCCGCAGCTCACCGCGACCGCTCGCCCCGGGGAACGCGAGCTCGACCGTGCGGGGCGAGGCGCCCTCGAGGTGATCGCCCAGGCCGAGATCTGCCGCAGCCGCGCCCTCGAGCTGCTCGCGTGGCCGCCCGAGCAGGCGCTCCCCCGCGCGGTTGACCAGGCGCAGCACGCCCCGCTCGTCGAACGCGAACACGGCGACGTCGATCTCGGCCATCACCTTGCGCAGCAGCGCGTTGGCCTCGATCGCACCGATGCGCTGGGCCGAGAGCGTGTCCGCCAGCGCGTTGGCCTCGAGCATGACCACGCCCCAGTCATCGTCGGCGCGGGCCCGCGCCGACCGCAGCGTGTAGTCGCCCTGCCGCAGCCCTGCGAGGAGGTTGGCGAGGGCGCGCAGGGGCCGACGCGCGGCGCTGACGGTCGCGACCACGCCGGCTGTCGCCCCCAGCACCGCGAGCGCGGCGAGCGACCACCGCAGCCACGCCGCCGCGTCGGGGACGGCGGCGAGCATCACAGCGACGGCCGCCGGGACGATCGCCCACGTCGCGCTCACCCAGACCATGCGACGGCCGTGCGCCATCGCCGGTCGCGTCACGGCGACAGTCCGTGCCGCTGCAGCCGCCGGTACAGGGCGCTGCGTGACAGACCGAGCGCGACCGCGGCGTGGCTCACGTTGCCTTGGTGCTTCTCGAGCGCGCGGCGGATGAGCTGAGCCTCGGCGTCGTCGAGCGTGAGGCCATCGAGCGCGCCGCGATCGCCGAGCTCCGCGGGGTACAGGCCGAAGTCGCTGGCGTCGAGGCGCGGTCCCTCGGCGAGCAGCACCGCCCGCTCGACCGCGTGCTCGAGCTCGCGGACGTTCCCGGGCCACGCGTGCTCACGCAGGGCGCGCTCGGCCGCGATCGTGAAGCCGTCGATGCGCTTGCGGTAGCGCACCGCGAGCCGGCTCATGAAGTGCTGGGCCAGCGCCGTGACGTCTTCGGCGCGCTCGCGCAGCGGCGGCACGCTGATCTCGACGGTGTTGAGCCGATACAGCAGATCCTCGCGGAAGCGGCCGGCGCGGACCTCGGCCCGCAGATCGGCGTTGGTCGCCGCGACCACGCGCACGTCCACGCGGCGCACCCGCGACGAGCCCACCGGGTGGAACTCGCCGGTCTGCAGCACCCGCAGCAGCTTGCCCTGCTGCGACAGCGGCATGTTGCCGATCTCGTCGAGGAAGAGTGTGCCGCCGTCCGCCAGCTCGAAGCAGCCCAGCCGCGGCGACTTGGCGTCGGTGAAGGCGCCGCGCACGTGGCCGAACAGCTCGCTCTCGAAGACGCCATCGGGCAGGCCGCCGGCGTTGATCGTGACCAACGGGTGCTCCGAGCGCCGCGACGCCCGATGCAGCGCCCGCGCCACCAGCTCCTTGCCGGTGCCGTGCTCGCCGCGGATGAGCACGCTGGCGTCCGAGGGCGCGACTCGCTCGATGAGCTTGAGCACCGGCGTCATCGCCCGCGACCGCGCGATGATCTCGTCACGGCCCTCCTCGCGCAGCCGCGAGTTCTCGTGCTCGAGCCGCCGGGCGACCCGCATCATCCGACCGATCTCGCACTGCGAGCGGAGCACGGAGACCAACCGATCGTTGCTCCACGGCTTCTCGATGTAGTCCCGGGCGCCGGCTCGGACGGCCGCCACCGCCCCATCCACGCTCCCCCACGCGGTCATGACGACGACCGGCAGCGTCGAGTCGATGGTGAGGATCTGCTGCAACAGATCGATCCCCTCGTCCCCGGAGGTGGTGTCACGGGAGTAGTTGAGGTCGACCAGGGCGACGTCGAACTCGCGCTCACGCGCGGCCGCGAGGGCCAGCCCCGGCGAGTTCGCGGTCTCCACGACGTGCCCCTCGGACTTGAGCAGGAGACGGAGCGCCTCGAGCACGTCGGGCTGATCGTCGGCGACGAGGACGCGGGCCGGTGCGGTTTCGTCGGGCTGCAACGCGGGCAATCTAATGCAAGACGCGTCCATCTTGTTCCCACCTTGGGACCGAACTCGGCCGATCGAACACCGTCCGATTCAGGGATTCGGTCGTCCCATTTGCGGACCCCGATCGGGGTGGTTTGGTTTCACCCTCGGTTGATTTCCCCGCGACATTCATCGGGCATGCCTCTTGCTCGACTCCCGCATGGCGTCGCCGCCGCGGGCCCGTGCGGCCCGACGCCCGAGGCGCGATCGGTGCCCGTACGCATGTCCAGAGAACCCTCCCCGCTGCTCACCCTCGACGCCGTCGGCAAGGTCTACGTCAACGACGAGATCGAGACCCACGCGCTGCGCGACGTCTACCTCTCGATCGATCCCGGTGAGTTCGTCGCCATCGCCGGCCCCTCCGGATCGGGCAAGACGACGCTGCTGTCGCTGCTCGGGCTGCTCGACGTGCCGAGCGCCGGGACGTACCGCTTCGGCGGCGAGGACGTCGCGCGGCTCTCCGCGACCGCCCGCGCACGGGTCCGGAACCTCGACGTCGGCTTCGTGTTCCAGAGCTTCAACCTCATCGCGGACCTCACGGTCTTCGAGAACGTCGAACTCCCCCTGGTGTATCGCGGCGTCGACCCGCGGACCCGCCGCGCGCGCGTCCGCGAGGTGCTCGAGCGCGTGGACCTCGGCAATCGCACGGACCACCTGCCGACGCAGCTCTCCGGCGGGCAACAGCAGCGCGTCGCCGTGGCTCGGGCGATCGTCGGCGCACCGCGGGTCCTGCTCGCGGACGAGCCGACCGGGAACCTCGACTCGGCCAACAGCACCGCGGTGATGGAGCTGCTGCGCGAGCTCCATCGCGGCGGCTCGACGGTCTGCATCGTCACCCACGAGCGCCAGCTGACGCGCTGGGCCGGCCGGATCATCCGGTTGCTCGACGGCCGCATCGTCGCCGAGGACGCGACCGAAGCCGCATGACCACCCTGGCCGACGACCTCCGCCAGGCGTGGCGGCAGCTCCGGCGCCAGCCGGGCGTCGCGCTCGCGATCGTGGCGACGCTGACGCTGGCGCTCGGCGTGAACACGGCGCTGTTCTCGATCCTGCGCGCAGTGGTCTTCGGCGCCGTCCCGGTCCACGACCCCGACGCCCTCGTCGCGATCTACACCGTCGATCGCAAGAACCCCGGCCACATGCCGGTCTCGGACGCGACCGCGTTCGACGTCCGCGACGCGCTGGGCGACGAGGTCCCGCTGACGTTCTTCGCGGTGCGCTCCGTGGCCGTGGCGACGCCCGAGGGCCGCACGCAGGTCGCAGCGATCCTCGCCACCGCCAACTACTTCGACGTGATCGGCGTGCCCCCTGCCCTCGGCACCGGCTTCACCGCGACCGCGGACGTCGGCGCCGACGTCGACGAGGTGGTCGTCAGCCACGCGTTCTGGCGCTCGCATCTGGCCGCGGATCCAGACGTGGTCGGCCAGCGGATCGTCGTCGAGGGGGTGCCGCTGACGATCGTCGGGGTTGGACCCGAGGGCTTCGCCGGCACCAACCTCTTCGACGCCTCCGTGTTCGTGCCCTACGCCAGCCACGGGGCCGTCTTCCCCGAGGTCCCGTGGTTCGGCATGCGTCGGTTCCTCGCCTTCGAGATCCTCGCCCGCCTGCCCGAGTCGCTGCCGTTCGAGGTGTTCGACGCGCGCATCACCGCGATCGCCGAGCGCATCGCCGCGGCGAACCCCGACGAGATCGGCACGCGGCGGCTCCACGCGGTCCCGTTCGCCCACGCGATCCTCGGGCCCGACCAGCGCGCGACGGTGGTCCTCGCCGCCGCGCTCGGCGGGACCATCGTCGGCTTCGTACTGCTGGTCGCGTGCGCCAACGCGGCGAATCTGCTGCTCGCGCGCGCTTCGACCCGCCACGGCGAGCTCGCGCTGCGCGGCGTGCTCGGAGCCACGCCGGGACGCCTGCTGCGTCAGGCCCTGTTCGAGGCGCTGCTGCTGGCCGGCTGCGCAGGGCTGCTGTCCATCGCCATCGCGCCGACACTGCGCGACGGGCTGTGGCTGCTACGACCGCCGCTGCTCCAGATGGCGTCGCTGCAACCCGCGATCGACGGCCGAGTGTTGGGCTTCACCGCCGCGGCGACGCTGGCGACAGGCCTCATCTTCGGCGCCGCCCCGGCGCTACGCGCGGCCCGGATCGACGTCACCTCGCCGCTTCGCCACCACGCCACCGCCGGCGCCGCCTCGCACCGGCGGGTGCGGTCGGCCCTGGTCGTCACCCAGGTCGCGCTGTCGTTCGTCGCGCTGCTCGCTGCGGGCCTGCTCTTGCGCAGCGTGACGAACGCGACGGCGGTCGATCCGGGCTTCGCGGTGGACGAGCTCGCGGCCTTCGACCTCCACGCGACGCCGACGGCGGCGGCCCAGATCACCGACGCGCTCGCGGACATGCCCGGCATCGAGGCCGCCGCGGTCGCGAGCCAGCTCCCGTTCGGCCACAACGAGTTCCGCCGGACGATCGCCGTCGACGCGCCGACGCGGTCCGACGCGCCCACCGGATTGCTCGTGCGCACCGCGTCGGTCGATCCAGGATGGCGCGCCGCGATGGGGATCGCCGAGCTCGCCGGTCGCGACTTCCACGGCGACGACGACAGCAAGCACCCCATGGTCGCCATCGTCAACGACACCTTCGCGGCGGTGTACTGGGACGGTGGAACGCCCGTCGGCCAGAACATCCGCTTCGCCGGCGTCCGCGACCCGGTGCGCATCGTCGGCGTCGTCACGACCACCAAGACCGGCTCCGTGACCGAGACGCCGCAGCCCTTCGTGTACATCCCGCTCGCGCAGTGGCCCCACCAGGCCGACCTCCAGCTCGTCGTGCGTTCGTCGGCGCCCGAGGCCGCGATCGAGGCCGTGATGGCGGCGCTGGAGGCCCGCGACGACGCGACGGTGTCCCGCCCGCGGCGGCTGACCGAGGATCGCGATGCGGCGCTCGGGCCCATGCGCTCGGCGGCCGTGCTGCTGCTGCTGTTCGGCGCCCTCGCCGTGGCGCTCGCGACCTCGGGCATCCACGCCGTGATGACCTACGCAGTGCGGCAGCGAACGCGCGAGATCGGGATCCGCATGGCCTTGGGCGCGCAGGCCCACCATGTGCACCGACAGCTCCTCGGCGAGGCCGTGGCGCTGGTCCTCGTCGGCAACGGGCTCGGCGTCGCCGGGGGCCTGATCCTGCAGCACGCGCTCACCGATCACCTCTTCGCGGTGCCGCTCGGCGATGCGATCACCTTCGGCGGCGTCGCGCTGGTCGTCACCGTCGCCGCGCTGGCCGCGGCGTGGTGCCCCGCCCGCGCCGCCACCCGCATCGACCCCGCGCGAGCGATCCACCACCGGTGAACCAATGCTCGGCTTCGCGATCGCACTGTCCGTCGGCGCCCTGCTCTGGGTGTTCCTCGACGGCTGACGCGGGCCGCCCAGGGCCGCTCGTGCTACGCGGTCGTCCTAGTCCTAGTCCTAGTCCTAGTCCTAGTAGAACGAGAAGCGCAGGCCGACCAGGAGCGTCTGCCGCGGGAACCTCGAGCCGGGGACGAACCGCGCGTCATAGGTGAACCCGGCGCCCATCGCCGCGGTCGAGTTGAGGAAGAACTCGTAGCCGAGGCCGACGGCGCCGCCGAGACCGGCGGTCAGACCGTTGCGATCCGGGTCCTCCGACGTGCGGCGCGGCACCGCGGCGGCGCCCAGCGCCCCGCGGAGGTACAGACCCCGGAACACGTAGCCGGTGGCCTCGATGTCGCCGCCGAACGCGACCCCGCCGTTGCGCGCGAGGTAGGGCGTGACGTGGAGATCGGCGCCGAGCGTGAAACGCTTGGTCACGCCGCCGCCGAGCGAGAGATCGAGCCGCGTCGCCGGGAGGAAATCGTCGTACCAGAAGAATGTCCCGCCGAAGCCCACGCCCGCGCCCACGTAGAAGCCCCGGCGATCGCGGGCGCCCTCGATCTCGATCCCGCGGCGGCCGTTCACCCCCGCCTCTGCCGGGCTCGAGGCCGCGAAGGTGAGGCCCCCGAGCACGGTGGCGAGTGCGATCGAACCGAGCCCGACGCGGTGACGGCGATGCATGCCGTCATCATGGCACCACGGGCGGCGGCCGGCCGCCCCCGAGCGCGAAATCTCAGCGCAAGGACGTGACGTCGACCACAGCGAAGCCGCCGGGGGCGACGGTCACCGTGGCGCGCCGACGCTCGCTGCCCCCAGGACCGGTGAGCGTCACGAAGATTTCGTGGGTGCCGGCCGGCACCGTTGCGCGCGCAACGTAGGCGCGCGCCGGCAGCGTCGTCCAGCTACGGGTGTCGGGCTTGTCGAGCGCGACCATCGTCCCTTCGATCGCGGCGGCAGCGAGGAACCCGATGAGCCCGCCCGCCTCCTTCGACTGGCTGCCCGCGGCCCGGCCGGCCTCGGCGGCGGCGGCCCGTGCGATCATCCGCGTCAGCGCGGCGCCGATGATCTTCGGCTTCATGTCCTCGTACTCGCCGACGATCTCCGAGGTCACGTCGGTCGCGAGGTCCATGTCGAGCGCGTGGCCATCGACGGTGAGCGCCGCGGCGTCGAACACCGTGTCGTGGGCGACGAGCTCGGGGTACGTCACGACCTTGAACATCCCGTACTCGAGCAGCGTGGTGTCGCCGGTGACGTACGCGCCGGCGAGGCCGATGGCCAGGCCGATGGGGATACGCTTGGGCACCTTGTAGGGGACTCGGCCCGTCTTCGCGATGACCAGCAGCTCGCCCGTGGTCTTGGCCGGGGCGAGGGCGGGCCACGCCGGCTGCGAACCGATCGACGCGAGGCTGGGGGCCGCGGTGCCGGGGCGCTGCACCGGCGGCGCGTCGACGGCGGGCACCGGCGCGTCGGTCGTGCTCGGGCTCGGCGTCGGCGTCGGCGTCGGCGTCGGCGTCGGCGTCGGCGCGACGTCCTGCGGCAGGTAGCTGCGGATGCGCTCGCCGCGGTAGCTCCCGCGCTGCGACAGCCCGGCGATCGGCCCGCGCAGGCTGGCGAACTCCCGCTCCTGCAGCGCCTCGTCGTAGTACCGCAGGGCCTCGTCGGCCTGCCCGAGCTGCTCGTACACGAAGCCCGCGAGGTACGAGCCGAACGCGTTGTGCTCGTGCTCGGGATCGTAGTCCCGCATGTAGTTGCGGATCACCGTGAAGCGCTTGGCCTCGACCTTGGCGCCCTGCAGGTCGCCGCGGACGAGGTAGTTGCACAGGTTCATCGCGTTGATCGACAGCTTCTCCGTCGGCGACGCCTTGAACTTCGTCGCGCTGTCGCTGTAGATGTACTTGCCGAGCTTTCCCGCGCCGTCGCGCGAGATGTCGAGCAGCTCGAGCTGCTTGTCGGCGACCTCGAAATCCCGCGCGCTGGTCTCGTAGTCGCCCTGCGCCTGCAACATGGTCGCGCGCTCGAGCACGACCAGCTCGAAGTCCTTCTTCCACTTGTCCGGCAGCTCGCTCGAGCGGCGAACCTTCAGGAACTTGTTGAGCTGCTCGATGCCGCCGGGCACGTCGCCGCGCTGCAGGGCGTCGCGCGCGGCGTCGGTGCGCTCCGAGTACGTGGCGCAGCCGCCCGCAAGCCCCAGGGCCACGACCCACGCGCCGAGGGCGGACCGCGAGTGCTTCGGTGTCGGGGGCAAGGGGTCGCCTCGGTCGCTCAGCGGACGATCGCCTTGCTGCGCTCGGACTTGGTCTGGAACTTCACGATCGACGACTCGACCTCGAGCACCTGCAGGAACAGGGTGTATTGCACGCGGCGCTCCTTGTCGAAGCGCTCGTCCACGGCCTGCAGCTTGCCGGTGATGAAGTACTGCGCGCCGATCTGCCTGCCGATCTGGGCGGCCATCGCCGGGTTGAAGTCGCCGGTCTGCTGCAGGTTGGCCTCGGCGATCATCTCGGCCTGGCGCTCGCGGCTCACGACGGACACCACGCCGCTGTTGATGAGCTCGGTCTCCATGTCGGAGAGCAGCGTCAGCATCTGGTCGTCGAGGTGCTCGCTGGTGTCGTTCTTGATCGGCCAGATCGCGACCACCGGCGGCTGGCCGTTGCGCCAGCTGGCCCACGCCGGCGAGGCCATCAGCGCCGTCATGTTGGTCTTCATGAGGTCCGCGAGGTCCTTGCGATCGAGACCGGTGCCCATGGCGCCCTCGTCGAGATCGGGGTTCTCGGTGCCCTCGCCGCCGCGGATCGCCTTGGGCTTGCAGCCACCGAGGACGACCGGCATGGCCAGGGACAACACGATCGCGACGCGGGGCAGGGTCATTGCACGCATGGTTCGGTTCTCTTCGACGAAGTTGACGGCAGGATGCCGGCATCGCGACAGGCGAGGCAGTGATCTCGCTCACAAAAGCATGAGAAGTCCATCGACGCCAGCGATTTGGTGGTAGACCGCGATGACTTCGTCCACCGTGTCGACGGCGAGCACCAGCGTGATGCAGATCCGGCGAGCGCTCTTCGTGGCGCGCTCGGTGGATTGCAGTCGCGCGATGCCGACGACGGCGGCGGCGACCGCGTGCACCTGGGCCCGGAACTCGTCCGTGCCGGGCCCGAACGCCTTGACGATATACTCCCCGGGAAACGCATGCGTGGCGAGCAGCAGCTCGCGCGACGGTGCCGACTCGGACGCGCGCTCCGACATCCCACGAGCATGACAACAATCGCCCAGACCGTGAAGGACGATCCGCTCGGCACCCGCGTGTCCGCTCGGCCGCGCGGTTCGTCGGGCATCCGGTGGGCCATCGCGCTCGCGCTCGTGACCGCGGCGCCCGCGGCGTGCGGCGGCTCCGGGTCGAAGAGCTGGGCCGCGGAGGGCAAGCGTGACGACGGCACGCTCAAGGTCGCGACGGTGTCGCTCGCGCCCCGGCCGATCGAGCGCCACTGGGCGACCTCCGGGACCCTGCGCGCGCGCCGGTCGGCCGACCTGGTCGCGACCCAGCCCGCGCTGGTCGACGCGTTGCTCGTCGAAGAGGGGGATCGCGTCGAGGATGGCCAGGTGCTCGCGCGTCTCGACGGTCGCGGCGTCGCGCTGCAGGCCGCGGCCGCCGGGGTCCAGCTCAAGAACCTCGAGCGCGAGCTCGAGCGCCTCGAGTCCGCCGGCGGCGTGATCTCCAAGGAGGAGCTCGACAAGCAGGCCTACGCCGTGGCCGAGGCCCGCGCCGCGGTCAAGCTGCAGCGCCACCAGATCGGACTGACCTCGGTGCGCGCCCCGTTCACCGGGACGATCACGGCCCGCAAGATCGAGGTCGGAGCCCTCGCCGGCACCGCGACGCCGCTGTTCTCGATCGCGGACCTCACGGTCCTCGAGATGGATCTGCACCTGCCCGAGCGCGACGCGGCCACGGTCAAGATCGACGCCGAGGTCGAGCTCGAGCTCGTCGACGGCAGCACCTTCGCCGGCAAGATCGTGCGCCGCGCCCCGGTGGTCGACGCGACCACCGGCACCGTGAAGTTCACCGTGCGCGCCAGCGCGTTCCCGGCCAACGCCGCGCCCGGTGCGTTCGCGCGGGCCCGCGTGCTGGTCGACGCCCGCCCCGCCGCGCCGAGCCTGCCGCGCACGGCGATCTTCGAGATCGAGGGCGTGCCCCACGTCTACGTGATCGACGAGGGCAAGGCCCGTCGACGCCCCGTCGAGCTCGGCCTGGTCGGCACCGACGCCGCCGAGATCCGCTCGGGCGTCGGGGCCGAGGACATCGTCGTCGCCGACGGCAACGCCGGCATCACCGAGGGCATGCCGCTCGGCGCAGCCGGGGCGACGTCCGCGGGCGAGGATCCGGCCAAGACCGAGGCCAAGACCGACACCAAGGGCTGACCGCCCGCCCGGCGAACATGCTGAGATCGTGGATCGCGACGACGGTGCTGCGGCCGGTCACCACGACGATGGTGACGGTCACGCTGCTGCTGTTCGGCCTCGTGGCCGCGCTGCGCCTGCCGGTCGAGCTCCTGCCCGAGCTGTCGTACCCGACGATCACGGTGCGGACGACGGACACCGACGCGGCGCCCTCGGAGATCGAAGAGCTGATCACTCGACCGATCGAAGAGCGCGTCGGTGCGGTGCCGGGCGTGGTCAAGGTCGAGTCGGTGTCGCGCGAGGGCAACTCGGATGTCGTGCTCGACTTCGCCTGGGGCACGCCCATGGACCAGGCGATGGCGGACGTGCGCGAGAAGCTCGACCGCGTCACGCTGCCGACCACCGCCGAGCGACCGCTGCTGCTGCGCTACGACCCGTCGCAGGAGCCGATCATGCGCCTGGCCCTGCGCTCGTCGGAGGAATCGCGGCCCTCGGCGGGGGACCTCGCGGTGCTGCGGAAGATCGCCGACGACATCGTCAAGCGCGAGCTGGAGAAGATCCCCGGGGTCGCCGCGGTGCAGGTCCACGGCGGCGAGCTCGAGGAGATCGCGGTCGACCTCGACGCCGAGCGACTCGCCGCGGTCGGCCTCGGCGCCGACGAGGTCGTCGCCGCACTGCAGCGCGACAACGTCAATCGCCCCGGCGGCGCGGTCGACGAGCGCGACGATCGCTACCTCGTCCGCACCCTGCACGAGGCCACCACGCCGGCCGAGCTCGGCGACATCGTGGTCCGCAACACCGCGGGGCGCGAGCTCCACGTCCGCGACGTCGCGCGGGTGTCCCGGCGCCCGGTCGAGCGCGAGGAGCTCTCGCTGGTCGGCGGACGCGAGGCGGTCGAGCTGGCGGTCTACCGCGAGGGCGACGCGAACCTCGTCTCGGTCGCGCGGACGGTCGAGGCCGCGCTCCCGCGCATGCGCCTGGCCCGGGGCTACGAGGTCGTCGTGCTCGCCGACAACTCCGAGTTCATCGAGTCGTCGGTGGACGAGGTCGTGTCCAACACGCTGGTCGGCGGCGCGCTGGCGATCCTGGTGCTGCTGTTCTTCCTGCGCGAGTGGACCTCGACGCTGGTCATCGCGGTGGCGATCCCGATCTCGCTGCTGGCGACGTTCGTGCCGCTGCAGGCCCTCGACGTGTCGCTGAACGTGATGAGCCTGGGCGGGCTCGCGCTCGGGGTCGGGATGCTGGTCGACAACAGCATTGTCGTGCTCGAGGCGGTGGCGCGCGTGCGGGCCGACCAGGGCGTCACGCGCGACGCGACGGCCAGGCGCCGCACCGCCGTGCAGGGCACCGCGGAGGTCGCCGCCTCGGTGGTCGCGTCGACGCTGACCACGGTCGCGGTGTTCCTGCCGATGGCGTTCGTCGAGGGCATCGCGGGGCAGCTCGTCCGAGACCTCAGCCTCGCGGTGAGCTTCAGCATCCTGTCGTCGATGCTGGTCAGCCTCACGCTGGTGCCGGTGCTGATGTCGCTCGGCGGGGAGGAGGCCGTCGACCCGACCGCGGCACCGCCACGCCGCTCGGTGCTCGCGTTGCTCATCGTCCCGGTCGCGCTGCTCTTCCGCCTGCTCGGCCTCGTGATCGCGGCGATCGGCGCGGTGCTCGGCGTGCTCGCGCGGCCCTTCGCCGCGCTGTGGGACGCCCTCGAGCGCACCTACCCGTGGCTGCTGCGCCGCGCCCTGCGTCGGCCCGGGGTGATCGCCGTGCTCGGCGTGCTGGTGTGCGTCGTCACCGTGCCGCTCATCGACCGCCACGGGCGGACGCTCGTGCCCGAGGTCGCGCAGCGCGAGTTCTACGTGCAGCTGGAGCTGCCCCAGGGCACCGCGCTGTCGCGGACCGAAGCGGTCGTGCGCACGCTCGGCGCCGTGCTCGACGACGACGGCGCCGTCGACCTCCACTTCGCGCGCATCGGCAGCGTGACCGCGGCGGGGAGCGCCGGCGGCACGGTGATCGGCACGCACCTCGGGCAGCTCGACGTCCGGCTCACCCGCGACGGCGAGGTCCCGAGCGCGGCGATCGAGCAGCGCATCCTCGAGCGCATGCGGGCGGCGCTGCCGATCGCCGACGCCCGTCTGGTCCTCGGCCGTCCGACGCTGATCGCCTTCGGCCCGCCGATCGAGATCCAGGTGTTCTCCGAGGACGTGGCGCGGGGCGCCGAGATGGCCCGGACCCTGGCCCCCGCCCTGCGCGAGCTCGAGTCGCTGCCCGAGGTCGTCGTCGACGATCTCGACGGCCGCCCCGAGGTCCGCGTGCGCTTCGATCGCGAACGGCTCGGCCGCGTCGGGCTGTCGGTGAGCGTCGCGGCGGCGGCCGTGCAGCGTGCGATCGCCGGCGAGGTCGCGACCCAGCTGCATCTCCCCGACAAGCAGCTCGACGTGCGCGTGCGCCTGCCGATCGCCGACCGCGGCAGCGTCGAGGACGTCGCGGCGATCTCGGTGGGGATGGTCGGCGGCATCCCGGTGCGGCTCGCCGCCGTCGCGGACGTCGAGCCCGATCGTGGCCCCGCGGAGATCCGTCGCATCAACGGCCGCCGCGGCCTGCGGATCCGCGCGCGCACCGACGGGGTCAACCTCGGGGGCGTCGCGGCCGAGATCCGCGGGGTCCTCGACGCCAACGCCGATCCGAGCGGCCGGGTCAGCACGGCGATCTCGGGCCAGGCCGGCGAGATGGAGGGCTCGCTCGACAGCATCGCCTTCACCGCGGCGCTCTCGCTGTTCCTGGTCTACGTGGTGATGGCCGCCACGTTCGAGCACCTGCTCCACCCGCTGCTCATCCTCGGCTCGGTGCCGCTCGCGCTCGCCGGCGTCGCGGTCGCGTGCGACCTCGCCGGCCTGCCGCTGTCGGCGATGGTCGGCATCGGCGTCATCGTGCTCGGCGGCATCGTGGTGAACAACGCCATCGTGCTGGTGTCGGCGATCAACGACCGACGCGGCGCCGGCATGCCGCTGTTCGAGGCGGTCGTCGACGCCGGGCGCGTCCGCCTCCGACCGATCTTGATGACGACGCTGACGACCGTGCTCGGCTTGGTGCCGATGGCGATGGGGCTCGGCGACGGCGCGGCCCTGCGTCAGCCCCTCGCGGTGTCGATCATGGGCGGGTTGTCGTCGTCGACGCTGCTCACGTTGCTCGTGATCCCCGCGCTGTACCTGCTGCTGCCCGGGCGGGTGCAGGCGGCCTGGCGCGGCGCCCCCGACGTCACGACGGTCGGCGCGGACACGGGCTCAGGGCAGCTCGAGGCGAGCGTCGTCGAGGCGAGCGTCGTCGAGGCGAGCGTCACCGGGGCGAGCGTCGAGGATCGACCGGACCCGCGCGAGTAGGCGCTCGCGCGAGAACGGCTTCTCGAGCAGGCTCGCGCCCGGGTTCAGGTCACCCCGGTTCAGCACGGCCTGCTCGGAGTACCCGGTCAAGAAGAGGATGGGGAGCCCGGGTCGCAGCACCCGGAGCTGGTCGGCGAGCTCGGGGCCCCCCATCTTCGGCATCACGACGTCGGTGACGACGAGATCGATCCCCGGGCCGTGGTCCTCGGCGAGCACCAGGGCCTCGAGCCCGTGCTGGGCGACCAACACGCGATAGCCCTCGCGCGCGAGCGTGTCGGCGAGCACGCGACGGACCTGCGTGTCGTCCTCGACCACCAGCACGGTCTCGTGACCGCCGACGTGCACCGGCCGCGGCGGCGCGGTGACGCGCTCCTCGGCGGGCACGTCGGTCTGCGGGACGTAGACCTTGAACGACGTCCCCACGCCCGGCTCCGAGTACACCCAGATGACGCCGCCGGCCTGCTTCACGATGCCGTAGCACGTCGACAGCCCCAACCCCGTGCCCTTGTCGCTGGCCTTGGTCGTGAAGAACGGCTCGAAGATCCGCGCGCGAACCTCCTCGGTCATGCCCTCGCCGGTGTCGGTGACCGCGAGCAGCGCATAGCGGCCCGGCGCCAACGAGACGCCGTGCGCCCGCGCGTACTCGTCGTCGAGCTCGACGTTGTCGGTCGTGATCGTCAGCGAACCTCCCGCAGGCATCGCATCGCGGGCGTTGACGACCAGGTTCAGGAGGACCTGCTCGAAGTGGCCGGGATCGACGAGGATCGGCCACGCGGCCCGCAGCAGGATCATGCGAAAGTCGAGGTCCTCGCCCGCGGCGCGGCGCAACATCGACTCGGTGTCGCGGATGATCTCGTTGAACGTCACCACGCGCGCGGCGACCGGCTGCCGCCGCGAGAACGCCAGCAGCTGGCGCGTGAGTCGAGCCGAGCGCTCCGCGGCCCGCAGCACCTGCGTCAGGTGATCATGCGCGGAGCTGTCGGGGTCGACCTCCTCCAGCGCGAGCTCGCCGAAGCTGCGCACGACCGTGAGCACGTTGTTCAGGTCGTGGGCGATGCCGCCGGCGAGCCGACCGATCGCCTCCATCTTCTGCGCCTGTCGGAGCTGGGCCTCGAGGCGCTCGAGATCGCTGCCATCGCGACACACGGCGAGCTGGCCCGTCGGCGGTGAACCACCCAGCGGCGACAGCGAGATCTCGAGCGGCAGCGTCGTGCCATCGGGGAGCTCGGCGGTCACGCGAACGAGGCGCCCGGTGCCCGACCCCGCGTCCAGCGACTCACCGGACGGGCCGTGCGCGCCACCGCGGGTGCGTGTGAGCAGCTCGGTGAAGCGAGCCCCGACGAGCGCGCTCGTGTCGCGGCGAAACAAGGCCTCTGCGGCACGATTCGCGACCCGCACGAGCCCGTCCTGATCGAGCAACAACATCGCATCCGCCGACTCGGCGAGCGCGGTGAACCCGAACGACTGCGCGCGTGCGATCGGCACCGGCACATCGACGCACTCGAGGTCATCGTCGTGGACGCGCACACCCAACCTCCGTAGAGGATACCCGGACGCGGTCGCTCCTCGACGAACGCCGTGACCATCTGGCCACGCGTGATCCGAAGATCACCGACCGGTGTCGAACGTCGTTCCGGCCGGTGCGACGGCGCCCTCGACGGGGTCCATGGCGGGCGCGAGGGGCCCGCCTCGGGACACGTCGACCTGCGCCCGCGCGTGGAGCCCCGCGCGCCGCAGCGCCACGACCGGTCCTCGGGCCGCGACGGGGCGGTCGAAATAGCTCCGGGAGGCCTGCGGTATGCTGCCCCGCCGCATGGAGCCACCGGCGCTGCCATCCCCCTGCGACCCCCCGGTACGCGGCCGCACCCAGCGGTATCGGGCGGTGACGGGGTCGTCGTGGGCCCAGCTCCGCGCCGCGGCGACGCGCGCGTGGGACGAGGCCCAGGGCCCGTCGCCGCTACCGCCACGCGACGACGCGCGCAGCCGCTTCTGGTACGGCGTGCAGCAGCCACTGCTCGGCATGCGCCTGCTGCTGCGCGACACCGACATGATGGGCTCCGCCCTCGCGCCGGTCCTGTTCGTCGCGCTGGTCTGCGCGGTGGCGGCCGCGACGTCGCTCGAGGTGATCGATCGCGCGGCGTGGTGGTCCCTCGGCAACACCGCGCTGACGAACACCGTGGCGTTCATCGCGGCGTTCTTCACCACGTTCGCCGCGCTCGCCCCGGTGCCGCCGTTCCTGTTCGCGCGCCACTACGCGCGGATGGCCGCGCGCGCCCGGGATCGACTCGGCCTCGGGCCGCGCGAGCCCTACCTGAAGCCCATCGGACAATCGGTCGGCGAGACCGTCGCCCAGGCCGCCGTCATCGCGATCGGGTTCGCTCCGGTGACGCTCGTCCTCGCGATCGTCCCGATCTTCGGCCCCGTGGCGGCCTTCTCGGCCCAGCTGTTCTGGACGATGCACTGGATGGTGATCGAGTCGTTCGACAACGGCCGCAGCCTCGGCCCCGACGAGACGGTCGCTTCGAACCTCGCGCACGAGCAGCAGCACCCCCACACGCCGTGGTTCGCGCGGGCCGTGCACGGCGTCCAGCAGCCGCGGCTCGCGAAGCTGCTCGGGCCCGTGCGCATGTTCGTCGAGGTGATGGAGACCTTGGTGCGCGGTTGGGGCCCCGAGCTGCGCATGGTCGAGCGCGACCGAGCGCTGTCGCTGGGCTTCGGGGTCGGCGTCGTCGTGTTGCTCGCGATCCCGGGGATCAACCTGTTGTTCCGCCCCGCGCTGGTCATCGCGGCGGCGCACCTGCGCGGGCAGCTCGAGCTCGAGGACCAACTCGCGGCGCAGGCGTCGTAGCGCGTTGCGCTACGGCTCGAGCCAGCCGATCGGCCGGGTCTCGGTGCGCCCGCGCCCGCGGAGCAACGCGACCGCGCGCTTGAACCCGGCGTAGGCGACGAAGAACCGCGCGACCCCGGCCCGCTGCGCGAGCGTCGGGACCTCGGCCGCGCACACCAGCTTGGGATCGGCCACGCCGTCGTCGACGAACCCCATCACCGCCCACGCGCGGGTCTCGACCGTCACGCCGAACGCGAGCCGCGGCCCCAGCACGAGGGCGTCGAGCGGATCGCCGTCGGGCGCGAGGCTGCCGATGACGCTCCCGTAGTTGTACGGACAGGGGAGCGGCGACACCAGGTCGACGCGGCCGTCGGCCTTGCGCTTCACGAAGCTCCAGCGCGGCACCTCGATGCGGACGTGGACGATCCGTCCGACATCGGCCGCGTCGAAGCGCGCGAGCTCGCCGGTCGAACCCAGCTTCACCGCGCGATGCTACCATCCCCGGCGATGGACACCGCCTCGGTGCTGGGCCTCGACGTCGCGCTGGCCCCCGATCACCCCCGCGCTGCGGCGCTGGTGGACCACGCCTGCGCGTCGGCGTCCCCTGGCGGCCTGTTCGAGTCCCTGCTCGACCACCCCGAGCTCGCGCGCAACGCCGCCGCGCTGGTCCGCTTCGTCCTCGCCGACGACGACGAGGGCGACCCGCTGCCGCCCGTCGTCGCGACCGTGATGATGCAGGTCACGATGCTGGTCCTGGCGATGGACCGCAACGCGGGCCTGCTCTACTCGGAGATCGAGGGCACCGGCGCGCGCCCCGAGGCCGCCTCGGGCGACGAGTTCGCCGCGGTCGGGCCGGCCTTCGCCGCCCTGGCGTCGGACATCCGCGCGACGTTGAGCCGGATGCCGGGCTGGCCCGCGGGCTGCGCCGCCTTCGGCACCGCGCTGGTGACGATGGTCGACGTGCTCACCCAGGATCGTCAGCTCGGCGGCGTGGGCACGTCGGTGGCATACCGCGACGCGGCCGATCTCGCGGGCACCGATCTCGTCGCCACGGCGGCGGCGATCGTGCGCGGCGATCGTACGCTCATGCTCCTGCCCAACGAGTGCGAGCTGGCGCTGCGCCTGGGCAACAGCGCCGTCGCGCGCGGCCGCGAGGTGCTCGCGTTCACTGCGGCCGAGGGCCCGCTGCGCCCCGACGATGTGATCGCCCGGCGCTTCGCGGTGCCGGCCGGCGTGATCCGCCTCGGCACCACCGAGATCGAGCGGTGCATGCGGGCGATCTATGCCGCCGAGCTGCTCGACCTCGGCGATCTCCTGGCCGAGCTCGACCCCGCGGCGCCGTTCCGCGCCGCGCTCGCGCGCACGGTGCACGGCATGCTGCGCCTCAGCGATCCCGACAACGAGCTGATGATCGCCACCGTCCGCCCGCACCACGACGCGATCATGAACGAGCTGCGCGTCGCGGCCCGGCTCGACGGCCGCATCACCGCCGACGAGCACGCGCTGTTGCGGGGCATGGACGAGCACCTGCACGCGTTCGACGACCTGGTCCTGCGCATCCGCGAGGATCGCGTCGTCGACTTCGACGAGTTCCGCCAGCTCCGGACGACGCGCCAGGCGATCCTCGACGACGTGCTGCGGATCGCCCTCGCCGATGACGTCGTCAGCGACGACGAGCGCGAGCTGCTGGTGCGCGTGCTCGAGCTGTTGCCGATGCTGCGACCGGTGGGCTGACGCGGGACGTCACCGCGGCGCCGAGGCGGGCGGCAGCAGGAGCCAGGCGCCGATCGGCCCCAGCGGATAGCGGACGAGCCCGGCCGGCGTCGCGATCACGAAGATGCGCCGGCGATCCTCGAGCGCGGTGGCGAAGCGCACCTGCAGCCGCGTGGGGAAGCCGCCCGCATCGACCGCGCGGATCTCGAGCTCGGCGTCCGGGGTGTGGATGACCGTGCCCACCGCCGGCAGACGATCGGCGCGGCGGAACATGGCCTCGACGTGGCTGCGGAGCATGCCGCCCTCGACCTCGAGCTCGAGCGTCCGCGCGTCGACGCGGCGCAACCGGTGGGGGCCGGGCGCGGCCGACAGCACGAGGAACCCCGCAGGCGGCGGCGCCCCGTGGGCCGCGCGGACGAGCCCGGGGTAGAGCAGCGTCGAGGGATCGGCGACCGCCAGGACGACGACGCGCTGTGGAACGTCGGGATCGATGGGCATCGCGAGCGCAGCGCGGCGGGCGGCGTCCCCGAATGCGCGCAGCTGGGCGAGCTCGCGGACACCCCACCACGGCGCCAGCACCCCGTGGGCGATCAGGGCGACGAGCGCGAGGACGCGGCGCGACCACAGCGACGCCGACGCGTGCGCACCGTCCAGCACGCACGCCGCGAGGAGCACGTGGGCGCCGAGCGCGGGCAACACGAGCAGGCGCGCCGACACGAACGCCGAGAGCATCGGCAGCAGCGACAGCACCGTCGCCAGGGCGAACCAACGCAGACGGGCCTGCGCTGCGGCGTCGCGTCGACCCCTGCGCAGCCACACCAGCGCGCCGAGCAGCGCGACGCCGCCGGCGATCCCCTGCACCAAGAAGCCGCGGCCGCCCAGCGCGAGCTCGCCGGTGGGCAATGCGAACGCCAGATCCGCGAGCAGGATCGGCCCGCGCACGACGGCCTCGACCGACCACCCCCACGGATCCGTGGCGGGGTCGAGGTACACCCCCGAGCGCGCCGCGCCGTAGCCCGCGCCCCGGTGGATCGCCGCCCAACCGAGCAGCACGATCGCGTGCGGCCAGCACCCGCGCCACTTCGCCCGCGGGACGGCCGTGAGCTCGTACGCGGCGATGAACCCCGCCGCGCCGAGGGCCGACTCACCGGCCGCGAGCGCGAGCACCAGCAGCGTCACGGTCCAGCGTCGTGCGGCGACCTCCCCGTGCTCACGCCAGCGCACGTGGGCCGAGACCGCCGCGACCCCGAACACCGCGGCGACGATCGCGTTGCGGTTCGCCAACCACGCCAACGGCTGCGCGTGGCACTCGTCGAGCGCGTACAGGGCGAAGGCGACCAACGCCCAGCGGGCGGGCAGCACCTGCAGCAACAGCCGAGACGCGACCACGAGCAGCGCGATCCACCAGAGCAGCGTGTGCGCGTGCAGGACCCGCGCGTCGCCGCCGAGCACCCGCACGTCGAACCAGATCAGCAGGCTCGCGAGCGGGCGCATCGTCGAGAGTCGCAGCTCGGGATCGGTCCACCACGGGAAGCCGCCGGCGTCCATCTGCCGCGACACCTCGGCGGCCGAGCCGTCGCAGAACGAGAACAGATCCCACGGCGCGCGCTCGACCGGATAGCCACCGGCGAGCATCGCGAGCTGGGCGTAGTCGTCCATCGCGAAGCCCATCGCCAGGGCGTGCACCCGCAGGGCGATCGCGCACCCGAGGATGAGCAGCACCCACCGCGTCACTCGCAGCGGCGTGTCGGGCCGCGTGTCGGGCCGCGTGTCGGACCACGTGTCGGACCACGTCATGGAGGATCCCGGGACCCGGGTGCGGCGATGGTGGCAAGGTTCGCCGGGCCGCGGCAAAGCGCGACGGCCGCGCGTGGCCGCCGCCCCGTCCCGGGCGATCCCCCGTCCGGCAGCCCGGGACGCCCCGCACCCGGATCGCGGCGGACGGCCGGTCCGACGCGTATCCTGGGAATTCGTGAGTCCACGCGACGACGAGGGAACCCGCGGCGCGCCCCGCCGTGGAACCGACCCGGTGAGCGTGGCCGCACCGATCCCGCCTGGCAGCGCCAACAAGGACCGGTTCCCGGAGCTGGACGAGGTGACGGTCGTCAGCGCGCAGCGGGGGAGCCTCCGGGCGAAGCGGGCGCTGGTCGAGCGCTACCAACGGCCGGTCCTCGCCCTCGTGTCGCGCCTGCTGCGGGGTTACGGCGACTCGGCCCTCGTCGAGGACGTCGCGCAGGAGACCTTCTTGCGGGTGTTCCGGGCGCTGCCGAACTTCGATCGCTCGGGGCCCGCGCGACTCTCGACGTGGATCCTCACCATCGCGTGCCACCGCAGCATCGACGAGCTGCGCCGCCGACGGCTCGAGACCAGCCCCCTCGACGCGGGCCCGGGCGACGTCGCGGCGAACGACCGCGCGGACGAGAACGCCGAGCGCCGCATGCTCGCCCGCGTCCTCGACCGCGCGATCGAGGGCCTCGCCCCGGAGTACAAGGCGACGTTCGTGCTCCGCGAGGTGCACGGCCTCGAGTACGCCGAGATCGCCGCGATCCTCGACATCGATCTCGGCACCGTGAAGTCGCGGCTCAACCGCGCGCGCACCCGACTGCGCGACGCGCTGTCCGAGGTGTACCGTGCGTGACGGCGGCCCCCGAGCGCCGCTCGATCTCGACGCCGTCGAGGCCCGTGCGCTCGCGGCCTGGCTCGACGCCGACGCGGGCCTCGAGCTCGAGGACGACGGCACGGCGCTCCCCGGCGGCGTCCTGCCCGGCTTCGCCGAGCGGGTGATGGAGGCCGAGTCGTCGGTCGTGCAGATCCCGGCGCTCGTCGCCATCGACGTCGATCCGACCCCCGAGGCGTCCCCGGTCGCGCCCCGTGGCAACCGGCGCTGGGGCCTGGGCGTGGCCGCGGCGTTCGTCGCCGGCCTCTCGAGCCTGTGGGTGGCGTCGCAGCCCGGGCCGGCCACGAGCACCACCGAGATCGTCGCGACGCCGGCGGCCGACGCGACGAGCGACGCCGCGCGTCCCGCCGGCCTACCGATCCCCGACGACCTCGACGCCCGCATCGCCGACTACATCGCCGACTACGGCCGCCACTTCGGCCCGACGTTCGAGTTCCACGGGACGATCCTCGTCGCCCGTGACGGCAAGATCCACTACCAGCACGGCTTCGGCGTCGCCGATCCGCGCCGCGGCGTCGAGAACGCCCCGGCGACGCGCATGCGCATCGGCATGCTGACCGAGCAGTTCACCGCCACCGCGATCCTGCAGCTGCGGGACGCGGGCATGCTGCAGCTGTCCGATCCGATCGAGGAGCACCTGCCGGGCTTCCCCAACGGCCGACGCATCACGATCGAGAACCTGCTCGATCACACCTCGGGCATCCCCAACTACACCGACGTGCCCACGTTCCACCGGTGGAAGGCGCTGCCGCACCGGACCGAGGAGATGATCGGTCGGTTCTCGGAGCTGCCGCTGGAGTTCCAGCCCGGCAGCGACTTCAACCCCACCAACTCCGGCTACTACCTGCTCGGCGCGATCATCGAGCGGTGCAGCGGCATGTCGTACGGCGAGTACCTGCAGCGCTACGTGTTCGAGCCCGCCGGAATGACCCGCACGGGGTACGGCGAGGACAACGACGTGGCCCGCGGCAACGTCTGGAACGAGGAAGAGCAGCTCGACCCGCCCGACCCGATCGACATGTCGGTGTTCGGCGGCGCCGGCGGCCTCGTCTCCACGGTCGAGGACTTCGCGAAGTGGGACCGCGCGCTGTACGGCACCGACGTGCTGCCGACCTCGAGCATCGAGCAGATGTTCGACGCCAACCGCTTCGGCTATGGCTTCGGTTGGTTGGTCGGCGAGGCCTACGATCAGCCGGTGGTGAGCTTCCCGGGGGCGATCGACGGCTTCAACTCGGCGGTCATGCGCTTCCTCGAGGACCGCACCTTGGTCGTCGTCCTCGCCAACACCGAGGTCGTCCCCGCCGGTCGAATCGCCCAGGACATCGCGATGATGATCTACGGCGAGCAGCCGGCCCCGCGCATCGAGTTCCCCGAGGTCGAGGTCGCGCCGGGCACGTTCACGCGCTACGTCGGCACGTACGGAATCACCGACGAGACCATCCGCGTGCTGGGCGACCCGACGGCGGAGGCCCAGTTCGAGCCCCTGCAGAACGTCTCGGTCAACCGCATCGGCGACCGGCTCTACTTCGACGTCCCGGGCCACGGCTCGACGTGGATGCACCCCATGGGCCGCCACCGGTTCTTCTTCAAGGACAACAGCGGCAACTACGTCACCTTCACCACGGGCGAGGACGGCGTCGCGAACGGGCTCGTCGTGCAGGTCGGGGACGCCGAGCTGGAGCTGGCGCGCAAGGGCGATTGACGGCGTCGGCGGGGGTGCCTTAGCGTGTCGCCGTGAGACGGCGGGCGATGCTCTGGGCGTGCACGGTCGGCGTCGGCTGTGCCGGCGGTGACGGCGCGCGGCAGCCCGGCGATGGCACCGACGGCGACGACCTCGGCTCGGGCGAGGTGACCGCAGACACCATCGACCCGACGATGTTCAGCACCTCGCTGGCGACCGACGCCTCGTCGAGTTCGAACGCCGACACCGCGTCGACGGACGGCGGCACCGAGTCGGGCACGACGTCCGCGGACACCACCGCGGCGACGACGGCGGGCGACGGACCGACGGTCGTCATGGTCACGCCCGACGGTGTCTCCGGCGTCGAGCCGACCACCGCGATCACGGTGACGTTCTCGGCGGCGATGGATCCCGCGAGCGTCGTCGCCGACGATGGCGGCTGCACCGGCGCGATCCAGCTGTCCGCCGATGACTTCGGGACGTGCGTCGCCCTCGACGCCGCCGTGGACTCGGCCGACGGCGACACGGCGTTCACCGTCACGCCCGCGTCGCCGCTGGGGTCCGCCCAGGACCTGCGCGTGCGCGTGACCACGGTCGCCACCGCGGCCGACGGCACGCCACTGGCGGCGGAGTGGACCAGCGACGGGTTCGTCAGCCGCTACGGCCACACCATCGGGATCGACGGCGTCGACGACTGGAACGGCGACGAGGGCCTCGCGACCTCGACCGACGGCCACGTCGCCCGCGTCGCGTGGGACGCCGACTACGTCTACCTCGGGATGCGCAGCCCCGACGTCGCGATCGTCAACGCATCGGTCTGGGTGGTGTTCTACCTCGGCGGACCCGCGGGCACGGCCGACGGCGTGCTCTACAACACCCAGTCGCCCGCCCTGCCCTTCTCGGCGCGCTGGCACGTGCGCTGGCGGGCCGACAACATCTACAGCGACGTGCTCGCGTACGACGGCGCCGCGTGGTCGCCCGCGAGCTGGACCCTCGGCGACGGCGACGTCTACCAGCAGGGCGATCTGCTCGAGCTCAGGGTCGCGCGCAGCGACCTGGGCGACCCCGATGTCCTCGAGCTGCACGCCGGCCTGCTGCGGGAGGCCGACCAGCAGGAGGCGAGCTGGGCCGCTTGCCCCGAGGGCTCGTACGTCGACGGCTACGACCCGGACTTCACCCAGTACTGGTCGTTCGACCTCCTGGGCTCGGACGCCCCGGCCGATCACACGCCCGCGCCGTGAGCCTCGCGGACGATCCCACGATCATCCCGGTGCGCTCGCCGCCGCCGTCGGATCTCGACACCGTCACGGAGGACGGCGCGCCGCCGATCGACAGCGGACCGCTGCCGCGCGGCGCGACGATCGGCCGCTATGTGGTGATCGACGAGCTCGGCGCGGGCGCCATGGGCCGCGTGTATGCGGCGTTCGACCCGCGGCTCGATCGCAAGGTCGCGCTCAAGCTCATCCGCAGCCAGCACGTGTTCGGCAGCCGGTCCGATCGCGGCGCCGCGCGGCTGCTCGCCGAGGCGCAGGCCCTCGCCCGGCTCGCCCACCCCAACGTCGTCGGCGTCCACGACGTCGAGATCGTCGACGGTTCGGTCGCGATCGCGATGGAGTTCGTCGCCGGCACGACCGTGCGCGGCTGGTTGGCGACGCCGCGGACGTGGCGCGAGATCGTCGCCGTGCTCGCCGCCGCCGGCTCTGGCCTCGCCGCGGCCCACCGCGCGGGCATCATCCACCGCGACTTCAAACCGGACAACGTGATGATCGGCGACGACGGTCGCGCGCGCGTCGTCGACTTCGGGCTCGCCCGCGCCGACGCGCCCAGCTCCGACGCCGACGAGGCACGCGTGAGTCTGGGCGGCGCGGTCACGACGACGCCGCTCGACACCGCGACGCACGGCATCGCGGGGACGCCTGCGTACATGGCACCGGAGCTGTACGGCAGCGGCTCCGCCGACGCGCGATCGGATCAGTTCTCGTTCTGCGTCGCGCTGTACGAGGCGCTGTACGGCCACCGCCCGTTCGAGGGCAACACGCCGGCCGCAATGCTGGCCAACGTGGTGGCGGGCCGGATCCTCGCGCCCGAGGATCGTGAGGTCCCGACGTGGGTCCATCGGGTGATCGTGCGCGGGCTGGCGGCGGCGCCCGATCAGCGCCACGCGAGCATGGACGAGCTGCTCGCGGCCCTCGCCCGCGATCCCTCGGAGCGCCGGCGGCGGTTCGTCGTCGTCGCGGCGATCCTCGCCGTGTTCGGCTTCGGGGTCGCGGCGACGTGGCGCGCCGCTCGGCCCGACGATCCGTGCGAGTCGGATCAGGCGGAGCTCGCCGGGATCTGGGACGACGAGGTCCGCGGGCGGGTGGCCGCGGCGCTCGCCGCCACCGGCGTGGCCTGGGCCGACACCGCGCGGATCGAGGTCGAGCGCCGGCTCGATGCCTTCGCCGCCGAGCTCGTGGAGATGTCGCGCGACAACTGCAGGGCGACCCACGTCCGACGCGAGCAATCCGACGCGATGCTCGACCTGCGCACCGCGTGCCTCGGCGCCCGGCGTCGTGAGCTCGCCGCGACGACCAAGGTGCTCGTGGCCGCGGACGCGGACGTCGCCCGCGAGAGCGTGCGGATCCTCGGCGCCCTGGGCTCGATCGAGGCCTGCGCAGACCTCGATGCCCTGCGGCAGGCCGTCGCCCCGCCCGACGATCCCGAGGTGCGCGCCCGCGTGGACGCGCTGCGGGCCGAGTTCGCGGAGATCGACGTCGAGGCCCGCGCCGGGAGGTTCTTCGAGGCGCTGCGCCGCGCGGAGGCGGCCCGCGCCATGGTCGATGCGGTGGGCTATCCGCCGCTGGTCGCCGAGGCCGAGTACGCGCTCGGGTACCTGCAGGACAAGACCGGCGACTCGGCGGCGGCCGAGGCCACCCTCGCGAATGCAGCGCTGCTCGCCGAACGCCACCACCACGACATCGTCGCCGCACGCGCGCTCGCCGACGCGGTGTTCGTGATCGGCTCGCAGCTCGGCCGCGTGGACGATGCGCTGATCTGGTCGCGCTTCGCCGCCGCTGCGGCGGATCGCACCGGTGACGCGCTGCTCGTGGCCAAGTCCATGAACGTCCGCGGCATGGTGCTCCAGACCGGCGGTCGCCTCCAGGAGGCCGAGCAGATCCTGCGCGAGGGCCTCGCATTGCGCGAGCGACTGCTCGGCGAGCGCCACCTCGACGTGTCGGGCTCGCTGACGAGCCTCGCGGTCACGCTGGAGGCCCAGGGGCGCGACGCCGAGGCGCTCGACGCCTACCAGCGCGCGCGGGCGATCGACGAGGATCTCCTGGGCCCCGAGCATCCGCGCGTGGCCAGCGAGCTCAACAACTCGGTCACGGCGCTGCTCGAGCTGGGCCGCAATGCCGAGGCACTCGACGCGGCGCGGCGCGCCGAAGCCATCTATCGCGCGACGCTCCCCGCCGATCACCCGAACGTCGCTGCGGTGCTCGGCAACCTCGCGGTCGCGCTGAACGCCAACGGGGACCGCATTGGGGCCCGCACCGCGGTCCAGCGCCAGCTCGAGCTGAACCGGCGTCGCTTCGGCGACGAACACCCGGATGTCGCCGTGGCGTACCACAACCTCGGCGCGCTCGAGTACGACCTCGGGGAGTACGCGGCGTCACGCGGCGCGTTCGAGCGCGCGATCGCGATCTACGTCGCGCTGTACGGACCCGATCACCCCGAGATCGCCGGGAGTCTCTCGGCGCTCGGCGAGGTCGAGCAGCACGCCGGGGACCACGGCCGCGCGCGGCAACACTTCGCCCGCGCGATCGAGATCCTCGATCGCGCGCGGCTCGACGCCCGCATCGAGCTGCCGATCGCGCTGCTCAGCCTCGCCGAGAGCTGCCTCGCCGAGGGCGAGCTGCCCGCGGCCGAGGCGGCGGCGCGCCGGGCGATCGACCTGTTCTCGGCGCAAGCGCAGTGGGCCGCTCGCCTCGCCGCCGCGCGCTGGCTCACCGGCCGCGTGGTGCTGGCGATCGGGGGACGACGGGACGAGGCGGTCGCCCTGGCCCGCGCCGCGATCGAGGCCTGCCCTGCTGGCGAGCACGACTGTGCCGACTACGCCGAGCGGATCGGCCCGACGTTCGGTGTGACGACGCGGTGAGGCCTGGCCAACGCGGTGAGGCCGGTCCCCGACGCGCCCCGCCTTGACCGACGCGACGCCACGCGACACCCTCCCGCGGCGATGCCGACGTTGACGGGCAGCGGCCCACTGTGGCACCTCATCGAGCGACCCCGGGCGCCGTTCCACTGCGACGTCTGCGGCGCGGCGATCCCCGACGACGCGTGGAGCACGTTCACCACGCTGCCCAAGATGTACTACGAGACACCACCGGCCGGGACCACGCCGTGCAACCGGGGCTTCGACGGCCTCGCCGCGGACTACACCCACACCGTCGACGGCAGCGGATCGAGGCCCCGGTGATCCGCACCTCCGGCGCCGACCTGCACCCCGCGACGGGCGCCCGCTTCGTGTTCGAGCGTGAGCCCGGCGATCCCCCCCGCTACCGCGTGCACGTGTATCTGCCCGAGGCGCGGAGGATCGACTGCGACCTCGGTTGGGAGGACGGCGCGGTGCGCATCGAGCCGTTGCCCGACGACGCGTGGGTCGCCGCCGAGATCGCCAAGCTCGCGCGCGTACTCCACCGCGATCCGAAGTCGCGACTGACGCGCTGGCGCGGCCCGTAGCGGACCCGGCCGCGCGCTCCGGTTCAGCGCGGCGACGCGCGGTCGATGAACCGAGCGGAGTCATGCCGGCCGCGCTCTCCTTCGTGTTGACGCTGCTCCTCGCTGGAGTCCCCGCCGAGGGAGACCCCGCCGAGCGTGGTGGCGAGCGCGATGCGGACGAGGCCGCGGCGGTCCGCGGCGCCGCGCCCGAGGACGACGAACTCGAGGCCGAGCGCGACAGCGTCGGGCCCGGGCGCGCCAAGGCCGGCAAGCCCATCGAGGGCCGGATCATCGAGTCGCTCCTGCGCCTCGATGAACTCGCGATCCGGATCGAGTCCGACCTCCTCCCTGGCGAGCGACGCGACGAAGTCGAGGCGGTCGTCGATCTCTCCGCGGCGATCAGCCACGACTTCGACAGCCCCGTCCGCGACCTCGAGTTCGGGGTGGCATTGCTGTCCGGTCCGGAGCTGGAATTCACCTGGGGCCGCCTGCACACCCCGCCGCTGCGGCTCACCACCGAAGAGGTCGAACGCAAGCTCACCTACCCGCTGGCGGTCTTGACCGTGCCCGGCGACGAGGAGCCGCTGGCGAAGGCCACGCCGCGCGACGTCTCGCTCCGAGAGACCTTCGACGCCCTCGCGGTGCCGCGCGACGGCGCGACGCAGTACATGGTCGCCTTCTCGGGCTACATGCTCGACGCGCCGTCGGAGCGCGACATCCTGCGCATCCTCGCCGACGGCGGGCCCGCGGATCTCGCCGCGCTCGCGCGCTGGGCAGCGGCCACCGCGGCGACGCCCGACACCGAGGTCGCGCTCTCCGACGACGCCCGGGGGCGTGTGATGGACGCCCTCGAGGCCGAGATCCACCGGCTGCGCGCCCCGCCGGCCTTCGGTGATTTCCAGCGACTCAACGCGATCACGGCGGTCGCCCTGGTCTGCGCCCGTCCGCTCGACCTCGATCGGGTGCTCGCGCTGCAACGTCCGATGACGCTCCTGTTGTCGGCCGCGCAGGTGTCCTATGACGCCGCCGCGAGCGAGGAGAACATCCTCGGGGTCTCGGTGCACGGGTTCCGCCGGCTGCAGTCACGCTCCGACTCGGCGGTCGCCTGGGAGAGCGCCCTGGCGCGCCTGCGGTCGGCTGCGCTCGATCGGCTGGTCCGACTCGCGTTCGATCCGCTCGACTTCCGCGACGCGCCGGCGCACCTGCGGACGCGCTCCGTGCTGAACGTCCAGGCCGCCCAGCTGCTCGAGCCGCTCACGACCACCTCGGTGGAGCGGGTCCTCGCGCTCGCGTCGGATCGCCCCGCGATGCAGCGCGAGCTGCTTCGGTTCTACGTCGACGTCCGATACGCGGCGGCGGTCGAGCCGCTGGTCGAGTGGCTGGTGAACAACCCGCGCTACCTCGAAGACCTCGGGGTGTCGGCGGTCGGCGAGATCGGCGACCGCATGCTGCCCGTCCTCATGCGTCGGCTCGACGACCCCAACGCGACGATGACCGAGCGGATGGCGACCTGGCGCCTGCTCGCGGCCCTGCCCGAGCGCCACGCCGCGCAGCTCGCCGAGCTGAGCCGTTCGATGGGCGTCGAGGTGCCGACCTCTGCCGACGGCGGGACGCCTGGGATCGCAGCGCTGCTCGAGGCCGTCCGCGAGTACGACGAACGGGTCCAGCGCGATCGCATCGAGGACCTGGTCCACGAGGTCGCGACCGTGGCGACCGGAGTTCCGGGCCTGCGGGCACAGCTACGGGCCGCTGCGCGCCTCGCCGAGGCCGCCCCGGCGCGGGCGCAGAGCGCCGCCGATCCGATCATCGCGCTCCACGTCGCCGCCGCGCGAACCCTGGACGGCGAGTCCCCCGGCGAGCGGCGGGCGGCGCTGCGACAGCTCGTCGGGCTCCCGCTCGGGCCGCGGCACGCCGATGCCGAGCGCGCCGCCGTTCTCGTCGACGCCGAGCTCGCGGCGGCGCGTGGAGAGGTCGACGGTGCGCTCGACATGCTCGTCGGCTTCGACCCAGCGCTCGAGCACGCGGAGACACGCGCGCTGTATCTCGAGATCGCGAATCGACGCTGGGACGAGCTCGTCGCACTGAAGGCGTGGGACGACGCGGACGCCCTGCTCGCGCGGGCGGAGTCGGCGGTGCCCGAGGAGTTCGAGGTCGAGTCGCGCACGGCAGAGCTGCACGAGCGTCGGCAAGCGCCGCTGCGGATCCTCGCGATCGTCATCGGCGCGATGCTGGGGATCGGCTCGCTCGTGGCGCTGCAGGTGCTGGGGGTGTTCGGTGGGATCGGGAGGAGGATTCGGGCGCGGTGGGCGGTCGCGCGTGAACGTGGGCAGCGCGACGACCACGACCACGACCACGACCACGACCACGACCACGACCACGACCACGACCACGACCACGACCACGACCAGGTCGTCGGGGGGAGTGGGGGGGATCTGGCGACGGTGGTCGTGGGCGGTGCGGCGCCCGAGATGCGAGGGGACGTGGGTGCGAACGATCCCCTGAATGGGGACCTGTTGGGCGACAGCTGGTCGGACGAGGATCCGCGTGGGTCTCCCCTCGACGACTTCGCTGCGTGATTGGCAGTGCGACCGCGCCGCGCGCGTGCTTGCGACCCCGACGCAGATCTGAAAACATCCGCAGCCCGTGAAGGCGCCGCTCCGACCCTTCGAGTACATGGCGTGGGCGAAGTCGGTCCCGCGAGGCGCGCGCTACAACCTCACGGCGAGCGGCGTCTCCGACGTGTTCGCCTCCGACGACGGGACGTTCGACGCCGAAGCGATGGCGGCGTGGGGACGCGACCTCGACGTCGCCGCGCTGTGCCGACAGAGCGACGGCGAGGCCGCGACGCGAGAGTTCACCGAGTCTGTCGCGCGCCGCTACGATCTCGACCCCGCGTGCGTGACGGTGACGCTCGCGGCGAGCACCGCGATCACACACGTGCTCATCGCGCTCATCCGCGCCGGTGATCACGTCGTCGTCGAGCGTCCGACCTACGAGGCGCTCCGGCGCGCGCCCGAGATCCTCGGCGCGATGGTGTCTCGACTCGAGCGTCGCTTCGACGAGGGATGGTCCGTGGTCCCCGAACGACTCGCGCAGTTGCTCACCCCACGCACGCGCGCGGTCATCCTCACCAACCTCCACAACCCCAGCGGCGTCGCGATCGATCCGAAGACGCTGCACGCGGTCGCGGAGCTCGCGTCGCGCGTCGGCGCGATGGTGCTGGTCGACGAGGTCTACCTCGATCACGTGTGGCCAGCCGCCGACCCCGTCGCTTCGCCCGCGGCGATCGTGGCCCGCAACGCGGTGAGCTGGAGCTCCGCCACCAAGGCGTTCGGCGTCTCCGCCATCCGTGCCGGGTGGATCGTCACCCCCGACGCGGACGCCGCCCGCGCGATTCGTGCAGCGTCGGACTACCTGCACGTCACCCCGCCGGTCGCGACGAGCCGGCTCGGCACCCGGGTGCTCGAACACGCCGAGGCACTGCTCGCCCGTTCCGCTGCCTGTGCCGCCCAGGGGCGCCGCCTCGTGGACGCATGGATCGCCGCCGACGCGCGGGTCGCGTGGGTCCCCCCGGCGGCGGGCCTCACGGGCTTCGTCCGGCTGCCCAATTTCATGCAGGACGTCGCGTTCTGCGAGCACCTCCGGCAGCGCTACGACACCCAGGTCGTCCCCGGCACGATGTTCGAAATGCCGGGCTTCGTCCGCCTCTCCTTCGGCGTCGAGCCGGAGACCCTGGAGCCGGCCCTCGCGAACGTCTCGGCCGCCCTCGACGACCTGACCCGTTGACCCGGACCGCGGGGATCTCCTGGACGCACGTGTCCTGGAGGATTTCCTGGGATCCGTGAGATTGCCAACGGAAAAACCGCATCCGGGCCGTGCGTCCGACCGCCGAGCTGTGGGACTACCTCCGCCAGCGCGGTCGAGAAATTTCACGATCGCGGCGCCGCTCCGTCACATTCGCCCGCGCCGTACCGACTCTCCGTCGCCTCGCCCAGCCCCCCATGGTCAAGACACCCATCCAGCAGGCCGTCCTGTTCGCGACCTCCACGAGCACCCGCCGTGGCCGCGAGATTCCCACGGCGCTGACGCGCTGCGGCGGCGTGACCCTCGTCAAGCGGGCCCTGATGGTCCTTTCCCGCAACGGCGTGCGGCGGTTCGTGGTCGTGATCGCCGATGCCGAGGTCCGTCGCGCGACGATCGCGGACCCGCAGCTGGCGTCCCTCGAGATCACCTGGGTGTTCAACGCCGAGCGCCCCGAGGACGACGCCTACTCGCTGTGGCGCGCCCGTCCCCATGTCCGCGGCGAGTTCTTCGTCGCCCCGTGCGATCGCATCTTCAACCCGGCGGTCGTGAAGGCGCTCATCGCCGAGCCGCTCGACGCCGTGACGCTCGCGGTCGGCCGCGCGCCGATGGCCGCGCTGCCCGCCGGCGAGCAGGCCGCGACGCTCCCCGCCGACACCCATGCGGTCGCGCTCGTGGACACCTCGGCCAACGCCGGTCCGGTCGCCGGCCTCGGCGGCCGCGGCGATGTCTGGTCGACCGGCATCTTCGTCGCCTCGCGCGCGCTGTTCGACGCCCTCGATCGCGTCGACGACCACGGCCAGACCCGCAACCTCACCCAGGCCCTCGACGATCTCGCCGCCCGCGGTGCTGTCCGTGCCGCCGACATCGGCGACGGCTGGTGGCACCCCGCCCGCAACGAGTTCGAGCGCAAGCGGGCCCAGAGCGCGCTGGTCCGCTCGCTGCGCAAGTCGGTCGACGGCATCATCTCCCGCCACATCAACCGGCGCTTCAGCCTGGCCGCGACGCGCGTGCTGATGCACTTCCCGGTGCGCCCCAACCACGTCACCGCGTTCTCGCTGATGGTCAGCATCGCGGCCGCGGTCACGGCGGCGATGGCGACCGTCGCCTCGCCGGGCTGGCTCATCGTGGGCGCCGTGCTCTGGCAGCTCGCGTCGATGCTCGACGGCATCGACGGCGAGCTGGCGCGGCTCAAGTTCGCCGAGAGCAAGTTCGGCGAGTGGTTCGACACGCTCACCGACGATGTCGGCAAGTTCATGTTCTTCATCGGCTCGGGCGTCGGCTTCAGCGCCGTCACGGGCCAGCCGATCTGGCTGCAGATCTGCGGCGTCGCCGTGGCCATCCAGCTCGCGCTCTCGCTCTCGCTGTATCGCAAACTGCTGCGCACCGGCTCGGGCTCGCACTACGCGCTGAAGTGGGACGTGAACCCGAACGATCCCCGGCTGCTCATGCGGCTGTACGCCCGCATCGAGTTCCTCTCGCGGCGCGACTACTACGTCTTCGCCTGGCTCGTCATGGCGGTGTCCGGTCTGCTGCACGTCGCCATCGTCCTGACCTTCGCGACCACGCTCTGGGCGTTGACGCACGAGCTCGTGAAGCCGCGCCAGGTCCGCGCGAACTTCCCGGCCCACCCGCCGGGCTGAGCGTCCTCGTTCGGTTCGCACGACCCGCCGCGGTGCACTAGACTCCGCGGCGAGTGATGCGCGACGCCGACGCCCCCGAAGACGACCGCGACGCCGAGGTCCCCGACGTCGGCGACGATCTCGCGCCCGACGGGCGAGCCATCCGGGCCGAGCGCCGCCGCACCGAGCGGCGCGAGGCGATCCTCATCGCGGCGCGCCGGGTGTTCCGCGACAAGGGCTATCACCAGGCGTCGGTGCACGACATCATCGACGACGCCCGGATCGCCCGCGGCACGTTCTACCTCTACTTCGCGAGCAAGCAGGAGGTCTTCAGCCAGCTCGTCGACGAGTTCCTGCGGCTGATCCGGACCCAGGTGCGTCGCATCTCGCTCGAGCCCGGCGCCGACGCGCCGCTCGATCAGCTCCGCGCCAACTTCCGCCGCGTCGTCGCCACGGTCATCGAGCACGACGACCTCGCGACGATCATCCTGCGCGACCCGATCAGCTTCGACGAAGAGAGCCGCGCGCGGGTGAACCACTTCTTCGAGCAGGTCCTCAACATGATCGAGGACGCCCTTCGCGTAGGTCAGGGCCTGCGGCTCGTCCGGCAGTGCGACGTGCACATGGTGGCGGTCACCGCCCTCGGTGGCCTGCGCCTGGCGCTCGTGCACATGTTGATGGCGCACGGCGACGACCCGGCGATCCGCGCCCGCGAGCGCGCCTTCGGCCAGGCCGAGGGCGTCGCCGACGAGCTCATGGCGTTCTTCCTGCGCGGGATGACGCCGCCGCCGTCGTCCGTCAGCTGATCGGCGCGGCGGGGCTCAAGGGGCAGGCGCGAGGCAGTCGCCCAGGCGCGCCTGGATCTCCTCGGCCGAGATGCCCGCGGTGTCCTCGTCCATCTCGTTGAGGTGATCGACGATCGCCTCGACGATCGCACGCGCACGCTCCTTGCTCGCATCGTGGAGGAACCCCGTGAACACGGTCTCCCCGCTCGCCGCCCGCGCGATCTCGTGCTCGCGCGCGTGCTCGTCGAGGTCGGTATAGAAGATGTAGTGGAACGACCGGTTGTAGTCGCTCTCCCGGAAGATTTCGAACATGGTGCGGTCGTCGGCCGCCATGGCCGGACCATGCCAAACCCCACCGTCTCGCGAAAGCCCCCCCGATTCCGCGGGGTCGCAGGGACGCCGGGCACGCCGCGTGGCTTGCCCTGGAAAACTCCTGGCTGCCTCCCTATGCTCCCGCACGGCGATGGCAACCCTGAAACGACTGCTGAACCGTGCGCGCGCCTATGCCGAGCAGGCGGTGCCCGAGGACGTGCTCGCCGCTGGCCGACGACTGCGTGATCGCGTGCGTGAGTCAGCGCCGGCCCCGATCGCCGCCGCGATCGAGCGGATCGCCGCCGTCGTGACGGAGCCCTCGCGCGACGCGTCGAGCCCCGAAGCCGCGGCGCCGCCGAGCCCCTCCGCGTCCTCGAGCGCCACGCCGACCTCGAGCCATGCCGACGTCCCCGCGCCGGCCCACGCCGCCGCGCCCGAGCCGGCCCACGGCATCGATCGCGACGATGTGCTGCGTCGGGTGAAGCAGCGCGCCGAGCACGGGCTCAAGCCGGAGGACACCTTGGTGGTGGTCTACGCCACCGCGCTCGAGTCCGAGGCCGTCGAGGAGATCGTCCGCTGCTTCGAGGGGATCGAGACCACCGTCCGCGTGATGGACCTCGATCGCGAGCCGCAGACCAAGCGCCAGCTCGCGAAGCTGACCGATGTGATGGTGCCGCCGTACGTCTTCATCAACGGCCGCTACTGGGGCGCGCAGTACGAGATCGTCGCGCTCGCCGCGACCGGCGACCTGCCGGCGGTCGTCGCCCACCGCCTCGACGAGATCGGCCCCGAGGCCCGGCGCATCGGCAAGGTCCACGACACCTACTCCGACGCGATCACCGTCGAGAACATCCTGGCCCGCTGGGATCTCGGCCACATCCTGTGCGTCGACGATCTCGACGCGTGGTTCGAGCGCGACAAGGCCGGCGTCGAGCGGTTCTTCTACATGGGCGGCGAGCAGCCGGTCACGACGATGCCCGAGGTCGCCGCCGACGTCGTACGCCGCGTGGACGCCGGCGAGATCGAGGCCGTGTGGCGCCTCGACACGGTCGTCCACGTCCACTGAGGGCCGCCGCGACGATGGCGACGGCGAACGATCGCGCGGGCAGGCTGGCGCGGCTACGCGTCCACCTGCAGCTCATCGATGGCGACGTCGCGCCGGTGGTCGCCCGCCACCGCGAGCACATCCAGTGCAAGCCGGGCTGCGGCGACTGCTGCCACCAGAGCTTCCGCGTGTCCGCGCTCGAGGGCGAGCTCCTGCGCGAGGGCCTCGCCGCGCTCGACCCCGCGCCACGCGATCGCATCCTCGCCCGCGCCCGCGCCTACGCGCCGGATCGCCGGGTCCCCTGCCCCGCGCTGGACGACGACGCGCGGTGCCTGCTCTACGAGCATCGCCCACGGCTGTGCCGCAAGTACGGCATCCCGCTGTGGCACCCCGACCGTCCGCACGAGGTCACGACCTGCGCGCTCAACTTCCGCGGAGTCACGGACATCGACGCCGAGACGATCCTCGAGCCGCAGGCCGAGTGGGCGCGGGATTGGATCCGCACGCGCGAAGCCACCGGCACCGCCCACGGCGACGTCGCCTCGATCGCCGAGCACCTCCTCGTCATCGCGCCACGCCCCCTGGGGTGAAGCCCGCCGCGGCGTCCGGCCGTGCGCCCCGGGAACTCCGGCGGGCGACAGGTGTCCCGCGACGGTCTTTCCCATGCGCATCCGTTGGCTCGCCCCGCTGCTCGTCGCCTCCTGCCATCGTCCCCACACGGCGCTCGAGTCCGAGGCCCGCGTGCCCGAGGCCCCGATCGTCGCGCGCGTCGAGCTCGACGGGCCGCCGCCGGCGATCGACACCGAGGACGTCGGACGATCCGCGGCGATCGCTGCGGTCGGCCCGAAGTCCGACGCGACGCGCGGGCTGGTCGATCCGGGCGCGCACCCCTTCGTCTACTTCACCCGGCCGATGACGCCCGATGCGACGCGTCTCCACTTCGAGGTCGAGCCGCGCGTCGGTGGCGAGACGGTGTGGGTCGATCCGTACCGCGCCTACCTGGCGGGCGCCGACTTCGAGCTCGGCCGCCACTACGAGATCCGCGCGCGCGGAACGGTCGAGCGCGACGATGGGACGTCGGTCGAGATCGACGAGCGCTGGGCGTTCGACACCCGACCGCCGCTGCTGACGCTCGAGCTCGACGAGGGCCCGTCGCGGTGGTGGTCGGGCACCACGGACGACGACGCGCCCGAGGGCACCGTTCCCGCCGAGCCCATCACGCACTGGCGGGCCGGGCTCGACGTGCAGGCCGAGCTCCGCATCAGCGCCGACGCGCTGCGTCGACACGTGAGCGCCCGCGCGTGGCCCGTCGGCGGGAGCCCCGAGCTGGCGCGACCCGTCGCGGTCGAGGTCGTCCGCGGCCCCCGCGGGCACGGACTCCCCGCGGAGTTCGAGTGGTCGGCCGGTCCCGACTCGATCCACATCCACCCCGCGTCGCACTGGCCGGCGAACCACACCGTCGAGGTCACCGTCGCCGGCGAGTTCACGCCGCGGGGCGGCGGTCCGATCGCCGCCCCGGTGCGGCGTCGATTCCGGGTCACCGAAGGCACCGCCGTCGCGGTCACGTGCGCGACGGACTTCGACGACGGCTGCGGGCCGGGGGGCATCGACGTGCGCTTCTCGGCCCCGATGGCGGCCAAGGACCTGGCGCGGGTCAAGGTCTCGCCGCGCCCGCCGAACCTGCACGTCCACTCGGACGGCACACAGGGCGTGTCGATCGTCGGCGACTTCGAGATCGATCAGAGCTATCGCGTCGAGCTCCCCGCGAAGCTGCGAGACCGCCTCGGACAACCAGTGCTCGGCGGCACGCGGCACACGCTGGCGTTCGTGCCCCCGCCGCCGGCCGTCGATCTCGTCGTGTCCGGCGGCGTGCTGCGCCCGAGCCTGCCGGCGACCGTGGGCCTCGAGTCGCGGTGGGTCCGCAAGGCGCTCCTGCGCGCGGCCGTCCCGAGCGAGCGGGCGTGGATCGAGCTGCAGGGCCACGACCTCACCACGGTGCCCTTCCCCAGCGACGTCACGCAGCTGACCGAGCGGGAGATCAATCTCGACCCGAGCGGCCGCTACGCGTGGTCCTCGATCGCCCTCGATGTCGCCGCGCTCGCCGGCGGCCAGCGTCCGCTGCTCGTCGAGGTGGTGCCGCTCGAGATCCTCGACGTCGCCGCGCACCGCCGCGCGCCGAAGCCGTCGCGGGGGCTGTTCCAGGTCACCGGCCACGGCCTCGCGGTGTGGCGCTCGGCCGCGGCCACGCGCGTGCAGATCCGCGACAACGCGACGCTCGTCCCGTCGGCCGGGGTCGAGCTCGAGGTCCGCGACACGTCGGGCAAGATCGTGCAGCGGCGCACGACCGACGCGCAGGGCCTCGCGGACCTGTTGCCCTTGCGCGCCTTGCCGCCCAGCGCCGCACTCGTCGCGCGGAACTCGAGCGGCGTCGCACTGCTCGAGGTCGGCGAGCCGAAGCCGGAGGCACACGAGAACTCGCGCGACGACGGCGAAGATCGCTGGCTCAGCGAGATCGTCACCGAACGCGCGCTGTACCAGCCGGGCGAGACGGTCTCGGTGGTCGGGTGGGCGGCGATCAGCACCACGCGCAACGCCCATGGACTGCTGCGTCCGAAGGCCGGCGCCCCCGTGGAGATCGAGCTGGTCGATCGCAGCGACGAGGTCGTCGCGCGCCGGCGCGTCGCGATCACGCGGCACGGCAAGTACTGGGCCCAGCTCGCGCTCCCGGCCACCACGGCGCTGGGCGGCTACACCGTGCGGGCCAAGCTGCCCGAGCGCGGGCGCGGTCTGGCGCACATGCCCGCCGCCGAGGTCCGCACGCACTTCGAGGTCCGCGACGTCGTGATCCCCGAGTTCGAGGTGCGCACGATCATGGCCGACGCCGGGCTCGTGCGCCCCGCGGTCGCCGAGCTCGTCGCCCACGCCGGCTACTACTTCGGCGGCCCGGTGCCGATCGAGCAGCGGCGCACCACCACGAACTGCTACACCTCCTCGCCGTCCGTGCCCGGGCTCGATGCGCGCTGGGACGTGCTGCGACCCGTGCCGATCCGCGACGAACGCTCCGCGTGGTCGCTCCCCACCGAGGTCGTCGATGGGCCGCCCGGCGAGCTCCGCCTGCGCATCCCGACCACCGATCTGATCGCCGGCCTCGACGTGGTCTGCGACACGGATCTCGCGATCCAGGACGCGTCGTTCAGCGAGGTCGGCGCGGCCGAGCGCTGGTACGTGCACCCCAGCCGCTACGTCACCGTCCTCGGGCAGGCGCTCCCGCAGTCGTACCAGCTCGACGCGCGCGCCGTGGACGAGGACGGCAAGGTGCGCGTCGTCGAGAAGGTGGACGTCGAGATCGCGAGGCTCGAGCAGCGGCGCGACGCCAAGGGCAACCTCGAGGAGCGCCCGGTCCGCGTGCACCGCTGCTCGCTGGAGACCACGGCCACCGGCGCCGACGCGCGCTGCACCACACGCAAGCTTTCGCCAGGCCGCTACACGACGACGGTCACGGCCACGGTCGACGGCCGGGCCGTGTCGTTCGTCGAGCGGTGGTGGATCAGCGCACGGGAGCCGAAGGTGGAGACGCCTCGGGCCGAGCCGACCTCGCTCGAGCTGTCGGTCGACAAGCCGACCGCCGAGCCGGGACAGCGCGTGACGTTGACGATGGTCGCACCCAAAGTCAGCGGACCCGGGGTGCTTTCGTTCTCGCACGGCGGCCTGCGCCGGCTCATCCCGTTCACGCTCGAGTCCGGCGCGGCGTCGATCGAGCTGCCGGTCACCGACGCCTGGGTGCCGTCGGTCGAGTTCGAGGCGTTCGTCGTGACCAAGGGTGACACCGAGCAGGCCCCGCCGCGCTCGTGGCGGGACCGTGCACGCGTCGACGTCGGCGCCGAACACCGCCGCCTCGGCGTCACCGTCGAGGCCCCCGCGACGGCCGGTGCCGGAGACGACGTGACGATCCAGGTGAAGGTCGAGGGCAAGGACGGCGCGCCGGTCGATGGTCGCGTCGCGCTGTGGGCCGTGGACGAGGCGGTGCACGCGATGGTCCCGCCGCGGATCCCCGACTTCGTGCGCACGTTCGCGGCGGGCCGGTGGAACGACACAGTGCTGTTCGAGACGTTCACCGACGTGCTGCGTCCCTACGCGGTTCGGACCGATCCGTTCGAGGGTGGGTCGTACAACACCGGCTACGGCGCCGGGTATGGCTCGGGATCCGGCGCGGGGTTCGGCGGCCGCTCCGCCAAGGCCCCGAGCGTCTCGACGCGACGTCGGTTCGAGACCACGCCGATCTTCGTCGGCGACGCGCCGATCGAGCACGGGGTCGCGACGATCCGCGGCCGGATGCCCGAGAACCTCTCGACGTTCCGCCTGACCGCGATCGCCTCGGCCGAGGTCGAGGCGGGGCCGGGGCTCGGGCGCTTCGGCCACAGCGACGCGCGCATCATGCTGACCGCGCCCTTGGTCGTGCGACCGGCGATGCCGCGCATGCTCCGACCGGGCGACGAGGCCGAGCTCGCGGTGCTGGTCGACAACCTCGCCGGCGGCGCCGGCGTGCTCTCGCTCGAGGTCGACGTCGTGCGCGGCGCGGAGTCGATCGAGATCGTGAAGCCACCGGTGTCCCGCACCGAGCTCGCCGCCGGGGCCCAGCAGCGCTTCGGCTTCACCGTGCGGGCGCGGGCGCCGGGCAAGGTCGAGTTCGAGCTGCGCGCGCGCCTGGCCGGTGACACCGAGGTCCGCGACGCGATGCAGGCGACCCTCACGGTCGAGGCCCCCGACGCGCTGCGCCGTCACGCGGCCGCGTACGGCTCCCGCACCGAGGACGGCGCGTTCGCGGTCGCGCTCGAGCGGCCAAAGCTCGCGCCCGAGGGCGCCGTCGCCGTCGACGTCGAGCTGAACGCTACGATGCTCGGCGACCTGCAGTCGATCGCGCGCGACCTCGTGCGCTACCCGTACGGCTGCGTCGAGCAGACCACGAGCGGGCTGCTCCCGCTGGTCGCCCTGCGCGGCCTCGGGGCCCAGGGCTACCTCGACGTCGACGTCCGTGAGCACATCGACGTCGGCATCGCGCGGCTGCGATCGATGCAGGTCGACGGCGGCGGGCTCGCCTACTGGCCCGGGGCCAGGCGAGCCCACCTGTGGGGCAGCGCGTACGCCCTGTGGGTCCTCGAGGCGCTCGCCGAGGCGGGGCACGAGGTGCCTGCGTCGCTGCGCAACGGTCTGCGTGATGATCTCTCGCGACGCATCGGGACTGCCGCGGGCGAAGAGACCGCGATCGCGGAGCTCGACGACGTCGCGGCGACGATGGTGGTCCAAGCGCTGGTCGCCGCCGGGGCGCGCCCGACCGCCGTGATCGAGCGGCTGTTCCTCGCCCGCAAGGCGTTGCCGACCTTCGCGCGGGCCTTGCTGCTGATGTCGGCCCACGCGATCGATCCCGAGGGCGCGACGGCGACGACGTTGTTCGCGGAGCTGCGCGCGCAGGTCGACGAGCGCGCCGGCGCGGCGTTCATGCGCCGCGACCACACCCAGTACAGCGAGTACTTCGACTCGCCCGCGCGCACCGACGCGATGGTCCTGCTCGCGCTACAGCGGGTCGCCCCGGACGACGCGGTGAACGAGAAGCTCGTGCGCGGCCTGATGATCCACCGCGGGGACGCTGCGATCGCGAACACCCAGGAGCGCGCCTACACCATGCTCGCGCTGGCCGAGTTCGCGCGGCATCGGGAGAAGGACGTGCCGGCCCTGGGCGCCACCGTGTGGATGGCCGGCACGCCCACGGCCGCGGCGAAGCTCGAGGGCCGCGCGGCGCCTCCGGTGCACCGCACGGCCGCAGTCGCGCTCGGCGACACGGAGCCGCGCATCACGATCGAGCGGCGTGGCAAAGGCCGCCTGTACTACCGCGTCGGGATGACGTGGACCGACGTCGACGCGGGCAAGACCGCCGGCCAGCACGGCTTCGCCATCTCCCGAACGCTGCGGACGACCGCCGGGGAGGACGCGACGATCGCCGCGGGTGATCTCGTCGCGATGGACGTGGTGCTCACGGTCGATCGCATGCAGCGCTACGTCGCCATCGACGTGCCCCTGCCGCCGGGCCTCGAGGCGGTGGACACCTCGCTGGGCAAGGGTGGACGCGCGCGGGTGATCGCCGGGAGCCAGGGCTGGTGGGTGAGTCACCAGGAGCTGCGTCGCGACCGCGCGGTGATCTTCGCGGACGCGCTGCGCCCCGGTGAGCACCGCACCACGATCTTCCTGCGGGCGATCGCGGCGGGGTCCTTCGAGATGCCGCCCGCCGAGGCGCACGCCATGTACACGCCGGAGCTGCGGGGCAACACGGCCCGAGCGCGGGTGGACATCGCCCCCCGGCGGTGACCGCCCCCGGGGCCGGATCGCGGCCGAACGGCCACGAACGCCGGTTCGCGCCCGGATCCAGCGGCCGCTTTACAGCACATGCAACGGGGGTAAGCTGAAATGCTCTCTATGGACGCCGTGAACTCGACCCCCGACGCCCTCCCGACGGTCGTGCTGTGCTGCCCGAGGGACACGCGTCACCTCCTCGCGCCGGTGCTCGAGTTGCTGACCAGCCGCGGCCTCTCGGTCGAGGTGGTCTCCGGGCTCGAGCAGCGCGACGACGGGTTGCTCGTCACCGCGCAGCGCCAGCGCGACGCGGTCTACGTGCTGTTCGCGGATCCGCTGCCCCACGTGGTCGATCGGGCGACCGAGAAGCTGCGCCAGGCGGGCATCCCTGCGCAGCGCGTCGCGATCATGCCGCTCGAGTGGCGGGGTCCGGCCGATGTCGCGGCCGCGATCGAGCGCATGGGCGTGCCGATGCCCCGCGGCCCGCGGCGATCGACCGGCGCGAACCTGCCTGCGACCGGCACCGTGGTGTCGTTCCCACCGCCGATGACGATCGGCGCCGCAGCGGCGGCCGCCGGAGCGACGCCGCCACCCCGCGCACCGCTGCACTCGCAGTCGGTGCCGGTGCTCGAGCACGGCGACGGACTGGACGACGCGTGGGCACAGAACCGCCGACGCACGCGGATGGCCGTCGGTGCGGTCCTCGGCGCCGTGGTGCTCACGGCCGTCATCGCAGCGGCGGCGGCCTCGGGCGACGGCGACGCCCCCATCGCGACGTCGGCTCCGTGGTCGCAGTTCTCGGCGGCGAGCACGTCGAACGCGGCCGAGGTCCGCGTGGCCGGCATCGTCGGCGACCCCGCGGCGACGGGCGAGGCCGAACGCGCGATCGCACCGACGCCGACCGCAGAGCCATCTGTGGCGACGCCGAGCCCCGCTCCGATCGCCACGCCCGCACCGATCGCACCCGCACCGATCGTCACGCCCGCGCCGATCGTCACGCCAACGCCGGTGGCCGTCGCGTCGCCGCTGCCCACGGCACCCGCGGCCGCGCCCGAGGAGGTCGAGATCGTCGGCGAGCCCGAGATCGACGAGGCCGAGATGCGCACGATCTACGCCGGCCTCACCGCGCAGAAGTTCCGCGCCCTCGACATCGTGTTGATCGCCCCCGAGCCGCGCAAGAAGGTCCGCAAGCGCATCACCAAGTCGCCGGCGCGCCTCAGCTGGTCCGGCGCGAACGCCTACTGCGAGGCCCTCGAGATCGGCGGCGTCACGGGCTGGCGACTGCCGCGGGTCGGTGAGCTGGGCTCGATCACCCGCGGCTCGCTCATCGCCGACGGCAAGTTCTGGTCGCAGACCGAGGGCGACACCTTCGGCCGCACCCGCGTGGTCTGGAACACGCAGACCGAGAAGATGGGGACGGCCCCCGTCGCCTGGAAGGGCGGCCGGGTGGTGTGCGTGCGGACGATGGCGCGCGCCCCCGAGACGCCCGAGGCGAAGTGATGCCGCCGTCCCGCGTGCGATCGGTGCGCGCGCAGGGGATACTCGGGGCGCATGCCCGGTCGTACCTTCGTCGTCGGTGACATCCACGGCGATCTCGCGGCGCTCGACACCCTGTTGGCGCGACTCCCCGATCTCGACGCCGACGACACGCTCGTGTTTCTCGGCGACTACCTCGATCGCGGGCCGGACTCGGCGGGGGTGATCGCCCGCGTGCGCGCCCTCGAGGAGGCCACGCCCGCGAAGGTGGTGTGCCTGCGCGGCAACCACGAGGACGCGTGGCTGCGGGTCATCGATCACCGCTGGGACGAGTTCGTGTTCCCGCCGGGCAACGGCTGCCAGGCGACGATGCGCAGCTTCATCGGCGCACCGCCGCCCACGGACGGCGAGCCCGCGGCGCCGGTCGACTTCGAGGCGCTGTTCGCCGGCAGTTTCTTCCCCGCCGACGTCGTCGCGTGGATGCGCGGCCTCGCCTACTTCCACGAGGACGACCACGGCATCTACGTGCACGCGGGCTTGGTCGAGAAGGACGGCGCGTTCCCCCACCCGCGCGACGTCGAGCCGAGGATCGCCCTGCTGTGGACCCGCAGCGCGTCGTTCTTCCGCACGTATCGCGGCAAGCGGGTCGTCGTGGGCCACACCGTGACCGAGACACTGCCGCCCGAGCTGTCGTCGTACACGCCGAGCGATCCCACCGATCTGTGGGCCGGCGAATCGGTCGTCGCGATCGACACCGGCGCGGGCAAGGGCGGGTTCCTGACGGCGCTGGAGCTCCCGGGCCTCGTGGTCTGGGAATCGCGGTCGCCCTGAACGACGAACAGCGCCTGCTCCGACCGGGAGCAGACGCTGTTCGTCGTCCAGGGCGAGTCGCGATCAGGCCGGCTCGTCGTCGCGCTCGGCCGCGGGCGCGCTCGCGGGCGCGCTCGCGGGTCGCTGGCCCGCCGCAGGCGGAGCGCCCGGGCCACCCTCGACGCCGCGGTGGGCACCGGCGGTCTTCGCCAGCACCTTGGCCTGGCTGGCGTTGACCTGCTTGCCGTGGTGCAGCCGCTCGTAGCGACCGTCGACGTTGCGGGTGATGCCGGCCTCGGCGAGCACGACGTCGGGACGCGCGGCCTGCTCGGCGGTCAGCCGCTGCTGCGCGGCGTCGAGGCGCGCGAGCAGCTCGGCCTGCGCCTCCTTCACGCGCTCGGCCACGCGGGCCCGCTTGCCCTTCTCGCGGCGCATGTCCTCCTGGTAGCGCTTGAGGAAGTAGCCGATGGTCTCGACGCGGATCTTGATCGAGCCGGTGGGCTTGTTCTCGTCGATGTCCTTGAACGAGAAGTACGGCGTGCCCGAGCTCTCGATGATCTCCTCGATGACCGAGTAGATCGGCGCATCGTGGCCGCACTTGAAGCTCGACAGCTCGAGTGCCACCAGGTTCGGGTGCCGCGCGGTGTACTTGGCCGCCCACACCTTCTGGTTGGTGTTCTCGGAGTAGCTGTTCTTCCACACGTCGTAGACGTCGAACGGGGTCTGGATGAACCCGGCGTCGATGTCGGCCTGGAACAGCGGGCGGACGATGTCGTCGTCGATCGGCAGCGAGTGGATGGTGAAGATCGGGTAGCCGAGCTTCTGCAGCTCGTCCGGGATCTCGTGGTTCATGCCGGGATCGTTGTGGTACGGCCGCGCCAGCAGCACGATGCCGATCCGATCCTCGCGCTCGAGCTGCTCGAGCGTCTTGCGCCCCTCGGCCCGGAGCTCGACGTAGAAGTCCTCGAGCGCCTTGTAGCCGAGGTCGATCGCCCGGCTGTTCTCCTCCTCGGAGAGGCCCAGCAGGTCACCGAAGTAGCCGAGCATCTCGCGCTTGCACAGCTTGGGCTCGCGCATGTGCAGGAACGGCACGACCAGCTCGATGCCCTTCTCCTTGAAGATGTCCTTCTCCTTCATGAACGCCGCGCGCGTGGTGTCGGCCGAGCCGACCACCGTGGGGCACGCGCGCGAGCCGACGTTGTTCGTCAGCCAGGTGTCCATCGAGTCGACCTGCGGGAACACGATGAGGTCGAGCTTCTTCTTCTTGTGCTTCACCTCGACGAGGTTGTGCATGTGGGCGATGCACACCTTGCTCGGGAAGCACGGGTCGATCGCGCCCCGCTTGGCGCCCTCCTTGTAGAGCTCCTCGGAGGTGAAGTCGGAGTAGACGAGGTTGTTCGGCAGGATGCCGAGCGACTCGAAGTACGCCGAGAAGAACGGATTCTGCGAGTACTGGTTGAGCACGCGCGGGATGCCGATGCGCAGCTTCTTGCGGCCGCGGATCTTCTCGGCGCGCGCGAGCACACCGGCGCGCTTCTCGGCCACGGCCTTGGAGAGGGCGATGCGCTCCTGGGTCTTCGCGACCAGCTCGGCCACCCGGGGGCTGCGGTTGATCCGGGTCAGCAGGCCGTCGAAGCGGCCCTGGATGCCGGCGAGCTGCGGCGGCAGGTCGAAGTGCTCGGGCAGACCCAGGCCGTTCTCGACCGCGTCCGGATCGTCGGCGACCGACGCCGGATGCACCGCGCGCCAGATGTCCTTGGCCGCCGTCGCCGCGAAGTTCGGGAACGACTTCTTGGCCTGGTCGAGCCCGCTCTTGATCTTGCGCATCTTCTCGACGTCTTCGACCTCGCCCTTCTCGCAGGTGGCGATGATGAGGCGCTTCGTCGCGATCTGCGTCTCTTCCGTGTGCTTCTTGATCTGCACCAGCTGGCCCTGGGCCATGCGCTGCTCGGCCTCGGCGTTGCTGAGCTCGAGGTCGACGTCGATGAAGGTGCGCAGGCACTTGTTCTTGCAGAAGTAGCAGCGCGTGCTCTCGTCGCGCTTCTGGCTGTAGCCGATGGTCGGGACCTTCTCGAGGCCGATCCACTCGGTGACCTTGCCCTGCTCGAGGTGGAGGCGGCGGGCCTCCTTGGCGGCGCCGATGGCCCCCGACTCGCCGCAGTGCTTGTGCACGATGACGTCGGCCTCGACGCCCTTCTGCTTGAAGCGCTCCTGGATGAAGTCGACCTGCGACTTCACGGCGGCCATGTTGTGCTGGGTGCCGCCCTGCAGCACGAAGCGCTTGCCGAGCTTGGCGAGGTTGGGGATCTGCGACACGTACAGCCAGATGTTCTTCGGCAGCACGTTGGCGAGGCCCGCCATGATCTCCTCGGGCGACCAGCCCTGGCGCTGGAAGTCGACGATGTCCGACTGCATGAACACGGCGCAGCCGTAGCCGAACATCGGCATGCTCTCGGCCTTGAAGGCGACGTCGGCGTACTGCTTGACGTCGTAGCCGAAGCCGACCGCGGTGCCCTGCAGGAAGTAGCCGTTGCCGGCCGAGCACTGCGTGTTGAGCTTGAAGTCTTTGACCTTGCCGTTCTTCAAGATGATGATCTTGATGTCCTGGCCGCCGACGTCGCAGACCACGTCGACGTCGTCATAGAAGTGCAGCGCGCTCTCGCAGTGCGCGACCGTCTCGACGATCGCCGCGTCGGCGCGCAGCACGTCGCGCAGGATGTCCTTGGCGTAGCCGGTGGTGCCGATGCCGAGGATGCGCAGCGTGGCGCCCTGGGCTTCGATCTGCGCCTGGAGATCCGCGAACAGATCCTTGGTGTCCTCGATCGGGTTGCCCTTCGACAGCTGGTACACCTTGGCGACCAGATCGCCCTTGGCGTCCATCAGCACGGCCTTGCTCGAGGTCGAGCCGCCGTCGATGCCCATGTACGCCTCGACCACGGTGCCGGGCTCGAGCGTCGGCGCGACGAAGCGCTCGGGCTTGTACTGATCGAGGAACTCCTGCAGCTCGGCGTCGCTGTTGGCGAGGCCGCGGCCGCCGGCCTTGCGCTTCTCCTCGGTGCGGCCGACGGTGATGTACCACTCGAGGCCCTCGGTGCCCTTGTAGCGGCCGACGTGCTCGTCCTCGTCCTTGCCGAACTCGGCGGCGCCGAGCGCCGCGTAGTACTGGGCGTTGTCGGGGACGATGATGAGCTCGGCCGGATCGCGACCGCCGGGGCCGAAGCCCTCGGGCAGCGCGACGTTGCGCTCGGCCCAGAGCGGCGGAATGTTCGCGCGCCAGGCCTCGACCATCCCCTTGATGTACGTGTTGGGACCGCCGAGCAGCATGACCCACGGCATCAGCGTGTGACCACGCGTGAGCACCGACAGGTTCTGCTGGATGATCGACTCGAACAGCGACGCCATCAGCTCGTCGGCCGGGACGCCCATCTTCTGCAGCGAGTTGATGTCGGTCTCGGCGAACACGCCGCACTTGCCCGCGACGGGGTGGAGCTTGAGGCCGGCATGGCCGGCGTTGCAGAGCTCCTGCGGGGGCAGCTTGAGCTTGGCGTTGATCTTGTCGATGACCGCACCGGTGCCGCCGGCACACTTGTCGTTCATCGACGGGATCTTCTTCTTGCGGCCGCTGTCGGCGTCGGCCTTGAAGACGATGATCTTGGCGTCCTGGCCACCGAGCTCGATCACCGAGTTCACCTCGGGATGCTGCTTCTCGACGGCGAGCGAGACCGCGTTGACCTCCTGCACGAACTTCGCCCCGATGAAGCGACCGACGTTGCCGCCACCCGAGCCGGTCATGAACACGCGGGCGTTGTGCATGGTGACGCCAGTGTCGCGCTCGATGTCGCGGAGCATCTCGAGCGCCTTCTCGGGCTGCTTGCTGTCGTGACGGCGATAGTCCTTCCAGAGGATCTCGTCCGTGGCAGCGTCGACGACGACCGCCTTCACCGTGGTGGAACCGAGGTCGAAGCCGATGCGGAACTGGCGGTCGCTCATGGGGGTGTCCTCAGTGGGCCGAGCGATGACACATGCGTCAGTGACACGAGTGTCAGTCAATCGGGCTCCGCGGTTTTGCCACGCTAGGCGGGCCTGGGCAAGGTTTTTCCCCGGAGGCAGGCGGCGCGCGCCCGCCGCGGAGGGCGACGGGGTTGCCGGGGCGGCGGCGGGGCCCCGTGGTAGCCTGGACCCGTGGTGCCGGTCGGTTCGCGTCGGAGGATCGCGCTCGTGCTTGGCCTCGCGGGGGTCCCCGCGGGGTGTCGAGGGGACACCGCGGCGTCGTCGGGGACGACCGGGACGGACGGGTCGACGGGCGGAGATCCGGGCCCCACGGCCACGACCGCGGACACGAGCGGTGGCGGCGCCGAGTCCGAGTCGAGCACGAGCGCGGGCCCGGGCGACACGACCGGCGACCCCGAGACCACGGGCGGAGCCGAGGGGACCGCGAGCCTCTCGGAGGTCGACTGCCACGGCCGCGACGGGATCGAGATCGCCGCGGCGGCAGGGACCGATCTGGGTGACGTCGAGATCGTGATCAACGGCGCGACCGACTACACGATCCCGGCCGGCACGATCTCCGAGGGCCTGCTCGTGGTCCGCGAGGCCCAGGGCGCCGACCCAGGCCTCGCCGCGAACATCGGCTGCAGCGACGACACCGTCGCGCTGGTGCGGGACGGCGTGACGCTCGACACCGCGACGTTCCCGGCCTTTCCCGGATCGTTCAAGGGCACCACGTGGTGCGCGGGCGTCTCGGACGATCCGTTCGCGCTGTGCACCCCGACGCTCGGCGAGGCCAACCTGGCGTACGTCGATCCGGGCGGCATCTTCTTCGACCGGCTCGATCCGATCGAGATCGATCTGACGATCGACGCCGCCGGCATCGCTGCGCTCGAGGTCGATCCGCGCAGCTACGTCGAGGGCACGTTCTCGGTGACGACCGACGGTGCGACGACCGAGCCGATCGCGATCGGCATCGCGCTGAAGGGCAGCATCGCGGGCAGCTTCGCCGATCTGTCGGGCAAGGCCGCGTTCAAGCTCGAGTTCGACTTCGTCGACGCAGACACCCGCGTCCTCGGCCTCGAGGGGCTCAAGCTCAACAACATGCGCGAGGACCCGTCGCAGGTGCACGAGGCGGTGGCGTACTGGGCGCTCGGCGAGCTCGGGGTGCCGGTGCCGCGCTCGGGCTACGCCGAGGTCCGGCTCAACGGCGACAGCTACGGCCTGCACGCGACCATCGAGCGCGTCGACGACGTGTGGCTGTCGCGGTTCTACGACGAGACGCAGCACCTCTACGAGGGCACCGCGGACCTCGACATCAATCCCGGACGCGAGGACGAGTTCTCGGTCGACGAGGGCGACCCGCTCGACACGAGCGACCTCACCGCGCTCATGGCGACCACCGTGCTACCGGACGACATGTTCTTCGCGGGCCTCGACACCCACGTCCACCTCGACGGGGTGCTGCGGGTCTGGGCGGCCTCGCTGCGGCTCGGCCACGGCGACGGCTACGCGACGGCCCGGAACAACTACTCGATCCACAGCGACGACGCGGGCATGTTCGACTTCATCCCGTCGGGGCTCGACCAGACCCAGCAGTTCCTCGTCGACGTGCACGGGGACTCGATCCCGGCCGAGAACCGCGGGGTGCTGTTCGATCGATGCCTCGCGGATCCGCAGTGCCTGGACCGGTATGACCAGGCGATCGCGGAGGTGGATCTGGTGCTCGCGGGGTTGGACGCGCAGGCGGAGATCGACGCGATTGCGGCGGCGATCCAGCCCTGGGTCGACGCGGATCCGCGCCGCGAGCAGACGCTGCTCGAGGTCGAGCTGGCGCAGGATCAGACGCGCGCGTTCTGGGTGGACCTTGCCACCGTGATCGAATAGCGATCACCCCGTCCCGTACCAGAGGTCCGCGAGCACGCGATCGGGCTCCGAGACGATCGGTGCCGCCCCCACCCGCGCGAGGAACTCGTCCACCCGCGGCCAGAGCTCCGCCTCGGCGCTGCGGCGGAAGAACCCGAAGTGCCCGACCTTTCGCGCCTCGAGCTCGGCGATGCGCAGGTGATCGTGCTCGATGGTCGCGCCCTCGAAGCGGTCGAGCAGCCACTGCACGTTGCGCAGGGACGCGAACTCGTCGTCGTCGAAGGACAGGGCGTACAGCGGACCGCGCCAGCTCGCCATGCGCTCGCGCAGGTGCGGCAGCTCGGAGAACAGGTACTCGGGGTGGCTGCACCAGCGCGCCCACTGGCGCGCGACGCCGCGGGGCAGATCCTCGCCGAGGCCGGCCCAGCCCGGCAGGTGGCCGAACGCCGCCGACACCGCCGGGATGAGGCCCCGCATCACCGCCGCGTACCAGTGGCGCCGCGGCCCGTCGAAGCGGCCGACGTAGCCGCCCTGCGCCCCGACCGTGATGATCGCGTCGGCCTCGGGCAGCAGCGTGGTGGCGATCTGACCGCCGAAGCTGTGCCCCACAGCGACCAGCGGCAGCTCGGGCGCGCGCGCAGCGAACCACCGCTGCACCGCCTGGGCGTCGTCGATCCAACCCGACATCGTCACGGGCTCGTCCCGGATCGGCCGCGTGCGCGAGCGGCCGATGCCGCGGTAGTCGTACGTGAGCACCGCGAGGCCGCGCTCGGCGAGGTGCACCGCCCACTCGCGATAGAACCGCTGCGGCACCGCGGTCGCGCCGTGGATGATCACCTGCGCGCGCGGGGTCACGTTCGGGTGCACGAGCACGGCGCCGATCGGGCGGCCATCCTGCGAGGGGATCTGGACATCATCGGCGCGGACCATGGCGTTGTTGTGCACCCGAACCCGCCGGGGCGCCGCAACGGCCACCGCAGCCCGCCTCTGCGCCGATGCAGTCCGCACGGCGTAACCAGCCCGCGTCACGCGATGGATCCCGCGGCCGCGCCGCCCGCGTTACCATCATCGATGCGGTCCCATGCCCACCGAAGCCCTGAGCTGCCCGACCTGTAGCGCCAACGACAGCTCGCGCCCCGATGCCCACGGCATCCACACGTGCGTCTACTGCGGCGTCCGCTATCGCCTCACCGGCGGCACGCCACGGCCGCTCGTGGCGCCCGGCGGCGCCAAGCCGAAGCCGGGAGCCGCAGTGGTCGGCGCCCTCGCCGTCGTCGGTGTCGGCCTCGTCGTCGCAGGCGCCCTCACCTTCGTCGGCTCCAAGCCGACCACGTCGAGCGCGCCGATCGCCCTCGCCAGCGACGCGACGACGAGGGAGGTCTCGGCCGCGCCGCCGCCGACCACGAGCACGCCGCAGGCCGGGGTGACGCCCGCGAACCCGGTGGCGAGCGTCGACGCGCCCGTGTCCGTCGCCGTCGTGCCCGAGCCACCCGCGGCCGCGCACTTCGAGCTGACGCACCGCCGTCCGAGCTCGGGCAGCACGTTCTACGCCGCCGGCTGGGTGACCAACGACTCGCCCTACCCGATCGACAAGCCGAAGATCGTCGCCGTGATGAAGGACGCCTCGGGCGCCGAGGTCGGCACTGCGTTCGGCTTCGCCGACGACGTCCTCGACGCGGGCGCGAAGGATGCCGCGGAGGTGCTCGTGATGAACCCGCCGCCCTTCGCGACGATCAGCTTCGAGATCGCGCCGCGCAAGGCGACGTACATCCCCACGCGCGTCGTCGGCCTGAAGCTCGAGCCGGGTCCGGTCGGGCCGGGGAGCTTCGGCAGCGGGTTCTCGGTCAACGGCAAGGTCGTCCACGGCGGCACGGTGCCGGCCCGCTTCGTCCACGTCCGCGCGCTCGCCTTCGACGCGGCCGGCACGCTGCTCGGCATCGACGATACCTACGCCGACGTCGAGGTGCTGCAGCCGGGGGCCACGGCGCGCTTCGACATGACGATGTTCGATCTCGGCGCCACGCCGGCGCGGTGGGAGTTCACGGTCACCGGCGCGTCGGCGACGTGATCGAGCTCCACGGTCCCCGGCTCAATCCGGCGTCACCGGACCGGGCGCGGGCTCGGGGGCGGCCGCGGGCTTGGGCGCCGGCGGGCGGATGCGGTGCCAGACGGCCGCGACCAGCGGGGTGATGGCCAACGTCGCGAGGATGCGCAGCGGCTGCGTGGCCTTCGTCGCCAGCCACGCCGTGCCGATCGTCGTGCCGTCGGTCGCGGCGCCGTCCACCGCCACGCCCTGACCGATCGCGACCGCGAAGCCCGACCACGTCAGCGCGAAGATCACGAAGTAGGTCGCGATCGCAATGCCGCCGTACTCCGCGAAGTGGTCCTTGAGCTTCTGGCTCTGCCGCGACCACCACGCGCGTGCGCGGGCGAACCCCGAGGGTGCCGGTGCCTCAGCCATGGGCGAACGTCCTCAGCTTGGTGCACAGGATGTCGAGGGCGACCTCGTTGCGACCGCCCTCGGGGATGATCATGTCGGCCCAGCGCTTCGACGGCTCGACGAACTCCAGCGTCATCGGCCGCACCGTCGAGTAGTACTGCTGGCGCACCGAGTCGAAGCTCCGGCCGCGCTGCTCGATGTCGCGGCGGATGCGGCGGAACACGCGGATGTCGGCGTCGGTGTCGACGAACAGCTTGATGTCGAACAGCTCGCGCAGCCGCGCGTCGGCGAGCACGAGGATCCCCTCGACGATGATGACGCGCGCCGGGGCCACGCGCAGGGTGTCCACGGCGCGGCGATGGGTCGTGAAGTCGTAGACCGGGACCGACACCGGCTCGCCGCGCTTGAGCGCGGTGAGGTGCGTGACGAGCAGCTCGGTCTCGAGCGCGTCGGGGTGATCGAAGTTCAGCGCCGAGCACTGGTCGTAGGTGAGCTCGGGCCGATCGCGGTAGTAGCTGTCGTGTTGCAGCAACGCGACGTTGGTCGCGACCGCGTCGGCGAGGCGCGACGCCACCGTCGACTTCCCGGAGCCGGTCGCGCCGGCGATTCCCACGACGAGGCAGTGCACGGGCCTGGGGTTAGCACGCCGGCCCTGGTCGCGGTCGATCCCGAGATCCCCGGACCGGATCGGCCCGCCTGCGCCCGATCCACGGCGGACACCGCGGCCCGATCGCGGCCGATCCATGGCGGTGCGGCTGCAGCGCGCTACGCAAGCATCATGGCCCTCTCCGCTCGGCTCCGCGCCCAGGACCGCCCATGGCTGCGGCTGACTCCCCAGCAGCTCCAGGCGCGCGCGCGTGTGCTCGCGAAGATCGAGGACGGGACCTATCGGCTCGAGTCGGCGCCGTGTTTCTGCGGCGCGCCCGCAGGCGGCGATCTCCCCGCGGGATCGGACCTCGAGATCGCCGGCCGCGATCGCTACGGCCTGCCCGTGCGCACGGTGCTGTGCCAGGCGTGCGGCCTGCTGCGATCCGATCCGCGCATGGACGCCGACTCCACCGCGCGCTTCTACCAGGACGACTATCGCGATCTCTACACCGGGGCCGGCAACGCCGCGCCGCTGTTCGAGAGCCAGGTCGCGCGGGGCCGCGGCCTCGTCGCGCTGCTGGCCAAGCTGCTGCCGAGCATCGAGACCGTCTACGAGGTCGGGTGCGGCGCCGGGGGGTTGCTCGTGCCGTTCCAGGAGATCGGCAAGCGCGTGCGCGGCGTCGACCTGGGCGACGAGTACCTCGAGCTCGGCCGCGCGCACGGGCTCGCGCTCGTGCACGGCACCGCCGACGATCTCCTGCGCGAGGCGGGTGAGCCGGCGGACCTCGTGCTGCTGATGCACGTGCTCGAGCACTACCTCGATCTGCGCGCGAGCATCGAACAGACGATGCGGCTCGTGCGACCCGGCGGCATCCTGCTCGTCGAGGTGCCGGGAGTCGCCAGCATCGGCACCAGCTACCGCGGCGACGTGCTGTCGTACCTGCAGAACGCCCACAACTTCCACTTCACCGCCGCGACCCTCGAGTTCGTGCTGACGCGGTGCGGGCTCGACGTGCTCGCCTGCACCGAGTCGGCGGTCGCGCTGTGCCAGCGGCCAGAGGCTGACGGTCCCCGAGCGGTGCGACCGGCCCCGGGGACCGCGGCGAGCGTGCTGCGGATGCTCGGCGAGTTCGAGCGACGACTCCACCACCGCGTGCGCAGCGGGGAGGCGGCGTAGGCCCGTCGCCCCGCCCAGAACCGATCGCGCGTCGCCGCTCGACCGGGTACGATCGCGACCGCGTTGACGCCCCGCTCCCCGACCCCTCGCATGCGCGTGCGAACGCTGCTCGTCACCGCCGCGCTCGCGGCGTGTGGCACCGAAGCCGCGGCCACCGCCCCGACCTCTGCCCCGACCGTGACCGCACCGACGCCGACGCCCGTGGCCGCGCCGACGCCCCCACCGCCGCCGAGCGAGCCACCGCCGCCGCGCGTCGTCGGCTGCTGGGAGCGGGAGTTCGGCACACCGCCGGCCGCCGGCGCGACCGGCCCATCGTTGCCCGGACCCATCGAGGGCTGCGAGGGCTGCGAGGCGCTGCGCATCGGACCCAAGGCCGCCGGCCTGCACGTCGAGGTGCTGCGCCGCGTCGGATCGATCGTCGCGGGCCTCCCCGCGCCCGCCGTCGACGAGCCGGTGATGTGGATCAACTCGGGCGCGCGCACCGGCGATCCCGACGACAGCATGCACAACCAAGCGCTGGCGATCGACGCGGTGATCTGCGGCCTCGACACGCGCGCCACCGGCGAGAAGCTCCGCGCCGCGGGCTTCACCTGCGTCATCGAGTACTACGACGCCGCCGGCAACCCGTGCCACTTCGCCCACGGCGATCTGCGGGCGACGAAGTTCGCCGCCGGTGCCTACGCGAAGGGCGGTCGCAAGGCCCGCAGCTGCCCCAAGCGCGCGACGAGTCGATCGATGAACTGCGACAACGCGGCCAAGCGCGACTGGACCTACTCCGAGGGCTGACGCCCGAGCGCGAGCTCGATCCCGAGGGTCGCCGAGAAGGCGACGGGCGCCGTGGAGATGAGCACGTCGTCCCCGACGCGATAGTCGGTGCGGAACATCGGCACCACCGCGCCGACCGAGAGCACCGGGGCGACGCGGGGGTGCACCCACGCGAGCGCGCGCACGGCCCCACGCAGTCCGAGCCAGGTGTTGCGCGCGCCGGGCTCGACCTCGGCGCCGGTCGTGCGCACGCGCGTGGCCCCGGCCTCGAACGATCCGCACGGCCGCAGCTCGAACCACGCGCGTCGGATCCGGCCGCACACAGCGACGGCCGCGGCCCCGAGCAGGATGCTGCCGCGAACGCCGTTGCCCAGGGCACGCGCGTTGGGGGCGAGCGCCCAGCCGCCGACCTCCACGCCGACGCGGCGCCACGTCCATCCGAGCGCGAGGCCGCCGCCTGCGTCGACGCGCGGCAACAGACCGATCCCCGCGGTGCCGAACACACCGAGCGTCGGGCCGAGGATCGCCGGGCGTTCGGGGCTCGGTCGCCGCGGCGACCGGGCGGGCGCGGGGGTCGGGCGATCCCGCGACGGCTCGGGGGTCGCTGCGATGGGTGCCCCCTCGAGCGGCGGCGGCACGACCGCAGCGCCCGAATCCTCCGGGGCGCCGGGGGACGCGTCGGGCTCGGGCGCGTCGGGCTCGGGTGCGTCGGGCCCGTCGAGTCCGGCGGCGACGAGCAATGCGACCGCGGTCGCGAGCTCGTCGCAGCTAGCGCTGCGCAACGTCCGTCGACCCGCGTCGAGCGCGACCTCGGCCGCGAACCCACCCGGGACCGCGGTGATGCGCACCTCGACGGGTCGGTCGCGGGCGCCGAGCGCCCGTGCGCGCGCGGCGACGGTCTCGGCCGTGGGACACTGCGCAGGTGCGTCCCAGCGGATCGACCCTTCCGGGGCGTGGGCGGGCGCCAGGGCGAGCGCGCAGCCGACGAGCCGTGCGAACGCCATGGCGACCGGAGTGTAGCCGCTTCGATCGCAGCAACGAAAACTCCGCGACCCGGAGATCTAGGCCGGTGACCATGACGACGACGCGCCTCCCCCGTTGGACCGGACTCGGCCTCACCGCGATCACCTCCCTCGGCGCCTGCGTGCAGACGGAGGATCTCTCCGACCCCGCCGCGCTGATGACCGCGACCGACGGCGGCTCGAGCACCGCCGGTGACGACGGCGCAGGATCGGTCTCCGCGACGAGCACCACCGGCGAGGGCGCCTGCGCGACGACGGCGATGACCCACACCAGCTTCGAGCTGTTCGGCGGCCCGGCCGCGAGCCCGACGCTGTCGGGCTTCCAGGACATCGTCATCTCCGACGACGGCTCGGTCACCGTCGCGTTCATCCAAGGCGACAACATCTGGCTCGAGGTCGACCCCGACGGGGCGCGCAGCTTCTCCGGCGACGCGCCAGGCACCGTCGGCCACGTGGGCTACTTCGACGACGCGGCGGGTGGCCGTCGGGTCGTCGCGCTGGATTTCTTCGTCGGCGCCTCGGACTGGCTGCAGATGGTCGAGGCCGACGGCAGTGTGGTGTGGAACGCCGCGCAGTTCGACAACGGCGGGCCGTTCAACACGCTGGTCGACGACGTCGCGGTGCTCGCCGACGGGTCGAGCCTCGCGCACATGTACTGGGTCAGCGGCGAGGAGCAGTTCTCGCGGATCGCCCACATCGACGCCGCGGGCGTCGAGATCGACCACTACCAGGTCACGGGCTCGGGCTTCCGCGGCATCGTGCAGGCCCCGAACGGAGACGTGTGGATCGGGCGCGGCGCGGGACAGGACACCACGCTGCTGCGCTTCGCGGGCGGGTCGTTCGCCGCGCCCGCGCAGGAACTGACGCTCACCGGCCAGTGGCTCTCAGCGCTCGACGTCGACGGCGAAGGCCAGCTCCTCGCGGTGTCGCAGGATCCGTACGTCGACGAGGCGACGCCGATCACGACGCGACTGCAGATCGTCGATCCCGACGACGGCGCCATTGTCCGCGCGTACAGCAGCGCGACCACGGCGGGCTTCGGCACCGTCGTCGACGCGGTCGCCGGCCCGTGCGGGGAGCTGTTCGCGGTCGGCGCAGACCCGACGACCTACCAGGCGTGGGTCGCCGAGCTCGACGCGAACGGCGTGGTGTGGAGCGACACGCTCGACGCCGACGCGCCAGGGGTCACCGCAAAGGTCGCCGAGGACGGCACGCTCGTCGTCGTCGGTCAGGCCAGCGTCTACGACGCCGGCGTGCCGATCACCGTCGGGCCGTTCATCGCCCGCTACGAGCCGTAGGACCGAGCCCACGCGTGCAAGCCCTCGCCTCCCCCCTGCCCTCGCCGCGGTTCTCGGTGCTCTACCGCGAGCACGTGGCGTTCGTGCGCGGCGCGATCCGGCGCCTCGGCGTCCCGTCGTGGCTCGAAGAGGACGCAGTGCAGGACGTCTTCGTCGTCGCCCACCGTCACCTGCGCGACTTCACCGGTGAGCGTCACGACGGCTGGTTGTTGGTGATCGCCCGGCGGGTCGCGTTCCGTCACCGACGCACCGCGCTGCGTCAGCGTCGCAAGCTCGATGCGCTGCGCCTGTGGCTCGGACTCGCGCCGGTCGATCGCCCGTGGCAGGCCCCGGAGGCGCGTCTGTTGCTGCGCGAGCTCGCCGATCGACTCGGTCGCGATCAGCACGAGGCCTTCGAGCGCTGCGAGGTCCTCGGCTACACCGCGCTCGAGGCTGCCACCCAGCTCGGCCTCAACCCCAACACCGTCTCGACGCGGCTGCGCGCGGCGAGGCACGAGCTCGAGCGGGCGCTCGTCGACGGCCCCGCGCGTCACTCGGCGGCGCCCCCGTCGCGCGCCGCGTTCGCCCGGGGTTGGTTGCTGCTGTGGCCGCGGCTGGTCACCGGCGCGTGGTGGCCCGCCACGCAGGCCTCGATCTGGGCGATCGGCACGGCGGCGATCGTGGCCACCACGGTCGCGGCGATGCAGCCGTCGCCACCGCGGCCGGCGGCGGCGAGCCACGCAGCGGCCCTGCCCGACGCGACGCCACCCGCGGCCGAGGCCCCGGCGCCCGCCGAGGTTCCCCCCGCCGACGTGCCGGCGATCGCGACGCCGGCCGAGCGGCCGGCCGAAGTGATCGCACCACCGATCCAGCGACCCGGCCTTCGCCGTCCGCCCGCGGACACGCCCGCGGACGCTGACGATCCCGCACTGCCGCTGCTCGGCGCCGAGGAGCTCGCGGCCGCGTGGCAGGCGATCGATCGCGGGCACCTCGACGAGGCCCGCCGGCTCGTCGACGCGCACGAGCGTCGCTACCCCGAGACTCCGCTCGCCACCGAGCGCGCGCGCATCGTGCAGCGCCTCGCCGAGGGACCGCGGCCTTAGCCTGCGACGGTGGTCTACGCCGGCTGCGGCATCATGAACGGCGCGCCGAGGATCTCCGAGAGCGCCTTGTAGGCCCGATGCGCGCGCACGCGGACCGCCCCCTGGCGCACCCGCAGCGTGTCGGCGACCTCGGCCATGCTCATGCCCTGCAGCTTGTGCAGCTTCACGACCTCGCGCTGGCCCGGTGGGAGCTGATCGAGCGCACGGGCGACGCGCTCCGCGATCTCGCGGCTCTCCTCGCGGGAGATCTCGACGTCCTCCGGGCTCTCGTCGGACTCGGGGGCGCCGATCGACGCCCCATCGCCGCGCGCGTACACGGCCGCGTGCCGACGCTGCCGGCGGTAGTTCTCTCGCAGGTGATCCAGCGCGACGTTGCGGGCGATCGACAGGTACCAGCCCTCGACCGCGCGGTCGGCCGCCGACGGCAGCGACTCGAACCTGTCGCGGGCGAGGTGCCCACGCAGGAAGGTCAGCTGCAGGAGATCCTCGACGAGCGCCGCGTCGTGGACCAGTCGCCCGAGGCGCGCACGGATGCGGGGAGCGAGCGCCGCGTGCAGGGGCTCGAACGCACCCGGCAGGTTGGCGACGTACCGCGACATGAGCATGTGCAGGCGGCCCTCGGACGGGGTCGGAACAACGGCGGAGGTCTCGGGTTCGGCGTGCGACATGGCGGTGGCTTCCTGGTGGAATAGTTGACTGGTCGTCTAATCTGACGACGAAAAAAAACGGGCCTAGGGCGTGCTGGCCGCGACAACGGGCGCAGCCGGGTCGGCGTGGGGGGCGAGGGCCTGGACGGCGCTGGTCATGAGGCGGTCGAACACCTGGGGATCATTGGCGGTCTTGGTCAGGACCATCGCCCCCTGGATCTGGGCGACGAGGGTCTCGGCGGCGCGGCGGGGGTCGACCGCGGGCAGCTCGCCGGAGGCGACGCCCCGGGCGACGATGGCCTCGAGCGCCCCCCGGAGTTGGTCGAACACCGCGGCGATCTTTCGACGGATGGCCTCCTCGCGATCGGCCATCTCCATCGCGAGGTTGCCGATGGGGCAGCCGCGGGCGCAGCCGTCCTCGGCGCAGCGCTGGGTCACAGAGCTCTTGAGGGCCCCGATCATCATCCGGAGCTGCGTCGTCGCGCTCACGCCCTCGCGGGCGCCGACCTGGGCGAGCGCCGCGTAACCCTTGGCGTATTCGTCGATCGCGTCGAGGGCGAGGTCGAGCTTCGACGCGTAGAAATGGTAGAAGCTGCCCTTCTTCAGGCCCGCGGCGTCGCAGATGTCCGCGACGGACACGGCCGTGTAGCCCCGCTCGCGGAACAGCGCGACGGCCGTCGCGACGAGGCGTCCCCGCGCGTCGCTACACCGTCCCATGGGCCCTCGGAGTCATAGTTGACTGACTGGTCAACTATATACGGCCGGGTCCCCGGGTCGTCAAGGCGAGCCGGGTCGACGGCGGCGCGATCGGGCCGCGGCCGGGCCCCTGCCCTCGGCGGCCCGGTCGGCGGGCCGCGTGCCCAACGGGGCCGGCGGCAGGCCCGTGTGCTGGGTCAGGGCCGTGCCCCGCTTGGGCACCTTGCGGCGCTGGCCCTCCGGCATCGCGCCGGTCCCCGCCGGCTGCCACCGGGGCACCAGCTGATCGCGGCCCGGCCCGATCAAGTCGTC